>NZ_JAEIJE010000001.1:0-810287 GCF_016772095.1 Comamonas sp. NyZ500 | reverse complement strand
AGCCTTGCGGCTCAAGTCAAAGGGTGGGTCAGTTTGAGATGGAAATGGCGGGTCAGTTATGCGTGGAAATTAACATCTGGAGACTTGGAATACCCAAGCCAAGGCTGAAAAGGCCTGGGCGAAGGGTCACTGGTCCCAGAAGGACCACCTTTAAACCCGTGCCAGTCCCTGAGAAATCAGGGCTGGCATTTTCTTTCCCTATGGGGCTTTGGCCCCTATGGGCTGGAGTTCCCTGAGCCTAGTTTGGAGGACTCTATGTCTATTACTGCAAATGAAGCTGCGTTCAAAGAGCTTCTTCTGTGGACTCAGAATGAGCCCGCGCATCGTTATGAGATCTACGACGCGCGTATGGAGATCACCTATCGGCTCTATATCGCGAAGGACGCTATTGCGAAGGCAACTGAGCTGAGCTCGACAACCTTCCAGTGTCGTCTCATGGACCGCACCGTGGAGCAGATCCGGTATGTCAATGGCATATGGATGCATGAAGGTGGCAGCATGCTGTCGACCGTGCAGAGGCTGTTCGATCATGAGGCGCTCTTTCACATCATGCGTCGCCTAGAGATGCGTGCTGAGATTGAGGAGCTGCAGTCGCCAGACGTTGAAGAAGTAATGGCGCTTGCCGATACCGTGGCCTTTCGCCGCATTCAAGACTTGCCTGCTCAGCAGTCAGCAGCGTCCGTCATCGCGGTGCATGCACGCTCTAACCCTCTCTACCGAGAAGCCCTGAAGCGCGCATTGCCGCGCCTCGACATCTACGGAAAGGTTCAAGAGCTTACCGGCGTGGGCCTTGATCCAGACGAGATCCCGTTCTAAGCGGTACTGAAGTACCACCTCTTTAACCAAGCCAGCTCTCCACAAGGAGACTGGCTTTTCTATTTCTGGAGCTGCCCATGGCCTTAATGTTCTCGCGCCTGGCGCACAACTATGTCAAAAACGGCTACTACCCCACGGACGAGGAATCCATACGCCGGATCTCAAACCTGCTGCAGATGCCCGAGAAGGGGGGCATACGCATGTTTGACCCTTGCTGCGGCGAGGGCAGCGCGCTCGCCGATTTACGGCAGCTACTGACCGTCGATCGAGGGCGAATCGGCGGTGCCGAGGCCTTTGGCATCGAGCTGGACCGTGACAGAGCGCGTCATGCAAAGGGAATCCTCGACCGTGTGATTCATTCGGACGTGCACGATGTCGTGCTCAAGCCGAGAAGCATGGGCCTGCTGTTTCTAAATCCGCCTTACGGCTTCGGCGTTGCCGATCAATCAGCCCAGCGCTCGCTGTTGGCGGAGGCTGATAAGGCCGAGCGCCTGGAGCGAACCTTTCTTCGCAAAACCGTGCCATATCTCGCCTATGGCGGAGTGCTTGTCTACATCATTCCGCACTACGCGCTCGACGACGAAATACGCAGCTACCTGGTGCGCAACTTTGAGGATCTGCGGATCTTCATGGCGCCAGTGCAGCAGTTTCGACAATGCATTGTGATTGGCAAGCGCTGCCGGGCAACCCATGCCACCAAGGTGGCCCTGCAGCCACTGACTGAGGCCCAGGCCTCGGAAGAGGGCGCCCCTGTCATTCCAGACTCCTGGGAGTTGGAGCCATATGTCATTCCTGCGCTGCAGGTCGATCAGGAGTTCGACTTCCACGCTGTGCAGATCGATGCCGAGCAGCTCGGCGACGAGCTGGACAAGTATGAGTCGAGTCTGCTCTGGAGCGGGCTTTCATCGCAGTTCAGCCAGGTCGGCGGCGCTTGTCGACCGCCGTTGCGCGATCTGACGCCATGGCACCTTGCGCTTGCCCTTGCGGCTGGCCAGGTGGTCGGAATGATCCACGGCGCCGGCGGCAGAACGCTCCTGATAAAGGGGGATACCTACAAACGCAAGGAGCGCAAGGTGTCCGTTGACTTTGACGAGAAAGGTCAAGCATCGCAGACCACGGTGATGCTGGACCGGTTCGTTCCCGTCATCAATGCCATCGAGTTCACCCCCGACCACCGGCTGGGTCGGATCGTCGCCATCGCATAGCTTTTCTTTAACCACTGCTGGCCTAGGCCAGCGAACCGCAACCCCCTGGGGACACTTTCCCAGGGAAGGTCGTCCTCGTTCATTCACTTGATTGGAGATGACCTTGAGAAATGCTGTGAAGCCAGCACAACCATCGCAGCGCTATGACACGCCACTGTTTCGACTGGGTCGATGCGTAGCAACGCTAGGCCTAGACAACCTAATTTGCCAGGGGACCATCAATCCCCACGAACTCCTGCAGCGGCACATCTGTGGTGATCCAGGCGAGCTGGCCAACACGAAGTTGGTCATGTTTGCGCGCGACTTGGAAGCGGCGCGTGGCTAGCGACTATCTGCATTTCTTGTGAACAGCGAGTATGTATGGGTCGTGACAAGTGCTGACTGGTCGGTGACAAAGCTGATGCTTTCATCCGAATGGAGCGCTGAAGCACGCGCAGCGTAGTTCCTTACTGGAAACACGCTGTAAATCTAACCACCCTTGGGGGCACTAGCCCCTAGGGCCGGTGGTCCCCGATTTTTTAAACGAGGACCATCATGCAAACACAACCACCTACTGCAGCGGCAGCTCCACTTTTTCAGTTGGGCCGCTGTGTGGCCACAGTTGGAGCCGACGATCTACTTCGTCGTCTCGCCCTCAATCCGTACGACTTGCTCTCTAGGCATGTGCGCGGGGATTGGGGGGACTTAGACGAGTCAGATAAGTCATTGAATCGAAGGGCGCTTTTAGACAGAAGCCGTCTCATGTCTTCCTACTCGGTAGGCGATAAGAAGGTATGGGTCATAACCGACGCAGAGTGGGCGGTCACGACCATTTTGCTGCCCTCGGAATATTGATGGCGAGCTCGATGAATACCGTCCAGCTGCTTGAACACATCCTCAGCCTCCATCTGCAGGGGCTGACGACGCAGGACGAGCTCATGCTCGAAGCGCTTGCAGAGTTGCCCGCCAAGATCCCCCAGATCCTGGATGCGCTCAACAAGGCATGTGATGCATCAGCCAGTCTTGAGAACGTCATGCTTCATCTCGGGGAGCGCATGACGGAATCGGACCGGACGTTTCGCAATCTGGTTTCACTCGATCTGTCACTGGCGCTTGGCCTGCTTGCTTCCAGCAGCAAGCCATGCATCAGTGATGGATTCTGATACGACCCATTAAACCCATGAGAACCGGCTACAGCCGGTTTTCCCCAGCCTACCTGTAGGGGGTGAGCTGCGGAAAACCGTTTGACCTATCAGAAACGGTTTTAAGGCGCGCTGAGCCATGAAGGCGCACCAGGTCGAGAGACCTTGGCATTTCTTCAACTACCCTTGCGGGCCTATCCCGCAGGGGAGGGGCTCGCTCTATCCACTTCAACCAGGAGCGATCCATGAACACATCTTTCTCTAACAACATCCGTGATGGCCACCGCGGGAACACTGAGATTGATCTCGGCGACCGGCGTGTGCTCACCGTCTCAACACGTAAGTTGAATAGCTCCCTCGTCACATCGGCCTCTGTGTCATTGGTGGAGGGAGGTTTCAAGCGCTTTGTCATGGGCTTTGGCGGCGATGGCGATTTCAGCAAGACGCTCGTGGCTTCAAAGCCTAAGCGTGTGACTGAGAAGGTTGTCCGCGAACAGCATACGCAGGCGCTGACCCAGATCGAGGACCTCAAACTGCAGGTCGAGATGCACTACGACGCCTTGGAGAAACGCAAGGCGGCTGCCCATGCATGAGCTGGAGGAAGCAGCGCGGGATGTCGTTGACTCCTGGGAGTCGGGCGACCTTGCCGGTGCTGTCACGCAGCTCGGCAGGCTTCTCAACAACCAGGATCTGAATCGCGCTGAGTGCGCCGATGCAATCGCCCGTGCCAGGGAGATCCACGCCGATGACCAATGCCTCATCGATCCCTTGCCGCTGGTAGCGCCGGCGGAAGACGGTACCTACGTCGCCGCCTGGCTCTGGATACCGAATCCATAGTCTTTCATCCACCCACACGGGGCACGCCCCTTGTGGGCTGCTCCATAAAAGGAGCATTTCATGCAAAGAGCGCTTCACCGTATAGAGGGTTTCGCGGATCTATGGGCCGACGCTTGCCTGCGGAACGATGAGGGCGAGCTCATGTTTCTCTCGTTCTATGGGCGCGATGCTTCTGCCATGCAGTTCATCGCGGCTATGGAGCTGGGCAGGACTGAGCACGGAATCACGGATTTCACGTTGGTGAGCCCTGAAGGAACGCGTAACCATGTCCAGGTTGGATCTGCGGAGCGCCTGGGAAAGTTCACCGGTCGTCTACCGCGTCAGAACCTCTTTGGATCTTTGAACCATCTGTTCGTCTACGACAAACGCTTACAGGAGATCGACAAGCCCAACCGCATTGGCTGGGTGGTGTCCAACGTCGACGCCGGCATCGAGGAGAAGGTGTGGGCTCTGGTGAAAACCTTGGCTCCCATTGCGCTGCTCGATCACTGGCAAGGACCCTTGATTGCCTGGTGTCGAGAGAAGGGCGCTGTCCACGAGCTCGGGGGTGGCCTCTATCCGCGCATCGGAAATCTTCGCGCGCTGCGTGTAAGTATTTCTGATCACTTCATTCGGCATGTAAGTGAGGGCGTTCGCAACCGCGTTCTCCTTCCTTAACTCCATCAAGGCCTCGCCAGAGGCCTTTCTCACCTTCATTCATCTAACCGTTGGGCGCGCACTCCTTTGTGGGGTGTGCGCTCATTTTTTTGGAGCAAACAATGAACGATTTGGCAATTGCTGAGCCCGCTGTGACAGAGGCATCGACTACTGCGGCCGAGGCCGCCCCGGTGGTACAGGAAGTCGCTGATGAACTTGGCACGATCGAAGGCGCAGATTTTCTGGCCGAAGTGATTGATGAAACCCTGCCCCTTGGAGATTTCATACGCGAGTTTGGCCAAGGGCTGCTCGATCAGGTCCGGTCACAGAACCCGCCTGTCTATCTACCGCAGCGCGATCAACTGTCCGAGGTCTGGCTGGCCCGCCAGCAGATCCTCGACAATTTGAAGCGCAAGCCATTCAAAGAGCAATCCGAAGCGGTTCAGGCCATCGTAAAGCTCCTGGCTGATCGAGGCGAGCCAGCTGCGGTGTTGAACGCGGAGATGGGCACGGGCAAGACCATGATGGCCATCTGCGTGTCTGTGCTGCTTCAGCAGCTTCAGCGACGCAATCCGCGCACGCTTGTGATCTCACCGCCGCACCTTGTCTACAAGTGGCGGCGCGAGATTCTTGACACGGTACCCGGCGCTCGGGTCTGGATCTTGAATGGCCCGGACACACTGCGCAAGCTGCTGCAGATGCGTGCCCGCTTGGGCATCACAACGAGCCAGCCGGAGTTCTTCGTGCTGGGCCGTGTGCGGATGCGTATGGGGTTTCATTGGCGTCCGTCCTTTATCGAACGCACCATCCTCGTTGGTGGCCAGCGTTTCGTGGCTGCATGCTGCCCTTGCTGCATGCGGCCGCTCGAATCGAAGGGCGATGACGACGAGACCTTACCCATGTCCGTGCCCTTGGCCAAGCAGGTCCTCAGTGACCGCCGGCGAAAGTGCGAACACTGCAACTCGACGCTGTGGACGCTGATTCGCAATGGGCGGCCCATCGACTCCATGTCCGACCTGGTGCTCAACGCACTTCAGCAGATGCCAACCATCGGCCCGGTTTCTGCGAAGCGGCTGCTCAGCAAATTTGGAGAGAAAACACTGGCTGCGATGCTGGAGGACAACGTCTACGAGTTCTTGAACTTGATGGACGAGAAAGGGGAGCTGGTATTCAGCGACAAGCAGGCGAAGCGCATGGAGCGAAGCCTGGCCACGTTCGAGTTTTCAATCGGGCAGGGCGGCTATCAGCCCACGGAGTTCATCAAGCGCTATCTGCCGACCAACTACTTTGGTTTGCTGGTGGTCGATGAAGGACACGAGTACAAAAACGAGGGCTCGGCCCAGGGTCAGGCAATGGGCGTGTTGGCCAGCCAGTGCGAAAAAGTGCTGCTGCTGACGGGCACACTCATGGGCGGCTATGCGGATGATCTCTTTCACCTCCTCTGGCGCGTCAATCCCAGGGTGTTGATCGAGGACGGCTTCAAGCCATCCAAGACCGGCTCCATGGCTGCTGCGACCATGGGCTTCATGCGCGTGCATGGAGTGCTCAAGGACATCTACAAAGAGACCTCGACGACTTCCCACCGCACGGCCAAGGGCAAAGGCGTGACTGTTCGCACAAGCAAGGCTCCAGGGTTCGGCCCTGTGGGTATCTTGCGTTACGTGCTGCCAATGACGGTATTCCTAAAGCTGCGGGACATTGGGCAGAAGGTGCTGCCGGCATATGACGAGTCCTTTGTTGACGTGCAAATGCGCGATGACCAATCTGAGGCATACGCCGATATGTCGAGGAAATTGGTGCAGATCCTGAAGCAGGCCTTGGCCATGAAGGACAGCACGCTGTTGGGCGTGGTCATGAACGTGCTACTTGCATGGCCAGAATGCTGCTTTCGTTCGGAAACGGTGAGGCATCCAAGAAGCAAGGAGCTGCTGCACATGCAACCGGCTCTGTTCGATGATGTTGAATGCACTCCGAAAGAGGCCAAGCTCATTCAGCTCTGCATGGATGAGAAAGCCCTCGGCCGCAAGGTCTTGGTCTATTCAATCTACTCCGGCACCCGCGACACCACGGCCCGGTTGCGCATGCTGCTCGAAGCCAGGGGGTTCAAGGTAGCTGTGCTGCGCGCCAGCGTAGATGCGGCTAAGCGTGAAGACTGGGTAGCGGACCAGGTAGAGCGAGGCATCGATGTGCTCATCACCAATCCTGAGCTGGTGAAGACTGGTCTGGATTTGCTTGAGTTCCCAACGATCGTTTTCATGCAATCGGGATTCAACGTCTACACGATGCTTCAGGCCGCCAGGCGCTCCTGGCGCATTGGTCAGAAGCATGATGTTCGCGTGATCTTCCTTGGCTACGCCGGCACTTCACAAATGGAATGCCTGCGACTCATGGCCAAGAAAATCGCGGTATCGCAGTCCACCTCTGGCGATATGCCTGAAAGTGGACTGGACGTTCTCAACGACAACGAGGGCGAAAGCATTGAGATGGCTCTCGCGAGAGACCTTTTGACGATGTAGCCCATTTTGACCACAAGCTGTTTTCACAGCTTGTGGTCATTTTTCTATTTTGGAGGCACTTGACAGACATACAATTGTCACGCACAGTTACACAAGGCTTCATTGGAAATCTTCGCGTTCAACCCTTGTGAGGAGCCCACAAGATAAATTCCACGCGGAGTATTCAATGAAATAACGCCCTCCAGTCTTCCTGCACAGTCTTCGGCTGTCGCGTCTTACTCAAAATTCCTATTGCTTGTTTGCACTCGATTAATTTTGCTTCGAGTGCAATTCCTATCTGATACAGAGGTTCCGTATGAAGATTTCTAGCACATTGTCTCTTGTCGCAATTGCATGCGCGCTCGCTGCGTGCGGTGGTGGTGGCGGTGATAGCGGAGGAAGCACACCTTCCGACTCCAAGCCGGTCCCGGAAACGCCCAAAGCGAACTATCCAATTGAGATTCCGTCCAGTAATTATGCGGATGCGAATCGTGCGCAGATCTTCGACATCATCAACAAAAACCGCACGACATGCGGTTTCAGCTCGATCAAGCAGAATTCCTTGCTGGATATTTCTGCTCAGGGGCATGCCAGTTATTTGCAAGCAAATAAGACGATGGGACATACTCAAATTAGTATCAACCCAGGATTCACTGGGTCTGATCTTTTGGCCCGTGCGAAAGCTGCGGGATACCAGCCGAGCGTCTTAGGTGAGATTGCCGGCGGTGGTAACAGTGGGTCCTTGTTTGCAGGTACGAGTAACTCAGGGATTGAGACGCCGCTTAACCCGGCTGGCCGAACCTATATTCGAGGGCTGTTTGCGACCGTCTATCATCTGGCAGGGGCGGTTAGCGAATGGCACGAAATGGGTGTGGGATATTCGATGTCCTCCAATCTGACCTCAATCCCAGGGGAAACGGTTTTCTTTTCAACAGCAGTTGTCAATTTTGGTGTTCCTGCCGGCTCCACTGCCCCTATGTATGGAGGTGGAGAGATCAGATCGTTCCCCTGCGATGGAATCACTGATGTGACACCCGTATTCGCATCGGAAACGCCGAACCCGTATCCAAGCCGTGACTTCAATTTGTCTCCGATGGGGCATCCTGTCATCCTCACCTCAGGCAATGGAGGTGAGATCACTGTGACTTCTGCAAGCATGACAGATGTAGCATCTGGTGCTCTGGTTGATACTAAGATCTTTAACGCGTCAGATGATATGCACAAGATTCTGACACTGGATCAGGCATTTGTGATCCCCAATCATCCGTTAATGCCGAACACTGCCTACAGCGTGTCCGTTGACGGATCATCGGATGGCAAGAGCTTTAGAAAAGTAATCCGATTCACAACAGGTAATCAGAGCTAGTTTAAATAAAAAATTCCCCTTCAACAAGGGGGAGCTTTTGTTAGATCTATTTATGAGCACTTAATTGCAGATGCCATGCCCACCGAGGGTTGTAATTGCATAACCTTCTGTATTCATAGGGCATGATGGTCCTTCTGGGTACTTCCGCCAGCCGTCAAACTCCTTTGGACCAGATCCAATAAATGTTTTTGTCAAGTATCCTTGAGCTCCTTGTTTAGCCGTGCAGACGCCTCGCTCGAATAGATTTCCACATTGTCCATCTTGGTAAAATGCCTCAAAGGTACTAACAACAGATCCTTCAGCATAAGCACCATATCCAGGTACTACTATTTTTTCAGGGATGTAAGGTGGCGGATTTGGAGCCCATAATCTTGCTGTCCCAGTCGAGTCATAATTTTGCGCTATAGCCAAGCTAAAGGCTCCAAAAGACGCGAACAGAATTATATATCTTCTAAACTTCATAGATTACCTTTAATAGACGCAATAGGTTTGTGCAATGGCTTCGCCCGAGGCTGCAACACCGTTGTTGTCGACTATAGATATAGCCCATGCCCATCCATAATCTAGTGCATAGTGATTCAATTTGAATGCGTCCGTGCTTTGGTTCTTTGGGGTGAGAATAATCATTGCGCCTCTAGTGCCAGAGGTACAAGCAGGCTTATTTATCCAGCTTCCATTCCAAGCCGAGTAGGAATCAAAGAATATTTTTCTTCCGAATCGGTCGGCAAGCGTGACCCACTGATTCCCGGAGCAGTAAAGCGCAACGTCCTGGCTGTTCCAAGCCACGGCCTCATTACTCGGACACCAGCCTCCTGCAATAGCATCCTTCTGAGGAGATACTCCGATCCAATAGCTGCCGTTACACATCACCAAACCCAAGCCATTGGAGTCCTGGGCAATATCACCTTGCTGGTGTGTGCCTCCGCACCAGTTGCCCTTGACCTGAATGCTTGTCGGCTTGATGACTTGACCATAGGTACGTCCAGATCCGTCACTCATTGAGATACCGGCCGTGGCCACTCCCCCTGCATTCTTTACAGTCAAGTCGCCGCGGTTGTTGATGTTGGTGGTCTCCGCGCCACCATTTGTGATCGACAGCGATTGGGACGCGAGCGAGCCGGACTTCACCTTGCCAACCACGCTCAGGTCGCCCTGTAGGTCAGGATCGCGGTCGTCTCGGATGCGTACAAATTGAGAATAGATCGCCGCAGTCCTGGTCGTGCAAACGCCATAAGTGGCTGGGCCTGCGCTCCCTTGGGTTGGATAGTCACAGCTGCTCCCACGCAGGCGACTGGGCGCAAGCAAGGTCACCGTAGTGCCATACCCCTGGCTAGCGGATCTGATCTCTTCAGCTTGCACATGCCAAACGGAGCCCGTGGCCGCCGCGCAGGCTCCATCGGCTGCATATCCATTGCAACTTGCGGTCAGTGGTAGGTGGCTATACGAATAGGCGGTCAGCGAGCATGTCGATCCGGGGCAGCCAGATCGATCTACCGTGAGAAGTTGCCGGCGTCTCATTGGGTCGATGAGAGGAAATGAGGCAGGCAAATACTTGGCAGTGCGCAGCTCGTCGACCGTGGGAGCGAGTGGATCGGCGAAGCCGACCACAACCGATCCCATGGCAAGGGCCTGGGCATTGAGGTTCAGGAACTTGTCCAGTCCATCCTTGAGCGTCGAGAGGTAGACGCCGGTAGCTTCTGCGCGGCCGCTGTTGATCTTGTCGATTGCCTCCTTGGATGCATAGACGCCGAGAACGGCGGTCAAGCCAAGCACAGCGATGAGCTCAAGCAGGAGGAAGCCAGCCTGTTGTTTGCGATGAGGGCGCTTGCGCAGCATAGTGTCCTTTGGCCGTGCCAGATGCGGCACGGCGTGCGGGGGAGTTATTGGAAGGTGTATTCAATGTCGACGCCCGCCGGCACCGCGCAGCTGCTTTGCAGCGTCGCGATAGCAGGTTGGCCACCAGCGGCCTTTACGACGACTGTTCCGACCTTGATGCTCTCTGCTGCTCGCACCATCTGCGTAATCATCGGCATGCAGGCCTTCTCGTGAACCTTTGAGACCGTGACCAGCAGGTTGGCGCCAGGCGTGCCGGTTACGGCAATTGCCTGGGGGTTCAATCCGGTTGCTTGTATGGAGTGGGTCGCAGTAGCGCCGGAAACGCTGAAAGCAGAGTCTTTCAGTGCGCTGGCCAGCGTGGCCGTTGTCACGCCTGTATATGGCGTCGCGGTGGCCACGGTGTTTGCTGCACCCTGGATCGACGCCACGGCCTTGGCAAGGTCTCGCGCAAAGTACGGCGCACGGTATTCTCGATATAGGCCTTGCAGTGCGGGAAACGCCAGCACTGCGAGGATCACGATAATGCCGGCAACGACCATCAATTCGATCAGCGTGAAGCCGTCTTCTTTTCCTTTGCGTCGAAATGACTTGCGCAGGCGACGAGATTGATTAATAAAGCTTTGCATAGTTTTTTGCTCCTTGATAAAGCAGGTTGAAATAGACTTACAGGAAAACCATTTTTGCGGCATCTGTCATTTCTTGAATGGCAGAAAATGTGTTGAAAACAACCCAACCGACTATTGCTAACGATATAAACAGAATGCCCCATCGGAGGATGAATGCACGCTTTTTGATGCTCTTTCCCATATCGCGCTCTGTGCGACGACCGGTTAATTGAAGTCCGGCTTCTAAAGACTTTGCTTCAGAAATATCGAACAAGTAATATAGAGCATCCGGCTCCATTAGACCTACATCGAAAAGCCTACCGTCCACAAAGCCTAGTTCGATATTTTCTTGAATGCGTTGGCAGTACCATTGCAGCCATGGCTCCGCCTGCAATGAGATTGCCTTTATGCCTTCTCGAAGGTTTAGACCAGAGCCGCGCTTCACCAGAGTGGATAGGGTCGAAAGAAACATCGCACCGCGATAGTTCCTATAGACACGGTAGATAATTATCTTTTCCGCCCATTGACGAGATCGACCGCTCCAACGTGTCAAAGACCAACTAAATGCGATGCAGAATATTAGTATTCCTATTGCTAGGGGAATGATATATGAGGCAAAAACCTTGGAGAAATGGTCCAGATCTAATGCATGCGGACCATAAAGTGTTTCAGGTACAAAGTCGAAGGTAGCCTTAATTTGCGGCCACACGAAAGCTGGCACGCTTGTGAGAGTGGCAAGGACAACAATAATTGCGAATATTGCTACAGCAATGATGGAGAGAAACAGGCTGCGGGCCTCATCAACCACTCTCACCAAGCGCGCAGCCTCTTTTAATGCGTCCGGTACTGATCCAGTGCCTCCGTGGTTAGCTGCTGAAGCAATAATCAGCATGTCTGCATCGGGCAGCGTGCCTCGCCAAGTTGCGCCGATGTCTGCGCCAGTGTCCAGAAACTTGCTTGCCCAGTATTCGGAAAGCACCGCTCGTGGATGGGGGCGGAGTTTCTGCCAACGGTTCTTTGGCGCGTAGCGTTGAGCATCCTTTACGAATATGTCGTGCATAAGGATTCGCCCATCGGAATCTGAAAGCACGTCAGCGAGATACTCATAGTAGTCGGCCCGATGCTTTCTAAATTGGCGTGCTGCGCGTTTTAGTGGCGAGAAGAAATTAAGTATGGATCGCATCACACAGCCTGCAGCTTCTTAATTGATTGAAGACTCTTTGTGTGAACTGCAGCCATTTCACGGCGTCTTTCTACTGTGACGAATGACATGAATCGAGGCTCGATCTCTCTAGGGTCTATTTCACCTTTGCTCATTTTGTATATGGCACAGTCCATTGCAGATTTTCCTGTCATATCTGGATCGTCATATCGTGAGGTGCGCAATGACGCCAGATACCGGCTCAGTTCAATTGTTTTGGAGTCGCGAATACATTCCAGGAAATAGTCGTCAGGCTCAACCAACTCAGCGACGACGGTGCGGCCAAGTAAGCCATTCAGTTCAGGCAAGCCATCACGCCGGCATTTATCGCATCCATCGGGGTTTCTGACATATATCGTTTCTGGATCAATGTCGTAGAGACGTTTGATGCGTAAGAAGTAATCTTCCCACTCCATTGCGTTTTCACCTTGTAGGAACTTTGTGGCCTTAAGCTTGCAGCCGGGGCAGTTTTTCGGAAGTAGTGCCTGATATCCCAATAGCTTGAGGTTTCCAGGAGTGGAAACGACATCGATGTCAATGCCAATACCTGGCGATATCAAGCGTGCTGGTATACCCATGCAATTACGAGCGTGGACAGTCGTATAACAGTTCGTGCCCGATTCGATAGCATCTTGGAGCAGGGCGGCAGTTTGCTGGTCACGAATCTCTCCGATGAATAGATCGTTAAGAGCGGTTCGCTTTAGTGTTCTTTTCTTTGGCTTGAAAGGGTCTTCATCGCTTTCAAGGTCGCGACTCACTGTGTTCTGGTGGAAATGACTGCCTGGCAAGATGTTTTCTCGCGGGTCTTCCACTGTCATCACTTTGCGCGTGCTTGGAACTCCACTGAGTAGTGTCGATATCGTTGTCGATTTTCCTGAGTCAACGACCCCAGAGAGGACGATTGCACCGCCCTCGGATCGCATGGCCCGCATCAACATGGAGATCTGGGTGGGGATGTAGCCAAGTTGCTCCAGCGTCAGCGGTTCTTTCTTGGCATTGATTGGCGTGATCCGCATGGTGATCTGCGGGCCTTCGTCACAGGCCATCGACGCCCAGCGCAACATGAACTGTCCAAGCTCGGCCAGATCGATGAAGATCCGGCACTGGGATTCGACAGTGCCATTGAAAACGGGGTCTTTGACGCCCTTGGCAGTTTGGTACGCGACTCCAGCGATGGACAGAAGGGTTGCAGTTGGCAAATGGAAGCGTGGTGGGGCCACGTACTTGCCCTCGATCGTGAACCGGACCTCGCTGCGTGTTTGGGCAGTGAAGATGTTTAGGTGAATGTCAGAGGCGCGGTTGGTTACGCCGTAACGCACCAGTTCCTCGAACGACTGGTAGTAGCCCGCTTTTGCCCTGTCGCCCAGAATGTTGCGAAGGCGCTCCCCCTGGGTCCCGTCGATGTGGCCACGCGAGACGGCATGGATGATGGTTTCGCTCTCGACCAAATAGACGTTGGCGCCTGGTGCGAGACGGTAGTTTTTGGACAGGAGGAGCTCCGTCGTAGCCCGTAGTTCTTGAGAGCTTCGGTGGCGGCTGCTCACAAGCAGAATGAACTGCTTGCTGTCTTTTCGTGTTTCGAGAGGACAGATGTGCTGGGCCAGACTTCCCGCCAGGTTGATGTCCTTCGCGAGTGGGCGATGGAAGCTCACTTCCTTGAGCAGCTCGGTCTCGGTCTTTATGACACGCTGACTGGGGACAAAAGTGGTCGCAGTCACCGGAGCAGCGACTGTTGCACGTTGACGGGAGAAGAAAGGCCACTGCATCTTTAGGTCCTCATCGGTCGCTGCAGAGCTTCTGCGGAAACTTGCCGTGCTGCAGTTCGATGCACCGCGCATCAATGCGCTTCGCCGTATAGCCCGCCTTCATCTCGGAAGGCGTGAAGGCGTAGATTCGGCCGTCGATGGCCACCTCGGCTGTCCAGCGGCCTACACGCCCATAGATGCCATTGAGGGCAAGAAGCGGGCGAGGCTCCGGCGGTGCTTCTACGGCTGGCTGCACGGTTGGTGCAGCTGCTTGTGAAGCCGCGGCTGCAGGAGCGGAGCCCCCCGATTGGCCGAGCGCAGCCTCAACGGCCTTATCGGCTTCAAGTTGCATGAGCTTCTTCACAGTTGGAGCAAAGCCATAGCCTGGCTGTGGCTGCGATGCGGCCGCAGCGAGATCCTGGGCGGCAGCGTGCATGGCGAAGCCAATCAGCGCAGCTGCAACGGCGGGCTTAGTTCTTTGCATAGATTTCTCCGGCCAAGGTGGCCGTCATGAGGCTTTTCTTGAGAGACGCTTCGCCGTTGGCTTGCCAGTCGTTTGGCAGTCGGGCAAAGTCGACCTTGAATGAGGTCCACGCCACCGGTAGCTCTGGAGCTATCAGCAGGTCCACGCTGAGCAAGGGGCCGCTAAGGTTGGTCAACGCAGCTTTGTAGATGGCCAGCCCTAGCTCTGCAGGCATGGACACGGGCTCTCCGACCTTGTTGAGCGGTGCAGGAACTGCTTCCGGCTGGAATGGCCCAATGGTTTTTCCGCTGAAAGCGCGCAAGATCAGCTGCAACGAGCTGAGGCCACGTACTTGCTGGATGGCCAGTGGGGTAAGTTCATCGAAATTGAGGCGGCGTGCAGGCGCTGACACTTGCATCACCGCCTCTATTTCATCCACTGTGGAATAGCGGACCGTCCACTCGCGAGGGCGCAAACGATCGAAGTCCTCGTTGGTGGGGTCGAGACCCACATCAGCGGTGCGCTCGAATTTCAGCGTGCAGCCCCAAGTGCTGCCAGCGCTTGGTTTGCAGTCAGTCTCCTTTAGGCGCCACCCCGCGATGCTGGTGGGTAGTTTTTCAGTGGCTTCGCGCAATGCACGTAGCGCTTCGTGCCCGTAGGTAGATTTCTCCTGTGCATATGCTTGGAAGGCTTGAGTCCATGCGGTCTTGGGGTCCAACTCATTGGCGTTGGCCAAGAGCTCTGCTTGGCGTCTTTGCTCCAGTTGCCAATAGTCCCAAGCGCGTACGCCCCCGAGCAAAAGGAGCGCGCCGGCGACGGTGTAGAGCACAACTGGAGGGATGCTGGTACCGACCTTGGCCAAGGGCTCGCTGGCCTCATTGCTGGCTGCTGCGCTGATGACCTGGCTCAGCGTTACCGGCTGTACCTGTGGGGCAGGGTAAAGTAAATCTGGCTCATTTGTGAACAGTGAGATTGACGAGGTGGCCAATCGTTCAAATGCTGCGAGCCGCGCGCGAGCAGCTTCTTCGTCCGTCACCAGAGCATCGAAGCCGGTCGCTGGTGCTCCGTCGATTGCGGCGCAGATCCAGATCCCTTGTGGGAGCTTGATGGCTGCAAACACATGGCCGTTGGCGAAGGCGGCCACGCCGGCAGCCAAGGCGATGAGCTTTTCCCCCTGGTTGGAGACTTTGAGTTTCGCGGTGCCTACGGTGGCTGGTGCGACCGTGCAGTAGTAGTCTGCCTTTGCCTTGCGAGCAAGTTGTTGTGCGTGCTTTTTGAGATTCACGGCTTGGACGGTCTGCTGCCAAGTGACGCCGATCACATAGCGCCGTTCGATGAGGTATGCGCTCATGGTGGCCTCAGTTCATGAGCACAGGACGAACCACAACGAGGAATTCCTCACGTTCCAGGCTTTGCGCGTCAGAGCCGCCAGCGAGCAAACTCCAACCTTCAGCCAGACGGCGGCGGTTGTCTTTGGCCTTGTAGCGGGCCATGCCGGTGAGGACCATTACTTGGCCAGCTTTGAGCATGACCGTCGATTGATCGTCGATGCCTGACCTTTCGGGGTTTTGGACCCTTGAGATCGAAGTCCCCTGGCCCGAGGTCGTCTCAGTCATCGCCACCAGGTTTGTCATGCTGATGCCGAATCTCAACTGCACTGAGCCATCGTCCAGAATCGCCGGCTGGATCATGTAGCGGTCGCCTGTGGTCACATTGGCTGTCTTCATGCCCACTGACCCTGAGCCGGCAGCAGTGGAGGTCGATGGCAGCGTCTCAGACACGTATGAACGGTCGTTGAGGTTGGTCTTTCGAGCCCATTGGCGGTTCATCGCCTGCATTTCAATGGGGCGATGCTGGATGTTGGTGCCATACTCGTTCAGCGCCTGAATGGCCGCCTGTGAGCCTCCCCAGCGTGCTACCGTGCCGCTGTTCGGGTTGCCGCCATTTGCCAAAGAGAGGATCGTCATCCCGAATTGGCCAGCCGTGTCGCCCACCAGCGAAGTGGGCGAATCAATGGTGGCGCCCCATTTGGAGGTCAGCGAATTGAGCACCACGCCCCAGTTCACGCCTTTCTCGTCGCCGTCTTTCGTCGTGATAGAGTAGATGTCCATCTGAATGCGGACCTGGCGTTTCAGCGACTCGTTCTCGGACTTGACCACTTGGCGAATGCGCTGCATGGCCTCCTTGGTCGTGGTCACGGCGAACCTACCGGTACCCTGGTTGACGGCGATGGATGATCCGGGGACTGCAGCCACCATCTGCTGCAGGCTATTCATGAATGAATTGAAGATGTCAAGTGACCCAGCTTCGTCGATGCGGAAATTGGACTGGGAATTGCCGGTGGCGCCGGTGGTGCTGCTTGCACCCGATGTTGAGCCGCCTTGCAAATTCATAGCAAAGTCCTTGCTTCCTTCAAGAGCGGCGATCTCAAAGGTTTCGGTGACGTAGCGCTCAATAATGATCACGCCATCGCGATACGCATAGGACAGTCCCAGCCTGGCTGTTACGAACTCGGTGATGCCGCGCGGCGTGTTGTTCTTCCAGTCCATCTCAACCGTGTCGAGCATGAGGTTAGGACCAGGGCGTATGACCTCGACGCTCGCCTGGCCAGCAGCGGCCAGAGGTGCTGGCATGCTCATTCCTGCAACTGTGGCGGTCGCGGGCTTGGCCGGCTGGGCGGTGCTTGGGCTAGAAGCGACTGCCGATGACGCCGGGCTGTATACGTCCTGCTTGATGCGAAACGGAACACCCGTGATGCGGGACATGCGTTCGGCCCAAACTGCGAGGCTGACCTTGCCGCCAGTGCTTTTGTCTTCAAAGCTGATGAGCTTGAAGGTTTCATCGAAGATGGCGGGAAGGGAGTCTTCGGAACTGATCTCGATCATCTCGGAGCCGATCCATGGACGCGAAGCACGGCGCGCAACGATGGGCGAGAGCTGACGGGCGGCCGCTGCATTTGTGGCAGCCTTGTGGCCCTGAGTGGACTCTTCTACGCGCAGGCTCCGATTCATGACACCTGCGGCCTCCATGGAGCTGTCAATGTGACCACGAACTTGCTGGGTGACTGCGGGCGAAACACATCCTGCGAGCAGCAGAGCAGAAACGAGGGCCGTGGGTACGACGCTGTGCTTTAGGTTGGCCAGAATCATTGGGTGCATTCCTTGTCTTGCTCGCCACGGCGGGTGATACGGGCCAAGGGCGGGTTATTTGGGTAGAAGCAGACATCGAGCGGGTATTCGCTCGCTTGAATGCCTGGTGACGACAGAGCGGCGGTCACGGCCTGCTCGAATGGCATTTCGTAGGTCTCGGGGCTTCCGATCACGACATGCTTTCGCGCATCCCAGCGCACGCGATAGCCGGCTTCAGCGGCCCAGCGTGTGAAGGCCTTGTTCAGCGTTACGTCCTGGAGCTTGAGCTCCCAGCGACGTGCAGGCTGTCCAGAGCCGTCAGTGAAGGAGGCTTTCCAGTGTTGGCGGGCCTGGTCCACCCACGAGCCCGAGCCTGGAGCTGCGTTGGTTGTGAACAGTCCCTCAATCTGCGCGCGCGATGGTGCGCTTCCCTGTACCACTGCAGTGGCCACCGCTGTAGTCGGCGCGCTCGCGGCTACTGCCTCCAGCTTGGTGCCAGCAGCCGTTTCCGTGAGCTGAAGCTTGATCCCTTGGGGGAGTTGGCTGTTGACCGTCGAGATCAGATTGGCGACCGTGGAGCCACCTGCCTGTTTGACGGACACCTGAGTGTCCAGTGGTACCGCACTCGTGAAGGGGACGCCCAGCCGATCTGCCAGCAGTTGAGCCAGGCCTTGGGCCTTGTCCTGCCATGTCACTTCGATTTCAGATTGCAGGAGCGTTGATTTGGCGCTGGTGCCTTCAGCTTCCTGTGCCATGGTCGGCCAGGCAGTAAGCGCAACAGCGACAGCTGCAACGCATCGTCCTAGGTGATGAAATTTCATTGCGTTCCTCATTTGCTTGCTCGGGCCATGGCGTCTGCCCAGGCAAACTCGCGGTACAAAGCGAGAACCATGGGGACGTAGGCTTGTGTTTCGCGGTACGGCGGAATGCCTTTGTGCTTACGCACGGCGCCAGGGCCGGCGTTGTATGCGGCGAGTGCCAGCTCCCAGTCTCTAAACTCGAACCACATCTTTCGCAGGTAAGCTGCGCCGGTGGCCAGCCCAAGCTCGGGCTGATACAAGTTCACCTTTGGGTCCTGCAAGCCTTCGCCACGGGCCGTATCTGGCATGACTTGAGTGAGACCGAGCGCACCTGCAGGCGATCTCGCACGCGAGTTGAATTGGCTCTCGATAGCCACGAGAGCCATTAGCAACGCAGGCTCCAGTCCGTAATGAACAGCGATCGCGCGAATGGCCGGCTCGTGCTGCCAATAGTTGCGGAGCAGTTGCTCACAGTGGGCAGACCTGGAATTTCCGCGAAGGCAGTCGTAGGTCGGGAGCTTTTTCGGCGGCACCTGGGCCAGGGACAGGCCAGGTGCGGCGACGAGGGCTGCTAATAGCAGATTGCGAGCGATGTGGGCTAGGCTAAACATCCGCGCCTCACAGCATCGAGAGGGCCAACAGCCCAATGAGCAAGGTTGTTGTGCCTTTCACGAGATAGTGCACAAGCTCGCCCGTGGCAACACGTCCCGAGGTGTAGCGACCGTAAAGGGCGCTGAAAGCACTGGCTGTGACAAGAAAGAAAAACGCGCCGCTTCCTGCAAGCAGCATTTGCTTGAGGCTGGGCATCGGCATCCCGGAGCCCTGCAGGAAGCCTTGCTGCATTGCTGCCGAGACTTCCATGCATGCACCGGTGGCGTCTCGCGGGCAGCTGTTACCCCCCAACCCGGTGCCACCGTTGCCACCCGTGCTTCCAGAGCCGTTTCCGGGCGGGTTGGTGTTGCCTGGGTTGGTAGGTCGTCCATTGGCCATCCTGTCGGCCATGTCGCATATAGATGTGCCATTGCTGTCGGCAAAGCCACGGCAAGACCCTGAGTTAATCATTCGCTGGCAGTTGCCGATGCCAAGCTGCACGCAAGCGAGCACCAGATTCCCGTCGACGGCGCGCCCATCAAAAGTGCCCAAGCCAATCAATTGGTGGACCACGCCGGAACGCATGGCGTCGGCGGTGAGTTGGGACCAAGCATCGATCTGGGCCTGCAGGGGCAGTTGGCGATACTGTTCAGGTGTCACTCCTGCATACTTGGCGATGTTTGTCCTATTCATCTGCAGGACGCCATAGCAGCAGCTGCCGTTGAACGCGCTGGTGTTGCCGCCCGATTCAACGTTGATAGCAAGGTTGGCCACAGCCTGCGCGTTCTGCTTTAGCCAGGCACTCGCATTTGGCGAGTTTTGAATGGCTTGGGTAATGTCTGCAGAGCTGACGATGGCGGCCAAAGCCACGGCAGGCAATAGCCACACAAGCTTGGATAGTCGCGGGAGAAAGCGGCAGCTCATGTCTAACTCAGGCGCATAGCGCGATTGCATGCGGGAATGACTTTGCCGAACTGCCATGCCCGGAATCGAATCGTCAGGGCTGGCTGAGCCTGCTCTATGCGGTACTCGACGCGGTTCTGCGATCGGTCGGTATTGGCGTACAGCATGCAGTAGCCGGGGAGTTCAATGGCGCGCAGTCCAGGTCGAGGCGGCCAAGCGATGACACGCATGGTGCAGACGCTGTAGATGTCCATGGCTGCCGCGCCATTTGGTGCATCCAGGCAAAGTGTGTTCCCGGCAGCAGCGAACATGCTGAAGATGACTTTGCCCTCAGCGGTTGCGGTGTCACCCAGCAGCGCGAACGCAGGCATGCGCTTTCCTGCACTGCCCAGTCGTGGAGCGGAAAGCTCTGTTGCCCAAACTGTCTTGAGGATCTCCCGGTCCTCCGCTGTACCCGTGGACGAAAACACCGAGCTGTCGAAGACGACTTCTCGCATGGTCTCCCAGGACTGCGCGTGAGAGCTTGTCGCCATGGCAATGGCAAGCGCAGGGAATAGGGCAGAAATGAGGGGGCGAACGGAGGCGGGCGCGATCATCGTTGGTCCGCCTTCAAACGACCGCCACGCTCCAACTCATCCATGAATTGCTCGGGCGGTGTGGCGCCAACCAAGCGCTTGCCGCTTGCCAGCACCACGGTGGGCGTGTTGTTCATGCCATAGCGCTCACCGAGCTTGAGGATCTCTACCAAACCATCGGTGTTGCAGGACTCGGGCAATTGCGGCCGTGCGCCGTCCATGATGGCTTTCCACACGCCGGCACGGTCGCGTGAGCACCAGGCCATCCGTGCAAGAGATTGACTTCGCCGATCAGTGATGGGGAAGATGAAACGATAGATCGTCACGTTGTCGATCTGGTCGACGAATTTTGTGAAGACTCGGCAGATGGGGCAGAACGGGTCTTCGAAGAGAGCCATCACACGACTTCCATCTCCGTGCACTTCCTTAATCGCGTGCTGCAGGGGAAGCTTGTTGAATGGAATGACCATCCTCTTGTCTTGTTGTAAGGCGGTCAGGTCTGTTTTGCTCTTCAAATCCATCAACGAGCCGCCAACAAAACTGTAACGACCCGTTTCATTCACATAGAATATCTCCCCTTCGGAAATCACCTCATAAATGTTGGTGAGCGGTGTGGTATTGATTTGCTCTACATGCACCGCTCCGTTCGTGTTTGCGTTGACGCCGGCCTTGATCTGCGCCGCAACCTTTTCTGATACGTCCGCAGCTATTGCTCCAGCGGTCAAGCCAACGAACAAAGCCGCGGCTGCGGCAAGCCTGCCTCTCACTACGCGAGGCATTGCTTTGATATGTGATTGCTTTTGCATGGACCGCACTTTAGGGAGCGGTCGGCGTTGCCTCCAGCGGAAACCGTGCGTTACATACATCACGGTTTCCGCTTGACATATCAATTCCGAATTGATCTATATTCTGAACTGTCGAGGTGTGTGTCTCGCCAGCCAAAGAAGGCGCCGATGAGGCGGCTTCTTCGTGCGGGCATTCACACGGGTAGATGAATGAATAATTTGCTTGTTGCCGGCACGATGGATGTTCCCGCCGGCTGGGATTTCCGTTTTGGAGATTTTCTAACCGATCTATTTTTTCAAGAGGGCCTTGCAGAAAGCACTCTTCAGGTCCTCCAGATCCAGTTGCGAGCTTTCAACGCATGGCTGTTGGAATCGACCGGTCGCTCGTGGGAACATGCTTCGGTCGACGACCTGCAGGTATTCCTACTTAGCTGGAAAGACACCAGATCTGTTTCGGCACTACGTCTCAAACAATGGATGCTGCAGCGGTTGTACCGCTGGGCGAAAGAGTCCGGCATCGTGGACCTTGGCGTTCACCGCGCACTGCTACCACTTCGCGGGGGCTTGCGTCGCCCACGTCGCCCGCCATCCAGTAACGCGATCGCTAAGCTGATGGAGCTACCGGACACGAAAACTGCCAAAGGCATGCGAGATCGCGCAGCTTTGGAGCTGCTTTATGGATCTGGCTTACGCGCAGGAGAACTGCTCAACATCACGCTTGATCAGATCCCATCAAGGGGAAGACCAATGCAAATCTGGGGAAAGGGGAGCAAAGAGCGATTGGTCGTTGTTGGAGAGCACGCTCAATATTGGATTGCGCAATACAAAGGTGCACGGAAACTGATCCTCGCAGCCGGTGGCCATGGCAGCAGGTCCACATCAAAACTGTTTGTTAGCAGCGGACGCTATCCAGACTACCGCTACTACCAATTACGGCGGATGGTTAATCGCTATGGCAGCGAATGCGGTTTGCGATTGACGCCGCACGCGCTTCGCCACGCCTTCGCGTCACATCTGCACCAGGGAAGGGCATCGTTGCAAACCATCCAGTTGCTGCTTGGGCATGAGCGCCTAGAGACTACGGCGCACTATGTTTCCATCTTCCACGAGGATATTCGCGCCATGGCGGATCTGCATCATCCACGCGGCGCGAAATACGAGCGCTATGTGCGCTGGTAGTCTTGTCGTGTTTGAGCTGAATCGTTAGCATTGCTGCGTTTTCTACGCGATTGAGCTTTTGAGAATCGCAGAGCCCTAGGCTCAAAGCACTAACTGCTGCTTTGTCAGCACATCAGCCGGCCTAGCGCCATTCTTCCATTTCTGCATTGGTCCACTGGATCGGTGCAGACACTTCATTTGCAACCCGAACAGCGAACTATGTTTCCTTGTGCGGTGCTGTTTGCTAAAAATCCGGTTTGTCAAAAAATAATCGAAAATTTACTCGTCATTGGCTGTTAATTTCTTGAGACTCGTATTCCAACTTATCATTAAAGAACCCAAACGGGTAATACTAAAAGTGAGGAACTACATGAACCGTAACATTATTAGAGCATTAGTCGTTGCTGCTTCTTTTGCAGCAGTTGGCGTAGCAAACGCACAAGATGAAAAGAATGTCCACCACGAGTTGGCGGCGCATCATCATCAGCAAGCTACTCATCATCATCAGCAAGCAAGCCATCACAATCAACAAGCGGCTCACCATCATCAACAAGCCTCTCATCATCACCAACAAGCTGACCACCACCAGAAGCAAGCCCAACACCATCAAGCACAAGCGGAGCAAAAGGCTCCAAAGGCCAAGTAACCCGCATTCTAGGGCTTACGAGAAAGCCTAACTTCTTGGTTAAAGAGATGCCCGTGGCAGCGATCTGCTACGGGCATTTTTTAGTTTCTCTTCATATCATGTATTCATACTAGAATCTGCAGCATGTAAATCTAATGGTACTTATGCAATAGGATAGGTGAATGATTTCAATAACGCCGAGTTAAGTAATCGCTCAGAGGTATAAAAAATCGCTTAACCTGGAGACTTCTAAGAAGATAAAACCCAGTATTTAGAATCGAGGAACCCTCTATTGGCTTGATAATTATTCCACCCGTCTATTAACCCACTTTTATATAAAAAATTCTATGAATATAGTGTGCAAAGAAGTCCCGGAAAGATTAAATATAGAAGGGGATAGCTATTATAGAAGAAGAACAAAAGATAGAATGAAAATGAAATCTCCGAGTTCGTTTTAAGATAGCAATCTTTTACGCACCTCAGATGGAGTGAGACCCCAGGATCTTCTCATCATTGCAGTCATATGGCTGTTACTAGAGAAACCCGACATTAATGCAATCTCTGACAATGGTGCATCAAATCTCTGTAAGAGACTCTTTGCGATTGTTAGTCGCTTCTGCATTATGTATTGATGAGGAGGCAGTCCGGTGGATTCTTTGAATGCTCTTGAAAAATGGCTAGGAGAGAGACGCGCTAGAGATGACAATTTTTCGAGAGTTATGTTGCCTGAGAGATTATTAGCAATATAATCTTCGACTACTTTCCAATTGGTCGGAGAAAGGCCTCCGCCATTATCTTTTATAATATTATTGGAGAGACTGGAGTAGTTCCTAAGGATATGTATAGAGAATGTAGTGACGAGAGAGTTTAAATATTCCTTATAACCAAGATCTTTGCTCTCAAGTTCTTTGCGCATTTTCCTTGTAAGGTCTAGAGCGGTTCTATCTACCATGCCAATGCTCGTTTGTCTTAGTTCGAAATGATCGTCACCATACTCCAGTCCACAGAGCTCTTTGAATCTGTCAGTTTTAATACCTACGATCACGCATTCTTTCTCTGCATTCCATGCTCCATAGAAGTCAGAAGTTGCCGGTATTAACTCTAAGCCGCCAACACCCGTTAAGCTGACGTGCTTTTGGTCACTATTGAGCTTAAGTGCTCTACCTCGTTGAATGTTATGGAAAACAAGGAAATAGTTTACGTTGGCCCTGAACGCAAAAGAGCTGGGGGCTAGCGAAAAATATCCGACTGCCCCACTTTCTGCCTCATGTCGTACACCTCCCATTTCGGCGGGAAAAATAGAGAAGACACCGCTGTCCCCGTGTATTGATTGAGTTCTAACTACTGAGACTTCTCTTATCATATTCTAATTATATTGGTTTACTTAAGTAGTATTATGCAAAGATACTTCGCATATTAAATTAGACTGTGCAAGAATGTTCAGTTTATAATGATATCTTTTCTCAAGCGCTGCGCTTACCTATTAGTTCTAACGTCATTTATTGCGAAGCTATTAGGCAGTCTTCTGAAGTCGAGTGGCGACCATTCATCTCACATCGCAAGTATAAATTAAACTGATTAATTCGTGCCTTTGTGAGATTGGTCAGACAGCTATCTAAAGACGAACGATTCATACTACCACCTTGGCTATTAATAGTTCGAAAAGTGCACTCCGCATCTCTAAATCCGATCCATTTCCTTTGCGCCACTATCAGCTGGCTTTGTGCAGCTTCGTCGTGTCTTAAGTGATCGATGATTTCTCTATACTTCGTGTTAAGTTGCCTGTCGATTTTCCCGAGTTCATTCGCTGCACATACGGAAATTTGAGCCTGAGTTGATGCCCGTTCAAAGCAAGCGTCATCAGACGCGAATGCTCTTGGCACGATAAAAACAAGAATAAGAAGAGGTCGCCCCTTCGCTAGTAGTTTCATATTTAAATCCTTAAAGAAATTTATATACTTAACCTCTGTTTTCTACTTCCGGATCGTCGACCAGACAACCTATCCCATGACATCCGATATAACCTCCATTTATATCGAAATTCGGCTCACCATTTTTATCGTATTGAGGGGTTTTGTCAATATTGACATTCGGACGGTCTACTTGGCACCCATTTCCGTAGCAGCCGTTATATCGACTATCCCGTGGATAATTGCTATTCGTGTGGCTGCGCTTATGAGTGTCAGAAGTCATGTCTTCAATCAACACACCTAAAACCACTCCACCTAATACAGAGCCCAAGTCATGTCCCCGTTCATCGTAGTGGCGGGCTCCGGGATCATAGTCATCACCTCGCCCATAGTGGTAGCCTCCTACGTCCGCGAAGACACCTGAACAGCCTCTTGATACCCAAATATATTGACTTTTGGGGTTATATCCCCAGGTCCTATTAATAATACAGGCACTGCTCGATATCTGATGTACGAGCTGGGGGCGACTGATATTTCCAGCGAAACACTCATCATATTCGTAGTTGCGTGAATGACATTCAACGGTGTCTTGTGCATTAACCGGGAAGGCCAGAAACGCAGCCACCGATCCTATAATTCGAGAAAAGTGCAAATAATTCATCCCTGCATGCTTTCGATTGTTAATGAAATCTCGCCACACGTCGTCGGCAGTAGCTTCTTTATGGGCTCCCGACTATTCTTTCAATGTTCTGTAAATGTCTGCTGATAGTCAGAGCATCCTGTATTTGTTCAAAGTAGTGGCGATAAGCCCCCACAATCCAAGCACAGCATGCTTCGTTACCGTAGTAATAGGAAAAAATAACAGCAACAATCGCGGCAACTATGAGAGCTAGCCACCAAGTGTGCCGTTTGCAGACAGCTAGTCTGTTTTTCTCAACCATCTTTCGTGGTGCTGCTGTACACAACAATAAAAATCAAATTCTCCTGAACCATATGGTGGTTTTTATATCGGTAACTATTCTAGAAATGATTGTAGACGACGCATTTCGGAGAAAAGTTATACAGTAAGAAATTTTTACAAAGAGCATTATTTTGGTAAAGCAAGTTTCTGACAAATTTTCTTTGCGCATCTTCTTAATCCATCAATATTTTCAATGATATAAACATGACAACAGCAGGATCTTGATAGTTTTACGCTGTATGCTGGAAACTGCAGGTAGATGGCGTTTTCTTGCAGAGAGTTATTTTCTCTGAAGATATTACGCTTGGTAAGTAAGAGAAAATATAGGAGTGATAATGAAATTAATAGGTGCTGTTGCCAGTGGCGCTATCTTCATCGGACTACTGAGTGGTTGCGCCGCCCTCGATCGTATGGAGGCTGAGAACTTCCGTAAGAAGTGTGAGTCTTTGGGGATCTCTCACGGATCCCCTGCATTCGATAGTTGCATTTTGCAGCAACAGTCTTTAGAAGAACAAGGGCTCCAGAGATCCATGGATCGCTCGGCAGAGCGGGAGTTAATTAAGAAGATTCGTGCGAAGTAGTCTCTGGTAATCCCAAGATGATAAGGCTTGCAATTTTGCTACTGGGCAAGGATTTTTTGCACAGTCAATCGAGTTTGATTCGGAAGACGGCATATATATTAATTAGTATTGGTGTATTATTGCTAGTGGATGCATTCGATGGAGCCTTATTTTTTCCACTCAAGGCATTTGCCTATATTCTTTTGATTGAGGGTTTGGCTTCATTCGCGACGGTGAGTGTTGGCCAGGGCGGGCAGCGAAGATTAAGGGTTTTTAGAGGAATTTTTTCAATTATTGCTGCGGTGCTGATTATCGCTGGGCATCATGGAAATATGATGCTATCTCTAATAATGGCGATCGTTCTTATGTTGGACGGAATAATCCAGTGTTTCGCGGCTTATCTGATCAGATACCGAGGCTGGGGCATGGTATTTTTTTCAGCTTCGGCAGAGGTCTTAGTAGCGATATTTTTGATTCAGCCGTGGCCCACCCATTATGCGGGAACGGTTCCGTACTTCTTGAGTATCATCTTTCACTCTGTTGGCATAAGATTGCTTCTTGCTGCAAGAGATATTGAAATGTCTAAACATAGCAGCTTGCCTGTTGGACAAAAAATTAGCGGAGATAAATTTAGTCCTACTCAGATCGTTCTGAGTGAAGATTATGCGGAGAGTAATGCCTCTAAAGACTGTGATCACGCCCTTGTTGTGCACGTATGGACGCCAGTTGGCTCCGCAAAATCGGATACACGCCCTTATCCTATAATTGATCGTTATATTGCTGCCATTGACAAAAATGGCAATATTTCAACTGGACATGCTGCTTTAGAAAGTCCTGAGGGTGTCTATATAAGCCTCTATCCGACGATAGAAATTGATCGCACACCAGGACAGTTTGGAAGGATTTTACGGGCGACGTCTGAAAATGATGTACCAGGAATTTTTCAGAAGGACTATGTGAGTGAAGCGGCTGCCTGGTGTGGCGCCAATAATCACATTAGAATAAGAAACTATGATCCTTGTAAGCTAAAAGTATTTTGGGAGGAATACCGCCTTAATACTACATACAATCTTACGAGCCGGAACTGTTCAAGTTCAGTTGCGCAAGCGCTAGAGGCGGCACTTGATGGAGCATTGGGGCGACTGTATGGGAATAGAATTTCCTGGAAACATGCGGTTAAAATATTTTTTACTCCGGAATTTTGGGTGGCTGTGCAACTCCGTAAGCGAGCTATGACAATGGCTTGGACTCCGGGTATTGTGCTCGATTATGCTAGAGCGTTAAGTATGGTCGCTGATCCTCAGCCATTTGGATTAAGGATGATTTTGAGTAGAATTTTTGCATATAGAGCATAGTGTTGTGTGCGGCTGAGCTAGAGCTATAAGTGGAGCTTGTTCGTGCCCATCAGCAATTTCAGTCTCTAGACAATAATCTCGCTTATTTCCACACAATATTTCGTGTAACGTTGGTTCGTGAACGCGACTTTAAAGCTCTCAGTTTCTTTTAATAATCAATTTAGGGGATACCAGCTAGTTCCGGAGAGACTCGGGTACATGCACTTGAATATTGCGTGCTATGGCGGTCATGGATATCTCTCCCCAGAAATGTCTGTGTGGCGCGTATCAGCGGTGCTTTTCCTCTGAAGTGAGTCAGGAGGCGCGCCGCACAGTGCCTTGTACAACGCTACATAGGCCAGCAATAGGGCGGCCCGCGCGGCGCCAATGTCGCTTCGGGACTGCAGCACGGCTCTTTCTGCCTGGATTGTGTCCAGCGTACTATTCAGGCCATGTCTCTGGCGCACGCTTTGTATCCGAGCCTGCTGCTTCAGCACCTCCTGGCTCTTTGCCAAGCCTTCAAGGCGGAGACCTTGAGTCTGTAGCGCGACCAGCGACGCGTCGACATTGGAGATGCCGTGAACCACGCTTTGCTGGTAGGCTCGGATGGACGATTCCAGCACTAGTCCATTCACATCGAGCAGGGTGCGCCGGCGTCCCCAGTCCAGCATTGGAATATCAATCTGCGCGCCGAGGATGGGCAGTAAGTAGGATGTGACTTTACGTCGCTGTGTGATGTTGTATGAGTAGAGCAGGGAGCCGGAGAGCATCAGTCGTGGATACAGGGCCGCTTGAGCGATCCCGACCTGTGCCGCAGCAAGTTCCACGCTTGCTTCAGCACTTTGAAGGTCCGGACGGGCGCGTATCATGTCAGCGGACAGAGCGATAAGTGTCGGCGCTGTGGGCTGTGGCATGCGCATCACAGTATATGCCTGCAGCCACTCTGGCTTTGGCTGGGTTTGCCCAAGCAGGACTGCTAAATCGTGCGCTGCGCGGGCCTGGGACTCAATCACTTTAGCCAGTTGGGAAGCTGTTGCATTGATTCGGAGTCGCTGCCGCTCCACAGCTCGTTTGCTGTCTATCCGTTGTGCTTGGCGCACCAGCAACAGGCGCAGGGCTTCGGCATCGAGCGTCGCTATCCGCTCGTAAAGAGTACGCTGATACTGCGCCAGCTGTATTTCGAGATAACAACGCACCACCTGAGCTGCTAAGGCGACTCGGCTGACCTGTAATTGCGCACGCGCGTGAAGAACCGAGGCATCGGCGGCGCGTTGCAAGGACTGGGAGTTGCCAAATAGGCCCAAATCCCAACTCATGTGGATGCGTGCGTGGACGTAGGAGTCTATGGCGGCGACTTCCTGCAGCGTACGTGACTCGGCGGAAATATTGGGCAGGTAGGTGGCGTATGCTGTGTGGGCGAGAACGCGCTGCTGACTTAAGCGCAACTGTGACTGCGCGAGGTCCAGGTTCTGGTCCAGCGCCTCCTCCACCAGTGCATTGAGCTGAAGGTCGTTCCATGTGCGCCACCAGGTGCGTAGGCCTGGAATGGCAATTACGCTTGCCACTTCCGGCCGATAGCCACGCTGGTGCCAGTCGGCAGACACTGACGGATCCTGCTTCACCTGTATAGGCACAGCACAGCCGGCCAGCAGCGCTACCGCGCCTAGACACCAAACGCCAAGCCGGGGAAAAAAATGAGGAATGGGAGGTTTCACAACAAGTCGACAGTGGCCTAGGGGATCAGTACACAAGCTAGAAAAGCCTGCTTCCAGCGTGGCAGCTCTCGGTTAAAAGAATCGTTCTCTGCGAAGACTATTTAATGAAAATGTCTCAGAAAATCCGTTCTGTCTTTCGCTTTCAGTCATCGATACTAGTCTTGTGAGCAAGATTGAATTAATCCTCTAAATTGTCGCTTCGTCGAGCCTCCTCACTACGATGGGTTGAAAGAACACGTATCCAAACCTCCAATCGGAGTGAACTGGTAGCGTCCAACCTACTGCCAGGCATTTATTCTGAAGTTCGTGAAGAAGATCCGCGATGTCCACTTTTCCTGACAAAATGGGGTGCCTTATGTGAAGTTCTTCCCACCTTACCGCTTTGTGAGGTGACATAAGCAGCGCATGCAGAAACTCGATCTCACTCCAAATAAGATTGACTCTTCTTGTGTTTGGCAGAACTAATGATTTGTCAGCTAAATCTAGTATCCATAGGTTATTCTGGTGACTTGGAGTGATCAATATTTCCGGTGCGTAGGAACTCCTCCTCGGATCAGAGGATTTTATTTTATTTAGCAGAAATACGTGTTTCGTTATTATTTTCATTTAAGTAAAAATTGGCGCCTGAATATTGCCCAGTGACCACGTTAATCTGTAATGACAAATAGTCAAAAGTCACAGGTGATTGAATGAGGCAGTCAATCTTTGTGAGTATGCTACGCAGTTGGGAAAAATAATCATCGATTAGAACAATGATGCCAATACGATACTGAGACTTAAGTGTAAGAATTACTTTCGTCAATGCATCCGAGGTTAGATTGCTGTACGCCACAACCAGTACATATGTACCGGCTTTCTTCGTGATTATTTTAACAATCTGCTCCACATCTGTAGCGAACATCGTGCTGCCATCTATGTTGCTCATCCGAAGCCCCAAGTTTATTAGATTCTCTGATGGGCCGCATGACGGCGTGTCGAGTAGCAGAAAAATCAACTTGGGTTTGAGGTGGATGATTGAATGATGAATCGTTGGGTTCATGTCGCTTACGAGCTATTTCATTCAATAAATTCTAGCCTCCCCGGAGATATTGGCCCTCTGCATTTGCTTAGTTCTAGGCAATCCTTGAAAATAACAGCAAATTTCTACTAAATACACCGTTTGTGATAGACGATGACGCAGTTGAAGGTTGATCTGAAGTGATATCTGGTGCACCATTTACTGTCTTTTCTGGCGCGACGGATTAGGAGCAGTCCTATGTGTTAATTTTATAGCCTGCTCTAGAAGCCTCTTCTTGCAGTTGAAGTAACTATTGATTATTTAAGATGATTTGATGCCCGCATGTGATATTTTCAGACTTTGTCTGCACCTAAAATAGCGTTCATATATCTTTCGGTCGATGTGGAGATCAACAGCGAATTACTGTAGAGGTCAAATTTAGGAAACGGGTCGCTTTCCTATGATTATTCTCGGAGTGAATTTATCGCCTCTCTCACGCGGAAAAAAAAATGGCGGAGTAGCTTCTTCTGATTAGTGCATCCGCCCTAGATAAATCATTCGCATAGGCTTCGAGAAGCTCATCGGTGTTTCGGTCTATTCGTTAGCTGTCCTCGAACTTCACCTAGATCGTTGAATCTAGTAATTCTTGCTCTACCGTCCCTGAAGCTTTATGTCTTTTGCCGGCTCTCTCAATATTATTGAGGCAAGCCCATTGGGAATTTGCATGCAACTACCTCCGACAGTCTTTAGATCTCTCTTTCGCTTGCTTCAATCCACTTATATTCAAGGTCGGACTGACTACCAGTTACCGGAGCCTTTAGTTATTGAGGGTAACTCATGTTCTTTTAGCACTTCGTCTTCTATACCTAAAGTCATCTGGACTTATTGGAGTAATTTTAATCCTGATTCTACGGTTATAGAATGCATCGCAACTTGGCGGACACATTGCTCGGAATACGATGTGCGAGTTATAAATCCTAGTAATATTGCTAAATATATTCCAGATGCTGATATGCCTTCGCAGTTCATTAAACTACATCCTACAAAACAAGCGGACTGGCTACGTCTTTATCTCGTTGCGCGGTATGGTGGTTTTTGGTTGGATGCCAGTATTCTGCTCACTCAATCGCTTGAATGGCTGAGATGCAAACTAGAAGGAAAGGTAGAGTTCACCGGATTCTATCTTCAAAAGTACACTCATGATATTAATTTTCCCATTATAGAAAGTTGGGCATTTGGCGCCATACCTGGTTCGCCATTTATCAAAGAGTGGCAGCGCGAGTTTCATGAAGCTCTTATAGTTAAAGGACCGGATGCTTACTTGAAGAAGGTGCCTGATTTAGTCTCACTGCGGCAAGGAATTGAGGATCCTAACTATCTATTGATTCACATCGCAGCTCAGAATGTTCTACGTCGACAAAAGTCATCAACGTTGCATTTATTCAAAGCCGAGGACACAGCATATTTTTACCATAGATCACTCCATTGGAAGTGGTATCTATTGTACCCGCAACTTTGTTTAATGGAATATTCGCAAAGGTTGGCGCCTTTAGTGAAGCTGCGAGGAGGGGAAAGACGGCACTTTTCAGCTTTATTCAATTGGCATGGAGATGCTCGAAAAGGAAGCATCTGGCAGCGCGCTCTTCATAAAAAAGAGTAATGCGTAGGACGGTTTCTGATTGTAATGAATGAGGTGCCGTCAAAGGAAGCGTCTTCAATGCTAGCTTTGGTAAATTTACTTCTGTTTTTTATTAACAATTATGGAATATGTTGATACCATAGTAATTGCTTGTGCATTTTCTATTATCGCCCTTGTCTGGTTGTCATGGGGAAGGTGGGCTGAGAGTATGCCGCCAAAGGCGTTTGAAACGCTGATTATTTGCATTTTTATCATTTGGGTGCTTTGTTTGTTTGCGTACTGGTCATATGAGCTGCAATAATATTAATGCCTGCAGCTCTTAAGTTGCATTATTCAAGGAATTTCTCTTAAATTTATACTCCGACGTACCCGAAGAATGCGCCGCTTACGGCACTACACGCAGAAGACGGCAATCCATGGCCAGATCGCCGATGCAGTCACGATCCGTGAACGTCCGGCATGCGTTGAAGACCGAGCTGTGCCTGGGCATTGGAAAGGCGATCTGGTCTTTGGCAGTGGCAACAGCCAGTTCGCAACGTTGGTCTAGCGTCAAACGCGCTAGGTGGTGTTGGTGAAGCTCGATGATGGCAAAGACACGCAGACGGTCGTCAACGCGCTCATCAAGCATGCCCGCAAGCGGCTACATGAGCTCTACCAATCTCTGACCTTGAACGGGGGCACCGAGATGCATGCCCACAAGCAATTCACCTTGGCCACGGACATACAGGTCTACTTCTGCGGCCGGCAAAGCCCATGGCAGCGTGGAAGTAACGAAACCTGCTCAGGCAGTACATGCCTAAGGGCATGAACCTGTCAGGGCTGTCACTGCATCAACTTAACGCGATAGCGAGATAATTAAACGAGAGGCCGCGCAAGACGCTCGGCTTCCATACACCCACTGAGACGTTCAGCGCATGTGTTACATCGACCGGTTGAATCCACACCCTTAAGCCGACATTGGGGCAGTCATCGTGATTGTGTGGCGCACGCCAAAGCGGAACCTTTGTCAACTATATGCGCTGTAAGTGGCATCGCTAGCTTTCAGCTTGTTTCTGCACTCACATTGTCACCGTACAGGAATGAGCCATGAGTTGATGCTTCACACGAAACTGTGCAGTTACGTCCAAGTCGCTTCGCTGCGTAAAGAAAGTTGTCTGCGCGCTTGACTGCGCTGGCTATCGGTTCGCCCGGTTGAACGAGAGTCACACCCATGCTGGCCGTGAAACGCGAGTTGGGAACATGCGGGGACCAGCGCTGGGCGACGAAATTCGCGCGGATTTCATCAGCAATGGCTGCGGCACTTTCTATATTTACTCCAGGTAGCAGCAGCAGGAATTCCTCCCCACCCATCCGAGCGGCGCAAATTTGCGCTCCGTCTTCAGACCGCAAAAGACAGCCGAATCGCGCGAGCACCATGTCGCCAAACGCATGGCCAAAGGCATCGTTAATGCGTTTGAAATTGTCGATATCGGCCATGATCACTCCGATCGGCCTCGCCTCATGCGGAAAGGAACGCTTGGAAAGGGAGGCGAGACGACTGTCGAGACCTTGTCGGTTCAGCAGGCCGGTCAATGCGTCGGTATGGGCCTGGTGACGATATTCCTCTATGGCGTCGTAGTTCATTGCGATGATGACTGCGAAGGTCAGAACGATGCTCCCGATTAGGCCGGTGTATTGGATCAAGGTCCCCCAGACGGACACTCTCCATTCTCCCAATGCAAGAGAAGGCGTCGGGGCGACGATGTAAAGGATACACTGTCCCGTCAATACCAATGCGATGAAGAGAAACACGGCGGTAAACACCTTGTCAGACTTGGTTGTGGCTTGTCTCGCAGAAGAGATCGTGGCTCGCCAGATCACCAGCGCACAGGAGGCCTGAACGAAGAATGCCTCCAGTTTTGTGCTGGCAAACAGCACGACCGAGACGATGACCATGGCGGTTGAAGCGAGCAGGACCGCAATATCAATGTAGGGAGAAACATGCCTGTCGCAACGGTTTTGCAGTGCACGACTTGCCAAAATAACGCCCCCCAGAATGAACGAATCCTCAACGGCTTGTTTGTAAGGGGAAAGCTCGCCGGCCTGCACGAGCATGATGGCGTAGCCAGTGCTCAGGCAGGCAAGGGCACCTCCCCACTGGAGCGTACTGAAGCCAACGAAGCGTAAGGCGCTGAGTCCGCCTGCGCACAAGAGGATCGCTGTGGGCACAGACCATTCAAGCAGAGTTGCAGGCATAAACGAGCGCGAAAATAGAAAAGGCTGGGGTGGAGCAGAGACTAATTGCCGCTTCAAAGAAGCCTGCAAAGCTGCGCTGTCTTGTATGAAGACTGGCCTCGTCCTAAGCGAAAGGGGATGAACTGAGAAATAAGACGGCGTGTTGCAGTTAGTCACTATGACTAAAAGTTAATATGTTCTGAGACGCCATGTACTAGGTTGCTGAAGAACGTCACAACTCTTCGAGGACGTAGCGAGGGGTGACAGCAATGATCGCCTGACTCGTAGTTAGCTGAAATCAAGGCCAGCGATGCAATATCTTCCTCGCGTCACTGGGCACACTAAGGGTCTCATTGATTCAGTTCGGTGCGGTAAAGCTTTGATCACGTACTACTTCATAGCAGTATTGAACTAGTACTAGCAATTGTGTCTGCAGTGAAAAATCATGAATGGTCATCGATGCTTTAGGAGCAGACATTATCTGCGCATCCAAGGTTAAGTAAGTAATTAAATATATGGTAATTCGACGCTTAAGTTCTTCATATCACGACATGTTCTTTGCATGCATTGAAAATTATCTTTCGTGCCGATAGGAGCATTGGGTTTTTTAATACAAAAATCACTGATTATTCACTTTCGTGGTTTAGATCGAACGATTCTGATAATTTTCTTAGAATCTATATCATCTAATGCAAGCATAAGTATTTTTATTCTTGAATAGAGGGGTTTTCAGTGCCTGACTGGACTTCGAGTTTCCAACGAGATTTGGATGTGCGGCGTCTAAAGATCGAACCAGTTCATTGCAGGCCGAGCCAGACGGCGATCCAAAGAATCAGCGTCTAGATCACGCCTGCTGGCGTCAGATCGTGCAGAAGCCGGTGGCTGACTGCGTCACCGCGAAGATATAGACGAGATCAAAGAACAGCTCCTCATTGGTGACGCGCGCATGGCGGCTGTCACGCCGGTGCAGGAGCAGATGACGATCGCCGTTTTCTGCCGCAGCTCCCGTCATTGCATCCGCCAGATCGCGACAGCGGCAAGCGCTGCCGGAACCGCAAAGACGACAAGCAGGATCGGCAATTCGTCCTGCACCGAGTAGCCGGCGTGGGTCACGCCCACCCACATGTTGACAAGCGAGATGACGAGCCAGGTGGGAATGAACCACTTCACCCCCAAAACGACGCTGGCGACATCGCCGCCCCAGAGCTTCCCGAACAGTGCAAAACATCCAAACAGGACAACGCCCCCTACGATAGTCAGTAGCATGTGCATGTGAACTTCCGTACGCTGATACCCGAATGACAGCCGGCCTCGAAAAGTTGGCCGACTTCGCTTTCATTTCGTGGTATAGCCGCCGTTCACCAGAATGGTCTGGCCGGTCATCCACCAGCCATCTGAAACCAGCAGTCGCACCCACGGCACGATGTCCTCGATATCGGTGAGGCCCGTCTTCGAGAATTTGGACAGCGCCGCCGCGCTCTTGTGATAAGCGACCGCATCCGCCCCCTCGGCTGGATAGAAGAAGGGCGTGTCCATTGGGCCGGGGCCGATGGCGTTGACCGAGATGCCGCGCTCGCCGAACTCCTTGGAGGCGGCACGGGTGAAGTGCTCGACCGGCGCCTTCATGCCCTCGTAGCTCGCATAGAAGGGCGTATAGGCACCGAGCAGCGAGGTGACTAGCGTCAGCACCTTGCCGTTGTCGTTGACATGACGGCCAGCTTCCTTGAGGAAGAAGAAGGCGGTCTTGGCGTTGACAGCTGCCATCTCGTCATATTCCTCCTCACTAGTCTCGGTCATCGGCTTCTTCAATACCTTGCCGACGGTGTTGATGGCGATATCCGGCCGCCCGATCACCGCGACCGCATCAATGAACAGCTTTTCCATTGCACTTGCTGAGGTCAGGTCGGCCTGGAAGGCAATAGCCTGCGCGCCTACAGCTTGCACGGCGGCGACAGTCGCTTCGGCGTCGGCTTTGGTGGCGGGGCTGTTGTAGTGAATGGCTACCGCCTTTGCCCCCTGCACGGCGAGATCGCGGGCAATCAGCCCACCGAGGTTCTTCGCCCCGCCGGCGATAATGACAACTTTGCCTTTGATGCTGTGGTCGGCCATATAACGATCTCCTTTGTCAACTTGCAGCCACGACGGCGGCCACTTCCAGAAGCAAGGATATCGTCTAATATTTCAAGATAAAGACTATCATTCTGACATCACCTGTCAGGAATTCAGTCTAATTAAAACGGCCGCCGCTTTGGATCGCATTGACCTGTTCCGCATCTTCGCTCGCGTCGTCGAGTGTGCGAATTTCACCCGCGCCGCCGACACGCTGGGCGTCCCACGCTCTTCTGTTTCCGCAGCCATTAGGGAACTGGAGGAGCGCCTGGGCGCCCGTTTATTGCATCGCACCACGCGCAAAGTCTCGCCTACCCAAGACGGAGAAGCCTTCTACGAACGGTGCCAACGCCTCATCGCCGATGTCGAGGAAGCAGAAAGCCTTTTCCGGCAGAACGAGGCCAAGCCCTCCGGTAAGCTGAGGGTCGATGCGCCAGGGCGCATTGGCCGGCTCATCATCGCACCGGCGCTGCCCGGCTTCCTCGACCTCTACCCTCAGATCGACATTAACCTGGGCATCACCGACCGTGCGGTCAATCTGATTGAGGAAAGTGTTGACTGCGTCCTACGCGTCGGGGCTTTGAGTGATTCCGAGCTAATAGCCCGAGCGATTGGCACCCTGACGCTCATCAACGTTGCCAGTCCGGCATATCTGGAGCGGCATGGCACGCCGCAGACGCCGGAAGATCTCGCCCGCCATTGGGCAGTGAACTACGCCTCGCCATCAACCGGGCGGGTGGGGCCATGGGAGTGGATCGAGGGCGATGACATGCGAACCCTGATTATGCGTGGGCGAGTCACGGTCAACAGTGCAGAAGCTTATATCGCCTGTTGCCTTTCGGGGCTTGGGCTTATCCAGATCCCCGCCTATGACGTCCGCCCTCATCTGGAGGCCGGCGAACTGATTGAAGTGCTGACAGACTACCGGGCCGAGCCGCTGCCGATGACCCTGCTTTATCCGCATCGGCAGCACCTTTCACGCCGCGTTCAAGTATTCGCGGACTGGCTGGAAGACCTGTTGGAGAGGACGATCGAGCGGTGAGCAAGCCGCGAACGGATGGGATTCGTCGAAACTGGACGTTCGGAGGTGGATTCACAGGGGCGAACTTATCCCATAATCATCTGTATTACCTGGGATAACTGGAGGTAGACAGTCGCGGCGATAGGTGACCTATGGGGGAGCCAATAGCGCTTGAGCCAGCGTCGAGGGGGTGGTTGGACTGGTCCTTTTTCCTGGGTTGCCGCTCCTGTCGCTCCGGTAACGTTACCTAACAATCTGTATAAGCTGACGCCGCTTCTTGGTGCTCTGAACGTCCACTTCTGGCCGAGACTGCTAGTTTGGACCAATGCTGCATTGCAGTTGAAGGCTGCCACCCTGCCGCAGTTTCCGTGATGGCCGCCAGCGGCAACATCAAATCTCCGTCTGTTCATAGATCTCGAGGGCATCGTCGACCTAAATGCCCAGATATCTCACTGCTGACTCCAAGTTAGAGTGGACGAGCAACAACTGCATAGCGCGCAGGTTCTTTGTGCAGCGGTAAATTTGTGTCAGCTTTGTCCTTCGCATTGAGTGCGCCCCATACTCCATGCGGTCCAGGCCTAGCTCGTCAACCCAGTGACCGGGGATTCGGGCGTACTGCCGTGTCCCCAGATGTGGCGACCCAAATATCCAGCAGACTCTTTGCCCGAATACACAGACGAATACGCAAGGCGTGTCCACGACTATTACGGCGTGCCATGGATCTGATCCGCGCACTCTAGCGCTCTTGCCATGAGCTCTTTGCAGCAGCCGCCTCTATCGACGCGGCTCTTTCAAGGAGTTTGTTATGACTGGCAATCAACATTCCGCATCCAACAAGCTGGAGCATTGCGCTAACGACAAGCCCTCAGAGAACAAGGCATCTGAGCCGACAATAATTGCTGAACAACACAGGCGGTCAATTCAACTGGAATACGCACTTTGCTCTAAATAGCGGTGAAGTTGTTTCTACACTCGCCGCAGATCAGCTTTAGCCCTGACTTTCCCCACACTGAGACCGGATTCTTGCATCCGTTGCAGCTGTATTTCACCCGGTTTGATTTGTTGGCGGGCGTGGTCAGCACTCCATCGTCCCCCGCAGTGGCCGCAACAGCTAAGCCCGTGGGCTTCACTGCCTCGGCGAGAGCAGGGATGCTGGCCATGGGGGGCTTGGTCCCTTCGATGCCTTGAATGTGGTTGGCCATGCTGGCTTGGCCAGCGATCACATGATCTGCGGAGGGGAAGCGGTCGTACCAGCTGAGCGTGAAATTTGCGGTCAGCAGCTCCTGGCATGCAGCCAGGAAGCGGCCACCCTCGACGGCATAGTCAGCCATGCAATCACCAGTGCGCGCGCCACCTGGCTGCCCAGTAGAGGAGGGCATGAGGCCAATGCTCTCCATCTTTCGCGCCCATTCCTCGTTGTGATAGCGGCCTCGACCTGGCTTGCCAAAGTGGTGCTGCCACAAGTGCGTCATTTCATGGACTTGGGTCTGGAGTGTTTCGATGATCGGTACCACCGCAAAGTAGGTGGGATTCATCGCAATCTCGTCGGTCGTTGAGCCGTCCAACGAGGCAAAGCGAGCTGCTGAGAAGTAGCCGAAAGTCCGCTTTTCCCGCTGCAGCGTAATCAGGCAGCTTGGAAGCTGCCCCTCAAACAGCCGCTCGTTGAAATGGTCGTAGGCCATCTGCAGCTCGTTGTAGGTTTCCTGCGTAGGTGCCAAGCGGGGTGAGGGCGTGGGCACAAGGTCAAGCTGGTTTGGCTGCTGGGTCATATTTGTATTGTGCAATACAAATCGTTATTCACAAACATCCCATCTGATGCGACAATGCATCAATCTTGATGTTAAAGGAGTAGCCATGAGATCGACCTTTACGATCGACGACGAAGTCGTGAACCGTGCTCGTGCCGTTGCAGCACCTGGTATTGCTGTGCCTGAACTGGTACGCCTGGCGCTTGAAACCTTCACTCGCGTCGAGGCAGGCAAGCGCTTGGCTGCCCTGGGCGGAAGCGCGCCAGACATGCCTGATGTGCCACGCCGTGGCAGCGCGGCAGATGCCGAAGGCTCTCGCTGATGCCGGTGTCCGTTCTAGTCGATACATCGGTGTGGGTGAGGCATTTTCGGGAGGCAGACATTCACCTGCAGGAGCTCCTGGTGCAAGACAGCGTGCTGATGCATCCCATGGTGCATGCAGAGTTGGCCTGTGGCACGCCGCCAGCGCCGCGTGCCGATACGCTCGCAGCCCTGGCCATGCTGCGGCCGAGCCAGGAAGCTTCAATTTCCGAGACTTTGGCCTTCCTTGAGAAGAACAAGCTATTCGGTAAGGGCTGCGGCTTGGTAGATCTATCGCTGCTGGCCTCGACGCTAATCACACCAGGCGCTTTGCTATGGACTGCAGATCGACGCCTTGCTGAGTTGGCCGCTCAGCTTGGCGTGGCCTATGCCATACCAACACATTGAGAGTCGGGGAAGCCCTTCTTGGACTCTCGGATAAGCAGAGACCGCCATGCACTGCCTCCTGAACTTGCGCGGACAACGGCTAGACCTGCAGTGCTGCTCCTCAATCCGCAGCACTGATTAAGCGCTGCCAACATCCAGGTGCAAATCTGCATCAAGGCTTTTATACTGTATACCCATACAGTTAAAAGCCATGAATGCCGCAACCCACTCCATCACACACGATCCCGGTGACTTTGACCGCTGGCATCTGCCGTCGCACCTTGCGCAGGCGGTTTGGCGCGGCACAGAGGTAGCACGCTCGACCGGGAGAGCTTTCCCTACTGGTTTTACGGAGCTCAATGCCGCGTTGCCCGGTGGGGGTTGGCCAACTCATGGCTTGAGCGAGTTGCTGCTGCCCCAGGCCGCGCTGTGTGAATGGCGGTTGCTCGGGCCAGCCTTGCCTGAGTTGCTGGCGGACAAGGGTAGTCGGGTCTATCTGGTTGCTCCTCCGAAGACTCCACTCGCAATGGGCCTTGCTCAGCTCGGCCTTGCCCCAGAGCAACTTGTCTGGATTGATGCCAAGGGGCCGGCTGAACGGCTGTGGGCCGCAGAGCAACTCATTAAATCTGAGCCAGACGGTGCTGTGATTGCTTGGCTTCCTCAAGCAAGGCAGGACCAGATTCGCCGTCTGCAGGTTCACGCGCATGCATGCGATGCACCAGTGTTCTTGATTCGTCCCGAGTCAGCCCTACGGGACGCCTCGCCGGCACCACTCCGCCTTTCTGTATCTCTCGGCCAGGGCTGGGACATTGATGTGCAGATCCGCAAACGCCGGGGTGGTGCTGCCGTCGAGGTAATGCACCTGAATGCTGTTCCAGGCAATCTGAATTCCATCATTCCGCCTCGTATGCGTAACTTTGGTATTCCAGTGCCAAGCATTCCACAGGAGGTGCACCATGCATTGGGCAGCTCTCATACCCATATCGCTTCCAAGCTCCGCATCGCCCATTGATCTGCAGTCGTTGGCGGTCTGGGCTCTGCAGTTCACGCCGCGCGTGGCCATGGTCGAAGAGGGCGTACTGCTGGAGGTCGAGGCAAGCATGCGGCTATTCGGCGGCACAGCGGCGTTGCACTCGCTGGTGGAAACTGGGGCGCAAGAACTCGGAGCCAGCGTTGCATGGGCACCGACAGGCCTAGCAGCGCTTGCGTTGGCACGACAAGGTGTGAACGACGGGTTCCATGAGCCGTTGGTGCGCCTGCTTGACAGGCTGTTGCTGGAGCGAATTACCGCAGTGGCCAAGCATCAGCCGACCTTGGCGAGGGTTGGATGCAGAACCCTTGGCCAAGTGCGTGCGCTGCCGCGCGGCGGCATCGTGCGCCGCTTCGACAAAGAGCTTCTTGAAGCAATGGACCGCGCATATGGCCTGCGGCCAGAGGCTTACGCCTGGGCGACAGTGCCTGAGACCTTTCGAGCGCGACTGGAGCTCATGTGTCGCGTGGATCTGGCACCTGCCATGCTTTTCGGGGCGCGGCGGCTGCTTCTGCAGATGGCGGGGTGGCTCAAAGCCCGTCAGCTGGGAGCTACTGCGTTCACATTGCGGTGGTGTCATGACGACATGCGTGCTCGCGATGCCGGTACCGGAGGTGAACTGACCATCCGTACAGCGGAGCCAACACAGAACGTCGAGCACTTCGCTCGGCTGCTCGGCGAGCATCTGGCCAAGGTCGAGCTGCTCGCACCAGCTGGTGAACTGGAGATCCTGGCTACCGAGGTGCAGCCCATTGTTGAGGAAAGCCGCTCGCTGATCCCGGAGGTTGCAAATAGAGCTCAATCCACCAACTTGGCCCTAGAGCGAATCCAAGCACGGCTGGGCGATGGCGCAGTGCGTCGGCCACAGCTGGCTGCCGATCATCGACTCGAATGGATGCAGGAGTGGGGCTCGACCGAAGCTCGCCGAGCTTCCAGGTCCAACCTCGTGCACGAGCTGCCGCTTCCCAGCTGGGTGTTGGACAAGCCCCTACGCCTTATAGAGCGTGCCAATCGCCCGATTTATCAAGGGACCCTGCAGCTCTTGCTTGGCCCTGATCGGGTAGAGGGAGGCTGGTGGCATCGTGGCCATGAAGAGGGAAATGACGAAGAAATCCCACTGAACGTGCAGCGGGACTACTGGGTTGCCCGCAGCGATCATGCAGGTCTGCTCTGGATCTTCCAGGCACGCCTCGCCGGCGACCAAACCGCCTGGTTTCTGCACGGGCACTACGCCTGAGAAAGAGCTGCCGTCATGGAAAACGTCCTGCCTGCCTATGCGGAGCTGCGGTGCATCTCCAATTTCACCTTCCTGCGTGGGGCCAGCCGACCGGAGGAGCTCGTAGAGCGTGCCCAGGAGCTTGGCTACAGCGCCCTGGCCATTACAGACGAGTGTTCGATGGCTGGCGTGGTGCGCGCACACGTGGCAGCCAAGCAAGCGGGCTTGCAGTTGCTACTGGGTTCTCAGTTCAGCATCCAACCGCGTGATAGCAGCGAAGCACCATTCACCCTGGTGGTCCTGGCCCAGAATCTTAACGGCTACGGCAACCTGTGCCAGTTCATCACCAAGCTACGCCGCTCTTCCGAAAAAGGGACCTATCGGCTCGATCTCGATGAGATCGACGGGAAGGAGCTTCGAGACAACCTGGTGCTGCTGTGTCCAGAGCGCTGCGCGACAGACCCACAGCTGGCCGCCATGGGCGGCTGGGCTTTGACACATTTCACGGGCCGCTGCTGGATCGGCGTGGATCTGGTGCGCCGGCTGGATGATGAGCTGTGGCTCCATCGCATGCGGGAGCTGTCCGATCTAACCGCATTGCCGCTCGTGGCCGTGGGCGACGTGCACATGCATGTGCGCTCGCGCAAGCCCCTGCAGGACGTGCTGACGGCCACACGCGTCGGCAAGCCGCTCACTGAATGCGGCTACGCGCTCCAGCGCAGCGCGGAGCGGCACTTGCGCAGCCGGTTGCGGCTGGCTCAGACATTCCCCGCCGAGCTGCTGGCTCAAACGCTGAGGGTCGCTGAACGCTGCAAATTCAGTCTGGACGAGCTGCGCTACCAATATCCTGATGAAGTCGTCCCTGCAGGGCACACGGCAGCCAGCTATTTGCGCCAGGCGACCTACGAAGGGGCAGGGCGGCGCTGGCCAGGCGGCATCCCAGAGAAGGTACAGCACCAGATCGAGCACGAGCTGGAGTTGATCTGCGAGTTGAAGTATGAACCGTACTTCCTCACGGTCTATGACATCGTGGCCTTTGCCCGGTCGCGCAACATCCTCTGTCAAGGCCGGGGCTCTGCAGCCAACAGCGTGGTCTGCTACTGCCTGGGCGTTACGGAGGTAGATCCCGCGCGCATGTCTGTGCTCTTCGAGCGTTTTATCAGCCGGGAGCGCAATGAGCCACCCGATATCGATATCGACTTTGAGCACCAGCGCCGGGAAGAGGTCATTCAGTACCTATACCAGAAGTACGGCCGCGACCGCGCTGCACTGACGGCTGCCGTCATTTCCTATCGGCCTCGATCCGCCATCCGCGATGTGGGCAAGGCCTTGGGCTTCGAGCTTGAAGTGGTCGACGCCATTGCCAAGGGTCAGCAGTGGTTCGACGGCCGCAGCATTCGTCAGGAGCGCTTCGATGAGCTCGGCATGGACACGAGCTCGCTGGCCGTGCAGCAGCTCATCACCTTGACGGAGCAGCTGATCGGCTTTCCACGGCATCTTTCCCAACACACCGGCGGCTTCGTGCTCACGCGAGATCTGCTGTGCAGGATGGTTCCGGTAGAAAACGCCTCGATGCCGGATCGCACAGTGATTGAATGGGACAAGGATGATCTGGATGCGGCAGGCCTGCTGAAGGTTGATGTGTTGGCCCTGGGCATGCTGTCGGCCATCCGACGAGCATTGGAGTTCATCAGCCGGCGCCGTGGCTTCAATTTTTCGATGCAGGACATTCCTGCAGAAGACAAGGCAACCTACGACATGATTTGCCGCGCAGACACGGTCGGTGTGTTCCAGATCGAGAGCCGTGCGCAGATGACGATGCTGCCACGCTTAAAGCCCAGGCGCTTTTACGACCTGGTGATCGAGGTGGCAATCGTGCGGCCTGGCCCAATTCAGGGCGGTATGGTGCACCCGTATTTGCGCCGACGCCAGGGCATTGACCCCGTGAGCTACCCGAGCGAGGCGCTGAAAGAGGCTTTGGGCCGAACGCTCGGAGTACCCGTGTTCCAGGAGCAGGTCATGCAGGTGGCCATGCTCGCGGCAGGTTTCACTGCAGGCGAGGCCGATGGCCTGCGCCGAGCCATGGCAGCCTGGAAGCGCAAAGGTGGCCTGGAAAAGTATTACGACAAGATCGTGCACGGCATGACCTCACGCGGCTACGAGCGCGAGTTCGCAGAGCAAATTTTTGAGCAGATCAAAGGTTTCAGCGAATATGGGTTCCCAGAAAGTCACGCGGCCAGCTTCGCTCTGCTGGTCTATGCCAGCTGCTGGATCAAGCGCCATGAGCCTGCCGCATTCCTTGCGGCCATGCTCAACAGTCAGCCGCTGGGGTTCTATTCCGCCAGCCAGCTGGTCCAGGACGCGCGCCGCCACGGCGTCGAAGTACGGCCCGTCGACGTGATGCACAGCGAGGTGGACTGTACGATCGAAGACATCGAATCCAAGCCAGCTGTTCGGCTTGGCCTGCGCCTTATCTCCAGCCTGCGCAGCACCAGCGCGCAGCGCATTGCACAGGAGCGTCATCGAGCGCCGTTTGACACTGCAGAGCAACTTGCCATGCGTGTGCGTCTGCAGCAGCACGAGATGAAGGTTCTAGCCGCTGCAGGTGCTCTGGCCACGCTATCTGGGCACCGTCGCCAACAGGTGTGGGATGCCGCAGCCATGCACGCCGCGCCCGAGCTGCTGGAGATGGCCACCAATGACGAGGCTTTCCTTGAGCTGCCGGCAGCGCCGGAAGGAGAGGAAGTGCTATGGGACTTCGCATCGACAGGCCTGACGCTGCGCAGTCACCCCATGCGCCTTCTGCGGCCGCGGCTGAACAAGTACAAGCTGAAGACTTCCAGGCAGTTGCGCACGGTCGTCAGCGGCGAGCGGGTGCGGACTGCCGGCATCGTGACACTGCGGCAGCAACCGGGCACGGCCAACGGCACGGTTTTTGTCTCGCTGGAAGACGAGGAGGGCAGCACACAGGTCATTGTCTGGCGCGACGTGCGGGATGAGCAGCGCCAGGTGCTGCTAGGGTCACGCCTTCTGGCAGTCGAAGGGCGTTGGCAGCGCCAAGGTCAAGTGTGCAACCTGATCGCTGAGCGACTGGCTGATCTATCCCACCTCTTGGGCCGGCTTTCGACCGAGAGCCGAGAATTTAAATGAGGATCGGGCATGATTGGCGACCTATGAAATTCAAAGCAAATACAAGCGAAATCGCGCCATCATCGGTACTTCGCTACGGGACCTAGTTGGGTTACTTAGAAAATATGGATCTGCCTCTAACACCGGAAAACTACAAAATTACTCAAGTAGCAGATGACCGTTGGAGCGTCACCGATCTAGCTGGCAAGCAGGTCTACCTAGGTATTGGGCCTGTGGAGCTGGTGGCGGCCTAGACGCAATTCTGGTTGAACTGACCGCCTATGCCGGTTGCTGCTGACTAGGCTACTGGTCGTGTCCGACTGAGTTCGGCCAGAAGCGGCCCTTCGGACCTTGAATCTCAGAATTTATAAGATGAGAACTGAGATCCGTATTTTTGGTTTGTCCAAACATGACAACAGTGAAATAGCCTATTGATTTGCATATGTCTTACAGTATGCGGCGAACTAGACATACACATCACATGTCATCTAAATCTAATTAGGTCGCACAAGGAGAATCATGGACAGCGTAAAAATCGAATTGCTTTTGAGCTCAGTCGGCTTCCGCGGCAGCGATCTTGACAGTCTGTCACCTCCCTTTGAAACGGAATACGACACACGCATAGGTTTGAAGTGGTACCCGAGCGCCACCGGTCCGGACACATGGACTATTGTCCTCACCGCAGTCGGAATTCCATCGGCCCTCTTCGCCAAGAAATTCGCCGAGCTTCTAGCGACGGACATCTACAACTGGGCGAAGGACTCGTTGAAGCGCTTCTTCGCGAACAAGCCGCATAACAGCGGAATGCTGGAACTCAAGCTAGACGATGTGCACCTCTATTCGCTCACGCCACTTGAGGTGCTTACCTCGTCTGATCTCGTTCCAATTCTTCAGGGCACGGACCTTACGCTGGCCAAGGAATGGGAAATACTTGTAGATCCAAGTTCTGGAAAGATCACATTGAGGCCGGTCGCTGAGAAGAAGTAGTAGTGCGGCCTAGCAATTCATCCAAGCAGACGCTACATAGCGTCTCGGTTTAAATCAAGGTGTTAACCACTTTGATGACTGCTCTTGGTCGTTCTGAGACGGTCGCCTAATAGCTATATGCTGCCGCTGGTCAGCTCAAAACGGAATGGAGCTCAACGATCGCCCGCGTCCGCAGCTTAGAGGCAAGCTTTACGCTGCGGCGGGAATACGTTACCATCTGCAACGCTTGCGCTGTAATAGCCAAGATTTGGACTCGCCAGGTATGTGATCTGCTTGGCGCACATCTAGAAGGATGTGGAGGCCACTCAATTTGGGTCGTGTGCGATGCACGATCGCACAGGGAGCCACGAGGATCTATTTCACTTCGATGGAGTCCCTATGCTCAAACTCTTTACCGCACTCATCGGCCTGCTTTGGCGAGTCCTGCTGATCCTTGGCAGTCTAGTGCTTGGATCGCTCTGGAACGCTGCTTGGGCCTTCTTCACATCATCCAATCCCTCGGATGAGGAAGAGACCCCCATGATTTCCTCTGCCTACGATGCTTATACTGCATTTGACAAAGGGCAAATAACCATGGCGGATCTTCAATATTGGTGCCAACAAGAAGAAGACCTTTAACTAGCTGTCAACGTTTCAACCGAACGCTTGAGCCCTTACCAGCTGAATCGGAGAGGCTTCCTGCCTTGTTAATGCTAGAGGTTTCAAACCCAAGCCGATAGCCAACCCACGCCATCATGGAACTCCAGATGAGTGGAAGTGCAATGAACATCATTGCCAACAAAGTGTTAAGAATCATGCGCTTGTATAGTTGCGGCTGACCGGAGCTCACACTTTGGGTAATCTCTTGCATCAATGCAGATCCGGTCAAACCTGGGTACATCGCATCGATTAAATGAGCGTCAAGCCAACGGGCCACAAACCACATGACGGCCCAAAACTTGACCGTGAATATTGCCAATCCACCAATCACCATCACTTTTAAATCGTAGCAACTAATCACTACGATCAATGGCAGGAACATATACAAAGCCATCAACACGAGTGCTTGGAGCATGGGAAGCATATTCAACAGTGGCGCCATGCCGAGTGAGGATTCAAATGCCTGTTTACCAACTCCGATGGTACTAATCCCCCCTGTGACAGTACGCCACGCGTTCGTGCCCTTGCCATAGTCATCGCCCAGCATCTTGTCAGGACTAACAAATGTCGGGTTGGCCTTCTCAAAGGCTAGCTTTGCCATGGCATCCTTGGCCTCATCTGTCGAACTAAACGTGATAGTGTTTTGGGCGACTTGCAAGAGACTCCGCCATGTCGAGGTGTTGCTGGTGAGGCGCTCTCGCACTCCACCTGTAGCAGCGTCAGCTTCCCACCATTGCTTGCAGGTTGGGCGCCCCCAGTCCGGGTTCATAAAGCCCTGATCCGAAGCGCCACCTTGCATGTATTCGCTGTCGCGATTGAAGTCGATGCTCCAGCCAGGCACCGGGTTATATGAGCGCATCACGTCATAGAAACCGGGCTCTGTTCGGAAAAATTGGCTGCCCACCCAATCCACATCCGTGGGGCCATAGATGCTCCCCTCAGCGAGAATGCCTCGGCCGTTTGCCGAGATCTGGTTCTTGTCCATCGAGAAATACTGGCTCCGCGCCGGCACAAAGCACTCGCTATAGAAGCGCTGCACATCGTGCAACAGAGCTGGATCTTCAATAGTGGCCATCCTGGCCAGATCAGCTACGACGCGCAGATCGCGTTCAGAACTGGTCATGCCCGCCCGAAAAGCGCCATTGATGCCAGAGGACAGCCCCATGACGCTGTACCACCACAAGGGGACGTAGGACAGGTTTCCAGATCGGGCAAAAGACCCATTCACCGCGTCGGCCATCGCTCGGTCGTAGCCCGAGTTCGTCCCACCCTGTGTCGACACGATCTGGGGCTCAGAACCATCTGCAGCTCGCTCTGGCTTGTAGCTGAGATTGATGTTGTGCAGGGAGGTGAGAGGCGTGGTGGCGAAGCACAGGGCCATGACCAGCAATGCTGTAATCAGCTTGGTCTGTATGGACTCGATGAGAGCCAGCACGCCGTTAAACCCCGCGCCATCTTCTTTGGCGCTATGCCATGCGCTAAACGCGATGAGCGCGAAGGGTAGGGCGGCCAGGCCGGTGCCGGTCAAGATTTCGCCGAGTAGGTTGGCGAATGCCCAGCCGTAGAGCGTCGTAAAAAGTTCAAGATAGCTATCGAGCTGCATATCGATCAGGAGATAAGGCCCATGATGAATCGGGCAATATTGCCCGCGCCAATTGGCACGAGTGCCAAGTACATGGCCAGCATGCCGGCAACGCGCCAGCGCATAGCCAGCACCGCCCGCAGCTCATGCTTGGCCACGTAGCCGCGTCTGAATCCCCAGGCCACGATCGGACGCCAACTGACAATCACCCAGCAGCACAGGGCGGTCTGAGTAAGCGTCCCGAGTTGCGCGCCCTTGCGAAACCACGCTGAGACAGAGACGACCTGTGAGGGCTCCAGCTTGAGCAGCCAGGTCAATAAGGTGCCGCCAATCAAAACGATCAAGGCACCGTAGATGAGCCAGGGCAGCCAACGACGAAGCCGCCCCTTACGCTTTGGAATCGACTCAGACGCTTCCACGACTTTTTCGGTGTCGGTCATCTTGTGCTCACACGTCCGTCGACCAACGGCGCAGGATCTGCACGCGTGCCGCCTTGCACATCCATCGACGCGGCCCCGGCTTGTTGCTGGTTGCCCATGATCGACAAGGCAGTCTCGCCGGTCATTTCTTTCCGTATGCGGAACTCAAACATCATGTCGTTGATGTACTGAGTCAGGCGGTCAATCTTCGTCTGCACCTCGGATCTAACGGGAGCAGCGCCCGTGGCCTCGGGCAGGCTCATGCCGGAGATCAGCGCGTTTCTGGCGATCAAAGCCTTGTCGATGGTCTTGTAGACCGCAACCTCTTGGGCAAGCCGGTTGATGGCCACCGACCGCACATCGGTCGGCAGCTTGCGCACGGCGTCCATCAGCTGTGGGCTCACGGCCATGCCGGGAGCGCTGACTTTGGCCAGGTCGGCATGGCTGCTTGAAGTGCTAAAGCCCATATTGCGCATCGTGGGCAGTACCTCGTCCAGCTCGCGCTCGAATTTCGGGGCCAGGCCGGTCGCCGTCGAGGTGATGGTCGGGCTCGGGCAATCGGAGCCTTGGGTGCACATATAGATTTTCTGGTCGCCAAGGACTTCGGCACTCCAGCGAGCCAGGTCGTCCGGGGTCTTGAAGGCCTGGACCAGGCGCGTCGATGCCAGCGAGGAGCTGCCGTAGTTCGCCGTCGACAGGGAGTTGGCTGCCTTGTTGATCGTGACGTTGTAGCCGGCGACGGCCAGGTCGCGGATTGGCTGGATAGGTGGGGTCCCAGCCCCACCGGCACGGCTGCCAAACACCCATGGCAATCCGGCACGCTGGCCAGCCTCGTTCTTGTTGATATCGAGCTTGGCATTAACCACGCTGCCGCCCGTATTGGCCTTGACTTTCCAAGCATCACCCTTGGCCAGGGCTATGTACTCCTCGTACGGGTCCTGACCATTCTTAATCATCGCCTCCATGTCCTCACAGGTCTTCAGCGATGCAGAGACCAGCAAGTCCGCCTTCTGGCTGAAGTTTTGGAAGAGCTGATAGAGGCCTGGCTGCGCGCGCTGGAGGAAATACAGCGGCAGGGCCGAGATACCGGCTTGCACGGCCCCGGTGATCGTCGCACCCAGGTTCTGGATGCTATTCATGAGATCCGACCACGAGAGCCCGATGTCAAACTTCCCGCAGGAATAGTTCGCGCGGACGCCGGCACCCAACTGCATCGATAAGGCGCTGCGATGGGGGGCCGCGCTGATAGGCGAGCCCCCGCCCATCCGATAGTAGAGACCCGACGAGGTAATCGTCTGGGCTGCCGCAGGTGTCACGACCGAGGGAGCCAGCACGCAGGCCAAGGTCACGGCCGCGCAGATCCGCTTGAAGCGCAGAGAAGAGGAGTGTGCGATTGTCATAGTGAAATTGGAGTGGGAGGTCAGGGCACGGAGTAGAGATACACACCACGACGCCGGCAGCATGTGTACTTTTGCCAAAGGTTCCAGGCGTAGCCGTCATCGGAGCTGGTTGCGCCATCCCCGAAGGAGGTCAGCGACAGCGAGTCGTTTTGGCCGAATTGCTGGCACCCGGACCAAGCCTGCGGATACAACATCTGCCATTTGCGCTTCTCGCCATAGTTGAAGTAGCGATAGCCCCCGGAGGGCTGGACGCGCGAGTAGATGTGAGGCTGAGCTTCCTTGTAGATGATCGAGGCGACACGCTCAGCTAGCACTGCAGAAGCCTTCACGGGGTGCGACTGGATGATTTCTCCGGTACGTGGGTACAGGTTGCCCCAGGTCTGCGTATAGCCCGAGCCGATCTCGCCCAGTCCGGGTACCCAGGCCTGCGGATAGATCATTTCCACGGGCACGATGCCGCGCCAGAAAGGCGCATCGAGCTCGCTTTGGAAGTGCAGGTTGAAATAGCTGGCTCCGCCAGGACAGAAGAGGGCACCTCCGGTGCTGCCCGAGAGAATTTCGGAGAGCTGCTGCAGACCGGCGATGCCTGCCTGGATCTGCTGCACTGTCTCGGCGATCTCCATCACCTGCTTCACGCCCTCAATGGTCTTGAGGATCGTTCCAAGGCTGGCCAGCAATGATTCCGAGCTCAACAGGCCCTTGGCGTCAGATGCCACGGTCTCCGCGATGCTGGCAGGCACTTGGGTCCACTGGCGCCCAATGTTCGGCAGCTCCTTCGAGGGGAACTTGGCCAACTCGCTAACCGTGGGAAATGCAATGGACTTCGGCATTGTGAACATGCCGCCAGACGCGAGCATGCTGGCAAACATGCCGGCAGGATTGCCTATGGCATCCGCCCCTTTGAAGTTCGCCATGGCCGAGTTGCTGTCCAGGCCGCCGGCGGACGAGTCCAGCAGCCGTCCTGTCAGTGCAGATCCAGCCGTTGTCAACGTGGTGGCCACGACCGTGCCGATGTCGGTCCAAGGGTGGCGCAGCGGTTCGTTGTAGGTGCTGACCACCACGTCTGGCACATAGTGGGAGATCTTGATCGAGGTCCGAATCCAGCATCCGGTCCAGCCGCAGCTCAAGAAAAAGCACACGCCCTCGACGGAGTACGACACACAAGACAAGGCTGCCTTGGCCGTATTCGCGATGATGGCCGGGGTGGTGGTTCCTGCCATGGTGGTGGCCGGTGTGAGCACGGCGCACATCGAGGCCGTACTGACGGCCGCGACGAGACGGCGCAGCCTGAGATTTAGGGAAGCTCGTTTTTTCATCGGGAAGGCCTCTGCTGAGCCGCGGCGAACAGTTCGATGGCGCGGTCCACATCCGCAACTCCATAAATGACCTTGGCGCGATTGATGACGATGGCCGGGAGCCGGTCCAATCGGTACTGGACGGCCAACGTCATGCCGGAGGCCGCATTGGTGATCTGGTCCTTGTAGCGGCGACGGATCTCGGCCTCGTGCTGACGCATATAGGCCATGGCGTCGGCTTCGTTCTTGGGCAGCCCTGCATTGAGCTGCTGCTCAAGCTGAGCCATGGCGTCCACGCGATAGACCTTGAGCACGTAGCCAGGCTGGCGAAACGGCGGCCGCACCACCGTGGCCGAATTGGCGAACACTTCCACGGTCGTCACCGAAGGGCCTATAGAGCCTTGGGCCAGGGCGCTATGAGCGCAAAGGCCCAGCACCAGGGCAGTGAGGGATGAGCGCATCATGCGCGCGCCTCCTGCAGGCGTGCCGCCACGCGGTAGGCCGCTTCCACCTCGGAGCACCCATGCTCGTCCATTAGACGGCGGCGCTCAGCCTTCTCGTGGCCTTCGGTCATTGCCAGCGCAATTGGCAATGCCGGTGGCACGTTTCGGAACAGCCACTGATTGTTCGCGCTGATGAGCACACCTTCGGTGTACTTCGCCGGCTCCTTGACGGCGGACTCCATCATGTGGCGTTGCTCTGGTGTGAGCGATCTGAAGCGCGCGATCTCCTCGATCTCGTTCTTGTCCATGGTCAGCAACATCCAGAACTCGCACATGGACAGCACGCGGGACATGCTGCCGGGGAAGTCCTTCAAGTTCTGCGTAGCCAGCCAGAACCAGGCATTGAGCTTTCGCCACATCTTGGTGCCCTTGGCCACCTTTGGGCCAAGCAGCTCGTTGGTGGTAATCAAGTGCCCTTCATCAGTCAGCATGATGAGGGGGCGATCCTCATGCTGAGCGGCCTCTGCGCGCGACTGCACCGAGTCCAGCAGGCTGGTGTAGGCCACAGCGAGCGCATCCTCATAGCCGTCTTTGGTCAGTGTGCCCATTTCCACGAGGGTCACATCAGCATCGGGCCAGTCCTGGCCCAAGCGGTTGAAGAGCTTGCCGCGCAGGCCTGTCGTGAAGCTCATCATCGAATGGCCCATCTCTTCGGCGCGCGAGCGGCGGTGCTCCGACAGAGATGCGTCCTTGACCATGGCCGTCAGCTCCAGGGCAACGTCTTGTGTCAGAGGATGGGGCTTGCCTTCCTTGGATGCGCGCACTGCGGCTCGAATAATGGCCCTGGTGACCAGATAGCGGTCGGCGCGCGTCATGCGTTTGAGCTCGGCGTCTTCACCACCCGTAATCATCATGATGGCCGAGATGAGCATCTCACCCAGGTAGTCGCGCTTTTCTTCGTCCGAGTCGTCGTCGGCGTCAGCCGGCTCCATCACTTCATTGACCGACTCCATCAGTCGCTCGGCACCGACGAGCTCAGCATCCTCTTCGGAGGGAATGCCCGCTCCAGCGCCGAAGTATTCCTCAGCTGCCTTGAAGGAATCCATGATCTCCTTGTCCTGCAGCAGCTCGCTGGCGTATACGAATGGAGGCAGTGACACATCGGTATCACCGCTCAGATTGACGCGATACACGCTCAAGCCTTTGGTGGCCATGTCCTTGACCATCAGATCGAAGGACTTGCCTGCATCCGCGATCACCAGGCGTGGGCGGTGGATGGCCATGACCAGCATGGACAGGTAATTCAACGTCGCCGACTTGCCCGCACCTGTGGGGCCGAACACCACCATATGGGCGTTCTTCTTACGGTCAATCTTGTTGAGTGGGTCGATCCACAAGGGCTCGCCGCCCCGATTCCAGAACCAAAAGCCGGGGTTGGCCGTGCCGCGTGAGCGCCCATAGACCGGCAAAATTGCGGCGATCAGGCTCGCAAACGTCAGGCGCGACCGTCGCATGCTGCGCAGATCGAACGTGGGATCAAATGCGAATGGCAATGCACGCAGGAACGCGTCATGCGGCACCAGGTCCTCTCGGGATTCGATGAAACGCATTCCGGTCGGCGTCAGCTGGGCATTGACCTCGGAAACAGCCGCATCCAGATCCGCATGGGTCTTGCCGCTCAGGTACAGCCCCATGAACATCGGATACAGCTTGTCCCCGGTGGCCATGTGCTGGAGCACTTGCTCCGACTCTCTATGGGTCTCCTGCGCCACGGCGTTTTGAGCACGGGAAGCCCTTTTGATGTCCTCGACGTGGCGCTCGACCTGGTACTGCGCAGCAATCGTCACCGTCACGGACAGCATCGAGCCAGGCGGCAGCCGGTCAAACCGTGCATAGGCTTCGTTCCCAATCCTGCTTTCTGCGGAGAAGTGCCCGATGCTAGGGTGGGCACGAAGGTTTTGCAGCGTGAGGAACTTCACCGGCTGGCCATCGAACTCGAAGCAGCCTTGTTCCTGGTTGCACGAGGGCTCCGAAAGGTTCAGCGACTCGGAAAAATCCCAGTCATAAATACCCTCTGGAGCCTCATCACCCGGATAGGGCGCGCCGCGGAACAGCTCGGCGCCCGTGCTGGCCCAGGGCACATTACGGTTGAAGAATGGAAGCATCCACTCGTAGAAGTCCTTGCCGTTGGCACGCCGCGCCGTCACGCCGGCTTCGTTCAGCGTGGCCAGCAAGGTTGTGGCCACCGCCTCCATCTGCTGCTCGGCCAGGCGACGCTCATTGACCAAGTCATCAAACTGGCGATAGATGCAGCAGCGAACACGGCGCTGCTGGCCGCGCCAGGTCTGGCCCGTCACCAAGGTGTCGGTGAACAGCCCTTGCTCTCGGGAAACCTGCGACAGGTGACTGCGGAACTCTTTCAGCACGGACTGCGTGTATTCCGAGTCGATGATGGCCTGCGCGCGATTGGCGTCCTTGTGCTGGGACAGGATGTAGTCGTGAAGGTATTGGTTCAGCCCGTCGATGTTTCGGTCATCGCTCAGGAAGAACTGGACCACCCAAGGAGAAGAGTCGACCTCGGGAATCGCCTGGATAGCCTCTTGAATCTTGCGGCAGTGCTCTTGCAGGTACTCCAGCGGCTGCGCCTCCGTAGCGACAGCCCCCAGCTCGAACAGCGCGCCCAAGGTCTTGCCGTCGCGCATCACAAAGTTGCGGTCTTTGGGTGAAAACTTGACCCAAGGCAGCAGCTCAGTGAAGGAGGGCGGACGGGCGGCCATCTGCTTGCGGTCGGCGGCTGTCATGAGCCGGCGCTTGTGCTTGCCTTTGGTGCCCCCAGACAGGCCCAGCATTTCCAGCAATCCGCTCATTGGCCAGCCTCCCGCGCAGTGCGGCCACGTGAGAATGCGGCGCGGCCTTGTTGCAGCTCTTCGGCCACCTCACCGGGCATGGCGTACTCCGTTGACTCATACATTGGGAAAACCGTGACATAGCCAGGCACGGGGTAACGGCCCTTGGCCAGGTGGGGATAGACCACCATGACTAGATCCGGGTTGGGTACGCGTGCAAAGCGCTGTTGCATAGGCTCCAGGGCTGACCAGTAGCGCTGCGTCATTTCATCGCCGCGCGCGATCGGGCGCGCACTCGACGCACGCTCCAGGCGGTCCCGCGCCGTCTCGCGAGAGGAAGCCGCCGACTGCGGGGGCTGAAACTTGCCCCGATACACATCCACCAGGGTCGGACTGCCAGCCGTAGCTTCCTTCAGCGGAGACTCGCGCGACCCAATAGCCGTGCAACCAGCCAGTAGCGCGGGAAGCACGATGGCAAGAAGTAGGGAGTTATTCGAGGCCATAGCGGGCTCCAGACAGGACATTGGGGGACTGCGTGCGGTGCACGATCTTTCTTGGGTTGGCGGGCTTGTCGATCTCGATCTGGCGGTCCAGATGCACGACCAGCTGCTGGCCAGCGGGCGTGACCACCGCGTCAAACGAGCTCTTGAGGCGCTCAGTCAGCCAGCGCACCAGCTCATCGGTGGCTCCAGAACCCATGCGGCCCAGTGCAAAACTGCCGGCATTTCCGGTGATCGAGGAGGTGGTGCCATTGCTGCTGGCCATGGTGGTGGTCTGGGCCTGCGCCAAGGCCTCGGCGGCCACGCCCAAGCCCTTGGCACCAATGATGTCGGTCAGGTAAGCCGGCGCATTGGTCACGAACTTGCCTTGAATACAGGGGTTGCCGTACAGATCACTGATGAATCCAAGGTCTGTGGAACCATTGGTAGCCATGGCTGTGACGCCGGCACCTGCCTGGGTCTGCGGCGCACGACGCGCCGAAACCGTATGGATCGCACCATCGTTGAACACGAAAGTCATGCTGCGGATCTTTCCCTCGGTGCACGACAGCGCCATATCGCCTACGGCCACGCCGGTAACGATCATCCCGGCGAGGTCTTCGGGCAACTCCCAGCCGTTGGCTGCCAAGTTGTCGCGCCCGACCATGGCTTTGAACTGCATGGGGTCCGTCACTCGGCCATTGACCGGCACACGGCCGATCAAACTGGTCATCGCGGTGACGCCCGCCAGCGTGGAGTTCTCCGGCAGCGTGAAATAAGCCACGGGTTGCGGCTTCGAAGCCGCCTGAGAGGCCTGAGCGGCTTGTGCGGCCTGGGCCGCACTGACCGCACTGGGCATGGATTGCGTGCCGTCCGGGGCTACCCGCACGTAGCGCGTAACCGTCTTCCCTTGATGCTGAGTTGTCTCGGTGGTGTAGCCCATGGGCGGAACCACCTTGTAGGCAGTGCTGCCACCGGACAAGCCTAGATCCTGGGAGCCACCAACGGGACGATGACCTCCGCCGGCGCCATTCGAGCCAAGCCCCGTAACAGAGTCGATGGCGTCGCCAATGGGCTTAAAGACATCGACTTGGGCTGGATCTGTGTCATTGCTGGTACCACCGACAGTACCAGCAGAAGAGGTGCCTGCAGGTGCACCTTTCTCCAAGCGTTCCAGGCGCTTGCTGAAGTCCTGGTTAGCACGGAGCACTTCCTGAATATCTGCTCGCAGGTCCTTGTTGGCCGCGACCACCGTGGCCAGCGTCTCGCTGGGTGTGTCCTCATCTGCGCCTGCTGTTTTTGGCAGGGGGGCGGCTGCCATAGGCGCAGCGGTAGGCGCATTGTTCTGGCGCATGACGAAGACCGAGCCGACGATGACGAAGGCCACGATGACAAGAACAGGGGTGAGTTTGTTGCTCTTCATTGCCATGGGTGCCTCACAGACAGGACTCGAAAGTGCGATCGCACACCAGGTAGACCGCCGTGGTGTCGGTGTCTGTACCGGCAGCACCGATCCGGCCATGCTGGGCCGTGGCCGAGAGCCAGCGCCCGCGCAAGCTCTCCAAGGGCAGCTCCAGCGCAAAGCGCGAGCGGTTGGTGACGCGCACCGCAGTCACATACAGGTTTCCCGACTTCCACTGGCCTACGGGCGCAGCGTCCACGGCAGCGCCACGGAACAGTGTCGGCACGGGCTCGGTTCCTACGCCAACCTGGCTCACACCTGGCGTACCACCAGCCAAGCGTCGAGGTGCGTAGAGCTGGCGGGCAGCATGTCGAGTGAGCTGCACCATGTCCGCAGCAACGCTCTCTTGCTGTTGAGACTGGCCGCCAGACAATGCAGCTCCACCAATGGGGTTCGGCACGGTCGCAGGCTCGATCACAGAAACCTGCAGCTCGCCTTTAGCGGACTGCGTGGACACGACCTTGCCCTTGGAGTCTTTAGCGTCTGGAGCGGCTACCGCAATCAGATCCATCGGAATCTGCTGGCCGCTATCCACCAGCTCAGCAATGATTCGGATCGCCGTAAATGGCACAAGCGCAGTGACATAGATCGTGCCGGCGATCGTCTCGATACGCGCCACGCTATCCATGTCACTGGGCATGCGCAGCAACGCATCGGCAGGTAGGGTGACAAGGCGCTCCTGGCCAACCGTCAGGTTCACCCGGACGGGCTCACGCGCAAACACCGCGCGCTCAGCGGGGCCAGAGGTCAAAGGCGCTGGGCCAACACGGCGTAGAGACGCTTCGGCAGCTGCGCGCCTGGCGGAACCTACGGCTGTATTCGCCAGCGGTGCGGGCACGCTGACGCCAGCCACCATGCGCCCGCCAGCCGGTGCGCGTCCTGCATTGGCTCCAGCAACTGGTGTTACAGCCGCTGCACCCGTTTGGCCCAGGTCAATAGGCTCATTGAACTCGGGCGTCTCGGTACTGCCCGCAAGCGATTCGACCTGCTGAGCAGCGACGCTGCCATGCAGAAGCTGCAGGGCGACCAGGAGGCAGATCGAAAGAGAACGACGTTGGATCATGTGGATCAATCGACAGAGGTGTCACGAGGCAGGCTCGAAGGGGCAATAGTTCCGGGCAGGCGCGGTGCTTTGAGATCCGCTTGAACCGGAGCACCAGGCTTGAGATCCGCAGGATTGAGGCGCGCGGGCTGGCTGCTGCCGAAGCAATCCAAGCCCAGACGCCATGGGTTGCGCTCACGGTCCACATCGAAGCGGACCACGCGCAGCGGATACCGAATGAACACATCCTTAACCGGCTGCCCTGCGAAGGTCTCTTGAACCTGCATGTCCAGCAGCACTGTCCAGGCGTCCGAGCCTTCTCGGATCACGCGGTTTTCGCTGTACGGGAATCCGGGGATCTCGCTGATCTGGCGAGTACGGCGGCGCAACTCGCCTTTGGCATGACGCTGCTGCATATCGGTTTGCAGTTGCGCCTGGCAACGAGGCGTCAAATAGAATTGCATCGCATAAATCTGCTTGCCATAGTCTTGAGAGCCATCGCTTTGCCAGCGATTAATCTGCTGCCAGATGTAGTACGCAAAACCGTAGGCATTTGTAGACGGCACTGGAGACTGCCCATCAATAACCCGTATCGTGTCACCCGCCTTAATATCTGGCGCGACGTGCAAGTCGATATTCTTTGGAACGCGCGAAGCGAACCACATGCCAGCCACTGCCAGCCCTACTATGCCAAATATGATTTTGGTAAGCTTTGCGCTATGGCTGCGCTCGGACGCAAGTGCGTCCAGATAATCACCACTGCTCATTATTTGGTTTCCGATGATTTGGCTTCAGCCCTGATCGAATTCAAGCGATAGCTGCAACCCAATTGCATCCGGCCATCATGGACCAGAAATTTTGGCTTGGACAAGTTGTGCGACACGAGAAAAAAATGCATCCAATGAAGGTAGTAGCCTTCAGGGCGGTTTCTCTTTACTTCTTGCAGGTATAGTGATGAATACCACAGCACTGTGAAAGGCACGATAATGCAAATCAATGGAGCAGCCACCCAAAATCCAGAGATATATGCAACCACGCATCCAATAAACAGGCTTGCAGCGAAAGACACCGCCCCAATGTATCCGGCTTCACTTGCTGCCATGCCATTGATAATAGGTGGTTCAGAGTTCACGCGATCGGTCAACGGAGCCGAAGCCGCTGCCATTGCTTGGGGACGAGTGTCTCTCGTTAGCATCTCAGGCTAGGGTCTGAACAGAGTAATTAACCATCGCAATTACGAGGGTGAGAATAATGACGCTAACAATTACGTGCTCTTTTAGATCGCCTAGCTGGATAGTGCCTTTGGTGTAATCGCGGTAGCGTTGCATAGAGGCAATCACTACGTATAAAAATGCGGCAACTGCCAGAATTAGCCCCAGGATAGTAAACCCGAGTTTCAGATATGCGCCAATTAGCCCAAGAATATCGCCTTCTTGGGTGGTGCCGCCGCCGATACTTCCACCTGCGGGAGGTTGAATCGTCGGCAGAGCGCTAAATGCAGGGCTGGCTGCAATCAGAGCAACCGGAGCCAATGCAATAGATGCGATGCCAGAGTTAATTTTTCTCAAGTGTTTCTTCATGATTTCTCCAGTCAATTAGTTGATTTATTTCAGAATGATTGATCCCAACACGCCTACCACTAACAAAACAGTAATGGCGACCCCAATACATGCTTTCATGGCTTCAGATGCATCCAGCTCTCCGTCTCCAAAAGCCTTCAATACCAGCGTGCCGAGCCATGCGCCAATAGAAAACACCATCACAAAAACCACGACAAAAAGCAGGTACTTCAAGCTTTGAGGATTGAAGCCGGCCCCTTGCATAAATGCCGTCGCCATTTCTGAACGCATGGTTTGTTTTTCTTTTGGTTATTGCCGATAGTCACCACGCAATGGGGCGACTGGGCGAGGCTGGCGAGGTGCATCCACGTGGTTCGTTACGCCAAGGCGCAGCAGCTCCAGGTCGCGCTGCAGCCAGTCGTAGCGGAACTTCACGCGCTGGCCGGTCGGCGCGGCTTTTTCCGCGTCAGCAACCATCAGCTGCACCTGCTCGATCTCGCCAGCGATGCGCGCCAAGCGCTCGCGCTCCAGCTCGTCGTCGGCAACATCTGCCCAGGCCATCGCAGTGGTGGAGAGCACTCCAATCACCAAGAGAGCAAAGAACGAATGTCGTGAGCGTTTCATCAATATCTCCTTCAAAATCAATGTCATGCGTATTTCTTGAACGCACCTACCGTTGTCGATAGGGTGAATGCCACAAGCACGGTGAACACCAGAACCATGTAGGCCGGGTTGAAGCCGCCGAACGGCCAGGACAGGTACAAGCCAAAGCCGCCTGTAAGCGCCCATCCCACATAGCGCTTGGCGTGGTGGTAGACGAACGAGGATTCGCGACCGCCTTGCCAACGGCGCCGGTCCCTGCGCACCAACCCGTCGATCACCCCCATCAGGCAGGCAAGGGCAAATGCTGGGAGTGCAAAAACTGCAGTGCAGAGGCGCAGCAGAACGTCCTGCAGGACAAACATGCTGATGACCACCCATTCGCTGAGCATGTAAATGAACGACGCACCAGCCTTGGCCAACCCCTTGAGTTGAGGCTGCACGCTTTGACCCAGAAAGCTAGGCAGTGCCGCATCTGAACCTGCCTGCTGGGCGGCCACGTTGCGCTGATACCAGCGCAGCGCACCAAGGCGCTCGTAGGGCATACGTACCCACTTCACGATGCGCAGCGAAAAGTCCACGGTGTCTGGCACTAGCAGACTGCGTGGAGCGGCTGCGATATAGCGCAGATCCTGCTGCACCATCTCCTGGGCATGGCGGATGCCCTGGCCACGCCAGAAGAAATAGCCACCGCCGATTTCAATCACCAGGCCGATGAGCCACGAGGACACTGTCACACTGAATAGTCCAAAGCCAACCAACACGGCCACGCCAACAGGGCCGTGTGTGCTTGGCTTTCTGGCGGGCGAGTTCGGAGCCGTCATGAGTGCTGTCCCATCACGTTGCCGGCCACGGCGGACGAAGTTGCGCCTGCCATGGCGTAGCCAGGCATATCGTCATCAAAGGCAGAAGCGAGATCCGTATCGATCAGCCCACCTGCACCAGCGCCCAAGGGCTGTGTACTGAGCCAGTCGGTTTCTGCGGCCCACGTCTCACTCGTGCGATAGCGGCGCTTCATATCCTCAGCGACCGCCTTGAGCGAAGCTGGGATGAATGGGTCATCCTTGGTATCAGCCAAAGGAATTCGAATCTTGTGGCAGCGATTGCCTTCTAGCAACGCAAACGCTTGACCCTGTGGCAATGAGAGAACGTCAGAAGGCTCGATCAGCGGCGCCTTCGACTTGTTCGCTATGTCGTTGTTCTGGCTGGTGAAATCGACGCCATTGCCCTGAGCAGCCGTGTCCGACACGCCCGATACTGGCGTGAGCACCGTTACATTGACCTGTGGCACCTGGTCCGTCAGCAGGCTCGCGGTCGCCTTGCTGCGCACCCGCAGCATGCAGAGGTGGTTGAAGTTGTCGAGGATCTGGCCAGCCTTGGCCTTGTCACCAACCTTCGCCTCGATGTCAAACATCGACTGGGTGTATGCAGTGATGCGAAAGCCAGATCCGCCCAGTTTGTTGACCATGGGCACGAACTCGGGACCTGCAATCTCATTGACCTCATCGAAATGGCAACACACAGTCGGCAGCTGCAGCTTGCCGTCGCCGTGTGGGTCGAGGCCTGTCTTGTAGAGCTTGCCGCCGGTCGAGACCAGATCGGACAGCATGGAATTACCCACGGCAGACGAAACCACGGAGTCAGACAAGGCATCCAGGCCGGCATACACGATGCCGCCCTGGCGGAACACCGTCATCCAGTCGAAGATCGGCCGCTTGTCGTTCGGGTCGAAGTAGTCCGGGCTGATGAGCTTGCCAACTGCGCCAGAGGTGAGCTTTTCGAGGAATGGCCCCAGGCTGGCAATGATCTTTTCGTAGAACGAACGCTCGTAGCTGAATGCGGCCGCAAGACCGACCAGTACCTTGTCGTCCAGTCGTGCTTCCTTGATGAGCAGATACATCGCCACCTGATCGGGCGAACGATCCTGCAGGCTTCTAGGAACCGGGGCCTTCTTTGCCACGATAGCGCGCTCCAGCTCCACCAGGCGGTCCTGATAGCTGCCGAAGCGCTGGGGATGGTCAATCGCGAGCTTGCGAAACGTCATGCCTGCGTAGTCCATGAACAGCGGGTCAATGCCAGTCACGTCCTTGAGCAGCGTCTCGTAGGTCGGAATGCGACCGAGTGCCACCTGGGCCTGAGCCACGATGTTGGTGAACCGCCAGCTGAACTCCTTGAAGGCTGCCGAGTTGCCCGAGGAGGGCAGGGCATTCGTGGCACGGCCAGCGACTTCGGTGATACGCGCGAAATTGCCAATGCCGTTGTAGCGCGCAGAAATCTCCGGGTAGCCCAGATGGAACATATAGAACTGATCCAGGCGTCCGGCGCGTCGTGCCTCAGCATGCATGCGAAGCATCAGCTCCGCGTCGCCCTTGGGGTCGATGACGATCACCACATGGCCGGCATGAATGTCTTGAGAGCACAGAAGCTCCAGGAGGCGCGTCTTGCCCACGCGAGTCGTGCCCATCACCAGCAAGTGGCCAGAGCGCGAGCCTTGGCGCAACACCACCGGCTTTTCGCTCTGCACTCCCACGCCATGAAGCACAGGGTTGCCACCCAGGTCCACGCCCGTGGCGAAGGGGTTGGCGGTACCGCCGACATCAAGCGCACGCTCCAGTACCCTGGCCAGCAGGCTGTCGGTCTTGGCCTGCGCCCACTTGCGCATCTTTTCGCCGGTCGCTGCGAGCTTGAGCTCGGTGGGCGACGCCTTCACGAAGCGCTGAACATCTGTCTCACGCGCGTCCAGCAAGCGCTGGGTGTGCAACTGCGTCCACTCAAAGCCTTCGCCCAGGTAGAGATGCTCCTTGAGATTGACAGGAAGCTTGTGAGGGGCCAAGCGCGTCATCTTGGTGAACTTCAGCCCGCGTTGATAGCTATAGACCTGGAAGGCCTGGCGCGCACGCACGCAACCGAAGCCAGCAGCGATTGCGCCCGAGACTGCGCCCAGCGAGTGGGGCATCATCAGCGCCCATGGCGCGGCTGCGGCTACGCCAGCAATCCCAAAAGCGGTGGCTGCGCTCAATACTTCGACTGGCGGCCTCAGCACGCCTTCCATGGTCCCGTCACTCACTGCATGCCCTCCAGCTGGAACATGCCGTGATGGCTTGGAACATTTTGGGACTGTTCAGGCCCAAAAGCCGTTCCAAACTGACTCAGCACAGCACGCAACAGTCGAGCATTGGCGCATGCTTTCACAGCGCCTTCCAATCCGATGTGCACCAGGCCGAGTTCGCTCATGGAGCCACTCCAAATGTGCGCTGAGGCAGGATCTGGTAGGCGCGGCCATTGCTGTGGACCAGCACGGGAAAAACTGGCGCACCTTTGGCGATCAATGTTTCTGCAAGGAATGCCCCTGTATCAGGAGCCAATTGCAAGGGGTTGGCTACTTGCTGCAGCAGCTTGAATGCGGCTGGCGTTGCTGCCTGCACCACAATGCCGACAGCATTGAGCTGTATCAGCTTCTTGTGGTTGAAGGCTACCCAACGCAAAGACGCGTCGTCCGCGCCGATCACGAACATGGGTTGAGTCAGCCATTGGCCATTGAAGACCTGCACGCCGTCTTGCTTGAGCACACCTCCGCGCAATTGGCTGCGAAATGGGAAACGCAGCCCGTCGAGCACATTCGCCTCATCCGTGCCGCCCACGATCTGGGCCACATAGGGCGCCAACGGCACAGACTTGCCGCTGTCGTGGATCATCTCCAGCTCGACGCCGGCCAGGGCCGGCGCGCTGCAAGCGAGTCCAAGAGCGAGGATGGCGAAACGGCAGCGCATATCAGCGTTTTCCGCGGTTGGCAGGAGCTGGCGAAGCGCGCTCGATGATCTGCGTGCGCGGCACGTTCAGCATGTCGGCTGCACCTACAGACGACTGCACGCGCGGCAGGCCGTCATAGTTCACCATCGGCTCGTTGGGATACAGGCGGGCCATAGCCGCCTGCATTTCACGGTCCCACAAGATGCTTCGCTCCACATCCTGGTGGAAGATCCGCGCCATGCGCTCGGCATACTGACGGCGCTCTGCATCGTTGCGAGCATGAATGCCCAGCACCTCAAGGGGCGAGAGCTCCTTGACCGAGAAATTAGCACGAGGTCCCAGCGACAGCACCTTGGCGCGCTGCATCTCATCGGCAGTCAGACCCCACATCTGCTGCACAGCACGCGCTGTCTCGTCCAGTTGCGAGCGGCCCTGTTGAGTCGTGCTGGGCAGCGAGCTCGCTTCTGCAGTGCGGCCAGTGCGCAGCTGCGCAAAGGCGCCCGTGCTCAGCTGCAATGCGACCACGGTGGCAATAAAGGCAGTTTTTTTCATGAATCAGCCTCCATTGCTCACTGAAAGGGTCAGGCCTTGGCTGCCTGGAGCCACGAATGTGGCTGTGCGAGACACAGGATCTGCCGACTTGAGCGACAGACCATTGACCACATCACCTGGGCGCAAGACACGCACGCGGCGATCACCGGGCACGCCCGACGCGACCACGACCGAAGGCTCGCCGTTCCACATATCGACGGACACAAGCTGGGCACCTGCAGGAGCTGCAGCTGGCTTCGCGGCAACGACCTTTGCTGCTTGGCGGGGAGTCGCCGGCTTCGCCTTCACCATTACGCGCTTGGGCGCTGGTCGCGGCGACGGCTGCTCGACGGGAGCGGCCTGTGCGGCTGCAGGCGCTACCGCAGGAGCGGGAGCCGGTGCCGCAGAGGTCTTGCCAGCAAGCGCGTTGGCCTGCTGCATGGCGGCCAGCTGCTGGGACATCAGCAACATCATGTCTTCCATGCGCTTCATGCGATCAAGCACCTCGGGGTCGACGCCGACTGGTGTTGCAGTCGCCACTGCCGTGGGGGCCACCGCCATAGTCGGCGCTGGTGCGGCAGTAATAGGGGCACTACCAGCCGGTGCTGCTGCAGCGGCCTCATTTCGCTGGAGGGCAACGTTGGCCACGGCTTGCGGCACAGCGCCCGCGTCCCCCAGGCTGGCAACGCCTGCATCAGCTGCAGACTGCCGCATAACCGCCTCTGGATCGAATTCTGGCTGCATGCCCACGGGGATTGGGTCCGCATCGCCAGCTGGTGCTCCGCCGATAGGTGCCGCAGCCGCATCAGCCAAGGGCGCAAGGGGCAGCGGGGAGGTGTCAGCCAGGCGCGGATCGAACTCGGAAGCGTCGAAAGCAGGCTGCGGCGTCACCAGGCCGGCCTCGGGAAGCGATGAGCCAAGCAGATCCAGTGCTGGCAGACGCTTTTGCCCATATTGAAGGTAGCCCAATGCCAAGATCCCCACGACACCCGCAATGCCGACTGCGCGCAGTACCCATGGGTTCGTCGACTTGCGGCGAGATGGGATTTCGCTGGACTCAACACTCACAGGCACCTCGGCCTTGCGTGGCTTTGCTGCAGCTGGTGCGCGACCAAAAGCGCGGGCGAAGAATCCGGGCCGTTTTTCAGCCTCTACAGGCGCAGCAGCTGCCGCCGCAGTTGCAGTGGCAGCACTGAGAGGAGCGGCAGTCTCAAGCTCGCTCAACCAAGAATGGTCGACGGCTGAATCATCGACACCAGTGACCTCGGGGGCCACAGAAACTGCAGGCGGCAAATCTGCCACATCGGGAGGCGGCGGCGGTGGCACGCTTGGCTCAGTCACTTGTACGTCCGCATCGACAGTGCTTTGTTCCGACATGCTCACTCCTTGGCGGACGCCTTCGGCTGAGGCGAAGTGCTAGGGCTGACGATGGGCTCCAGGCGCCGAGGCTTGGGTGCGTTGGCCAGGGTGAACCAAACGCGGCGAGTGATGTGGTCGGTGTGCCAGCGCCATGCTGTGCCCACCAGCACATTCAGAACGTCTTGAACAGAGAACGGGCCCAGCGTGCGCTGAGCCTCGGGCAGCGGCAAACCGAGAAAGCGCCGCGCATCGGAAGTCAGTGATTGGGTATCCACCAGGGCATAGCCCGTACGAAGCAGCGTGTACTCGATGGCTTCGCCAACGGTCGTCACCTGTTCGCGGGGAAATGTGAGCTGGGCCACCAGGGCCAGCGGCTCATTCAGATGTGGCTGGGGCAGGGCTTCGGCAGTGGTGTAGCGGCCCAACTGCAGGCGCTTGTTGCCATCAACAAGCTGAGGGGTGGCCTGGGCTGAGCAGGCCATGGCCAGCAAAGCCATGCTGGCAAAGAATCTGGGCATGCGGGTCATGGACCGTAGGAACTCCGTAAAAAGAACCCGGACCACAACCAAGAGGAGGTGTGCGAAGAAGATCAGTGGCCCGGGGGTGTCGACGCAATGCGTCAGTCGCCGGGCCGAATGTTCTTAGAGCTGCCGCTTTGTCACCAGCGGAAACCGTGCGTTACATACCTAACGGTATACGCTTGACATTCTTGGCAATAAATGCTTGGAATATAAATGGCTTTAAGGAAGCGAGCGTCAGGGGCCGCTCTCATACGGGGATAACGGCTTTACTGGGTACAGGGCCGACTCAAAGGGCGCGCATGCTCCTCAAAATCGGAGCATGCGCAAAGGACTTACTGGTACAGGGAAAGGGCTTTACGGGAAACAGGCAATGGTCCCAGGCCTCGGGGAGGCCTGGGACCATTGAAATGGAAATGGCACAAGTCTGCGTCGAATCAACAGCGAAGCGCCATTAATGCTGTCGTCGGTGTAAGCACCTAGCGCTTCAGAATCTCGATCAAAGACCGCAACAGCCGAAACGCGTGCTATAGAAATATTGCCGCACCTTGCATTAAAGCCCCAATTCCTATCATCGCGAACATATACTTTAAGCGACTCTGTCTTTTATAGATTTCAATACGTTTTTCTTTGCTTGCTTCGCCACCCAAGCTAACAGATCCGTCTTTTGAGTAGGTCGGCGAAGGTGTCGACATTGCTGCAAAAATCCCCCCAGCTGTAATTAATAGCAGTCCCAGAACGTTAAGATACTTGCTCAGATCAGATACTACGACAGAGACTACCTTTCCTTCATTCAATGATGGAAAGAGCGCAAAGCTTAATCCACCTATCAAGAAGAACATTCCGGTAACATATGCCTTGCGAGCCCATTTAAATGACTTGATGGTTAAATCGGCGGAAGTCACCATAAAAGGCACTGAAACTAAAAGAACAAATGAAACACACAATAAAGCAAAGGCAAACCGACCTGAGTCCGACCAAGGAAGCTCTGACAACTTTCCGCCAAAAGCCCAGAACCCTAAGAAAGCAATTTCAAGGGTGAGCGCTCCTGCCGAGGCAGTACAGAGACCTTGAATTGCTCCATTGGGTAAATCTTTATGTGTTTCCTTCACCGAAGGTGCAGCAGCACTGGGACCTTGATTTGCTCCATTAGGTGAATCTTCAATTTTTTTAATATCAGAAATATCGCTCATATTGCCTATTGCGAGGGGAGGAAAGAAAATCTGTAGTATGTAGATTAAGCGGATGATGGATTAGTCATGGAATTGCACGCCGTGATGGCGCAACGGACCGCTTACGGCGAATCACGGTGAAATACGCCAATGCAAATATAAAAATCCCGAACATATCGGCTGCAAAGTGATGCCATGCCTCTAGAAATGGAATTCCATTCTGTATTGGATCATCAATTGCTTCGTTGATAAAACTCACCAAGAAGGTCCCAATGACTCCAACACGGAATGACCAAATTCCAAGCTTAAAATCTATGTTAATTGGAAGCTTTCTAAATCCACGCCAAGATAAAAGTGACCAAGGGAAATAGCCAATAAGCAAAGGAAACGCCATTCCGAAATATATATGGACCAACAAATAGTTGCTGACAATCAAATTTGTGGTGAGCTGCACCGCCAAGAATAAAAAGCTTAAGAATAGGAATATTTGAAAAGGCCGCTTGCTGTGCATGGTTGCGTGATGTTGGTACTGAACTCCGGCGTTGACAACCTCAAATGCTGATTAGCAATTGTATTCGTTTGTTACACGACTAGCATACCTATGACTGAATTTCAAGCGAAAAGCCTCTGGTCATCACCGCAGGGTTTCGCGCTGACAGGTGAGGGCGCACTAGGTACGGTTGCGCCCCATGGACGACCTCGCCCGCGCACCGCACCTACATAGTCAGCACATACAGCAGAGAGCCAACAGTGATCCACCATTTCTAGGCCGAGATCCGCTCGATCGTGGCTGCTCGATATTCGCTATCGCAGACAGCTTGCAACTGCTGGGCCTTGCCAGCAAAACCAACCCGCTCATGCGTTGGTTGGGTCGCTTCGAGGGGCTGGAGCAGCATCTGGAAGAGGAGCTTGATCCAATCCTCAGCGTGCGCTCAATCCTGCTGCAGCTGGTTGCTGACCATCCCAAAATGCCGCATGTGCCCAAACCTCAGCAAGAGAAGAACTGGCACAGCTTTGTCATGCGTGTCGTGGCGCAGCCGTTCGTGCAAACATGCGGTGACTGGGGCCGCGACGGCATCGCCTCACGCATCAAATGGGACCCGCTGCAGCAGAGTTTCATGGACTTCCTCGCACTGGGCCAGCCTGGGGAGGAGCTGTCTATCTGGACACCCACCGATGGCAAGTCAGCGCGTGCCCAGCACTTCGCTCGAATCCTGCTCCAAGAGGAGTGCGCGTGAAGAGTATTGCTTCAAAGTTGCTTGCGATGGTGCCCTGGAGCAAGGCCAAGCCCGTGCAGTCTGCGCCTGCAGGCCCGCTGCCGCTGCCCGACGCGCCAGTATCGACGGGCGCTCAACATCTGCCACTCAAGCCAGACGAGATCCACATCGCGGGCAGTGAGCCCGGATGGTTGCGTGTGCTCAATGCCCAGCAGCTGCTGGCCACGGTACGCGCAGAACGGGCTATCACCCAGATCTGGAGCCAGTCGCATCAGTCGCAGGCCATTTGGGAGCGGGACCTGCTGCCGGCGATTCGGCGGTACGCCGAGTTCGTGCAGCTCATGCCAGCCTCCGAAGCGCACCACCACGCCCACGCAGGCGGCCTGCTGTCGCACACCATCGAGATGCTGCTCGCGGCCATGACCTGGCGCAATGCCCATCTGCTGCCAGGCGGAAGCCAGATCGAGATCGTTGACGCCCAGCGCGATCAATGGACCTATGTGGTGTTCTTCTGCGCTCTGCTGCACGACATCGCCAAGCCCATGACCGACCTACGCATCGCGTGGCGTCCTGTGGGTGAGGCCGATCCAATCCGTTGGGCACCTGCAGGCGGAAGCCTGTCTCAGATCGCTGGCCAACGCACTGCCGAGTACCTGGTGGACTTTGCACCCAAGGGGCAGCGCGATTACAGCGCCCATGCCAAGCTGGCCCAGCTGCTGCTGCCCCGAATTGCGCCAGAAAGTGCGCTTCGATTCCTGGCGCACACGCCCACCGCCTTGGATGCCCTGGAGCAATACCTCACCGGCCAGAACAAGGACAGTCTCGTCGCCAAGATCGTCAAGCGCGCCGACCAGCTTTCAACGCAACGTGCCCTGCAAAAAGGCTCCAAGGCCCGCTTCGCCACGGCCAAGGCCGTGCCTCTCATCGAGCTGCTGATGCAGTCCATGAGGACCATGCTCCAAGCCGGCACACAGCTTCCCTTGAATCGCAACGGTGCGGCAGGTTGGGTGTTCGAGGGGGCAATCTGGTTCGTGGCCAAGCGCCTCGCTGATACCGTGCGAGAGCACATCCAAGCAAACGAGCCCGATGAAAGCGTCCCTGGCAACGCAAAGAACGACCGGCTGTTCGACACCTGGCAGGACTACGGCGCGATCGAGCTCAACCCCGCCAGCGGCCAGGCCGTCTGGCATGTCACAGTGCACGGTTACGCCGAGGATGGGTCAGAGCAGGGGGCCTACATGCATGACTTTGCCATGCTCAAGTTTCCTCTGGCCAACCTGTTCAACCACGAGAGCAAGTACCCGGCCGCCATGCGCGGGCGGCTGGAGATCCGCGACCGTCGCAAGGATGGAGCAGGGCAGGACGAACATCAAGCTGCTGCAACTCTCACTGCATCGGAATCTGCGGCAGCAATCGATGCCAATGCACCACAAGCTGCGGCATCCTCAGCCCAACCATCCCAGGTTGCGGCAAAGCCTGCGAAGCAACGGCCCCAGGATGCGGCAGAAGCTAAAAAGCATGCTGCCATCATGCGGGAGCCCACTTTCACCAAGCCGCCGAATGCAGCGGCAAAGCCCAGGCCTGCGGCAACCACTGCGGCACCTGCCAAGACACCTGCACCAGAAACTCCATCCCAAACTGCGGCAGTCTTGGCAGTTAGGGCGCCTACGGCGCCAGTGCAGCAGACCCAAGCTGATACAGCCTACGACGAGTTTGAAGCTGGGGCAGCATCGAGATCCCGCGTGCCCACACCATTGAAGATGGACTACGACAGCCTCGACAACGGCGAAGCCGCGTATTTGCTGGGCGACAGCGAGGGCAGCTACTTCCTCGATCCATCCGAATCTGCAAGAGCATCGGACAAGCCTGGCAAAAAGAACAAGTCGGCCAAGAACCCACAGCCGGCAGAGAAGGGCGCACCGCCCTTGGAGCAACGATTCCAAGATGCCGCAGCGGTGCCACCACCACCACCACCACCAGCTGCGCCTCCTCAGCCCGCCACCTTGCACCAGCCACCCCAAGCTGCCGCAACTACGGCCGCAAGGCCGCCTTCTGTCAAACCTGCAGCAGCTGCGCCGCCGCCAGCGCCAAGCGCACCGAAGAATCCCGCCCCCGTGCTACGCCATGACCAAGTGCCGCGCTCTCAAAGCGTAAGTGCCGAGTTCAAGCGCATGGCTGCTGATCTGGACGAGCTCGATGACCTGCCCGTGCTCAAGGGGCGCACCGTCACTGCGAGTCCGCCGGCGGCGGCCGCAGCAACACCTGGGCCGGTTCTTCTGCTGCAGCCGCTGCCCGACATCGACGCAAATCCCGACAAGCCGCCACCTGAGCCTAGCCCCCTGGCATTGGCTTTCATGCAGTGGGTGCAAATGGGCCTGGTCAATCGCGAGCTCAAGTTCAATGAGACCGGCGCGGCGATTCACTTCGTGGAGGAGGGCATGGCCCTGGTATCGCCCAAGATCTTCAAGGAGTACGCACGCCATGGCGACCGTGAGGACGGCCACGAGGATCTCACCGTCGACGAGCTGAGCACCAAGACCCAGCGGGAGGTCATCAAGTGTGGCTGGCACCTGCCAGCCGCGAACCGCACAAACATCGTCCGCTATGAGATCCACAGCCGCGGCACCGTAGTGGCCCATCTGTCCTGTGTTGTCCTCACCAGCCCAGGCCGGTGGGTCCAGCCCATCCCCCCCAGCAATCCCGCATTGAAGATGGTTTGACATGAAATCCACCTGCTCAACTGATTACGAGATTGGCGACAACACCGCGCCGGACAAGCGCCTAGAGCTATGGAAATCGCGTAGCTTCTGGTTTCGGCTGCGGCACCGATGGAACGTGCTCAGTGCTTTTGCCGAGGGCAGCTTGACCTGGCACCACGCCAAGCTCGGCCTCAAATACCCGGATCAGGTCATGTGGCTGCAGCGCTGGCCACCTGGCAATGGATTGATGCCGGTCTGCCCAGCCGTCATTGCCGAGCTTGAGCACATCGATCGCACCATGATGGACTCCGACCAGCCCGCGCCACGGGCCGCTATTTTCTCACTCCACAGCATCGGCCACGATCGCACCCTGTGCAGGAGTTGCGGCGGATCTGGCGGGGCCTTGCCCACGCAATGCCCAGGTCGCCCCATGACCGATGACGAGCGGCAGGCCGTCCTGGAGGGGCTACTCGATTACGTCGATGGCCAATGGCTTGGCCAAGTCATCAAGCAAGCCCCAAAACCGCTTGCCGAAACCTGCAAACTTGAGCCAAAAACGTCTGCCGAAACCTGCAAACTGGATTTGCCGTTTCCTGCACTCTATATACAAGGGTCTTCTATACAAAGAACTACTACTACGTCTCCAAGCGTCGTAGCGCTCGAAGTGGCACCAGCTCGCGAGGCGCAAGTCTTCTCGGAAAACGACTGGGCAGCGAAGTGCGCAGCCTTGTCGGACGCTGCCCATCAAGGCTGCGGCCTGGTGTACGAGACCTACGAGCTGCGCGTCGGAGCCAGCATCGACCTGGCGCTGCAGCAGGTCCCCGAGCTCCTGCGGCCTCGTGCCATCGAGATCGCTACTGAGCACGGATACACCACGACAGAACATCGTGCGCAGACAGCGCGGATGCTGCAGGATGGCGGATGCTGCAGCCACGGCCTGGACCCGGATTGCTGCCCAATGGGCTGTGGCGACATTGACTCCGGGGACGACGAGCTGGACGAGTTCGACCTAAGTCCGTGCAAGAAGTGCGGCGACCCATTGGCTGCTCATGGTTGGCCTGATGCTTGCGAGTTTGTAGCAATCGACTCAATGCCTGAGCCGCCAAAACATGACAGGTGAAACAAAAATGTTTGACAGTTGGGAACGAAGTCCTTAGAGTGCGAACCGTGCGTCAACGAGGTGAGTTGTTCTTCTCGCTGAATTTGGGTAAGAGGTTGTAGTAGCGATGCTGGCCGTGAGGTCCGCCAAAAGCCTTAGAAATCAGAGTCTTAGCGCTCTTTTTTTTAAAGCTTTTCTACTAGATACGATGTATATTATGTTTAATCACAAATGCTAGGCTAGTTGTAGCAGTACGCCCTTTCGCTGCTAGTCTCTCAAGGTTGTGCATGCCGAAACCTAGGTGATGTTTAGAGCACCTTACCCTGCACATTTGCCGCATCTGCAATACATCCTTGATGATCTGCGCTACAGCGATGCACAGCTCGCTAGGCTTCTAGACCTCAAGCCAGCTACCATCAAAAAATATCGGCGCGAGGGGCAAGCTCCTCGCGCCGTTCATTTGGCACTGTTTTGGGAATCACGATGGGGAATTTCTACCATCGACGCGATCGCCTTCAATCATGCAGCGGGCAACTACGCACTAGCCGAATCACTCAGGCGCACAAACACTAGGCTTGTCAAGCAAATCTTGACCATGGAAAAGGAGCTTGCGAGGCATAAAACCGCGCCCGCAAACGCTCCAATTTTCCAAATTGGCTAGCAACCGATGCGAAATTGGCGGTCACGTGCTTTACGCCTCTCCTCACGAATCCAATCCATGGTGTGACCGCCTCCACCAATTCGCCCCAAGCCATCCAGCCAATTCACGCGCTCATCGAGTGCCTGACACTCAGCCGCATTGGCCTTGCCACCTGTGGGACGAGTTGCCACCGGGACAACTTGCTCAGCAGCATTTTCATACGCGCGATTGCGCTGCTCCCTTGCGATTGCAACTTGTTCAGCCCAGGAGACATTTGTCGGGACACGCGCTATCCGGTCCATAAAGCGACCGTTGGCCGAACATGGAACGCTCTCCCACGTCAAACGATCACTAATGTCCTTACAGAGATAAATCTCCCGTGTAGCCGGCCTATCTGACCTCTCTGATGGACGAGTGATTTGCTGAGCAATCTGCTTGCCGCCCTCGCATGGTGAATTGGTGTACGTATTACCACATCGATAAATGTGATTCGTAGATTCACTCGGTACCTCCTTAGGAGGAATAAGTTGCGGCGGAACAATTGAAGGTTCGCGCGCACGCGGTGCAGGAGAGGCAGTAATCGGTGCGGGAGATCCTTGAAAAAAACGCAGAATCTCAGACTGATAAATGTATGCAACTGCGCAAATAAAGAGGACCACAATAATGAGAATGAGCCTCGTCATCGAGCTCATTTCATTGCGTCCACCCGTAAATGGATTCTCGCGTTGCCAGCCTCCAGGATCGTAATGCCCCATAACTCCTCCCCCTATTCTGGGACGAATCATAGGACAGAGCGCCTTCGGCGGTTGTTTTCAGGACACGAAGCAAAGGCCCAATCTTTGCCGGAAGCGCGCCACGCGAACCAGTGCATTGCTTTGCCAAGGGTGCCGCGATCGCGTGATTCACTGCGCCGGGTATTGCCTTATCAGCGGGTGAACATCAGGGGCGCGGCCCCCGATACCCCCATCATTGAAATACCGATCGGACTTGGGCATTGCGAGCCGCCAAGCCTTGCGTGTACGAGTCCACGGCAGAGGCTTGTGCCGGCTGCGCAGCCATGGGCGGCATGGACACATGAACCGGCTCAGCTGGGCGCTGCACCGGCTCAGGAGCTTTGACCTGCATGGGTTGCTGGGGCTGTTGCCAGTCCATGAAGAAGCCCTTTTCAACGATCTGCTTGCAGGTCGATTGATCCATGGGCAACAGCGTGGCCTGCTGCGTGTAGCACTTGCAGCCCTTGCTGTTTTGCACGCACGCGGCCGGATATGGCGCGATAACGGCACGCGTTACCTCGTCATATCTCGGCGCGGAGTATGCAAAGTCAGGAATGCGCGGGGCATAGGTTTGCACGTATTCATAGGGCGTGAGCTTTCGTCCTGGGGCAGCTTCCCCACCAGTTACAGGTGCTGGAACACCTGCAACTGCTGGCGAAGCATTGGACTTTTTCACCGCCGAAATCTGGTGATAGCCAAAGTAGCCCAAGACCGGAATAGCCAGCATGCAAGCGACCAGGACATAGACAGCCTTGGGAATCTTCTTCTTGCCCGTGTGAAGACTTGCAGACCGGTACCACTGGTAGACCTCCTTCGGATATCTGACCATGGAGACCTCAGCACTTTTGCTGCTGCCGTCCTTTTCACAGTTCGGATTGACCGCGGCCCATTCAAGGCAGCTGACCATGTCAGCACCGAATGAGCGCTTGAGATGGCGATGCCAGCCAGGAGAGCCAATCAGACGCCGTACAAAGCTATCGATATTCTGGGGATGCTGAGATATCAGATAGAAGTCAAAACCGCGCCTTCGGTGCTCTGCAAGCATTTTGATGTGCTCAGGCACATCATCACGAGAGCCGCGAACCGGCATATCGTTGTGGCATTCATCCACAAGGATGATTGCCCCATCTTCAAGGGTCTGCCAGTCTTTGAAGTCGATTTTCTTCCACGAAGAAAGCTCGCCATCTTCGACCGCCTCAAAACGCCCGTTGTGATACACCGGGCGGTTTTCCTTGATCTGCCGTTCACGCACCCATTTAAGGGTGTTGAGGGTCTTGCCTGCACCATTGGCGCCAGTGACGAGATACAGCATCAGGAACCCCCGCCCCAAGTCAGTTTCTTGAAGGTGTCATTGTTCAAGCCGGTCATGACCATGTTGGCAAACATGCACGCAAACAGGATGGTGAGCGCCCTCCCCACCTGCATAAGTGCCAGGAGCTGGAGGACTTCAGCGGGCAGGCCGGCTAGCTGCTGGACAGCTAACGCCTTCAGCCACTCCAACGCCTGATAGACGCCGTAATAGGTCACAAAGCTGATACCTAAGGCGGCAACGGTTTTGCCCACGAAACCCGCTGTCAGAGACAACAAGACCCCGCCCAAACTGCCCAGTGCAGGAAGAAATAACACGGTCAGGACTCCCGTTTGATGATGATCGACGCCCCAGACAAAGCAGCCAGGACAACCAGAATGCGGCCCATGAGCTCCAGATAAGGGCAGAGCGTGGAATAAGGGATGGTGACCTCGCCAAAGCCGAAAGCTATGGTGCGATCAGCCGGGCATGCGGCACCGCTTCCAAGGAAGTCATCGCCGATGCCGGAGATCCGCGAGAGGATGTTTTCTGACTTGTTTCCGGGCAGACCTTCGGTCACATTGCCAGTCTTGTTTTTGTTCTGATTGAACAGCTGATAGAACTCGTTTTGAGTGTCTTCCAGCGTACACGCGGTCATGTGCTGCTTCTTCGCAATCGCGCATTGGATGGCATCGCCTTCGCAGGTAAAACCTGCTTCGCAGGTGCCACCAAACTTGCCCTTTTCTTCTTCATCGTCTTCACCGCCGCTGCCGTTCTTAGAACCGGAACCACCGGCCACGCCGGGATTGCCTTTGCCGTCGCATTTATCGGCGTTTTCTTTGCAGAAACCCGCCTTATCCTGCGTCTTAGTATTCATGTCCACGCCAGTGACTTCACCAGCTGCATTTTTGGTGGTGGTCGTGGTGGTGGTGGTGCACTTGTCGCCCTCGCACTTTTGTTCGACTTTCGTCTCTACAGTGGTGCCGTCATTCTTCTTTTCTATCTTCTCTGTTTTGGCGAACTCCACGCCGTTGTTTTGAGAATTGGCGATGCACTTCTCAACGCCATTGACGGTTCCCGTATAACCCGCGCATTCTTTCGGATTGTCAGCAACAACGTCTTTGCCCTCTCCTTCATAGTCAGGCGAGCAGGGCACGCCCTCCCCAGGCTTCTCACCAGCAACAGAAGAATACTTGCCTATGGTGGTCCAGGAGCCATCATCGTTTTTGGTATATCCAGACGCCGAAAATTTGACCTGACACCCTGTACCGCCAGGATTGGCGTCGGTATACGCATCGCACTGAATGCCGCTCGGCACCTTGCCATCCAAGGCCCAGGCATCGTTATATTTGCCAAAACCGACACCCCAACCAGAAAATTGAAAATCTGCCCCACAAGCCTTGTGCTTAGAACGATCTTCAACACACTTACCGGCTTCCTTATCAAAGAAGTGATCTGCAGGGCAAACAGGACAAGGTGCAATGGAGAAATTCGCGTAGAACTGGGCCACCTCAATAGTGGTTCCATCGCCCTGCTTGGACATGCCGTAACAGATAATTTGAGAACCAGAAATCTCCGCTCTAGTCACACTCACAGGCGGGTTATAGCGCCCGCCCGTGACATTGCAGATGACCATTTCGCCGTAGTAATACTGACCGCCGATTTGAGCTCGTGCTATTTGACAGGTCTGAGCAATCGAAACACCAGATGCAGCACAAAGCAAAAGGCAAAGAATCAAGCGGTAAATATGAGCCATCCCGCCCCCAAGATCGCAATCAAAACCCAGATACCCATAACGCCTCCCGTTTTTCCTAAACGCTCCGAGAACGCTTAGAAAAAAGGCCGGAACCCCGGCCCTCCCTCACAACCGTGAAGGGTTAACCACGCAGAGCACGACGCACCCAACCGAAGGCGGCAATCGCAACGATCACCAGCAGAATGGCGGAGCCGATCAGGCCGATAGGGCCAACTTGGGCACCAATTTCGGTGACGACGTCACCGACATCGATAGCCGCAGCATGGGCACCAGTTGCGAAGGCAAAAGCAGGAATGGCAGCCCGGGCCAGCTTGATTTTTTTGCTCATGATTCATCCTTAAAAGTAGAGCTGTCATCGACTCGAATCATCCTGATCAGCTGCCGGAAGCCCCAGGCCACGGCCCAGACCAACAAAACGGCATAGCCAATCTGTGATGCCTCCCCCGCGTCGATGGATAACAAGGGGATTTGGTGCTGCACGGTGACCGTGCATGCTTGATTGCACTGAATGACTTGCTCAGCCATGTCAGTAGTCGTTTGCTGTTCCCAGGCGGTCGAGATCAACCACCTGCGGGAAGTCTTCTGGCTCGCAGTAGTCACCGACGAGCTGAGCGATGCGCTCCATGTCATCAGTGACGCCACCGCCCGCTTGTTGCAGCAGGGAAACCCACATAGGCTCCCCTCCCTCCGGGTCCGCTGTCAAAAAGCGCCCGGTAGCTGCCGACTGGATGACAAAGCGCGGCATGGTTAGGAAGCGGCAGCAGCCGTCTTAGTTGCGGTGGCCGGCTGGATGGCCAACAACGTGAGCTTCACGTCATTGCCGGAACCGGCAACAACGTCGAAATCACAGTTGCACATGACAGGCTTGCCAGCAGCAAAGTGCGCTTGCAGATGCATCCACTTTTCAATCTCGGTGGAGTCACCGAACTTGAAAGGACGAGTCACCAAGCCGATGGTTTTGCCCGTGGACTTGGTACCCAAGTCAACAGACAAATGGAACTTGGTGGAGTCGAAAGGCGTGCCTTCAAAGTTGCCCTTGCTGGATTCGATACCGAACAACAGGGCTTGGGATTGCATCTTCATGGAGCCGCTCCTTTAGTGGGCCAGTCCGACAGAACGGACCTTGGGTTGAAAAACTTTGGCATGCAGCGACGCACATGCGGCGCTGATTTCTGAGTCGGAAAACTTGGCAAGACGCCCCGGCTTTTTGCGGCCTGTGACGATTTCTAGAAATTCGTCCTGGCCGAGGAATTCAAAGGCCAGCGCTACGCTTGCACCAGCGGTATTCGTCAGCCAGCGCACAGCGCGGGTGACCTCAGCCTTGACGGTCTGGACAGCCTGTTTTGAGCGCACCTTGACGCCCTCTCCTTCGGCGTATTTGCCGTGCTCTGCCAGCATCTTTTGATGCCAGTCCGAGGCACCTGCAAAGAAGTCATCAGCACGACGCAGCATGTCTACTGGCAAGTCGCGGAGCTTGTTGCCGTAGCGCAGTTCCACACGCTCCCAATGCGTTGCATCCAGCTCGCCGAAGAGCTGCACGCCCTTTTCGTAGACGTTGGTTTGCTTGCCCGCTTCCTTGCTACCGAAGTAGAAGGAGCGACCGCGACCGCCATCGACCCATGGGCCAACGGTATTGGCCTTGGGCCTGCGACTATTCACATCCATCAGGCCGGCGTGCCAGTCATCGCGAATGCGCTCCAGGCCACCCCTGATGCCGTCGAAGAAGTCGAGGGCGTAATCAATGCGGGTGATTTTTCCGTTGACCTCTTCAATGAGGTTTGCCATGCGGTGGCGCCAGTCACCACGGGCGAAGGTGCACGCCGAGCCGTAGACATTGGCGTGAATGGTCTTGGCTTGGGCTTGCTGGCGTGGACTTTCGCCCGAAGCCAGGAAGCCAACCCATGCGCATTCCGCGTCATTGCGCACGATCGACCACCGGAAGCGGTAGAAGTCATGGCCCTTTTTGACTTCGGGCTCAATGCTGAAATCAGGGCCCAGAGCCTTGCAGACCTTTTGCGCCAAGGCATGCGCTTGAGCACTGGCTGCAAAGTCCTGGTCTGGCATGTCGCGCAGGATGCGCAACAGCTTCATGCGTCGGTACTGCTCAATATCCAGCTCAGCGATGCTGCGCGGATTCAGGAGCGAGTCCTGTACAGGCGTGGGGAACAGCACTTCCAGCGTGGGGAACGGTGCATGTTTCAGGTCTGTGGTGAAGCGCAGCCAGTCAATATGCACAGCGCCTGAGGACTTTGTGCGCTCGGCCTGCAAACGCAGCTTGACCTCATTGCCATCGAGAACCAGAGAGGGGCGTGTCATCAGCGCTCCCCTTTCTTCTGGAGTGATTCACGCGATCGCAGCCCTTCCCAGACCAGAAGACGCAATGCAGACTCAAAGGAACGAGACTCGAACCGAGCAACAGCTTTCACACGCTCGGCAATTACTGGAGTGAGGCCGACTGAGCGTCGAACAGTGAAGCGCTTTTTCACAGGCTCACTCCCTTGGCAACGATCTCCCCGTGATTACCAACGGGGAGGGTTTGAGCTGCGCCCAGCGCAGCGGCGGCGGCGCTCCGCTGGCCTGCCGCCGCTTGCGCTTGGGCGCCGGCTTCACGCTCACGCGCTTGCAGCACGAGGTGCAGGTTTTGGCGGGTCAGGAAGTCGGCAATGGAGCGCCATTCGTTCTGATTCCGGCTCATACGATCACCCCAGCCAAAAAGCAAAGTCCCACAAGGACGGAAGAGACAAAAAGCACGGGAAACATGCGCGCGGGATCCAACAAGACCAGACAAAGCGCAGCCGCGAACGCACAGAAAACCAGAATCTGCATGCTCATGCGCAGACCCCCAGCAGCTTTGTGACGCTCAGGCCCAGGGCCGCAACATTCAAGATCACCGCAACGAGCTGGACAAACAGCAGCTCAACGGCGTAGCGTTGAGCAAAGGCGCGCAATTTGGTGCCCCCAGCGCCGACACGACCGGGAGCGGCCAGGCTATCGGCAGTGCCTTTTGTGGCGCCGGGGACGTTATCCGGGGAAGTGTTTTGAGACATTGGCCGCTCCTATGTGGGATTGGCCGGAGAATAGTTAACGCACCGAAAACCGTCAACGTAGCGTTGACAGGTTTATTTTCACAGTGTTGACGTTTTCAACAAGAAAACTACATTTACCCCATCACGAATCACATGGAGCAGTCATGAAAGCCTACGAATGGATTGAAATCTTGAAGGCAAAAAAGGGCTGGGAAAGCGACTACAAAGCTGCTCAGGAGCTGGGTTTGTCGCGTGCTGCACTGAGCAACTACAAGAGCGGAAAGCGCCAAACTTTTGATGAGCCGGCAGCCGTCAAAGTGGCCATCTTGCTTGGCGAAAAGCCGGAAGCACTGGTGCTGGATCAGTTCGCAGAGCAGGCCAAAACACCAAGCGTTCGCACTGCCCTTTTGGCTGAGGCGCGCCGACTCTGTATATTATGTTAAATATCATTCCAATAGAGCAATCTACCAACCCTTGTTCATATACAGCTCCAAACCTGCTGGCAAAATAGTGACCATGCGATTCCTCCACACGATGTTGCGCGTTGGCAATCTCCAGCGCTCTATTGATTTCTACACCAACGTCATCGGCATGCAACTGCTGCGCACGTCCGAGAATCCCGAGTACAAGTACTCGTTGGCCTTTCTTGGCTTCGAAGGCGGTAACCCAGGCCAGGCGGAAATTGAGCTGACTTACAACTGGGGAACCGAGAGCTATGACATGGGCACGGCTTACGGTCATATTGCTCTGGGTGTGCCCGATGCCTATGCCGCCTGCGAGAAGATCAAGGCCGCCGGCGGTAATGTGACCCGTGAGGCAGGCCCCGTCAAAGGCGGCAGTACCATCATTGCTTTTGTGACGGATCCTGATGGCTACAAGATCGAATTAATACAAAAAAAGTCAAACGATTACAGCGAAGAACGCCACTCAGACGCCAAAAAAATCGATCCGCTACGCAGCGCGTAGCAGGTGAGCAATAAAAAAGCCTACGCGAGTAGGCTTTTTTCTATCCAGTGATGGAAGGCCTGCAACGCCCGCGACCACATGCGATTTTTCGAGAATCACCTGGATTCCGCCTGACCGAGGAACTGTCACTGGCTTGCGTCACCAACGGCTAGGAAATCGTTGACCGCACGCTCGAGATCGAACAAGACGAGACGCACGTCTACAGCATTGCGAAATACATGCAGCTGTTTGTCTTCAGAGTCATTGGCAATGGATGTTGTCTCTACCTATTTGGCCGTTGGCATGGCGAATTCCGCGCCTTTGCCAATGCTCTCGGGCCAACGCTGCATGACGGATTTCTGTTTGGTGTAGAAGCGCACCCCCTCCTCCCCATAGGCATGCATATCACCAAACAGGCTCTTCTTCCACCCCCCAAAGCCGTGCCAGGCCATGGGCACCGGAATGGGTACGTTGATACCTACCATGCCAACCTGGATACGCCGCGTGAATTCCCGAGCCACATTGCCATCGCGGGTGAAACATGCAACGCCATTGCCAAACTCATGCTTGTTGACGAGTTGCACTGCGGCGGAGAAATCAGCGACTCGAACACATGACAGCACGGGGCCGAAGATCTCTTCCCGGTAGATGCTCATTTCCGGCTTAACCTGGTCGAACAACGTGCCTCCCATCCAAAAGCCGTTGGCGCACCCCTCTCCGGCAGCAGCGCCCAGGAAGGTACGGCCATCGACGAGCAGTTGTGCCCCCTCCTTAACGCCTTGTTCGATATAGCTGCTGATACGCGCATGCGCCGCAGGAGTCACGATGGGGCCCATCTCTGCCGCCAAATTGGTGCCATTGAGCACTTTCAATGCTCTGGTTCGTTCCACCAATCTGGGCATGAGCTTGTCAGCGACGTCGCCTACGAGCACTGCGACAGAGATGGCCATGCAGCGCTCCCCCGCTGAACCATAGCCTGCACCGATCAGTGCATCCACTGCCTGGTCGATATCGGCATCTGGCATCACCACCATATGGTTTTTGGCACCTCCCAGCGCCTGCACGCGCTTGCCATGGCGCGCACCGGTTTCATAGATGTAGTTGGCGATCGGGGTAGAGCCAACGAAGCTCAGCGCCTTCACGCCAGGGTGCTCCAGCAGCGCATCTACAACCTCTTTGTCTCCTTGCACAACGTTGAACACGCCGTCGGGCAAGCCCGACTGCTTCAACAGATCGGCGATAAACAAACTCGGGCTGGGGTCAATGGGGCTAGGCTTGAGCACGAAGCAATTGCCGGCGGCAATGGCCACGGGAAACATCCACATGGGCACCATGACGGGAAAATTGAAAGGTGTCACACCAGCGACGACGCCAAGTGGCTGGCGCAGAGTCCAGTTATCAATACCGGTACTGACTTGATCGGTAAAGTCGCCTTTGAGGAGTTGGGGAATTCCACATGAGAACTCGACGATATCGATGCCCCGTGCCACCTCGCCTTGAGCATCAGTGAAAACCTTGCCATGCTCGGCCGTGATGAGTGCGGCGAGTTCGTCCTTATTGCGATTCAGCAGTTCCAGGAACTTGAACAGCACGCGCGCGCGACGTATGGGCGGGGTGTCCGCCCACCGCGGAAATGCAGACTGCGCAGCAGCAACGGCAGCCTCCACGTCCTGAGCCGTACCCAGACGCACCTGGCGGCTAACGGCGCCGGTGGCGGGGTTGTATATGGGTTGCTTACGCGTGCTGTTGCCAGAGATGTGAGCGCCGCCTATGTAGTGGGCGATTTCCGTTCTGTTACTGATGTCAGTCATGGTGAAACTCCTGTTCGGTGGAAAAAGAAACCCGTCGAATGACGAATGCCTGTGTTCAGAAAGACTCACACGCCAGCGTGCTTTCATTGGCTTCGATGACGATGTCGCGCAAGCCGAAAGGATGCGGATGGTGTAAGAAGTGCGATGTGGCGATCTTTGTGCTCAGGAAGGCCATATCTATCTTCTGGCGCGCCAACATGACCTTGCTGGCAGCAGCGGACACAATGCAAAGCTCATGCTGGCGCTGTTGAGCATTTCCGTGCATGCCGCGCCGATGCTGGGCAGACCTTGGCCGCCAAAGGCGGGGGGCTGCAACCCTCTTCCATCGACTGCAGCTAAGCCCATTTGAAGCCGGGCAAGGTGCTCACCGAGCCATCGGCCAAGGCAGCGGGGTTTTGTCCCCCAGCTGCATTCAGCGGCGCGATCACTATCTGGGTGAATTTGGCGCAGGCTTGGGCCGTCTCCGGCATGACTTCTTCCAGCCCCTGCAGTCGCGCGGTTGCGTCTAGCCAAGCAAGTTCCTTCATGCAAAACAGCATGTCGTCAATGGGGTCTTGGTAAGTCATGTCCTTGCTTTATCTTCCGTACGTTCAATGAGATACAGAGGCAATGCCTACGGCGGTTTCCGCGCGCACCTCCTGCGCAGGAAACCCAGCTTTGTCCTGCGCGGCGCGCGGTGAGCGGTCCATGATGGATACCACGACGATCACCACGAATGCCAACGGCATCGAAATCAGTGTGGGGTAGTCATAGGGAAATACCGGCGCGGCAAAATGGAAGATGCGCACCCATACCGCAGGCGAGAGCACTACCAAAGCAAGAGCCACGCTCAGCCCTACCAGGCCACCGGCCAAGGCACCACGGGTCGTCAGGCTGCGCCAGTACATCGACATGAGCAACACTGGAAAGTTGGCGGATGCAGCGATGCTGAAGGCAAGGGCCACCAGGAAAGCCACGTTCTGATCTCGAAAGAGCAGGCCCAGCACGATGGCTACCATGCCGATGCCAATGGAGGCCAGACGGTTCACGCGCATGGCCTCACTGGGGGAAACACGGTCGTTCTTGTAGACCTTTGCATACAGGTCATGCGCAATAGCGGAGGCACCGGCCAGTGTCAATCCACTGACCACCGCGAGAATGGTGGCGAACGATACGGCAGCCAGCAGGCCGAACAGCAAGTTGCCGCCCAGCGCGGTCGCCAGGTGCATGATGGGCATATTTGAGCCCCCCAGCACAGGACCGCCCACCTTGCCGTCCACGTAGAATGCGGGGTAGTTCGGCAGGATGGCCATTGCACTGAGACCCAGAAAGCAGATGATCACAAAGAACGCGCCCATCAAGCCTGTGGCGACGAAAACCGATTTGCGGGCCGCGCGCGCATTGGGCACGGTGAAGAAACGCATCATGATGTGAGGCAGGCCCGCAATGCCAAAGACTAGGGAGACGGCCAGTGACAAGCCGGAGATCGGATTCGCCATGAGCTTCCAGGGCCCTTTCATCGCTTCGCCAGCCTGATGATTGTTGGCAGCAGCCGCCAATAAGGACGAGAAGTCGAAATTGAAGTAGCGCAAAGCAAGCACCATCAGCACGATGCCGTTGCCCAGCATCAGCACGGCCTTGATGATCTGCACCCAGGTCGTTGCAACCATGCCGCCGACAACGACATACACCATCATCAGCAGACCAACGGCAATGACGGCATAGGTGTAGTCGATGCCAAACAGTAGCTGCACCAACTGTCCGGCGCCAACCATCTGCACAATGAGGTAGAACAGCACCACGGTCAGCGAACTGATCGCGGTGAAGATGCGCGTACTGCGCTCATCCAAGCGGTAGGAAACGATGTCGCTCAGCGTATAGCGCCCCAGGTTGCGCAGGCGCTCAGCAATCAGAAACATGATCATGGGCCAGCCCATGAAGGCACACACCGCGTAGATCAGCGAGTCGAAGCCGTTGGAGAATGCCAAGCTGGAGATACCCAGCAATGTGGCTGCAGACATGTAGTCGCCCACGATTGCCATTCCATTCTGGGTCCCAGTGATACCGCCACCTGCAGTGTAAAAATCCGAGGTGGAACGCGTGCGGTTTGATGCCCAGTAGGTGATGCCTAGCGTGATGGCGACAAAACCAGCGAAGATCAGGATGGCCTGCGTATTCATGTTTGCAACCCCGACAGCAGCCGCGTGCACTGAGCGTCGAAGCGTATATTAGCAATGTGGATATAGATGCCCGTTAGCCCCCATGACAACGCGATCAGCCCGGTGGCGCATGCCACGCCGCTGGTAAGCGTTCCCTCGCGGTTCAAAGGCACGGCCAGACTGGCAGGCGACATCACTGCAGCCAGAATGAAGGCCATACACAGTCCCAGGCACACGCTGGCAAAGGCAAATGCCACGCGGCGGCGCTGGGTTTTGAGTTGTTCGTAGCCAGGGTGGCCGGGCAGCCGCCGGCATATTTCTTCATTCGATAGCATGCTTGTCTCCGTTGTTGTCGCGGGTCGGCAGGCGACCAGAATCAGTGGCCCAGTTGCACCTTGTGCGCCCTCTTGTTGACGAACTCGCCCAGGCGCTGCTGTACGTCATGCCCCTGCTGGATCATGGCCATGACCAGCCCTTCGGTGAACAAACCATCCGTGGCCGACATGTCCGCAATGCGGCTGATGGCACTGACGATGGCGTAGTTGGACAGCGCCGCGTTGCCAGCGATCTTTTTCGCCAGGGAAAGTGCCAATTCAGAGGCTGGTGCATCGCCCTTGGCGGAGTCGCAGACGTAGTGGGCCAGACCGAGTTGACGGCCTTCGTGCGCATCGATGACCCGGCCCGTGAGCATCATCTCAACCATGCGGGGGGCGGAGATGATGCGCGCCGTGCGCACAGTGGCACCGCCGCCAGTGAAGATGCCACGTGTGCCCTCGGGCAACGCGAAGAAGGTGCCGCTGTCGGCCACACGGACATGGGCCGCGCTGGCAAGTTCCAGCCCACCGCCTACTACGGCGCCTTGCAAACAAGCGACCACAGGGATGCCGCCATGCTGGATCTTGTCGAACGCGCGGTGCCAGCCCTGACACACGCGCATGAATTCAACGCCGCTGCGCTCCTTGTCATGGTGCTCCTTCAAATCGAGCCCGGCACAGAAATGCTCACCCTTGGCCATTAGAAGGACGACGCGGATATGGCTGGGAATAGCCGAAAAATAGGCATCGATGGCCGCAATCGCTTCCTCGTTCAGCGCATTGCGCTTGTGCTCCATGTTCAGGGTAACGATGCCGACGTCGTCCTGCTCGGATGTCAGCAAAAGAGGGGTAGACATAGAAAGAACTCCTTGCAAGCGGTGAAATGGGTAACGAATGGGGATAGGGACGGATCACGTCGCCAGCGCACGCAGCGCTGTTTTCTGGATCTTTCCGGTGGCCGTCATCGGCATGTGATCTATGAACACCACCCTGTCGGGAATGGACCACTTCGCCACACGCCCTTGGTAGCGCGCAAGAATCCGTTCGGCCGACCGCTCCGCGCCCGCCTTAGGCACGACGAACAGCACCGGGCGTTCACCCCACTTTTCGTTGGCCTCGGCAATGCAGGCTGCCAACTCGACACCGGACTCTTCCATCGCGATGTTTTCAATCTCTATGGATGAGATCCACTCTCCGCCTGACTTGATGACATCCTTGCGGCGATCCGTGATGCGCATGTAGCCGTCCGCATCCATGCTGCCGACGTCTCCCGTACAGAACCATCCGTCTTCGATCGCGGGCTCATTCTTGCCGTAGTAGCGAGAGATGACCCAGTTGCCCTGAACCATCAGGTGCCCAGTTGAAACTCCATCGTGGGGCAATCGATTGCCAGCATCGTCCACCACCTTGAATCTCGCACCAAACAAGGGCCGCCCCTGCGACGCCAGCACCTGCAGGGCTTCGTCGCCAGACAGCGACGCATGCTGGGGAAGCAATTGGCACACCGTTCCCAGGGGGGACACCTCCGTCATCCCCCAGGCATGGCGCACCGAGACATTACGGGCGCCAAAAGCCGCAATCATGTGAGGCGGGCAGGCCGCGCCACCGATGAGGATGCGCTGGAGCGTGCTGAAGGCTAGTCCGTGGCTTTCGGCATGGTCCAACACGCCTTTCCATACAGTTGGAACGCCGGCCGACAACGTCACCCCTGCTCGCTCGCACAGAGCGTACAGGCGCTCCCCCTGCATGTTCGATCCCGGCAAGACAATCTTGGCCCCGGACATCAAGGCTGAATACGGCAAACCCCAAGCATTGACATGAAACATGGGCACCAATGGCATCACGGCATCTCTGGCCGAGATGGCGACGGCGTTGGGATGGCTGGACGCGTAGGCGTGCAGCACAGTTGATCGATGGGAGTACAGTGCCCCCTTCGGCGCTCCAGTGGTGCCGGACGTGTAGCACAGCCCACACGCGGTATTTTCATCAAAGACCGGCCATTCAAAGCCACGGGTGTCGTTGCCAAGCCAGGAGCCGTAGTTGTCCCCAGCGCTTCCTCCACCTGCACCTTCGCTCAACAGCACCCAATGCGCCACTGACGGGCACTGAGGGCGCAAGAAATCGACCAACTCTGTGAATTGCGCGTCGTAGAACAGAACGGTGTCCTGCGCATCATTGATGATGAAGGTGATTTGCTCACGACTCAGCCGCGGATTAACCGTGTGGCAAATCACGCCGATACCAGCCGTGGCATAGTAGATTTCCAGATGGCGATAGGTATTCCATGCCAATGTCGCCACCCTGTGACCTGGCTGTACTTCATGCCGCGTCATGCCGATGGCCAGATCCATCGCTCTTTCACCGAATTCACGGTACGAGTACGTGTGCAACCCACCATCGTCAAGTGCCGTTAAAATCTGCTGATCTCCGCTATTTTCAATGGCATACATTAGGATTGAACTGATAAGCAGCGGCATGCGCATCATGTTTCCAAGCCGTTCCATGTCGTTGTCTCCTTTTCCTTTATTCAGAGAATAGGTACAAGGCGCTCCCCATCCAATTGCCAATGGCGACTTGAAACATGCAAAAAGTGACAATCGCACCAGATCCCCTGGAATGGCCTCAAGCGGATGCAGAGGATGGCAGAGGTACCTCGACAGCAACTGTTTCACTCGATTTGGTGCAGGATCTGCTGCAAAGCCTGCGGGCGCTTTGCTCCGAACAAGCTTTGGATCGCTGCCTGAAAGAGGCTGGAATAGTCAAGGAATTCATCAGCCACCCTGGCGCTCGGCTCACACACGATCAGCTCGTTGGGCTTTATCAGAAAAGCGCTGGCGCAACGGGCGATGAAATGATGGGTTTATGGAGCCGCCCCATACGAACTGGCTCCCTGAAATACATCATCCGGGTGCTCATGGATGCGCCCACAATCGATGTGGCGCTATATCGCTTCACACAGTTCTGGAACCTGCTGCTGGACGACTATCGCTTGAATTTTGGACAAGCTGAAACCACACTGCGCCTGGACCTGATCCCCCGTTCACCCGAGGCGAGGGTGAACCGCTTCGGCCACGCACTGATGTTGAAGCTCACGCACGGCATCGTTTCATGGCTCGTCGGCCGGGAAGTTCCTGTTTACAGCGTGGGGCTCGCATTTCCGCGTCCCTCCTTTGCCGCCGACTATCCGATCCTGTTCCCGGCCCCCATTGATTTCGATGGCAAGCACTCGCAGATCACCTTTGGTGCCGAGCTAGGGAAAATCCGGCCCGTACGCAGTGCTGCTGACGTACGGACCTTTCTTGCACGAGCACCCCGCGATTGGATTTTCACCTCCTACCACGAACACGCTATACGGCTAAAAGTGCGCGAGTTGTTGCACGCAGATCTGGGAAGAACGCTGGACGACGTTTCAAGCCGACTGCACATGTCCTCGCGAACATTGATCCGCAAATTGCAAGAGGAAGGTCTGTCCTTCCAGGGCATCAAGGATGAACTGCGCAGGGACTTGGCCATCCTGAACCTTGTACGTAACGACGTTTCTCTGGCTGAGATCTCCTATGCCCTGGGCTTCAGCACTCCTGCTGTTTTTCACCGCGCCTTTCGTCACTGGACGGGTATGACTCCGGGCACATACCGGACTGCGCAGCGAAGCATTTCCCAAGTAACCAAGCCATGACGTCAGCCATGCAGTCTTAAGCCCGCCACTGCGTACCGTTGTGGCCTGTTGTCCCAACCGCTGTTAGAGAGCAGGCTTTCACAGTGTGAATCTCATGTCCGCATCGAGCGGCAGATGGAGCCCACCAGAGAGCCCGGTGCAGCACCAGCAGATGCAGGCCACACACTGACCATCAGTTACCAGGCGATGGACGATGGTCCCGACCGTATTGGCGGCAATGTCCTTGGCGATCTGTGCCAGTTCCTGATTTTTCAGGCCTGAATTGACTACCTATCGTCCAAACATGGGTTTTCAGTTATTGGCCTGCACTCAAGACTCAGTACTCCAACACCAATCAGGAGACAGGCAATGAGTGACTCGGTTCTGGAGCAACTCCAGCAGCGTTTGCAGCATCTTGAGGATATTCAGTCGATACAGGCTTTAAAGGCCCGGTACTTGCGAGCCTGCGATCAGAAGCAGCCGAATGCCATGCGTGAGTGCTTTGTGGAGCATGGCGCAGTCATCGAGGCCGATGGTTTTCCGGCTTTTACGGATCGCGAAGAATGGGTGGAAACCTTCACCAGGCTGGCGGTTGCCAACCCGTCCATCCAGGACATGCACCACGGCCACAACCCTCAGATCAGCTTTACGGGAGCTGATAGTGCGAAAGGCTTGTGGGATCTGGAGTTCTGCCAGATCAATGTCAAGGAACGCACCATCGTCAATCTCTCAGGTCAGTACAGCGATGAGTACGAGCGCATCAACGGGTGCTGGCAGATCCGTTCCATGCGCTTTGCGCGGAGATCGTTTGTCATGCGCCAGGTCGATGGGGGCGGCATTGAAAGAGTCATTGCCCTGGGTAAGCCTCCGGCAACTGGATTCATTGAAAACAACTGATCCTTGCTCTGCTGCAAATACTAAAAAGCCCGATACAGCGAATGCCATATCGGGCTTTGTGCAAGAGAACTGGGTTTATCAGTCGGCCAGAATCACTTCCACACGGCGAGCTTCGGCGTTGGAGCCATCCGCCTGAGTTTGCTCGGGCTTCTTCAGCTCGACCTTGTCTTCAGCCACGCCCAGTGCCACCAGGGCGGCCTGCACGGCTTGCGCACGTTGCTTGGCCAGTTCGGCGTTGATTTCAGCACTGCCGGTTGCATCATGGAAACCGGAGATCACAGCGCGCTTGCCTTCGGCCACTCCCTTGACCACATCGCTCAGCGCTTCGTTGGCGCCAGCGGCCACTTCCGCCTTGCCCGAGACAAAGTAGAACTTGACCACACCGTTTTCCACGATCACGCGGGCAGTTTCTTCAACCACCACCACAGGCACGTTGGTCGCGCTGGGTGCGGACACGGCTGCTTCGGCCTTGGGAGCATGGGAAATGCCGCGCTTATAGACGACGGTGCCGACGACGGTGGAGACAACCAGAGCGATCAGGGCAAACAGAAAACCCAGGGCAAAGCGTTGTTGGCTATCGTCGTCAGAGCTGTTGAAGGACATGAATGAAATCTCCGTATTTGCGGGTGATTATGAAAGTACGAAACCTGTATTCATGACGCTTTGCGGCCGGCTACATGCTTCAGGCTCACAAAGCGACAAAACCAGGCATTCTAGAGGTTTGCCGTGAAACGCCCTAATAGCGGCTGCGGCTGCAATCGCAAAAAAGATTCAAATCTCGGACGTTTCACTGCGGGAAAGCGTTGCTTTTACGCCTTCGCGTGCGTACAGGTGCACCGACGGCGCTCCCGCGCGTTATATATCAAAGTCAATTCAGTCCTGAATCCGGTTTGAGGAGTTTCCATGTCCGCCCTGCCCTTGTTGAACCATTCCATGCGTGATGCCGACCAGATGCTGGAGCGGGCTCTGGCGCAGTGGGGAGGCGATGAGGATTTGTGGATTTTTGGTTATGGCTCCCTGATCTGGCGTCCCGAATTCGACTTCAGTGAACGCCGTTCGGCCCATGTACATGGCTGGCATCGTGCCCTCAAAATGTGGAGCACCATCAACCGTGGCACGCCCCAAATTCCAGGCCTGGTGTTTGGCATGCTCTCGGGCGGCAGTTGCCAGGGCATGGCCTTCCGTATTCCGCGCAACCAAGGCGATACCGTGATGCGCAAGCTTTGGCTGCGTGAGATGCCCAATGCCGTTTATGACCCGCGCTGGCTGCCTTGCCGCACGCCGCATGGTGCCGTGAGGGCCCTTGCATTCACGCTCTCGCGCCAAAGCCCGCACCACACCGGCGAGCTGGCGCCGGATGAATACCGGCGCATCTTCTCTCAGGCCCAGGGCATATATGGCACAACGCTGGACTATGCACAGGCCACTTTTGAGGAGCTGCAACGACTGGGCATCGACGACAAGGCGCTCAAGCGCTTGCTGGCCTATGCGGACTTCCAGCAAGCCAGCTGCCCATCTGCTGCTGCTATTTGAAACGTAGCTAACATCGCTCTACTGTATTGGTCTGCAGAGCAAGAAAGCTTGAAATTCTGGCGATCCGGGGCACAATGGCCTTTTGATTTCGGAAAGACTGCCATGTTCCCCAACCGTGTTGCCGCCCTCTTTTCGCGCCCTGCCTGGGCAGGTTTGACGCTTGCAGCAAGCTTGGCCGTGACAGCCTGCTCCACGACCAGCAACACGGCCGCGCCCTCTTCTTCGGAGACGACTCCCGCAGCAACTCTCAACAAAGGCGTTCAATCGATTGCACGTCTGGAAGCCACCAAGGGCAGCCAGGTAACGGGCACTGTGCAGTTCTTCCCACAGCCTGACGGTAGCGTGCGAGTAAAAGGCCGCGTGGAAGGGCTGGCGCCGAATAGCGAGCACGGCTTTCATGTCCATGAAAAAGGTGACTGCTCCAGCGGCGACGGCTTGAGCGCCGGTGGCCACTTCAACCCTGGACAGCAGGCGCATGGCAAATTCGGCGACAGCAAGGCCCATCACATCGGTGACCTGCCCAGCCTGGATGCTGATACCCAAGGCGTGGCGACTATCGATTTTGTGAGCAAGGAACTCAAGCTGGATAGAGGCAGCAACGGCATTCTGGGTCGATCACTGATCGTGCACAACGATCCGGATGACTACACGACCCAGCCCACCGGCAATTCAGGCGCGCGCCTGGCTTGTGCCGTGATCGAGCGCGGCGCTTAAGCCTGCGCTCGCCTGAAAAATGAGTAGCGGGCGTGCATTTCAAGGACCAGGCCAGGCAGCCGGAACCGGGGCTTGTCTGATAGACGAACTCGGCAAATTCAAAGGCTACCGCGTCAGGCCCTCCCTCAGGGGCTTCTAGACAATCAAGAATTGCGCGCCTGCCAGATCCTGCGCGCCTCTTCCAAGGCCTGCACGGTGTCCACATCAAGCACGCAGCCTATGTCATCGCAGTCCCAGCGCCGCAGACGCTGATTCTCCGCCGCGTTGCGCACGATGGAGGCTGCGCCCAGATCGCCGCTAAGCTCAGCAAGTTCCTTCGCAGCTGCACGACTGAAAGCCACAGGATGGCCCTTCTGGCCCTGATAAAAAGGTTGGATCACACGCAGCTCACGACTCTCCAGCTGTGCCAGCTGCAAAGCCAGTTGTTGCAGCGTGCTGGCTTGAATCAAGGGCAAATCTGCAGGCAGGACCAGCCAGCCATTGGCGCCGGCTGTGGCCTTGACGGCCGCCGCAATGCTGTCGCCCATACCGGGGTGCGGCCCGCGTTCCAGATACCAGGGCAGACCGGAGGCCTGCACTGCAGCCAGAGTGGTCTGTAAAACGGTTTGTTGGCCCAGCATGGCTTGAAGCTTGTGGCTTGAGCCGCCTGATGCGAAAAATCGATCGCCTCTGCCCGCAGCAAGAACCAGCACGCAAGGCTGACCTGGAGCGATTGAGGGAGCGCGCAAAACTTCTTGATTCATATTGCTGTCGAGCATAACGCCGGCTTTGGCTGCGCGGCACAATGTGAACATGAGCAGCCTATCTTCATCCATTGCCGATCTGCGCAAAAGCTATGAACGCGCAGAGCTGAGCGAATCCGCTTCCAACCAGAATCCCCTGCAGCAGTTCGACCAATGGCTGCAGGAAGCCGTGCGAGCCCAGGTGCCCGAGCCCAATGCCATGACTGTGGCGACCGTGAGCGGTGACCTGCGACCCAGCACGCGTATTGTGCTGATCAAAGGTTATGACGAGCGTGGCATTGTCTGGTACACCAACTACGACAGCCGAAAAGGCCTGCAACTGGCGGGCAATCCATTCGCTGCCCTGCAATTTCACTGGGTAGAGCTGGAGCGCGTGGTGCGCATCGAAGGCCGTGTGGAAAAGGTCAGTGCCGAAGAAAGCGATGCCTACTTTGCCAGCCGCCCGCTTGACTCCAGAATTGGGGCCTGGGCCAGTCCACAAAGCCAGGTCATCAGTGGCCGCGGCGTGCTGGTGGCCAACGCCGCCAAATACAGCGCGCAGTTTTTGCTCAACCCTCCCCGGCCTCCCCACTGGGGCGGTTTCCGTCTGGTGCCCGAGCGGTGGGAATTCTGGCAGGGACGCAAGAGCCGGCTGCATGACCGCCTGAGCTACCGCCAGGAAGGTCAACACTGGATTCGTGAACGACTGGCGCCCTGAGAAATGGGAGGGCGCAGCGACGGAAAGCGCCCTCCTCGCTGATTACTTTAGGCTTGCGGTTGAGTGAATGTATTCTTATTGGTAGTGATGAATATTTCATGTAAGTTACATTAAAATCATCGCATGCAAGATATAGACATTCCGGATCTGCAGTCACCAGACCCATCCACTCTGCCAACAGGAAGCCAGCTGTTTCGCGACTGGCTCGAGCATGAGGGCAGCAAGAGTTGGGATGCGCTGGATACCTCTCCTGACGGCAACTATGAAAAGGTCTGGCAGGCCTGGTTGATGCATTTGTCCGGGCAGGCACCGATCTCTGGCAAGGAGCGCCCTGCGCGCAGGCAACGTTCTTCAAAGCCCTGGCATCAGGCAACCGAGCTGGATGTGCAGAGCTTCTTGCAGATACGCGATGGCCAGCGTGCGCACCACCACCCAGAACGCAAGATCAGTCCGGTCACCCGCCGCCGCTACTGGCGGCTGCTGGAGCGCATCTACGATCATGCGATGGAGCACGGCTGGATCAGCGCCAACCCAGCAACCGGTCTCGAGCCGGCTGAACGCCCTCCCTCTGAGGACGGCAAGGGCCATTGTCTGCCTCCCCTGCTCTGGCAGTCACTGCCAAGGCACTTTCCCAGCGCCGACGGCTATCAGGACGCACGCGACCGCGCCATTGTGTTGCTGCTCTACGAGCTGGCTCTGGCCCCCGAGGAAGTGCGCTGCCTGCTCTGGAAGAACCTGCTTTCAAGCGCCGATCAGGTCTGGCTTGGCAGCTCGGAGAGCATTGCGAACGGAGAGTCGCCCCTGCCCCGCCACCTGCAGATAGAAGGCGGTAGAAATGCTCAGCAACGGCTGCTTGAGCTGCCCGACTCCGTGGCTCAGGCCCTGCAAAGCTGGAGAAGATTCAGCGCCGCACAGCGCGGGCCGTCAGTGATTGACGGCAACCATATCGTTTTCTATTCGCGCCGTGGCGGCGAACTGTCGGTACGCATGCTGTTCCATGTGGCCTCGCAGATCATTCAGCGCGCCCATCAGGCCCAGCCCGAGGACAGCCAGAAATTTCCGCTGCAGCGCGTAGGGCCGCAGGTCTTGCGCAACACGGCCATCGTGCAATGGCTGCGCGCCGGCGTGCCCGAATCGGAAGTGATTGCCAGGATCGGCGTGGACAGCACACGTTCCCTGCGCCATTTGCAGCACTATCTATAGCCACGGCATCCGACCCTGGCCCAGACCTGGGCCAGATGCTGCTTAACTCAGCTGAAGCCGGATCAGAAATCCATTCTCAGACCGACCACCAGATTGCGACCCGTCAACGGGGCTGCACTCTTGATGAACGAGGTTGCAGCGTAGGCCAGACGGTTGGTGAGGTTCTGGCCCTTGACATAGAACTGCCACTGGTTGCCGCCACTCTTCCAGAGGTAGCTCGCGCCCAGGTTCAGCATGCCGTAGCCCGGCGTCTGGGTTTCATACTGAGCCGTGCGGTTCTGGCGCAGTACCTGGGTCCATTCGGCCATGGTGTCCCAGCCGGCCAGACGCGCGTTCACCCGCAAGCCGGCACGTAATGCCGGAATGCGTGGCAGCGCAGAGCCATCTTCCAGACGCGCACGCACGCCGTCGCCAAACACGCTCAGGCTCAGCTCGCGACTCAGGCGCTGGCTCAGCTGAGCCTCCCAGCCCGTAAAGCGCGCATTGCCCTGGGTGTATTGCAGCAGCTGCAACCCTTCGTGAGCATCCAGCGTGGCGCCGTAGATATAGCCCTTGATGCGGTAGTGATAGGCATTGAGCTTCCAAGTCGTATCACCGGCCGTCTTGGCCAGGCCCAGGTCCAGCGCCTGTGAGCGCTCGCGCGACAGATTGGGATTGCCGATTTCGTAGGTTGCCGTGGCCATGTGCAGGCCGTTGGCAAACAGCTCTTCGGCCGTGGGCATGCGGCTGCCGCTGGTGAACGAGGCCGATGCGCTATAGCCGGGCTGGAACTTCCAGGCCGTGCCCAGCGACGCCGAAGTGGCGCTGTGGCTGCGACGCTCGTTGCTCAGCTCGGCCTCCACGCGTTGGCGGTCGTGGCGCAAGGCTCCCTGAAAGCTCCAATCCTGCCAGCGGTATTCCTCCAGCAGATAGAGGCTGTGGCGCTGGGTATCCGTGGGCTGCACATAGGCCTCTTCGCCCGTGGCGCTGAAGCGGCGCTTGAGGGTTTGCAGACCCAGCGTGCCACGCCAGCCGGCGATGGGTTCATGCTCCATCTCCAGGCGCAGGTCATGGGCCTTGTTTCTGAACTGAGTGGCCACGCTGCCATCCTCGATCTCGTCGTGGCGGTAATTGGTCAGGCCCCCGCGCAGACGCAGTGCGGCGATGCCGGCTGTGGGCTTGCGCCATTCGCCGCGCAGATCCCAGCGCTCGCTGGTCAGATCGACCACGGGCACACTGCCGCCTTCCTCATGATCATGGTCGTGGTCATGCCCATCATGGGAGCCGCAATGCAGATGATCGCCATGTGCGTGGCAGCCTTCGAAGCTGTGCTGATGGCCTGGCAAGCCGTACTTGGCCTGCTGCCGCGTGTAGGCCAGGCCCAGATAGCCCTGATTGCCTACCCAGGACAGGCCCACGCTGCCCGTGTTGCCGCGGCTGAAGCTGCCCGGAACCTTGCTCTGGCCCCAGCCGCTGCCCACGCGATAGTCTCCCGCGTTGCGGGCCACGCCTTCGGCATGCAGCACCAACTGGCCGTTATCGTTCTTGAGCGGCGTGGCCGTGGTCAGGGAGAAGGCCCCGGCCGACATGCCTGCCGCCGTGCCGGCCTGCACCTCAGCCGAACCTTCCAGGCCCTTCTCAGGCACCCGGGTCGGAATCTTGCCGTCCAGCACATTCACCACGCCCCCCATGGCGCCGGGGCTGTAGAGCAAAGCTGAAGGGCCGCGCAGCACTTCGATCTGATTGGCCAGCAGCGGCTCGGTGGTCACCGCATGGTCGGGGCTGACCGTCGAGGCATCGAGCAACTCCGAGCCATCGCTGAGCACGGAGACCCGCGCGCCATCCATGCCTCGAATCACGGGGCGGCTGGCTCCCGCACCAAAATGGCTGGCATTGATGCCCGGCTCGGCCGCCAGGGTCTCGCCCAGGGTCGCGGCACGGCGCAGGCGCAGTTCCTCTTCACCGAGCACCTGGACGGGCGTGGCCATATCGCCGGCGGCCATGCCGGTCGCCGATACGGTCACCTCCGCTAGGCTGGACTCTTGCTTGGCCGCATCGGACTGCGCAAAGACCAGAGGTGAGCAGGCCAGCAGGCCCAGGCCTGTACCCAGAGCCAGCCCGCGCCCTGCCGGCTGCAGCGCTTCGATGGCGCGGGCCAGAGCCGACTTGGAAGAACGGTGCAAGGAATGGGCGGAAGAATTCAAAAAACGTTGAGACATCTCAGTTCCACAAACGACCGTGCGCACGCAGGCGGTCAAAAGTGCGCACGAAATTCAATAAAAACAGCCTGTAGTGCTTGTGTACAAAGCGCTGAAAGCTATCAATTTTGAGGTTTCTGGCAGCAGCAAACAGACCATGCAAAGCATGGCCCGAGCTTAGGCCAGGGATCTGAGAAACTGCGGAGGCGCGCGCGCAGCCAGCGGCGCGGCAATGAAGATGGCTCTGGGTTCAGGAGCAAACGGCCGGGGAATGAAGCTGTCAGGAGCGGGCGCACTGAAGGCCTTAATGGCCACAGGCCCGGCATAGCCATGACTGGCCTGATCCAGCAACTGACATTCGGCCGGGCCGTGACCCGCAAACAGCGCATGGACCCAGCCCTGATCCGGGGCGCAGCCGCTGTTGTCACTCTGGCAGTCGCCAGCCGCAGCCACAGCCACAGCCACAGCCGACGAGGTTGGCTGCACATGGCTGTGCGCCACATAGGACTTTGCCGGGACTGTATTGACCGCGTGAACTGCACGGTGCATCTGGCCAAGCGTCGGGCCCAGCACCATGGCCAGGGCCAGCAGGCCCATCAGCCAGCGCATCACCCAGATTTCACGCAGGCTGGCGCAACCGCCAGCGGACGCTGGACGGCTGTTTCTGCGTAGATGGGAGTGATGTGACACGTTCAGGAGCAAATGCGGTCTTGGGCGAAACGGCTGCAGCAAAGCTGCCGGGGGTTGCAAAGTGTATCTGCACTGCGGGTCGTGCGCAGCAAGCCAGGCTTAATCCTTGAGCCAGCGCGAAAACGCTTTCTGGAATTTCTGCACCTTGGGTCCCACCACAAAAGCGCAATAGCCCTGGCCCGGGTGCTGCAGGAAATAGTCCTGGTGATAGTCTTCGGCAGACCAGTAGTTGGTCAAGGGCTCGATCTGAGTGACCATGGGTGCATCAAATGCTTTTTCATTCTGCATTTCCTGCATCAATGCCTGTGCCTCGGCCGTTTGCTGCGCATCGGTGGTGAATATCGCGCTGCGGTACTGCGTGCCCACATCGTTGCCCTGGCGGTTCAGCGTGGTCGGATCATGGGTGCCAAAGAAGATCAGCAGCACATCGCGCAGGCTGATGACGGCGGGATCGAAGTCAAGTTTCACTACCTCGGCATGACCGGTCTGTCCGGTACAGATATCGTCGTAGCTGGGATGGTCCAGGTGGCCATTGGCATAGCCGCTCTCCACATCGACTATTCCGCGTACACGGTCGAAGACGGCTTCGGTACACCAGAAGCAACCTCCGCCCAGATAAATGGTTTCCGCTGCCATCACCGGCTCCTTGGTTTTTAAGACGCGTCAAGCGTAGCTCAAATCAACTACCCATTTTCACCAATGACAGCGATTGCGGCGTCGCTATGCTGCAGGGCGCCCACTACACTTGCAATACAAGCCGTGCCTGGCGCACCTACCATGTGGCGCATAGAACAGAAAAACCTGCCTCAGAGGGATACACACCATGAAGCGTTCCGGCCGCTGGGCCTTGAGTCTGGCCCTGATCGGCTTGCTGGTCGTCATAGGCTGGCGCGCAGTCGTCAATCTGCAGCATAAAAAACAGGCCCCAAACCATGCTGCGGTTCCGCAGGAGCTGCCCATACAACTGGCTGCCCAGGAGGTTCTGACGGTCCAGCCCCTTCAGCTTGCCTTGAGCGTTCCGCTCAACGGTGTGGTGCAGGCGGTGAACTCGGCCGTGGTCAAGGCCTATGTCGCGGGCGAACTGCGCGGCCTGACGGTGCGTGAAGGAGATAGCGTCAGCAAGGGCCAGCAGTTGGCTCGCGTTGATGCCACGGAGGCAGAGGCACGCTGGCGCCAGGCGACGCAGCAGGCCGATGCCTCCAGAGCCCAGTTGGTGATTGCCCAGCGCAACCAGGACAACAATGCGGCCCTGGTGCAAAAAGGCTTTATCTCCACCACGGCACTGCTGACCTCGCAGGCCAACCTGGATTCGGCCCGCGCCAATCTGGCTGCCGCCCAGGCCGCCGCCGATGCGGCCCGCAAGTCTGTCACCGACGCCGTCATCACCAGCCCCATGAGCGGGCAGATCGCCCAGCGCTTTGTCCAGAACGGCGAGCGCGTTGGTGTGGAAGCGCGCATCGTCGAAGTCGTCGATCCAGGCAAGCTGGAAATCATGGCCCAGCTCGCTCCCGCAGATTCGGTACAGGTTCAGGTCGGCCAGATGGCCGAGCTGCAAGTGCCCGGTGCCCCCCAGGACATGACGGCCATCAGAGCCCAGGTGGTGCGCATCAATCCCAGCGCCCAGACCGGCTCGCGCACTGTGGTGGCCTATCTGGCAGTGCAAAAGGACGAAGCCGCCAAAAACAGTAGCAGTCAACGCATTCCACAGTTACGCCCCGGCCTGTTCCTGCAGGGAAGCATACTGACCGGCAACGCCAGCCAGCTAGCCGTGCCTCTGGCCTCCGTGCGCACCGACAAGCCCCTTCCCTATGTGCAAGTGCTGCAAGCGGGCAAGTCGGCCGTGGCCGCAATCGCACCGGAGCGTGCACAGGAAATCTCCAGCCGCACACAGTTTCGCGTGATCCACAAGACCGTGGAACTGGGACGCCAGTCCGCCCATGAAGGCGCAACCTGGGTTCAGATCCTCAAGGGCCTGAATGCAGGCGACCGGATACTGGCTGGCAGCACCGGCGGCCTGCGCGAAGGCACGCTGGTCGAAGAATCGGCCGAGCCAGTCAGCAGCGGGAGCCGGTAAATGTGGTTCACGCGCATCAGCCTCAAGAACCCGGTGCTGGCCACCATGCTCATGCTGGCCTTTGTGGTGCTGGGCATTTTTTCCTACCAGCGGCTCAAGGTTGACCAGTTCCCGAACATCGAGTTTCCCGTGGTGGTGGTCACGGTCGAGTATCCGGGCGCCTCGCCCGAGATCGTCGAGAGCGAGGTCACCAAGAAGATAGAGGAAGCCGTCAACTCGGTCGCCGGCATCAATGCCCTCACCTCGCGCAGCTACGAAGGCACCAGCGTCGTCATCATCGAGTTCCAGCTGCATATAGACGGTCGCCGCGCTGCCGACGATGTACGCGAGAAGGTCGCCTCGGTGCGCCCCACTCTGCGTGACGAGGTCAAGGAGCCGCGCGTCATCCGCTTCGACCCGGCCAGCACGGCTGTCTGGTCGCTAGCCGTGCTGCCAGACCCCCATGCCCTGCACGGCGAGACCGCAGCCAATGGCCAGAGCGTGACGCCGCCCGACGCGATTGCGCTGACGAGCTGGGCCGACCAGGTGCTGAAAAAGCGGCTGGAGAATGTGCGCGGCGTGGGCGCCGTGAACATGGTGGGAGCCACCAAGCGCGAAATCAATGTCTATCTGGACCCGCAGGCGCTCGAGGCCTACTCCATTACCCCCGAGCAGGTTGCCCAGGCGGTGCGTGCCGAGAATCAGGATCTGCCCGTGGGCGCGATCCGCTCCAAGGCCCAGGAACGCGTGGTGCAGATCGATGCCCGCATTCAGCGCCCCGAGGAATTTGCCCGCATCATCGTAGCCTACCGCAACGGCGCCCCGATCCGCGTCGGCCAGTTGGCCCGCGTGCAGGACGATGCGCAGGAGCTGCAGACCCTGGCGCTGTACAACGGCAGCCGCACTCTGCTGATGTCCGTGCAAAAGGCCCAGGACGAGAACACCATCGAGGTGGTCGACGGCCTGAACGCGGCGATCAAGGCCATCGCCCCCGAGCTGCCGCCCGGCGTGCGCCTGCAGGCGATTGCCGACAACTCGCGCGCCATCCGCGTGGGCGTGGACAATGTGCGCCAGACGCTGATCGAGGGTGCCTTGCTCACGGTGCTCATCGTATTTCTGTTTCTGAACTCCTGGCGCTCCACGGTAATCACGGGGTTGACGCTGCCGATTGCCTTGATCGGTACCTTCCTCTTCATGTACTGGTTCGGCTTTTCCATCAATATGGTCACGCTGATGGCGCTATCGCTGTGTGTGGGTTTGCTGATCGACGATGCCATCGTGGTGCGCGAGAACATCGTGCGCCATGTGCAGATGGGCAAGAACGCCTATCAGGCCGCCATGGAAGGCACGCAGGAAATCGGGCTGGCCGTGCTCGCCACCACGCTTTCCATCGTCGCCGTATTTCTGCCCATAGGCTTTATGGGCGGCATCATCGGCAAGTTCTTCCATGAGTTCGGCATCACCATCGTGGCGGCCGTGCTGATCTCCATGTTCGTCAGCTTCACGCTGGACCCCATGCTCTCCAGCGTCTGGCATGACCCGGCAATCCACGCCCATGGCGAACATGGCAGCAAAAGCCTGTACGACCGCACGCTGGGGCGCGTGACGGCCTGGGTGGAGCGCATGAGCGATCGGCTCTCGGACTTCTACCAGGGAATACTGCGCTGGTCGCTGGCTCACAAGCTGCTCACCCTGGCGCTGGCATTCATTATTTTCATAGCAAGCATCGCTCTTGTACCCTTGCTTGGCACCGAATTTGTGCCCAAGGCGGACTTCTCGGAAACTTCGATCAGCTTCAACACCCCCGAAGGCTCCTCGATCGAAGCCACCGAAATCAAGGCCAGGCAGGTGACGGACATATTGCGCGCCTTGCCCGAGGTGCGCTACACGCTGACCACCATCAACACCGGCAATGCCAACGGCAAGAACTACGCCAATATCTATGTGCGCCTGGTTGACCGCCACCAGCGCAGCCGCAATGTGGACGAGATTTCGGCCTATCTGCGCCCCAGGCTGCAGGCGATTGCAGGCATCAAGCTCACCCATGTAGGCCTGCGCGAGGCCGTGGGCGGGCAAAAGCAGGTCGAGTTCTCGCTCATGGGCCCGGATCTGGACGAACTGGGCCGCCTGAGCCAGATCGTGCAGGAGCGCATAGCCGACATCCCGGGTCTGGTCGATCTGGACTCCAGCCTCAAGCCCAACAAGCCCATGGTCAATATCGAGGTCCATCGCGATGCCGCGGCCGATCTGGGTCTGTCGATAGGCAATATGGCCGGCGCACTGCGCACCTGGGTGGCCGGCCAGACCGTGGGCAACTGGCGGGCCAGCGACGACCAGACCTATGACGTGAACGTGCGGCTCGAGCCCGAGGCGCGCACCACGCCCCAGGACCTGGAGCGCCTGCCGTTTGCACTGGCGACCGGAGATGGCGGCATGCGCATCGTGCGCCTCAACCAGGTTGCCAGCGTGGTGGACAGCACCGGCCCCAGCCAGATCAACCGCCGCAACCTCAACCGCGAAGTCGCCATCAACGCCAATGTCTATCTGCGCAGCACGGGCGAGGTCACGGCCGATATCAAGCAGGCGCTGGCCACCATTCCCATGCCGCCCGGCTACAGCTACCAGTTCAGCGGCGCGGCCAAGAACATGGCCGAATCCTTTGGCTACGCGATTTCCGCGCTGATGCTGGCCATCATCTTCATCTATATGATTCTGGCCAGCCAGTTCAAGAGCTTTCTCCAGCCCCTGGCACTCATGACCTCGCTGCCCCTGACGCTGATCGGTGTGGTGCTGGCCCTGATGATGTTCGGCTCGGCCCTGTCCATGTTTTCCATCATTGGCGTGGTCATGCTCATGGGTCTGGTGACAAAGAACGCCATTCTTCTGGTGGACTTTGCCATCCGCGCCCGCGAGCCCCGTACCAACGAGGCCAGCGGCCAGACCGAGCCGGGCCTGCCGCGCAACGAAGCGCTGCTGCTGGCGGCCCGCGTGCGCCTGCGCCCGATCCTCATGACCACGCTGGCCATGATCTTCGGCATGGTGCCGCTGGCCTTTGCAGTCACCGAGGGCTCCGAGCAACGCGCCCCCATGGGTCAGGCCGTGATCGGTGGCGTCATCACTTCCTCGCTGCTGACCCTGGTCGTGGTGCCCGTGGTGTACTGCTATCTCGATGATTTTGCCAACTGGATGCGCCGTAAATGGTCTGGCACCCCCTCAAAAAGCGCTGAGCCGCCGCACGAAGCCTCCGAGGCTCGTAGAATCGATGGTTTGTCCTGATAAGTCTTTCCCCGGAGATACCATGGCCCTGCCAATGAATGCCCAAGTGGACCCGCGCGATGTGCACGCGCAGGCTCGTTTCAACATGATCGAACAGCAAATCCGCCCCTGGAACGTGCTGGACGAGTCTGTGCTGGAGCTGATGGGCAAGGTCCACCGTGAAGACTATGTGTCGCCCGAATACGCGAACATGGCCTATATGGACATTGAAGTCCCCCTGAAGGGCACGGCCGAAGAGGCTGCCGCCAAAGGCTGGCACATGCTGGCACCCAAGATCGAAGCGCGCATGCTGCAAGACGTGAAAATCAAGCCCACCGACCGCGTGCTCGAGATCGGCACCGGCTCAGGCTATATGGCAGCCCTGCTGGCCGCCCAAGCCAAGGAAGTCGTAACGCTGGAGATCGACCCCGAGCTAGCCGAAATGGCCCGTGAGAATCTGCTCAGCGCCGGCGTCAAGAATGTCGAAGTCAAGCTGGCCAACGGTGCCACCGCGTCCCTGGCTCAGGGCGCGTTCGACGTGATCGTGCTCAGCGGCTCGGTGGCCCAGGTTCCTGATGCCCTTTACGCCCAGCTCAACGAAGGCGGCCGTATTGCCGCCATCGTCGGTCACATGCCCGTGATGCGCTTCACGCTGGTGACCAAGAACGGCAACAATTTCGAAGTCCAGCAACCCTGGGATACCGCGGCCACCCGCCTCGTGGGTTTTGAAGAGCCTTCGCGCTTCTCGTTCTAAACGCTTGTTGCGTTCGCCCTGCTTGCTGCGCTGCGACTCGGCGGTGCAGCGATCAGGGCCTGTCTTTCAGTGTCAGGGCCGGCCCGCAGATTCGACGGCCGGCCACCAGGAGTTTTTATGTTGACCCAGGTCTTGCCCGCCCAGTTCCAGCAATGGCTGGCTTCTCATGCCGCGAATGGCGTCAGGCCCGTGGTGCTGGATGTGCGCGAACCCTGGGAAGTCACCTTGGCCAGCATTCAGCCCGGTGAAGGCTTCGAGTTGCGCTGCATTCCCATGCACGACATCCCCGGCCGTCTGCAGGAGCTGGACCCAGACCACCCCGTCGCCTGCCTGTGCCACCATGGCGCACGCAGCATGAGCGTGGCTGCGTTTTTGCTCAACAACGGCTTTGAGGACGTCAGCAACATCACCGGCGGCATTGACGCCTGGTCGCTCAGCGCCGACCCGGGCGTTCCCCGTTATTGAAAGATTGCCGGGCCTATTGCTCGGCCAATCCAGAGCTTTGTTGAGTTTTCCGTTGTGATCGAGACCGCCCAACCCTGACATCTATGACCAAGCTGCCCAGGCCCCTGCAAGCCCCCTCCGCCCACGCGCTGCGTGCCATTTCCTTGGGAGTTTTGCTGGCATGGGCCGGCGCTCAGACACAGGCCCAGACCTTGTCGGAGCTGGTGGCTCAGGCCCGCGGCTATGACGCTTCATGGCAGGCCCAGCAGGCCGATGCGAGAGCTGCGGCCAGCCGCGCCGATCAGGCCCTGTCCGGGCTGCTGCCCAACGTGGGTCTGACGGCGGGAGCCAACCGCACCCATGTCGACATTCACACCTCGGTGCCCGTACCCGGCATGGCCAGCAGCTTCAACAACACGCAGCAGAACGTGCAGCTCAGCGCCCAGCAGCCGCTGTATCGCCCCGCCAACAAGATTGCCTACGAGCAGGGGCAGCGCGGCGTGGATGTGGCCCAGGCTCAGTTGGATGCAGCCGCACAAAACCTGATCGTGCGTGTGGCCCAGGCCTATTTCGATGTGCTGGCAGCCCAGGACAGCGTTCAGGTCGCCCAGTCGCAAAAGCAGGCCATCAGCACCCAGCTCGAGATGGCCAAGCGCAATTTCGAAGTCGGCACGGCCACCATCACCGACTCGCGCGAAGCCCAGTCCCGCTTTGACCTGGTCACAGCCCAGGAAATCGCCGCGCAAAATGACCTGCAGGTCAAGCGCGTTGCCCTGGATCAGCTCGTGGGCCGCGTTGGCATCCAGCCCACGCCGCTGGCTGCACCGCTGACCCTGCCCAGGGTGGAGCCCGACAATATGCAAGACTGGGTGGACAAAGCCCTGGCCGCCCAGCCCCAGTTGCGCCAGGCCCAGCTGGCCCTGGACATAGCCAGGCTGGACACGCAGAAGGCCGAGGCCGGCCACAAGCCCACCGTGGACCTGCAGGCCGGTTATGTGGTCAACCGTTATCCCAACGGCTCCATGACTCCCTCCATTCCCCTAAGCTATCGCACCAACGCAGCCCAGATCGGTGTGGTCATGAACATGCCACTGTTTGCGGGCTTTGCGGTGCAGAACCGCATCCGGGAAACCGTGGCGCTGGAGGAAAAAGCCAGCGCCCAGCTCGACGATGCCCGCCGCAGCGTGGAGCAGGCCACACGCACGGCCTTCCTCGGCGTGCAGTCCGGCCAGGCTCAGGTCAAGGCGCTGGAAGCGGCTCTCGCCTCCAGCCAGAGTGCGCTGGAGGCCAACAAAATGGGTTATGAGGTGGGCGTGCGCATCAATATCGATGTGCTCAATGCCCAGAGTCAGGTCTACCAGACCGAGCGCGATCTGGCCAATGCGCGCTATCAGGTGCTGCTAGGCCAGCTCAAGCTGCGCCAGGCCGCAGGCGTGCTCAGCGACGATGATCTGCGCATGATCGACGCACTGACACGCACGCCCGGCATTGCCCCGGCTGCGGCAACAAGGCCAGCCGTTACAGGCAGCATGGCTGCTGCACGGCCTGCGGCCAGAACGCTCAAGCGCTAAGACCGGTCGAGAGACAGATTTCAGGGTTCGACATCATATCGACCTAAAACCCTTGCCCACAGGGCGCTATATGCTCCTGATCAAGGAGCATTCATCAAGGCTTGAATCGCCTCGGCCGTGGCCGCGGCCGCACCGCGATTGCCCTGCACCATCTGCCTGCAGCTTTGTACGGCGGCCTGCAGACGATCGAGCCTGGCCACCAGATCCAGGGCCTGGCCCAAGCCCGCTCCCATATCCTGCACGCCCAGGGCTGCGCCGGCCTGCAGCGCCTGCTCGGACGCCTGGCTGAAATTGAAGGTATGCGGCCCCAGTATCACGGGGCAATCACAGGCCAGCGCCTCGATCAGGTTCTGCCCGCCCAGCGGCGCAAAGCTCCCCCCCATCAGGGCTGCCGATGCCAGGCCGTAATACAGGGGCATCTCGCCCAGCGAATCACCAAGCCAGATCGCGCCGGACTGCAGAGGAGGCATCTGGCCCCACTGACTGCGCCGCGAAACAGCAAAGCCCGCTTTGCCCAGCAAGTTCTCCACCTCGGCAAAGCGCTGAGGATGACGCGGAACGACCAGCCATTGCACCGTCGTTGCAGCATCGCCCAGGGCCTTGAGCGCATCGATGAACATCGCTTCCTCACCCTCGCGGCTGCTGGCAAACAGCAGCACGGGGCGCGCCAACGCAGTGCGCCATTGCGCGGCCCTGGCAAGCTGGACGACATCGGGCTGCACATCGAATTTGAGATTGCCCAGCACCGCATCCACGTGGGCGCCTACATTGCGCAGGCGCTTGGCATCGGCCTCGGTCTGCGCCCAGACAGCAGCCAATGCGGCGTATGCAGGGCGAGACAGAGGCCTGACTCTAAGAGCACCGGCTTCGGATTTCTCGTTCAGACGAGCATTGGCCAGGGCCAGAGGAATGCCTGCGTTGGCACAAGCCGCAATCAGATTGGGCCAGATCTCGGTTTCCATCAGCACGCCCACAACAGGCTGGAACTGCGCGACGAAACGCCTGGTGGCGCCCAGGGAGTCCCAGGGCAGCCAGACCTGCACATCGCCCGGCAGCAACAGCTTTGCGCCCTCCTCCCGGCCAGTCGCTGTGCTGTGCGTCAGCAGCAGACGCATGGCCGGCATGCGCTCGCGCAAGGCCTTGATCAGAATGGCGGCAGCTCGGGTCTCGCCCAGCGACACCGAATGAATCCACACCCATCGGCCGCGTCCATCGCGCCCCAGATCTGCAGGCTGATAATGGCCAAAGCGCTCCGGTACGGCCACGCCGTAGCCCGGCTCGGCAAGCGCTCTGCGTCGCAGCTTGCGCCGCAGCAGAGGCTGCACCGCCCAGGCCAGTGCACTGAACAGCGCACGGGCAAAGCTCATGGGAGCCGGTCTGGCCATGCTTGAGCGCTGCTGCTATCAGTGCGCAGAAGCGCCCACCTGGGCGTCGGGCTTGACGCGTTTGAGCAAGGCCAGCATCTGCGCTTCGATGCGCTGCAAGGCTTGCTGTGTGTGGCCTTCAAAGCGCAGCACCAGCACCGGCGTGGTGTTGCTGGCACGGATCAGGCCGAAGCCGTCGGCCCAGTCCACGCGCAGGCCGTCAATGGTGCTGACCTGGGCAGGTTCGGCAAACTCCGTGGCAGCGAGCGCCTGCAGCTCGGCCGCCAGACGATGGGGCTCGCCTTCGGCACAGGCCACATTGAGTTCGGGCGTGGAGAAGCTGGTGGGCAATGCGTTGAGCACTGCGCTGGGGTCGGTTTCGCGGCTGACGATTTCGAGCAGACGGCAGCCGGCGTAGGTGCCATCGTCAAAGCCGTACCAGCGCTCCTTGAAAAAGATATGGCCGCTCATCTCGCCGCCCAGCGGCGCGCCCAGCTCCTTCATGCGAGCTTTGACCAGCGAATGGCCGGTCTTGTACATCACGGCCTTGCCGCCTGCAGCTTCGATCTCGGGGGCCAGACGCTGGGTGCACTTGACGTCGAACACGATGGAGCCGCCAGGCACACGCGAAAGCACATCCTTGGCGAACAGCATCATCTGACGGTCGGGGAAGATGTTCTGGCCGTCCTTGGTCACAATGCCCAGACGGTCGCCGTCACCGTCAAAGGCCAGACCCAGCTCGGCATCGCTGGTCTGCAGGGCCTGGATCACATCGCGCAGGTTCTCGGGCTTGCTGGGGTCTGGATGATGATTGGGGAAGTTGCCGTCGACTTCAGAGAACAGCTCAATCACCTCGCAGCCCAGTTGCCGGAAGATGGCGGGCGCCGACGCACCGGCCACGCCGTTACCGCAGTCCACCACAATCTTCATGGGCCGCGCCAGCTTCACGTCGCCCACGATGCGGGCGGTGTAATCGGCGAGCACATCAGCACGGCTGATCTGTCCAGAACCGGTAATCGTCCAGTCCTCGGTTTCCATGCGCAAGCGCAGGGCCTGGATTTCCTCGCCATAAATGGCGCGGCCTGCCAGCACCATCTTGAAGCCGTTGTAATCCTTGGGGTTGTGGCTGCCCGTCACCTGAATGCCGCTGGTGCACAAGGTCGCGGCCGCAAAATACAACATGGGCGTGGTGGCCAGGCCGATGTCGATCACATTCACGCCCACATCGGTCAGGCCCTGCATCAATGCCTCCGAAAGCGCGGGACCCGACAGACGTCCATCACGGCCCACCGCTACGGTTTTTTCGCCGGCTACCAGCGCTGCCATACCGAATGCGCGGCCTATGCCACGGGCGACTTCTTCAGTCAGTGTCGACGGCACGATGCCGCGAATGTCATAGGCCTTGAAGATGGAGGATGCAATTTGCACAACAGCTCTTTCTCGAAGTTTTTCAATTCCATGGCGCCAGGCAGTGGACTGCGCGGCGCAATCGGGCGATTTTAGGCTGCAAACAGCAAGGCCTGCGCCTTGATGGTCGCAGGCCTTGTATTCAAATATCCCCTGAGTCGCTTCGAGTCTTTCCTGAGGGGACGACCGACTTTGCGGCGGAGCGGCCCTTGCCTGGACTGTGGTGATTTTGAGAGCCATCACCACAGGCTAAGGCTTGCTGAAGTTACAAGCGTTGCTGGACCTGAGCCAGGGCCGCAGGATCTTCCATGGTGCTCAGATCACCAGGGTCACGACCTTCGGCCACGGCCTGCAGGGCCCGGCGCAACAGCTTGCCGCTGCGCGTCTTGGGCAGAGCCGTGACGAAAATCACGCGAGACGGACGCGCAACCGCACCCAGACGCGAGTCGACCAGCTTCATCACATCGGCCTCCAGGGCCTTGCTGGACACCTCATCTGCCACCAAGGCCGCATCGCGCACCACGGCAAAGGCCAGCGCAGCCTGGCCCTTGAGATTGTCGGCAACGCCAACCACCGCCACTTCGGCAATCTGGGCATGGGCAGAGATGCTCTCCTCGATCTCGCGCGTGCCCAGGCGATGGCCCGCCACATTGATCACATCGTCGGTACGGCCAAGAATGAAGTAGTAGCCGTCCTCGTCGCGGATGCCCCAGTCGAAGGTGCTGTAGATCAGCCGACCCGGAATGCTCTTCCAGTAAGTGTTGACAAAGCGGTTGTCGTCACGCCAGACCGTCTGCATGCAACCGGGCGGCAGCGGACCTTCAATCGCCAGCACGCCCTTCTGATTCGCCTGGGTCAACTCCTCGCCGCTGGCGTCATCGATAAGCTTGACGTTGTAACCGTAGACCGCCCGGCCCGGACTGCCAAAACGCGTGGCCTGCTTTTGCACGCCGTTGCACAGTGTCATGATGGGCCAGCCGGTCTCGGTCTGCCAGTAGTTGTCGATGATGGGCTTGTTGATGGCCTGGCTGATCCAGGTCGCAGTGGGCTCGTCAAGCGGCTCGCCGGCCAGCCACAGGGCCTTGAGGCTGGAGATGTCGTAGCGCTTGAGGTAATCCGCATCATGCTTTTTGAGCACGCGAATCGCCGTCGGCGCCGAGAACATGTGCGTGACCTTGTATTTCTCGACAATGCTCCACCAGATGCCGGCATCGGGGTTGACTGGCAGCCCCTCATACATCACCGTAGCCATGCCCGCAATCAACGGCGCATAGATGATGTAGCTATGACCCACGACCCAGCCTATGTCGCTGGTGCAGAAGAAGGTCTGTCCGGCCTGGGCATCGAAGATATGCGGCATGCTGGCCGCCAGCGCCACGGTATAGCCGCCCGTATCGCGCTGCACGCCCTTGGGCTTGCCTGTGGTGCCGCTGGTATAGAGGGTGTAGCTGGGATGGGTTGACTCCACCCAGACGCAATCCACCTGTGCATTCATGTGCCGGGCGCGCAAGGCCGACCAGTCATGGTCGCGACCTGCCTTCATGGGCATTTCAGCCAGCCCGCGGTTGACCATCAGCACGGCAGCGGGCTGGTGGCTGGATTGCCTGAGCGCTTCATCCAGCAAAGGCTTGTAAGCCACGACACGGCCGCCACGCGAGCCCGCATCAGCGCTGATGATGACCTTGGGTTCGGCATCATCGATGCGCGACGCCAGCGCGCCCGAGGCAAAGCCACCGAACACCACGGAGTGAATGGCGCCCAGACGCACGCAGGCCAGCATGGCAAAGCAGGCCTCGGCAACCATGGGCATATAGATCTGCACGCGGTCGCCTTTTTGCACACCCAGCGACTGCAGCACGGCGGCCATGCGGTTGACTTCCGCATGCAGCTCGCGATAGCTATAGACCTTCTCGGTCTGGGTTTCGGTGGAAATGGCGATCAACGCGTTCTGATCGCCGCGCTCTGCCAGATGGCGGTCAATGGCGTTATGGCAAAGATTCGTTGTGCCGCCCACAAACCATTTGGCGAATGGAGGGTTGCTGAAGTCACAGATCTGCTGCGGCTTCTGCTGCCAATCGATCAGGCCGGCCTGCTCTGCCCAGAAGCCGTCGCGGTCATGAATGGAACGCTGATAAAAATCTTCGAAACGCGTGGTCATGAATATGTCTCCTTGACTCTCCGTCTTCTGCAGAGAGTTTTCTGAATTCATAATTATTCATAACGCGCTTGCCAAAAACTGACAGCACTTTACTATCGCATCAACGCCGCATCAACGCCGCATCAGAGCACCGGCCCAAGCACGTTCAGTTCCTGGGTCCTCCTTGAAGCCATCTTCTAGGAATTCGTGTCCGCCGTGCCATGGGGTATGACATAGTGCTCCTGACTCCTCGGTGGACACCCCATGGAGACCATCTGCAAGCCAGGCAGCGATTCCTGGGATCTGAGCGCCGCTGGATGGAAATGTGGCGATCAGCGCGCAGCCAAAAGAAAAAGCGCCCAGAAGGCGCTTATTTCCTGAATAGCTGCAAGCGATTACTTGACCAGAGCCAGCATCTCCTTGAAGGCAGGGTCTTCGCAGGTGCGCAGCCACTCGAACATCACCATCTCGGTGGTCACCAGTTCGGCGCCGGCGCCCGCCAGACGGTCAAACGCTGCATCGCGGTTACGCTCGGTGCGCGAGCCGCAAGCATCCGTCACCACCCACACATCGAACTCGTCTTCCAGCAGCTCCAGCGCCGTCTGCAGCAGACAGACATGGGTTTCGCAGCCGGCAATCACCACCATATAGCGCTCGGGCGCCTGCTGCTGGGGCTTTTGCAGATGCTTGGGCAGGCTGCGCGCATTGCCGCCCTGCGGCTTGGCAGGAGGACGCAGCCATTCACCCAGCCCCTCCGGCACGGCGCTGAAATACATTTTCTCCAGCGTCTTCTGGCACAGCGCCTTCAGTTCCGCATTATTGGCGCCAAGGCGCGAGGGGTTCTGCTCAGTTCCCCAGACAGGCACATCCAGCAGCTGCGCCATCTTGGCCAGCTTGACGGCATTGGCCAGCGCTTGCGCGCCTTCGTGAATGACGGGCATCAGCTTGTCCTGGTAGTCCACCAGAACCAGTTGCGACTCGGAAGCTTCTAACAACATGGCAAATCTTTCTTAAAACCGTGTCAACAAGCCACTGCTAAAAAGCGCAGCGCTTGCGCAGGACAGGCGCGCGGCACGCTGAGGAAGCGTATCGCATCTGCTGCAATCGATGGCGCTATTGTCGCTGCAAGCGCATGCCGGGGTAGAAAGTCCGTCAATGCAACGCCTCTCGCATGTCAATACCATGAATTGCTGCATTCCCGACCCGCATTCACCAGAATGGGGAAATCACTTACTGCAATACGCTGCAAATTTGAGAGCAGCTCACGCAATAAGCTTATGCCCGCAGCTCACTTGCTGTGCTGCATCAAAAACCAAGAGAAAAAATTGGAAATAGAGCACCCATCCTACAAATGAACGTGTTACCCTCACGCCCCATGTCCCGATGGCTTATTGCACTTCTATTTGTCGGCGTTACCTCAGCGCACGCAGCGCCTAGCGAGCAGCGTGACGACGACATGGCCCAGTTGCTGGTCAACCGCGGCCTCATCACCCAGTTGCGTGAAGCTCGACACTCCGTGGCCGAGAAGACGACTGATTTCGTGCGCGAAGCACGTCAGAACGTGGCCGAAAAAACCTCCGATCTGGTGGTGACGGCCATGGGCTTCCTTGGGGTTCCCTATCGCCTGGGCGGCACCAATGCAGAAACCGGCTTCGACTGCAGCGGTTTTGTGCGGGCCATCTACTCCCAGACCATGGGCAAGGTTCTGCCTCGCGTCTCTGCCGAACAGGCCAATGCCACTCAGCAAATTGACCGCAGCGACCTCAAGCCCGGTGATCTGGTGTTCTTCAACACCATGCGCCGCACATTCAGCCATGTGGGTATCTACGTGGGTGATGGCAAATTCATCCACGCACCGCGCACCGGTGCCAGCGTACGTGTGGAAAGCATGCAGACCTCCTACTGGGCTCGCCGCTTTGACGGCGCCCGCCGCGTCGAAGGTGCTGACGCTTCGGCAACCACAGCTGCTGCATATAGCGCCCTGGGTCCATTGCAGCCTTGATTTTGAATCAGAGCTCGACCAAAACGCCTGCTTTCTGCAGGCGTTTTTGTTTTTTCCTTGAGCTCTGATGTAGCCCATGCCGCCGCATGTTTTCATGCAAGAACCACGCTCGCGCCGACATTCAGAATCGTCCGACAGAGTCGATCTGCCGGGCCGCGTAGAGTCACTTTCGTCAAAGCACCAACAGGGAACAAAATATGTCCATCATCGGAACCATCATCGTCGGTCTTATCGTCGGTTTGATTGCGCGGGCCATCAAGCCCGGCAATGACAGCATGGGCTGGATCATGACGATTCTTCTCGGTATCGTCGGCTCGTTTGTAGCAACCTATCTGGGCTCGGCCATGGGCTGGTACCAGCCCGGGCAAACCGCAGGCTGGATCGCATCGGTCATTGGGGCCGTGATTCTTTTGTTTATTTATGGCATGGTGCGCGGTAAGGCCAACTGAATCTGAATTCCGACCAAAAGGGGCCGACAAGCCCCTTTTTCTATTTCCGTCATCTCCTTATCGAATATGTGGAAAAAAGACCCGAGCTTCAGAAACCTTAGTGCGACCAGAGCGGAGCGCAAAGACATTGCCCAAGCCGCTGAAAGGGCCCGCAAACTACTGAGAAGACGGGCACTCGTCAGCGCTGCCGCCAGTGCCATTCCCATACCCGGTCTGGACTGGGCTGCAGATGCAGCCCTGCTCGCACAGCTCTATCCACGCATCAACCAGGAGTTCGGATTGACGCCAGAGCAACTCGACCAACTCACGCCAGGAAAGCGCGAGCAAGTCCAGAAAGCCATCGCCATGGTTGGCTCCGTGCTGATCGGCAAGTTCATCACCCGCGACATGGTGCTGCGCCTCGGCAAAGCCATAGGTTTGCGCATGAGCACCAAGCAGGCCGCCAGATATGTGCCCCTACTGGGCCAGCTCGCAGCTGCATCCATAGGCTACGCGACTCTGCGCTATCTGGGCGAGCGCCATATTCAGGACTGTATGCGGGTGGTGGAAGAAGCCGAGCTGGACATTCCTGGCCGCTGGCTGGACACCCGAAATCTGCTGCAACGCAATAGCGATCTGGTGCGCAATTGGCAGCAGGATCGCGGTCCCTGGCAGCGAGATCGTGATGACTGAGACAGCAACCTCCTCGCCGACAATGCACCTATGAACGACAGCAGCCTCCAAGCCCATCGTTACTGGCTCATGAAGAACGAGCCCGACGAGTACTCCATCGACCATGCTCTGGCGTCCCCCCAGCAGACCATTGCCTGGAATGGCGTACGCAATTACCAGGCACGCAATTTCATGCGTGACGATATGCAGGCGGGTGACGGCGTGCTGTACTGGCATTCCAGTTGCGCCGAACCTGGGATTTACGGCATTGCCCGCATTGCCGGCAATCTGCGTGTGGACCCTTCACAGTTCGACCCAGCAGACCCCTATTACGACCCCAAGTCCCAGAACGACAAACCGCGCTGGCTTATGCTGGATGTGCAGGCCTTGAAAAAGATCCGCCCCCTGCTGATGCCAGAGCTACGCGAGCAACCTCAACTGGCGCAGATGCGCGTGCTGCAAAAAGGCAATCGTCTCTCCATTACCCCAGTGACCGAAGCCGAATGGCAATGCATTCAGTCTCTACTGCAAGGGAGTTGAGGCTGAGCATGTGTATGCTCTTCTAGTCATAGCAAGCTGTGCTGATACCGCCTTGAACTTAATGCGATTTTCATCATAAGCAACCTCGGCAGTAACAAAAGCCGATAATGCCGGCTTTTCGCTGTTGCCCGACCCGAGGTTCAGCGGATCCCAAGAACGGCGCCCTGCTTCGGGGTGTGCCCAAACCATTGATAACACAGTGGCAACCAAGCCGGGACTCATCTCTGCGGTGCATTGCCACGAGCAGGCCGGTGCAAGTTTTGCGACGGCTCTCTTGTTCTTGTAGAAGATGACTGCACTGACCGATCACCCAGCCAAGGCTGCCTCGCCCCCTGCTTCTGCCGGCCTGCAAAAGACTCTGCTGCTATGGCATGTGGTCATCATCGGCCTGGCCTATATCCAGCCGATGACATTGCTGGACACTTTCGGCATGGTCTCGCGCGATTCGCTGCAGCATGTGCCCACCTCCTACTTTGTTGCCTTGCTGGCCGTGCTGCTGACCTCGCTGAGTTACGGCCACATGATCCGCCGCTACCCCTCCTCGGGCTCGGCTTATACCTATGCGCAAAAGGCCATTCACCCCAATGTGGGCTTCATGGTGGGCTGGTCCTCGTTGCTGGACTATCTGCTCTCGCCCATGGTCAATATCCTGCTGGCCAAGATCTATCTGACATCCATGTTCCCCGAGGTCAACCACTGGGTCTGGATCGTCGGCCTGACCGCGCTGATGGTTTGCGTGAACCTGCGCGGCATCCGCTTCGTCGCCCATTTCAATGGCTTGATCGTCTTCTTCCAGTTGCTCGTCATCGCCGTCTTCACCTGCATGGTCTGGCGCGATCTGCATGCGGGCCGCAATGCCCTGGGTGCGATTGCCGAGCATGGCGGCTTGGGCCTGTGGACGCTGTCGCCCTTGTGGAGCGCCCAGGCCGAGATCGGTGCGCTGATTACGGGAGCCACCGTTCTTTGCTTTTCGTTCACGGGGTTCGACTCGCTGAGCTCACTGGCCGAAGAAACTCACGACACCCGAAACACCCTGCCCAAGGCCATTTTTCTGACGGCGCTTATTTCCGGCCTGATCTTCATCGTGGCCACGTATTTTCTGCAGCTCTATTTCCCGGGCGACCCCGGTCAGTACTTCGAGGCCGTGGACGAAACCCAGCCCGAGATCCTCTATCTGGTGGGCGGCGCGCTGTTCAAGTCAGTGGTGCTGTCCTTTGCCATCGTCACCGTCATGGCCTCGGGCATCGCGGCTCACGCGGGTGTATCGCGACTGATGTATGTCATGGGCCGCGATGGCGTGATCCACCAGCGCTTCTTCGGCCACATCAGCCCCAAGTCCTTCACGCCTTCCTACAACATTCTGCTGGTGGGCGCAGTGGCGCTGACCGCTGGCTTGCTGAGCCTGGAATATGTGGTCGCCCTGATCAGCTTCGGCGCGCTGACGGCTTTCAGTTTTGTCAATCTGTCGGTGCTGGCCGAATATATGTGGCGCCAGGGCCGCTGGCACAGACCGGGCGACCTGCTGCGCTATCTTGTCACCCCGGTGCTGGGCTTCATCAGCGTAGGCGCCATGTGGCTGGAAGTGGAGCCCAGCTCGCTGAGCTCGGGCCTCATCTGGGGCTGCATAGGGCTTGCCTATCTAGCCATCATCACCAGTGGCTTTCGCAGGACCCCGCCCCAGTACGACGACTCGGCAGACTGATCCGCTGGACTGCATTTTCGGGTGGCGTGGCGTATTTCCCACAGGGCAATCTCATGGCGCCCTCTAACATCCCTGGATCAGAGTCTGATCGACCGCCATACCAAGGAGTTTGAGATTGCGCTGGAGCACCCCGTTCATGCTGGCTTGGCGCCGTGCCAAGACCACTTTTCCATCGCGGGCCAGGCTGGCCCTGCGTGATGCGATTGCCGCTGCGCTGGCCAGCATGCTGGCCTGGGTCATCGCCCAGCAGCTTTGGGGCCACCCCAAGCCCGCCTTCGCCGTGGTCACCGCCGTGATCTGCCTCGCCCCTGGACTGCCCAGCCATCTGAAACAGGCGCGCAGTCTGCTCATCGGCTGCACACTGGGCATCGTGATCGGCGATCTGCTGTGGCAGTTGCCAGAGCAGCATCTGTTGCTGCGCATGAGTCTGGGCGCATTTCTCTCCATCCTGCTCGGCGCCATCATCGGCCCCGCACCCGTGGTGCCGATTCAAGCCGGGGTCTCGGTGATTCTGGTGCTGGTGCTCGGCCCCAGCATGGCGGGCGGAGCCCGTCTGCTGGACGTCACGGTCGGTGCGGCGGTCGGGCTTATCTTCAGCCAGGTGCTGCTGACCTCCAATCCCATCAAGGATATGGGCCGGGCCGCCTCGATCTTTCTCAAGCAGCTTGCCAACGGTCTGGATCTGATTCTCAAGGCCTGCCAGCAGCAAAAAGCCGATGCAGCCGAAACCGCTCTTGGCCAGCTATCACTGGCCCATGAATCGCTGGCCGCCCTGCGCGCCGCCGTAGGGCAGGCCCATTCCTCGCGCCGCTGGTCCCTGCGCGGACGGCTCAATGCAGAGCGACTGGCTTTTGTCACCCGCCGCTATGACCGCCATGCCGTGCGGGTCTATGCCACGGCTCTGCTGCTGGCCGAAAGTCTGAATCGTGCCACCGCCCACACCGGGATGCCACCGCCAGCGGCAATAGCGGACTACTGTCGCTGGCTGACGCATGCCTGTCTGGATCTGGCCAACCAGCCAACCGTGGTCGCACTCAAGGCCGATGATCCACTGGCGACCATGGATAGCTGCCCTGCATCACCTGCACCAACGGAAGTACTGCAGCCCGAATGGCTGCTGGTGCATGAGAACGCCCGGCAACTGGAGCGTGCGTTGCGTGCCCTTATCGGCTCGCGCGATGCGTGAAAGACATTCACCCAAACGCATACCTATCAATCGCAAGCGGCTCTCAAATCAGAAGTTTGCCCCACCGCGCTTGTAAACCGTGCGCCCTTCCTTGATGGTCTCCAGCACCTGGAGACCGGCAAGCTGATGAGGCTCCACGGTCAGCGGGTTGCCCGACAGCACGGCAAGGTCGGCCAGCTTGCCGACCTCGATGGAACCCTTGCGGTCTTCCTCGAAATGCTGGTAGGCCGACCAGATGGTCTGCGCCTTGAGCGCCACCCAGGGCGAGACGCGATGCTCGGCCCCCAGCACACGGCCCGAGCGCGTGGTGCGATTCACCGTGGCATCGAGCACACGCATCGACGACGGCAGGGCCACAGGCGCATCGTGGTGAGAGGTGAACACCATGCCTTCGGCCAGCACCCAGCCAGTCGGCGAGATGTTCTGCGCGCGCGGATCGCCGAGCACCGAGTCGTGGTGCCAGTCGCCCCAGTAGAAGGTATGCATGGGAAACAGCGAGGGGAAAATGCCCAGCTCCTTGAGCTGGCTCACCTGGTCGCGTCGCAGCGTCTGACCGTGGATCAGTACCGGGCGCACGGCACGCGCCTGCTCCACGGGGCCGCTGGCACGCACGGCGGCGATGAACTGGTCGATCGCCGCGTCGCCGTTGCCATGTACCAGAATCTGCCAGCCGTTGTGGATGGCCTTGGCCACCTGCTCGTTGGCCCTGGCATCGCTGAGCACCCCATAGCCTCGATAGCCGGGCTGCTGGCCATCGGGAGGCACTAGATAGGGCTCGGTCAGCCAGGCCGTCTTGCCCTGAGGCGAGCCGTCGAGCGTGAGCTTGACGCCGCCAATGCGGAAGCGATTGGTATAGTTGCGGCTGAACTTGAGCTTGTTGGCCAGCGCGCCATCGCCCAGTTGCAGTATGTCGGGATAGGACACCACGTCGATGACCAGCCGACGCGACTCGGCCGCCGCCATGGCCGAGGCGATCGCGCCTGCGTCGGAGCGCCCGTCCTGCACCGTGGTGTAGCCGAACTCCAGATAGAGCTGCTGGGCTTTTTCCAGCCAGTCCATGGATTGCTCAAGCGTGAGCTTGGGCATGATCCGGCCCAGGCTGTGGAAGAAGGCGTTCTCCTCCAGTACCCCGTTGGGCACCGGGCTGCCCGCACGGCGACGAATCACTCCGCCTTCGGGGTTGGGGGTGCCGGGGCCGATGCCGGCACGGGCCAGGGCCGCGGAATTGAGTGCGCCGAAATGCCCTGACTGATGAATCACGGCAATCGGCAGGTCTCGGGAGACGGCATCGAGGTCATCGCGTGTGGGATGACGCCGCTCCTGGAGCTGGGAATCGTCATAGCCAAAACCGAGCACGATGCCCAGTTGTTTGACCTCGGGCGAGGTCTGGATGTACTCGCGCAGCGTCTGCTGCAAGTCGGCGATAGAGGCATTGCCGCCGTCGGGCGGAGGCAGCAGATTGGCCGAAATGGCCTGCAGTCCCACGCCGCCGATATGGCTGTGTGGATCCACAAAGCCTGGAATCAGCGTGCGCCCCTGCAAGTCCACCATGCGCGTGGCCGGACCGCGCAAGGCCTCCAGCTCCTGCAGCGAGCCGATGGCGGCAATCACTCCGGCATTCACCGCCACAGCTTCCACCTGAGGCTGGGCGTCATTCATGGTGAGAATCGGGCCGCCGTAATAGATCAGCTCGGCGGGCTTGACCACCGTCTTGGCACGACGCGAAGCACAGCCCGCGAGCCAGGGCGTTGATGACAATGCCGTCAGCGAAGCTGCGGTGGCGAGAAACTGGCGCTTTTGCATCATGAACCTCCACAAGACTGCAGCCTAACCGCAGTTCAGACTCGAATCATGCTTGGGCTGGCAATTGAGCCCTCTGCGCCAGCTCAAAACAACACACCAAATCGAACTACAGCACTTACCCACCAAGAACTACAAGCTCACAAATACAGAGCATCCCCCAAGTCTCAGGCCCTGAGGCTGCTCCAGCAACGGCCCACTCCCTGCGCCAGCAACCAGCCCAGCACGCACATGCTGCCTGTCACCATCCACGTAAACTGCCAACCGCCCATCTGCATGGCCACGGCCGCCACCAGCGGCGGACCCACAAACTGCCCCACGCAAGACCATTGCTGCATGAAACCCACGGTAGTTGACACCGTGGCCTGGCTGGGCGCCAGATGCATGGCCGTTGTGAACAAGGTCGCCGGTATCAGGCCGCCCGTCGCCGAGAACAGTGCCACGGCCACGAAGCGCAGCCACAGCGGCGCCAAAGGCTCGCCGCCGATCTGCACATAGGCCAGCAGCGCCGTCAGCCCCATCAGTACATAGCCGGTCTGCAGGCAGCGCGCGGGACTCCAGCCCCGATGCAACAACCTGCCTGCGGCCACATTGCCCAGCATATTGCTGGCGGCGACCACGGCAGTCAGCAGGCCGGCCAGCTTGGCACTGAGCCCTGCCTCAGAATAGAGCGTGGGCAGAAAGCCGACAATGCCCATCCACTGACCCGAATACACCATAAAGCCCAGCGACACCAGCCAGGGGCCGGGGCTGCGCAATGTGAGCGCCAGGCGCGGACGCCATCCTTCATCGGCAGGGACTGCTACCGCTGCAGTGGCATCCGCAGGCACCATGCGCCATACAGCATAGGCAGCCAAGGCGGAGGTACAACCCAGCGCAAGCCACCAAGTTTGCCAACTGGTCGCCTGCAGCACCCATGGCCCAAGCAGCAAGCCCATGGCGCTGCCAATGGGCATATAAGAGCCCCACCAGCCCATTCGCGCCCCCAGCTCTGACGGCTTGACGCTGCGACGGATCAGCCCTGGAGCAGGCATGGCGACCAGCAAGAATCCCAGACCTTCCAGAGCGCGCAGCGCCAGCAACCAGGCAAAGCCCGTGGCCAAAGCACCCACCATGCTGGACAGCGCCATCAACAGCAGCCCCATCAGCAAGCTGCGACGCAGACCCCATTTGTCGGCGCCCAGGCCCACCACCAGGCCCAGCACCATGCCCGCCACCTGAACGGTGGAGAGCAGAAATCCGGCCTGCACCAGGGACACGCCCAGTTGCTGCTGCAGCAGGGGCACGGCGGGCGGCAGCTTGCCCACATGCAGCGAGGCACTGACGCCCGCTGCGACGATGATCCATGAGGGGTTCAGACCCCGGTTAGTCACAGGCTCCACCACGTTGTCTCTTTTTCTCAGCTAGGTGATATGTCAACTATCTAGCATATGGCAAAACGCGAGCCCGATTGACAAGCTTTGCCGCAAGCGCGGCCGGAGCATGCCACTCTCGCCCTGACCGCGTGAAAATTGTGCGAACTCGCTTTCATGGCCGACGACTCCGTTTGAAAGAACTCCATGCGCTCTTCGCTTGATTTCAGCTCCTGGACCTCCTTGCTCTCCACTGTGCTGGGCCTGTTGCTGGTGACCTGCCTGATGATGGGCATTCGCCTGTTGTTCATGCAGACCGTGCAAAAACGACGCGAGCGTGAGAACCGGCAGATCAACGAACGACTCAAGACTTTGATCGCCGCCTACAAAACGCTGGGCAGCTCGTTCACCGGCACGCAGAGCGTGAGCCCTCTGCATCTGCGCGAGCTCAGGCAAACCGATGAGACGCCGCCACAAACGCCAGCCGGAGCTAGCCTGAACGAGCGCCGGCGTCGTATCCGGGATGCCGTGGAAGCCGCTCTGTCCGACATCATCCTGCTGGGTACCGAGGAGCAAGTGGAACTGGCGGCCCGGGCAGCCCAGGATATGGCGGCCGGTCGACCTATCGAGACCGCCGCGCTGGTCACCTCGCTGCGCGGCTTTATCCGCGACGCCCTGGATCTTGAACCCATTCCCTCGCATCTCCAGATACCGTCCCAGGGCCCGGCAAGGCCGAGTACCGGGGGCGCCGGAGGGAATCGCAAGGCCGGTGAAGCTCAGGGTTCGGGCGGTCGCAGTGGCGCAGGCGCTCAGGGTGCAAGCATGGGAGCGGGAGGCCTGGGACTGGGTGCCGGACTGGGCTCAGGTCTGAGTGCTGGTACGGGCAGCGAGGATCTCACGGACCGTCGCTCATGACACCGACTCGCCTAAGCCTCAGGCGCCCTTCTTGCTCAGAGAATGTCCAGCGGCTGCTTGAAGCGCGGCGGAGGCGAGGCAGCATCGATCAGCGCCAGCTCCTCCGGGCCGAGCTTGAGCTGCAGTGCACGGGCGTTGTCTCGGACATGGTCTTCGGAGCCGCTCTCGGGAATCGCCAGAACTTTGCCGCTGCGCAGAGCCCAGGCCAGAGCCACCACACTGGCACCGACACCATGGCGATCACCTATTTCAGCCAGCAGGCTGTGCTCAATCAGCTCTCCATGTCCTAGCGGGCAATAAGCCATCACGGTCACGCCGTTCTTCTGACACCAGGGCAGCAAGTCATATTCGATGCCGCGGCTGAGAACGTTGTAGAGCACCTGATTGACCACGCAGTTGCGTCCGCCGGGAACTTGCCACAGCTCCTGCATATCGTCGATGTCGAAATTGGAAACGCCCCAATGGCCAATCTTGCCCTGCGTCTTAAGGTCCTCAAACGCGGCTACCGTCTCGGCCAGCGGCGTATTTCCGCGCCAGTGGAGTAAATAGAGGTCGATACAGCCCACTCCCAGCTTATGGGCGCTGGCCTCGAACGCACGCATCACTCCCTTGCGGCTGGCATGCATGGGTAGCACCTTGCTGACCAGAAAAGGCCGGGGCCGACTTGGCGGCCAGTCACGCAGCACATCGCCAATCAGTTCTTCGGAAAGGCCGTCGCCATACATCTCGGCGGTGTCGATCACGCTCAGGCCGAGTTGCAATCCGGTGAGCAAGGCCGCTTTCTCCTCGTCCCGGCTACGCCGCCCCTGGCCAAGGTGCCAGCTGCCCATGCCCAGATTGGCATGTCCCTGCAAGAATGATATGGCACTGTGCATATGATCAATCCCCATGAAAAATCTTTAAAACATGCTTTTTGTCCGATATTACTGACGCTTTGTTCTATCAATCCTGCTAATTTTGTCAGCTCAGTTTGAGCCGCGTTATGCTTCACGTGCGAATCAACGACTGATGATTCGAATGCGAATGTGAAATCAAGTTCGCTATTACCAATAGCAATCCTCAATAAATTCATAACACGGGAGTTCATTGAATGTTCAAGTCCATCGCGGCCGCCGTTCTCGGCCTGTCACTTTCTCTGGGCGTCTGGGCCAAGACCGAAGCCACTCAGGAGTTACCGCCTGAAATCAAGGCCCTGCGCTGGCAGGAAAGCGGCAAGGGAGAAATCGCTGACAAGGCCAGCGTCAAGATTCCATCGGGCTATGCCTTTCTCGGCGAGGCCGACACATCCAAGCTGTTGCAGGCATTTGGCAACCCACCCAGCAGCGATCACTTTCTGATAGCCCCCAAATCGCTGGACTGGTTTGCCGTGTTTTCGTATGACGACACTGGCTACGTGAAGGACGACGAAAAAATCGATGCCGACGACTTGCTCAAATCCATGCAGTCAGGCGACAAGGCCGGCAACGAACAGCGCAAGAAGCTGGGTCTTGAAGCGCTGTACACCGATGGCTGGCAGGTTCCCCCACATTACGACACAGCCACCAAGCGACTGGAATGGGGTCTGCGTCTGCGCGGCGAGTCGGGCGAGAAGAATGTCAACTACACCTCGCGCATTCTGGGCCGCAGCGGCGTGATGACTGCCACCCTGGTCTCCGACACCGCCACACTGGCCCAGAACACCGATGAATTCAAGAAAGTACTCGCCGGCTTCGACTACAACAGTGGCCAGACCTATGCCGAGTTCAAGAACGGTGACAAGGTCGCCGCCATCGGCCTGGGTGCACTGGTGCTCGGCGGAGCTGCCGCAGTGGCCACAAAGAAAGGCCTTTGGGGTGCGATTGCAGGCTTTCTGGCAGCAGGCTGGAAGATCATTGCAGCCGCAGCGGTCGCGCTGTTCGCAGGCATAGGCAAATTGTTTGGCCGCAAGAAAGCCGCAGAATAAGACAGTCGGTCGCGGCTTCAACCCCTGTAACCCCGCCCCGCGCATCGCTAAGATCGCGGGGTTTGTCTTGTCTCGAAAGCCGTCTTGTACTTCACGATCTCCACGCAGCTGCAGGTAGTTCTGGCCATTGTCCTGTTCTATCTTTATGACGCGGCCTTGCTGCTCAAGCCAGAAGAGGGTTTGCTGCGCCCGCTACGCTCGGGATGGCGGGCACAGCTGGCCAGCCGGGGCTTCGAGCTGCGTCAGAACCGCCTGCTATGGCTGCCTGTTCTTGCACTACACCAGCCCGTCTACCGGCAGCGCTGGAGCACCACGCGGATTCACCTGCCCGGTGAGGCGACATTTTCAAAGGCAGTGGAGGCACATGCCCGCAGCTTCAAAGCGTTTGCGCTGCCGCTGTATCTGCTGGCTGCGCTGCTGTTTCTCTGTCTTCCCGCTGCCTTGCTGGTGCTGCATTCCGAACTGCTGCAGCTGATCGCACTCGCGCTGATCTATCTGAGCACGGCCTGCCTGAGCTGGCTGGCCCTGCGCCACGGCAAGCAGGGCCACAGCAATCGGGCCTTCGCGCGCTCCACGGCGTTTCAGATTTTGCTGTGCCCGCCATTTGCCCTCAATGTGGTGCGCAAGCTTTCGCTGTCCTACGAGACTGAAGCCGATTTGCTGCAGGCGGCGCAGGCCCTCATGAGCGCCGCACAGTGGCAGGACCTTGCAGCACAGGCTCAGCAGTTGATGCAGCGCGAAATGGATGAAATTGCCGAGCTGCCCGAGTATGCGCCAACGCTTGCGCAGATGCAGCAGGCGCTGCGGGTGCTGGAGCAAAACAGCGCCCGCAGCTGAACACGCCATCAGACTGCCTCACAATAGCGGCTTCCATCACAGCGACCATCGCGAGCACACCATGGCCTTTGCCGACAACCTCAAGCAACTTCCCTCCATCGCCCATGTCGCCGAGCTACAGCTGATCGACTCCGACGGCAAGCTTGCCGCAAGCATTCCGAATGCGCCTGGCAAGGCCGGCTCTGTCACGGTCTACAACGCCCTCTACGCAAAACATGGCAGCATCAATGTCGCCGCCGCCGAAGAGGGTCTGCAGCTGTTTGCAGAGCACACCGAAGACGCCAAGGCACGCCCCGGCGCTCACCCCAATATTGATCGACTGCTGGAGGTGATTGCAAGCGGCAAGGGTTATGCCGTAACGGTGATTGCAGCCTGAGCGTCTTCAGGCCCTTTCCCGGTTAGAAAGGCTTGACCTTCTTGCCTTGCTTTCTAGCGCCTGAGGCAGAAGGTATTCGGGGTCCGCACGCTGAACGCGGTTGCGCCCGGCGCTCTTGCCTCGATAAAGAGCGGCATCGGCCTGCTGCAGCGTGATGTCAAATGCCTGAGAAGTGATGAACGGATTGGAAACACCAATCGTCGCCGTGCAAGTGACAGAGCCGTGCAGGCTGATGCCAGGTATCGCGATTTCCGCAATCGCCGCACGTATTCTTTCGGCCAGTTGCAGAACTTCATCCCCCTTCAGGCCAGGGCAAAGAACCAGAAACTCCTCGCCGCCCAGACGACATTTAAGATCACTCCTGCGCGTGCTTTGCTGAATCGCTTCTGCCACGCGACACAGCACGTTGTCGCCAAACTGGTGCCCATAGTTGTCGTTGATGCGCTTGAAATGGTCAATGTCCACGATCAAGAGGTGGACCGGAGCGGCTTTCCTGGCTGCGAAATGCGCCTCCAGCCCATCTAGCAAACCACGACGATTGAGCAGCTTGGTCAGCGGATCCTGCGCTGCCATGCTGCCGAGTTCGTCGGTGAGACGGCGCAACGCCAGCCAGACAGCGCCTGGCGGAATCACCGTACCGAGGAAAGACATATAGATATAGAACACCATCTGGAAACGGCTGTTCATGTCCAAAGCCTGCAACCCACCCTTCAGGATCAGCATGAGCTTCATGGCATTGAGACCACATATGCCCGCGATCAGGATGGCAAACACCACCATCTCCACGGCCATATTCCTGGCAAAGCTGCGCGTTCCCCAAAGCAAAGTGATCGTCATGCAGAGAAACAGCAAAGTGCATGCCGCAGCCAACATGGCCTGACGCGCCTCCAGACCAAGCGTAGACTGCACCAGCACCTGAGCCGCGCTGTAGGCCAGTGCCAAAATCAGCAGCGGACGCCATACCGGCGTCGGCCGATTGAAAAACCGCATCGCACCCAGCACATACGCTACCGGCGCGCAAAGCGTCAGCGTGTGATTGACGAGACTCATCACACTCCAGCCAGGCTTGCCGCCCAACAACTGCAATATATAGGCACAACCAAGCAGCAGATTGCCCAGCGCAAAGACCTCCATGCCCATTTTTCTGCCGGGCAGCCTGCGACTGATCAGCATGAACAGAACGCAAAAACACAACAGATGCACGCAGAGCATGCCAAGGATGACGGTCGCAACCATGAAATCGCTCATATCCGATAAAGCTAGGCGCCGCCTGGTCCAGGCAATGAGAACAGCCGGACCTGCGGATCAACAAAGCAGGTCTGGTCCAGGCTTTACTCAAGCCTTTCCCCCCCACTCTTAAGTGTTGGCAACTCTAATGCCTTGCGCCGAGCCGATAATGTCAACGCCGGTCAGGGCCTGCCAGCGAATCTGAGCGACGCCTGGCGCACCACCTCCGGCAACTGCTGCACCCGGGCATAGCTTTCGCGCAGCCAGCTCGCATCGTTGCCGCCCTGCAGCACCTGGGCCAGCTCCTGCAAAGCGCTCTTGCCGGATGCCGGCGCATGGCCGGTGATGCGCCCCAGCGTCTGCTCGATATGCTCGCGCAGCGGCAGTTGCTCGCTGGTGGCAGGGTCCACATAGGTGCCGTCCAGACCAAAGCGGCAGGCCTGGAAGCGGTTATAGGTATAGACCAGATAGTCGTCTTCGCTGGGTTCGAAGGGCTGCTCACTGAGGAACCAGGCGCCCAGCGCCTGAACATAGGCCGCCAGTTGCGCCGCGCGATGGATGGACAGCGGCGTATCGAAGACACGAACTTCCACAGTGCCGAACTCCGGCTTGGGACGGATATCCCAGTAAAAGTCCTTCATGCTGTGAATTACGCCCGTGGCAGCCATCTTGACAAAATAGCGCTCGAAGTCTTCCCAGTGCAAGGCAAATGGTGCACGCCCCGAGAGCGGAAATGCGAACACCGAGTTCAGGCGCGCCGAGTCAAACGCCGTGTCCTGCCCCTGCACAAAGGGGCTGGATGCGGACAGCGCAATGAAATGCGGGATATAGCGCGAGAGCCGGTGCAGCATCATCAGCGCATCATCGGCACTGGGACAGCCCACATGCACATGCTGGCCGAAGATGGTGAACTGCTTGGTCAGATAGCCGTACAGCGCCGTCAGTTCCTTGAAGCGCGGCTTGTCGTAGATGCGCTGCTGGTGCCATTGCTGAAACGGGTGCGTACCGCCGCCGGCCAGCGCGATATTGAGCCGGTCAGCCGCCTTGACCAGGGCATCGCGTGTGACCGCCAACTGCTCATACGCGTCCTGTGCATCGCTACAAATGCCGGTCGAGATTTCGATCATGCTGGCCGTCACCTCGGGAACGATGGAGCCCGGAACCTTGGCGTTCTTGAGCAGAGCCAGCATATCGGGCGCATAAGGCGTCATATCGTAGTGATGGGTGTTGAGCAGCTGCAGCTCCAGCTCCACGCCCAGCGTCAACGCCTGAGATGGCGCGAATTCACCCAGACCATCGGCCGCTGCCGATTGAATGTGTTCGACTTCATGCGTCATGACGCCTCTCCCCTCTTTGCAAGGCTGCGCGGCCCACGCCCCGATGGGCATCGCCGCTGCGCCACAGCGCCGTGGCAGCCAGCAGCACACCCAGTACCTCACACAAGACAATCATGGGCAAGGCAATGGCCGCGAGCTGCTGGGCCACGCTGGCATTGAAAGCAGTCCACTGCGACACCAGAGCAGAGACCATAAGCAGGGCCACCCCCGAGAGCGCAAACTGTCCGCAGGCCACGGGCCACTGTCTGCGCCAGCCTATGGCCGTGCCGTGCCCCAATAGCAAAACTGCAGAAAATTTGCCGACTGCCCTTGCCAGTACGGCGCTAGCCACTACCGAAACAAGAGCGAACGACATGCCGACCTGGGCTGCCATACTGGCAACCAGTACAAACATCAGCAGATTGAGCATGGCATTGGCCGCCTGAAAGGCCTGGGGCCAGATCAATGGCATGGGACTGAGATTGCGCAGCATCAGCCCCGCAACCATAAAGCCCAGCGCGGCCGAACCACCCCATTGCTCTGCCAGCAGACAGACCGCAGTCATTGCCGCGAGCAGATAAAAGGCCGTGCTGTCGCTGCGCGATGACTGCCAACGCAACACCGGCCAAAAAGCGGCCGTGACCAGCAAGGCCCAGAACAGGGTCAGCAGCAGGCTGAGCAGCAAACGCCCCAGTCCCGCAGCCGAGAACTGCAGGCCGCCGCCCGCCGCAGCGGCGGCAGGAACAAATACTACCGTCAGCACCAGCGCCCCCAGCAGCGCCAGCAAGGTGCTGATGGTTGCCAGCAGCAGACTGCGATCCGTCACTGCACCGCTGGCACGCAAATCATCGGCAATGCGCAGCAGCACGGCCGGCGATGCCGCCATGGATATCACGCCGACGGCCAGCGCCACGGCCCAGCCCCAGCCGAGCGCCAGCAAGGCGGCGGTCACCACCACCAGAGTCAACAACGACTCGCCCAGGCTTTGCAGCAGCAGCCAGGGCTGACGCAGCAGCCAGGGAAGGGAAACTTGGGATGCAGCCAGCAACAGGCTCGCGCCCACGGCCAGCTCCAGCAGCAGCGCCGAACTGCCCTGCAAAGGCCAGGGCAGGTCACCAAACCCCACCCAGCCGGCCACCAGGCCGACCATGGTGTAGCCCAGCATGCGTGGATAGCCGGTAAAGCGATGAACCAGATGACCAAGCAAGGCGGCGGCCGAAACCAGCACGCACCAGCTCAGCAGCGGTGGAAAGCCAGCAGGCCAGATGCCCGCCTCCAGATTGCCGAACGGCATATAGCGCCCTCCTGTATCAAGACCCGGACAGTGCAACAAGTCGCGTCACCAGGGTTGGTGCAGGCAGCGTTGCGAAAGAGATGCGGTCAGCGCCGCGTGAAATCCCGGCCATGCGCCGGAATGCAACACCTGCTATTGCGCAACCAACTCTTCACCCACAGGATCAAGGCGGCCGCCACGCACGCCCCAACTCCTGTTGAGATAACGACAGAAACTATCTCGGAGCGCTACAAACATCATAGAGCTCCTGCATCCAATGGCGTTACAGGGTGTCAGCCTTCCGACATTTCTGTGACCGAATGCATTGCTTGGTGCAGTTTTGCAAACCAGCGGATCATGAAAAACGCCGGGCTCAACTCTGCGTTGACCCGGCGTAGGCATGTATGGCAAAACTGCGCTGTCAGGCTGGCAGCTTGCCGTCCTTCAGCAGCGCACCCACCAGCGCCACCCAGTAACGCATGCCCAGCGGCAGATTGGCGTCATTGAAGTCGTACTTGGGATTGTGCAGCGAGGCACTGTCCTCGCCATTGCCCAGCCAGATATAGACGCCCGGGCATTCCTGCGCCATGAAGGCAAAGTCTTCCGAGGCCATGCTGGGCACCATATCGCGGCGCACCTTGCCCTCGCCCAGCACGCTGGTCAGCACCTCGGCGCAGACTTCGGCATGCTGGGGGTTGTTGATGGTTGCGGGGTAGCTGACGCGGTAGTCGAGATGGGCCTCCAGGCCGTGCAGCGCGCAGGTCGCGGCAATCGCATCGCGAAAACGCTGTTCGATGCGCGCACGCTGAGGCATGTCAAAGCAGCGCACGGTGCCACGCAGCTTGATGACTTCGGGCATCACGTTATAGGTATCGCCGGCGTTGAAGCTGGTCACGCTAAGCACGGCCGGCTTGTGAACCTCCTGCTCGCGCGCAATCAGCGCGGGAAGATGAGTCACCAGTTGGCAGGCAGCCAGCAGTGCGTCCTTGCCCAGATGGGGCATGGCGGCATGGCAACCCTTGCCGGTCAGCGTCAGGTCAAAGATGTCGAAGGCCGCCATCACGGCCGTGGAATGCACCGCTGCCGTTCCCACAGGCAGGCCAGGCCAGTTATGCATGCTGTAGACCGCGTCCATGGGGAAGCGCTTGAACAAGCCGGCTTCGATCATGGCTCGCGCGCCACCTTCGTTTTCCTCGGCGGGCTGGAAGATGAAATGTACGGTCCCCGCAAAATCGGGCGCCGAGGCCAGAGCCTGGGCAGCCCCCAGCAACATGCTGGTATGGCCGTCATGGCCGCAGGCATGCATACGGCCGGCGTGCGTGGACGCATGCTCGCACTGGTTGAGCTCCGTCACATTCAACGCGTCCATATCGGCGCGCAGGCCGATGGATGGGCCTGCGCCCATATTGCCCTTGAGCACGGCAACCACACCCGTACCGGCCAGGCCGGTGTGCACTTCCAGACCAAAGCTCTTCAGCAATTCGGCCACGCGTGCGCTGGTGCGGTGCTCCTGAAACGCGGTTTCGGGATGACGGTGAAAGTCATGGCGCCAGGCTTGAAGTTCCTGCTGGCCGGGCCACTTGATGGTGTTCATCATGGTCGTGCTCCGGCTTTACAGCGTATGGACAAAGGTCTGGGCGATCAGGGTCGCAGCCAGGAACACACCGGCATTGGCCAGCAGCGAAACCACGACGATGCGCCAGCCCAGACGGCGGAAGGCCGGGATGTCCTTGGCCAGCGACAGGCCCGCGAACGTCAGCATGGGCGTGATCATGGCCAGGAAGTTGACCTTGCCGGTGAGCGCAGCCACTTCGGCGGCATAAGGCGTGAGCGGGAATGTCATGGCCATGGCGATGAACGAGATCCAGCACACGGCAGGCAGCATGCGGCGCGTGCCGACGTAGATCAGATCACCGACAAACACGGCAGCAATGATGAGCAGCACGCCGGGCAGCGCATCCATCACCGGCACGCCATGGCCGATGCGGTTGCCGATCAGCACCATGACGCCGACCAGGACCCAGCAAGCGAAGCGCATGCCCAGGCCCAGCGCCGGCACCTGTGCCTGCTCTTCGTCCTTGGCAGCCGACAGATCCACGGCCTGCTCCACCACGGCCTGCTTGCGCTTGCGGCCCAGAATCGGCTCCAGCCATTGATAGGCGCGCAAGGCCAGGGGCAGCGAGATGAACAGCGTCAGATAAGTGCCCACCGTTGTCGCGATCAGATTGGCGGCAGCGGCAAAGGTGGCAATCTGGTCGCTCATTTCGGGATGCTGGGCGGCGATCGCGCCCACGGCGGCGGCCGTCATGCTGCCCGAACCCACGCCGGCGCCCATGCCCAGGGCCAGCGGGTGGAAGATATTGAGGCTGGAGACAAAGCCGGCCAGCAGCGAGATGAAGATGGCACCGATCAGAGTGCCTGTGATGTACTCGGCCAGCACGCCGCGGCCTTCGGGCGAATCCATGCCGAAACGCTCGCCGATGATGGCCAGGCCCGGTTCACGGCCGATGGAGAACGTCGCGCCAATCGCTTCGCGCTTGATCCCCAGCAGCAGCGCCACGGGCATGCCCAGGGCCACGCAACCGACCAAGTTGCCCAACTCCTGCAACACCAGTCCCCAGCCGACTTCCGCCAGCTTGGGCAGCGAACCACCGACCAGCAGGCCCAGCTTGGCAATGAACAGGAACAGCGCGCAGGACAGCACGGCGGCGGCCAGATTCTGACTGTACAGGCTCAGTTGCAGCGGGCCGGGCATGCGCTTGCGCAGCAGACCCAGCACCAGGCCGATGAGCAGCGCCCAGATCATGGGCAGCAGCACCACCTTGCCCACGCCCAGCGAAATGGGCAGCGGCCCCAGCCACTCGGACAATGCCGCGATCACCAGCGCCAGCGCAAATACCTGCACCACGCTGCCCACATTCAACGCGGCCTTGGCCGGCTGCACCTCTGTACGCATCAACTTTCCTTGCACACGACGGCCGCTGCCGACGCGCTGAAATAGCTTTGAACCCTGAAAATGGGCACGGCCAGCCCAAGCTGGCGCTCACCCATGCGGGCGCTGAATATAACAATGCATTTATTGCATACGCATTCTTTTTCTGTTCTAAAAAAGTGAACATACGTATGAATACAGATGTAATTTGGCGACGACAATCACGGCATGTCCGCCTTTCAAGACTCCCGCGCCCGCTATCTGTTTGAAGCCGTCTACTGCGGCTCCGTTCGTGCCGCCGCCGAAAAACTGGGCATCGTGCCCTCGGCCGTCAGCCGCCAGATCAGCCTGCTCGAAGAGGAACTGGGCCTGGCTCTGCTGGAGCGCCATCGCAACGGCGTGGTACCTACCGAGGCCGGCCAGTTGCTGCTGGACTATCATCGCGAACACACGGCCCACCGCCACGACATGCTGGCCAAGGTCGATGCGCTGCGCGGGCTGCACAGCGGCAGCGTCAGCGTGGTCAGCGGCGAGGGTTTTGCACAGGAGCTTATCGACGGGCCCATACGCAATTTTCGCCAGCAATATCCGGGCGTCAGCATCTCGCTGGAAATTTACGGCACGACCGAGATCATGCGCCGGATTCGCGAGGACGCTGCCGAGATCGGCCTGGTCTACTACCCGCCCGCCGACAGCCATATCACCGCACGCGGTACGGCGCGCCAGCCCATGCACGCCATCGTCCACTCCCAGCACCCGCTGGTCAGCGCTGCCCAGACTTCGCTGCAGGAGCTCAGCCAATGGCCTATTGCCATGCTTCAAGGTGTGTATGGCATTCGCCAGCTCGTGGAATATGCCGAGCGCAAGGACAAGATCCACCTCAGCCCCGCGCTGACCAGCAATCTCATCAGCGTGCTGCTGGCCTTTGTCACCAGCGGCCAGGGCGTGACCCTGCTGCCGCCCTGCTCCGTCACGGCCGAGCTGGCAAGCGGGCGCCTGCGCGCCATTCCCATTCACAACCCTGCATTTCAGGATGCGGAGATGCAGCTCATCACCCGTACCGGCCGCCATCTGTCCCCGGCCGCCAATCGCTTTCTGCTGTATTGCATGCAGGGCATGCAGGCGTTCCAGGAACCATGAGCGGCGACCCGCAAGACTCCAGGTCAGGCCGCCTGAGCATGCTGAGGACGCTGCTGCACTTGCCTTAGACTGCACGCAGCATGCAAACCAGTCTGGCTCTCACTCCCTCGCAACTGAGCGAATTCCTTCTCAACGTCGCCACCGTACGCCCCGTGTTCATCTGGGGGCCGCCAGGCATCGGCAAATCGGCACTGGTACAGAACTTTGCGCAAAGCGTGGGGCTTGATTGCGTGTCCCTGCTGGGCAGCCAGCTCGCACCCGAGGACTTGCTGGGCGTGCCACAGATCATTGACGGCGTGACCCGCTTCTGCCCGCCCGCCATGATTGCGCGCGAGCAGCCTTATTGCCTGTTCCTGGACGAACTCAACGCCTGCAGCCAGGATGTGCAAAAAGCCTTCTACAGCCTGATTCTGGAGCGCCGCGTGGGCGAGTACCTGATGCCCGAGGGCTCCATCGTGATTGCGGCTGGCAACCGCGCCCAGGATTCCGCGATTGTGCGCACCATGTCCTCGGCGCTGATCAACCGCATGATTCACGTGCAGCTTAAGGTCAGCGCCAGCGAGTGGCTGCAATGGGCGCAGCAAGCCCAGCTGCATGCCCTGGTGCTTGAATACCTGGCCCAGCGCCCCGATCACCTGTGGAGCCAGCCGCCCAAACATGAAGAGGCGTTTTCCACGCCGCGCTCCTGGCATATGCTCAGCGACGCCTTGCTCTCCTACGGCGATGCGCTGAACCTACAGACGCTGGAAGCCCTGAGCAGCGGCTGCCTCACGCCCCAGCATGCGGCGCAGTTCAAGGCCTTCTACAAGCTGGCCGACGACCGTCACCGTCTGGACGCCATCTTCAAGGGCGACGCCAACTGGCCCCATGCGCCGCAGGACAGGGATGTGCTGTATTTCCTGGCCCAGGCCTTCCGTGCGCGTCTGCTCAAGATCCTGCCCGCCGACAAGCAGCAAAGCGGCGGCGAGCTGCAGCAGACCGTGCACCGCTCCAAGGCCATGCTCAAGGAGCTGGCCCAGATCAGCCTGGAAATGGCGCAGATCGTCACCGCCGAAAGCGACAGCCAGACCCTGCCCGCCTGGTATATGGTGGAAATCGTGCGCGACCTGCCACGCCTGGTGGAAGCGCGCGAAACGGCCAGAGCCTGATGGCCAAGCCCCCAACGCGCGAAACGCCAGCCACCCAGGCCTATACACAAGGCCTGGCCATGCTGCAGGCACACCCCATCTTTAGCGAACTCAGCCGCAGCCTGGGCTTTGTGCGCAGCGCCCATTCCCAGTGTCCGGCCCATGGCTGGGCGCAGGCCAGCCTCAACCACCAGCGCTTTACCGGCCAGATCGACATCCACCCCAAGCGCATGGCCAGTCCCGAGGAATGGGCATATTGCCTTGGGCGAGCCACGCTCAGCTACGCGCTGGAGCTGTTTCAGCGCGACCGCAGCCACTGGGCGCAATGGAGCGCGGCCTGCGACGTGGTCACGGCCCGCTTCATCCAGACCATCAAGCTCGGACGTCCGCCCGAAGGCATGGAATTACCCGACGGACTGCCCCAGCGCGACGAGGCACAGTGGTATGCCCAGTTCTGCGAACAGGGCATACCCGCCTGGGCGCAGGCGCTGAGTCTTGCCGGTCCCGGCCAGGGCGGCGCTCACCCCAGCCTGGCCTTGCCAGAGCAATGGCCTGAGCCGGCCTCATCCACCAGCAAGCCTCAGCCGTACTGGCGCAGGTACGGCAACTGGCCCGAAATGTTTGCTGCGGGCCTGGCTCGCTCCGTCACCCAATCCGTGGAAATGGCTGCGGGCGTGCGCCGCGAGTTTGGCCAGAGCCTGCCTGCCAGTAGCGCGCTGGACCGCGCACGCCACTGGTTCATGGACAGCTTTCCGCTGCTGGGCAGCATGGTCGCGGCGTTTGACATCATGGAGGACGCCAGCATCTGCGAGCGCGAGGACATTGCCGTCGCCGCGGTCGACGAGATGCTGCGCATCATCTACATCAACCCCGGCCCGCACCTGTCCGAGCTGGAGCTGCGTTTCGTCATCGCCCACGAAGTCCTGCACGTCGCCCTGCGCCATCTGCCGCGACGGCGCGGGCGCGAGCCGTTTCTCTGGAACGTGGCCTGCGACTTCGTCATCAACGACTGGCTGATTCAGATGGACGTGGGCCAGCCGCCGGGCATAGGCCTGCTCTACGACCCGGAGCTGCGCGGACTCAGCGCGGAAGAGGTCTACGACCGCATCGCGGGCGATCTGCGCCGCATGCGCAAGCTGCGCACCCTGGCCGGTGGCCAGGGCGACATGCTGGAGCGCAATGTGGGCGGCCAGCGCAAGGCTGGCGACTACACCGATATCGACGAATTCTGCCGCACCCAGCTGGGCAAAGGCTTGCTGCGCCATGAGCAAGACGCACGCGGCCTGCTGCCTGCGGGATTGATCGAGGAAATCCGCGCGCTGCTACAGCCGCCGATTGACTGGCAGGTGGAGCTGGCGCGCTGGTTCGACCACCATTTCCCGCCCATAGAGACGCGGCGCAGCTATGCCCGCATCAGCCGCCGTCAAAGCGCCACGCCCGATATTCCCCGGCCCCGCATTCAGGCCGACAGCCGCTGGCTGGAAGGCCGTACCTTCGGCGTGCTGCTGGACACCTCGGGCTCCATGGAGCGCCATGTTCTGGCCAAGGCACTGGGCGCCATCGCAAGCTACGCCGATGCCAAGAATGTGCCCGCCGTGCGCCTGATATGCTGCGACGCTGCCGCCTACGATCTGGGCTATCTGCCAGCCGCAGACATTGCCCAGCGCATCGCCCTCAAAGGCCGTGGCGGCACCGTGCTGCAACCAGGCGTGGATCTGCTGCTCCAGGACGACGACTTTCCCAAGGACGGCCCCATCCTCATCATCACCGATGGTCAATGCGACCAGTTGCGCGTGCCGCGCGAGCATGCCTATCTGCTGCCGCCCGGCCGCAAGCTGCCGTTTCGCACGGCTGCGCCCATCTTTGTGATGGACTGAAATCCAGCCAGGCTCATGCAGCGCATGCCGTCCATATCGGCGTGCAAAGGCCTCTCAATCCGCACCTGGGCGACCCACTACTGCTTTGCGGCTAGGCTTGGTGCTTGCTATTTTGAAAGAAAGCCAATCCTTGAGCACGACGACATTGCCCTCTTGCCCCCAATGCGGCCTGAACAACACCTACCCCGATGGCGATCTGCTGATCTGCCCCGACTGCGCCTATGAGTGGTCGGCCCATGCAGAAGCCATTGCCGATGAAGACAACGGCCCCCGCATCATCAAGGACGCCAACGGCACGCCGCTGGCCGACGGTGACAGCGTGCTGCTGGTCAAGGACCTGAAGGTTAAAGGTTCCTCTACCGTCATCAAAAAAGGCACCAAGATCAAAGGCATTCGCCTGGTCTATGACAACGGCGACCATGACGTGGACTGCAAGACGGATCAGGGTCCATTCATTCTCAAATCCGAGTTTCTGAAAAAAGCCTGAGGCAGCACTCCCCATCGCTGAACCCAGCGATCCACCCAACGCCCGGAGCCATGCCGGGCGTATCCGCTGGCACAATGTGGCGGCTCAAAAGCTCTGGCAACCCGCTTGTGCAAATAGAAGCCCAACTGGCTACTTTCCGCGCTGGCCGTTATCAAAATACATACTCGGCCACATCAGCTATCCGCAGATGAAACGGCTGTCTGCCCCCGTGCTAGTGCGAGTTCAGGCGCAGCATGGCTCTCGATGGCGCACGCCATCGCCGCGCAAGCCTGCAGCATCTTCCGCTGCCTTGCCGCAGCAAGGCCGACCCTAAGGCTTACCCTCGGATGTCATGATCTGGCAACTGAATTGCGGCATGCGTTAAGTCCATTCAGGGCACCAGCCCTACATTGCCCCTTCGAACACCTTGATTTCTGCCCCCGCAGAGGTCAAGACAGGCTGATGCATACCTGTGCGCAGCCAGGTCCAGGCCATGAAGGGCAATAGCAGGAAATGAACCGGGAACTCGAAGGCAAGCAATCCAATCACTGGTCACAACCACAGTCTCCGCCGTGACCTCGTGAGTTTCAGGCAGCAAGACTTGGCAGCCTGTGCCCCACGGCTTGATGCTGTGGGCCTCTGCGCAGTTCCCTGTATTCAAGACAACAACAAAAGCCCGGCATAGCCCTAGCACAGCGGCTTGCAGCGTCTACGTCGTGATGCTGCAAGACGTGCCGCAAGGAACCGCCCAGCGCCCCATACCAACTTCCAAGAGACAAGCATGACCCCAAGCGCGACGACCATTTCGGGCGCAACGCCCAGGCAGGACACCAGCCACGACATCGATGCAGACAACGCGCTGTATGCCAAGGTCAGTTGGCGGCTGCTGCCCCTGCTGCTGATCTGCTACATGGTCGCCTACCTGGACCGCATCAACATCGGCTACGCCCAGATCCAGATGAAGCAGACGCTGGATTTCGGCGACGCCGCCTACGGCTTTGGCGCAGGCCTGTTCTTCATAGGCTACTTTCTGTTTGAAGTGCCCAGCAATCTGCTGCTGGAGAAGATTGGCACGCGCAAGACGCTGATGCGCATCATGCTGGTCTGGGGCGTCATCGCCACCGCCATGGCCTGGGTCTCCACTCCCATGCAGTTCTATGTGGCGCGCTTTCTGCTGGGCGCCTTCGAAGCCGGCTTCTTTCCCGGCGTCATTCTCTACTTCACCTACTGGTACCCCTCGGCACGCCGTGGCCGCGTGATCTCCATCTTTCTCTCAGCCGTCATGGCCATGGCGATTGCGGCCGGCCCCTTGTGCGGCGCCATTCTCAAATATATGGATGGCATCGACGGTCTGCATGGCTGGCAGTGGCTGTTTCTCATCCAGGGCCCTCCCGCCTGCATTCTGGGTCTGATCCTCTACTTCTATCTCCAGGACAAGCCGAGCGACGCCGGCTGGCTGACAGACGCCGAAAAAGCGCGCCTGCAACACAACATCGCCAACGACGGCGGCCAAGTTGCTCATCATGGCGGCCACGGGCACAAGGCGGCCCACAGCAGCGCCTCTCTGGGCCAGTTGCTGCGCGACCCCAAGGTCTATGCCCTGTCACTCGTGTATTTCATGATGCACGGTGCAACCTATCTGTTTGTCTTCTGGATGCCGACCGTGATTCAGGGCCTGGGGGTGCAGGACGTGCTGCATGTCGGCATCTACTCGGCCATTCCCTTTGTCGCAGGCTTCTTCGGCATGATTGCCTTCGGTGCCAGCTCCGACCGGTTCCGCGACCGCCGCTGGCATTTGTTCATCGCCACCGGCCTGGCCATTGCCGGCCTGATCGTCACCCTGCAGATGCACGGCCATCTTGAGGGCTCGCTGATTGCCCTGGCCTTCACGCTGATCGGACTTGCGGCCCTGCCCCCTCTGTTCTTTGCCCTGGTCAGCGACTATCTGTCACCGGCCGTGGCCGCCGGCGGCATAGCGCTCATCAGCAGCCTGGGCAATCTGGGCTCGGCCGCCAGCCCCACGCTGGCCGGCCTGCTGACCCAGCACACAGGCAACCGGCACTACAGCATCTATCTTGTGCTGGTCATGCTGATCCTCTCGGCACTGGTGCTGATGGTGACAGTGCGCGACTCCAAGGCCAGGCGCAGCTAAGCCATCCCCGGACGCGCTTGCCAGGCAGCGCCCGACCTGGATCTATCTGGCTGGCTGATTCGATGCCGAACGCAGAAAATTCATTAAAAACGATCGCTAACACTTACCTGTAAAGCGTTAGCAGCTATTAAAATCATTCCTCAAGCTGCGCTTCGGCCAAGGGATTCGCCTTGTAACTCAGCCAGCCTGCCGCCACAGATTTGCCCGCAGCAGCGCCTGCGCGGCGGTCGTTGGGGTGCGAGCGCCCCTCGCTCACCACCACTTCGGCAAAGTCAAACGGGCTCATGCCCGCTATGCAAGCCACATTCACACCGTACTGATGCGGCGACGAGCGTCGCTGATGGAAGGTATAGATGCCGCAATGCTTGCAAAAGAAATGCTTGGCCTGCCCGGTGTTGAACTGGTAGAGCGTCAGCGCATCCTGTCCCTGCAGCACCTCGATTCCGCTCAAATCAGCCGACACCGCCACGGCCCCGCGCATGCGGCAAAACGAACAATTGCAGCGCCGCGCGGTGTTCAGGCCATCGCTTAACAGAACGGTAAAGCGCACTGCGCCGCAGTGGCAGGCGGCCTGGAGCGGTCGGGAAAAATCGCGGCTGGGGCTAAGCATGGGTTTGTCTCCATCAATACGGTTCTTATATGCTGGCGCTGAATCAACGGCATCCAATATCGGTCAAATCAAGCTCAAGCGCTCATGCAACAAGCGCAAGAAGCTATGAATCTTAAAAACTTCCCGATCGGGAAATTTTTAACTTGCCGCAACTGATTTAAATACATATTTCCCGTTCGGGAAATTTAACTGGCATCGCTGCGCTCCGCTCTAGGTGTGAAATCACGCGTGTGCTCAGGCCAAGCGCCTCAGCGTCAAGGCGCAGCGCTGCTCTATCAGCTGCACGATCTGCGTCACCACGGCGTTGCCCGCAAAACCGTGCGGTGGCGTGGCCTGCAGCTTGCGCGCGGCAGCGGGTAGTTCGTTCGCCAGCTGTTGCAAACGCTTGCGAGTCGCCGCCTTGGCAAGGCCTGCTTCTTCCGCAAACTGCTCCCAGTGCCTGGCCTCCAGCTCGCTGAACTTGTATTTGCTGCCAATCTTCATTGCCATCTTGGGCGTCAGCTGGGGGTAAATCGCTGTAGCCAGCAGGTCGTAGAACGGTGCCAGCACGGGCGCCCTTCCCCCATAAAGCAGCGAGAAATTCTTGCCATGGGCATCATGGTTGCCAATCAAGGCATTGAAGATCGCCCCATCCAGCAGCCGCAGCACCTGAGGCGCGCTGGGCCGGGTCACGCTGCGCAGCAGGGCAAAGCATTGCGCCAGGCCCGGCCCTCCCTCGTTCTGGTACTTCAGCTCGGGCACCACGCCCAGCGCCTGGCAAAAGTCTTCCTGATGCAGACGTTGCAACTGCGGCTGGTGCAGATCTTGAGCATTCAGCTCCCGGTCATAGCGCTTCACCAGCAAAAACGAGCGGCCCAGCACGCTCTGGATTCGGGCATTGGCAGGCCGCAGCCCCATGACCTGGGCCAGCAGCATGCAAAAGCCTTCATTGGCCACACTGTCCTCCACCGCATGGATGGCGGGCTTCAAGATATGCGAGCTGGGAGCGCCGTTGCGCGGCAGACCGATACGCACTGCGCCCGGAATGCTCTCGTCCACCACCACGGGCAACTTGTCCTGCGCCCCTGCCAGCGATAGCCGCAGCCCGTCATCTCCCGCCAGCATGGGGCGACGCGGCAGCTCGTCCAGCAAGGCGAGCAGCTTTTGATCGCTGAGCCACTCCACATCACCCGGTGCCCCGGTCGCCCCAGCCCTGTTAGTCTGCGGCAAGGCCTGCCCCGGCTCCAGAAAGGTCACGGCCCCCGCGCATTCGCCGCCAATATGGTCCAGCAGCGCAAAATCGTTTTGGCCCGACACCTGAAACTGCTGGGCAATCAGGCGCCGCATCTGCCCCTCGGGCAGCAGACCGGCGAAGAACGGCCGGGTCTGATGATCGTCAAAAGGTTTAGCCTGCAGCGGCAGCGACTGCGATAAAGCCGTGGCCTGCGGCAGCGCCAACCAGTCGGTCGCATAGGCAAAGCTCAGCCGCCCATGCACCAGCGACAGACTGCCGACGCGCCCATCAAACAGCCAGACTTCGAGTTCATGCTCCATGGCGTGTGCCCTCAGAAGCTGTATTCGGCAAGCCGTCCAACTGCAACTCCCCGCCCAGCGCATCGATCACCCGCAGCACATGCTCCAGTCGCACCGTGGGCTTGCCAGCCTCGAGATCCACAATAAAACGCGTGCCCACGCCTGCGGCCAAGGCAAGCTGGGGCTGGGTCAGCCCCAGTTGTTTACGGGCGGTGCGCAAGGCCGCGCCCAGTTGCTCGGTTGTTTGGATGGTGGACATAAGATGATCTAGCCTGGAAATTCCCGTTCGGGAAATTATGAAGCAGAGCACGCGGAAAAGGAATCGATATTTCCTGATCGGGAAACTCATTGGCAGACAAGCTCAAGCACCAACGCCAAAAATTCAAGATAAAACAGGCTCCAGCGCTTATGCATCATGCATTGGCAGCTATCAAAAATAGTCTTTAAGCTGTGCTTCGGCCTGCGCGTTGGCTTCATAAGACCCCCAACCCGCCGCCACGGGCTTGCCGGCAGCAGCGCCCAGCTTATGGTTGCTGGGGTGCAAGCCCTCCGCGCTCACCGCGACCTCGGCAAAGTCAAGCGGGCTCATGCCTTCAATGCAAACCACATTTACTCAAGCACTCAAAGCAGCACAATCACAGATAGAAAACTGAGAATCAGTCGGTCTCAAGCGCTTATGCAGCAAGCACAAGCAGCTATGAAATATAAAAAAGGCAGCCCGAAGGCTGCCTTTGTTTTAAGCAAGCGAAACGCTCACTTACGTGCGGGTGGCACGTCCGTGCAAGACCCATGTGCCACTTCCGCCGCCATGCCGATGGACTCGCCAAGGGTTGGGTGGGGGTGAATGGTCTTGCCGATGTCCACGGTGTCCGCGCCCATTTCGATGGCCAGGGCGATTTCGCCGATCATGTCGCCAGCGTGGGTGCCTACCATGCCGCCGCCCAGGATACGGCCGTGGCCGTGAGCTTCGGGGGAATCGTCAAACAGCAGCTTGGTGAAGCCTTCGTCGCGGCCGTTGGCGATGGCGCGGCCCGAGGCAGCCCAGGGGAACAGACCCTTCTTGACCTTGATGCCTTGTGCCTTGGCCTGGTCTTCGGTCAGACCCACCCATGCCACTTCGGGGTCGGTGTAAGCCACCGAAGGAATCACGCGGGCGTTGAAGGCAGCGGAAGCCAGTTCCTTGTTGCCTTGCAGCTCGCCGGCGATGACTTCGGCGGCCACATGCGCTTCGTGCACGGCCTTGTGCGCCAGCATGGGCTGACCCACGATGTCGCCAATCGCGAAGATGTTGGGCACGTTGGTGCGCATCTGGATGTCGACGTCGATGAAGCCGCGGTCGGTCACTGCCACGCCAGCCTTGTCGGCGCTGATCTTCTTGCCATTGGGCGTGCGGCCCACGGCTTGCAAAACCAGGTCGTAGGTCTGGGGTTCGGGCACGGTGACGCCGTCCTTGGCAGGAGCGAACGAGACCTTGATGCCTTCGGGCGTGGCTTCGGCACCGACGGTCTTGGTGTTGACCATGATGTTGTCGAAACGTGGTGCGTTCATCTTCTGCCAGACCTTGACCAGGTCGCGGTCAGCGCCTTGCATCAGGCCGTCCATCATCTCCACCACGTCCAGGCGTGCGCCCAGTGTGCTGTAAACGGTGCCCATTTCCAGGCCGATGATGCCGCCGCCCAGAATCAGCATGCGCTTGGGCACTTCCTTCAAGTCCAGGGCGCCGGTGGAATCGACCACGCGGGGGTCCTTGGGCATGAAAGGCAGGTGCACGGCTTGCGAGCCCGCAGCGATGATGGCGTTCTTGAACTGAACGATCTTCTTGCTGCCGGTCTTTTCCTGGCCGGAACCGGTGGTTTCTTCGACTTCGATGTGGTTGGCAGACACGAAGTTGCCGTAGCCGCGCACGACGGTGACCTTGCGCATCTTGGCCATCTGGCCCAGACCGCCGGTCAGCTTGCCGATGACTTTTTCCTTGTGGCCGCGCAACTGGTCGATGTTCACTTCGGGAGCGGCAAACTTCACGCCGGCCACTTCCAGGTGCTTGACTTCGTCCATCACGGCTGCGACGTGCAGCAGCGCCTTGGAGGGGATGCAGCCCACGTTCAGGCAAACGCCGCCCAGGGTGGCGTAGCGCTCGACCAGCACGACCTTGAGGCCCAGGTCGGCAGCGCGGAAGGCTGCCGAGTAACCGCCAGGGCCACCGCCCAGAACCACGACGTCGCAGTCCATGTCCACGGTGCCGGCAAAGTTGCTGGCCACGGGAGCGGGAGCAGCAGCCACAGGGGCGGCCACAGGTGCGGGAGCGGCTGCGGCAGGCGCAGGCGCTGCGGCTTGTGCCGGTGCGGCAGCACCGGCCGCCACTTCCAGCGACAGCACGACGGAGCCTTCGGCAACCTTGTCACCGACCTTGACCTTGATTTCCTTCACGACGCCAGCGTGGCTGCTAGGAATTTCCATGGAGGCCTTGTCGCTCTCCACGGTGATGAGGGACTGGTCCACGGACACGGTGTCGCCGGCGTTGACCAGCAGTTCGATCACGCCCACTTCGGCGAAGTCGCCGATATTGGGTACCTTGATATCGATGAGGCTCATATGCGCTCCTATCTTGGTTTTGTCTCTGCGCCGCCTGAAGGATCAGGCAGCAAAAACGATTTTTCTCGGTTTGAAGCCGGACGCTGACGCCTTAGCTCCAATCAAAGGTCTGCAGCACGATACGGCTTTGGGGCTCGTAGAACAGCAGGATTTCGCAGTCATGCCCCGTGAACTCGTTGGCATAGGTGCTGGTGATGAACTCGAACGCAGCGCCCGTTTCCGGGTGAATGGGGTGAATACCGTCATCCGTACCAATGCCGCTGAGCAGCGGGTTGGTCAGATTGCTCCAGTTACCACCCCACGCAGGCCCGCCCAGCACGCCGAGCAGATAGCGCCCTGAAGTGGAGTCATAACAGTCCGTGCCTGGCTCATACAAAGGCAGCTTGGCAACTTCAGCAGCGTCATTCCAGGGCTTGGCGGCATTCCAGCCATGGGCCAGAAAGTCTCGCCTGGCCTCCTCATATGCCGCGTGCTGGGTTGCGTAATGCAGCTCCATCACATCGCGCCATGAGTACTTGGCCTCGCGGTGCAGTTCAAACGGCGGCTCCACGCCCAGTTTGACCAGTTCACGATGCTGGGTGCGCACCTCGCGCCAGTCGAGCGATTTTTCCACCCAGTCGGCCCGATCCTGCTCCAGCATGAAGTAGCGCCAGTCGCCCAGCAGCTCGTACTTGCCTTGTTCGTCGAGTTTGAAAGCCAGCCAGTCAGGCTTGAGCAGCGCGTTGCCAAACTCCTCGCCCCCCCACTCCCCGACTTGCCCTTCGTAGGGCTCGCAAGGGGCGACGAGATGAATCGGCCCGCTCCAGGCATCGTCGAGCAAGGCCAGATCGATGGTGACCAGCGGCAGAAAATGCCGCGCGTACTTCTCGACCGGCTCGGCGAAGACGTCAGCCGCATCCGGAAAAGGCCGGATACCGGGAATGACGCCACGCAGATGCTCGATGGGATGCTGTCTCAGGTTCTTCATCTCACTCATGGGCTGGCAAGGTGAAGCGCAAGGCATCTAAAAAGATAGCTACTTGCGCAGTTCAGATAAGCGCTGCAGGCCGATTTCGCTAAAAATCGGCCTGCCCGTCAGCTGCTTAGAGCAGGATGCGGCGGTAGTCGGCCAGCACAGCGCCCAGGTAGGCGTTGAAGCGTGCAGCGGCTGCACCGTCGATGACGCGGTGGTCGTACGACAGCGACAGAGGCAGCATCAGACGAGGCACGAACTGCTTGCCGTCCCACACGGGCTTCATGGCGCCCTTGGACAGACCCAGGATGGCGACTTCAGGCGCATTGATGATGGGCGTGAAGTTGGTGCCGCCGATGCCGCCCAGAGACGAGATCGAGAAGCAGCCGCCTTGCATGTCCGCAGCGCCCAGCTTGCCGTCGCGGGCCTTCTTGGCCAGCTCGCCCATTTCCTGGCTGATCTGCAGGATGCCCTTCTTGTCAGCGTCCTTGAGCACAGGAACGACCAGGCCGTTCGGCGTGTCAGCGGCAAAGCCGATGTTGAAGTACTGCTTGTAGACCAGAGTGTCGCCATCCAGAGAGGCGTTGAACTCGGGGAACTTCTTGAGCGCAGCCACCACGGCCTTGATCACGAAAGCCAGCATCGTCACCTTGACGTCGCTCTTGGCCTTGGCGCTTTCGGCATTGGTCTGCACACGGAAGGCTTCCAGCTCGGTGATGTCGGCCTCGTCATTGTTGGTGACGTGGGGGATAACCACCCAGTTGCGATGCAGGTTGGCGCCCGAGATCTTCTTGATGCGCGACAGCTCCTTGCGCTCGACAGCGCCGAACTTGGCGAAGTCGACCTTGGGCCAGGCCAGCACTTCCAGACCGCCGACGTTGCCGCCGGAAGACTTGGGAGCCACGGCCTGCTGAGCCAGGGTCTGCACGGCGCCGGCCATCACCGACTTGGTGAAGGACTGGATGTCTTCCGCCGTGATGCGGCCCTTGTTGCCCGAGCCCTTGACTTCTGCCAGAGGCACGCCCAGTTCGCGAGCGAACTTGCGCACCGAAGGCGAGGCATGGGGCAGCTGACCCGAAGGCGCCACGGTGGGGTTGTGGGCTGCAGGCGCTGCCACAGGTGCGGCAGCAGGAGTGGCGGCCACAGGGGCTGTAACCACGGGTGCAGGTGCTGCAGCCACAGGAGCGGCAACCGGTGCAGCCACGGGAGCGGCGGCCTGCACGGGGGCGGCAACTGCGCCCTGCACTGTCATCTGGCCGACGACGTCGCCCACGTTGACGGTGTCACCCAGCTTGATGGTCAGCGCCGTGATGGTGCCGGCCGAGGGCGAAGGGATTTCCATCGAGGCCTTGTCGGACTCCACGGTGAACAGCGATTGCTCGGCGGTCACGGTATCACCCACCTTGACCAGCATCTCGATCACGGCCACGTCCTTGAAGTCGCCGATATCAGGGATCTTCAGGTCCACGGTGGAGGATGCTACAGGAGCGGCGGCCACAGGGGCTGCAGCCACGGGGGCAGGAGCTGCGGCCACGGGTGCTGCAACAGGGACAGGCGCTGCGGCGGCAGGTGCGGGAGCTGCATCGGCAGTCTCCAGCATCACGACCACGGAGCCTTCCTTGACCTTGTCGCCCAGGGCAACCTTGATTTCCTTGACCACGCCAGCCTGGCTGGAGGGGATTTCCATGGAAGCCTTGTCGGACTCCACGGTAATCAGGGATTGCTCGACCTTGATGGTGTCACCCACCTTGACCAGCACTTCGATCACGCCGACTTCGGAGAAGTCGCCAATATCGGGGACCTTGATTTCTGTCAATGCCATGTTGTCTGTCTCCCCTTCTTAGGCGTGCAGCGGGTTGATCTTGTCGACGTTGATGCCGTACTTCTTGATCGCTTCGGCCACGGTCGTGGCGTTGATCTTGCCTTCATCGGCCAGACCGCGCAGTGCAGCCACCACGATGTAGTGACGGTTGACTTCGAAGTGTTCACGCAGCTTGGCGCGGAAGTCCGAACGGCCGAAACCGTCGGTACCCAGCACCTTGTAGGTACGGCCCTTGGGCATGTAGGGACGGATCTGCTCGGCGTAGGCCTTCATGTAATCGGTCGAAGCGATCACGGGGCCGGGGTGGGCAGCCAGCTGCTGGGACACGAACGGAACCTTGGCTGCTTCCAGGGGGTGCAGCATGTTGAAGCGGTCCACTTCCTGACCTTCGCGGGTCAGTTCATTGAACGACGGGCAGCTCCAGACATCGGCGGCAATGCCCCAGTCCTTTTCCAGCAGTTCCTGGGCGAAGAAGGACTCGCGCAGGATGGTGCCGGAGCCCAGCAGTTGAACGCGCAGGCCGCTCTCTGGCACCTTCTGGCCAGGCTTGACCATGTACATGCCCTTGAGGATCTGCTCTTCCGTGCCGGCTTCCAGGCCAGGCATGGGGTAGTTTTCGTTCAGCAGCGTGATGTAGTAGAAGATGTTTTCCTGGTTCTGCACCATGCGACGCAGACCGTCTTGCATGATCACGGCCACTTCGTGAGCGAAGGTGGGGTCGTAAGTCACGCAGTTGGGGATGGTGTTTGCCAGGATGTGGCTATGACCGTCTTCGTGCTGCAGGCCTTCGCCGTTCAGCGTGGTACGGCCCGAGGTGCCGCCCAGCAGGAAGCCACGCGCTTGCAGGTCGCCAGCCGCCCAGGCCAGGTCGCCGATGCGCTGGAAGCCGAACATCGAGTAGTACACATAGAACGGGATCATGACCCGGTTGCTATGGCTGTAGCTGGTGGCTGCAGCAATCCAGCTGGACATGCCGCCGGCTTCGTTGATGCCTTCCTGCAGGATCTGGCCGGCCTTGTCCTCGCGGTAGTACATCACCTGGTCCTTGTCGACCGGGGTGTATTGCTGACCGTGGGGGTTGTAGATGCCGACCTGACGGAACAGGCCTTCCATACCGAAGGTACGGGCTTCGTCCACCAGGATGGGCACCACGCGGGGGCCGATGTTCTTGTCGCGCAGCAGCTGCGTCAGGAAACGCACATAAGCCTGGGTCGTGGAGATTTCACGGCCTTCGGGTGTGGGCTCCAGGATGGCCTTGAAGGTGTCCAGCGCAGGAGCGGTGAACTGCTCGTCAGCTTGCTGGCGACGGTGTGGCAGGTAGCCGCCCAGGGCCTTGCGGCGCTCGTGCAGATACTTCATTTCCGGCGTATCGTCGGCCGGCTTGTAGAAGGGAATGTCCGCGATCTGGCTGTCGGGGATCGGAATGTTGAAGCGGTCGCGGAAGGCCTTGATGTCCTCGTCGCTCAGCTTCTTGGTCTGGTGAACGTTGTTCTTGCCTTCACCGACCTTGCCCATGCCGAAGCCCTTGACGGTCTTGACCAGCAGCACCGTGGGCTGACCCTTGTGGCCGTTGGCAGCGGCAAACGCTGCGTAGACCTTCTGCGAATCGTGGCCGCCGCGGCGCAGGTTCCAGATCTCGTCGTCGGACATGTGCTCGACCATCTTCAGGGCGCGAGGATCGCGGCCGAAGAAATGCTGGCGAACGTAGGCACCGTCGTTGGCCTTGAAAGCCTGATAGTCGCCGTCGTTGCACTCCATCATGATCTTCTTGAGCACGCCGTCCTTGTCCTTGGCCAGCAGCTCGTCCCAGCCCTTGCCCCAAAGCAGCTTGATCACGTTCCAGCCGGCACCGCGGAATTCGCCTTCCAGCTCCTGGATGATCTTGCCGTTGCCGCGCACGGGACCGTCCAGGCGCTGCAGATTGCAGTTGATCACGAAAACCAGGTTATCCAGGTTCTCGCGCGATGCCAGACCGATAGCGCCCAGGGATTCCACCTCGTCCATTTCACCGTCGCCACAGAACACCCAGACCTTGCGGTTTTCGGTATTGGCAATGCCGCGTGCGTGCAGATACTTCAGGAAACGCGCCTGGTAGATGGCCATCAGCGGGCCCAGGCCCATGGACACCGTGGGGAACTGCCAGAAGTCGGGCATCAGCTTGGGGTGGGGGTAGCTCGACAACCCCTTGCCGTCCACTTCCTGGCGGAAGTTCAGCAGTTGCTCTTCGGAGATACGGCCTTCCAGGTAGGCGCGGGCATAGATGCCGGGCGAAACGTGACCCTGGATGTACAGGCAGTCGCCGCCGTGGTTTTCGTTCTCGGCGTGCCAGAAATGGTTGAAGCCGGCCGCAAACATATTGGCCAGCGAAGCGAAGGAGCCGATGTGGCCGCCCAGATCACCGCCTTCAGGGGGGTGAATGCGGTTGGCCTTGACCACCATGGCCATGGCGTTCCAGCGCATGTAGGCACGCAGACGACCTTCGATCTCGAGGTTGCCGGGGCACTTTTCTTCCTGGTCGACTTCGATGGTGTTCACGTAGCCGGTATTGGCCGAGAAAGGCATGTCCACGCTGTTCTGGCGAGCGTGTTCAAGCAGATCCTCGATCAGCTTGTGGGCATAGTCCGCACCTTCGCGGTCGATCACCGCAGAGAGGGCATCCATCCACTCGCGCGATTCTTGTTGGTCCAGGCCGGCAGGAAAGCCAGCGCCTTTGGGATCAGTCTGAGCTGTCATTGTGAGTGTCTCCTTCGAGAGGGGGTAGCTTTATCACGAAGCAGTGAGTGCGGCATCACACGGTGCGGCAAGCGCCACACCGCATAACGCGTGGCACAGCACCTTCGGGTGCTCCCCGGATTAAACCGATTCACTGTGTCGATCGCTGGCGAGTTTCGCACATTTTTTTCAAATTTCAAATTGTGCTTTGCGATTTCACTATATAAAAAAATGCTGCAAATGCACATACAGTGAAGCCTCCATAGATTGTCTTTTACGCGACAGAAATAGTCGCAGATTCCACTAGGTCTCTCCCCTACACTGGAGGCATGCAAACAAGCAATCACGAACGAGAAAAAGAGGACGCAAAAAGCGCGCAATCCGTTGCATCCCCTGTGCGCTGGTGGCGTAGCTGGTGGCGCAGCCTGTCGCCGACCCGGCAGGATCGCTATGCCGCGCTCGCGCCGCTGGCGTCGGTGCTGATGTTCATGGCTGCAATCATTGCGTCGTTCTGGTATTTACGCACGGAAGAAGTGGATCGCGAGCAGGAGGCACTGCGCCGCGACGTGGAATACGCCCAACAACGCGTGCGCCTGCGCCTGTTGGAGCGCCAGGAGCAACTGATGCGCATGGCTCGTGACATCGGCAACCGCGAGATGCGCAAAGCCGACTTCGACGGCCGCACCGAAGCGTTGATCAGCCAATACCCCGAGCTGCAATCGATTACCTGGATCAATGACAAGCGTCAGGTTGTGTACAGCCAGTCAGCTCCGACGGTGGCCACGGATCAGTTGCGTGCCGTGGGCGAAAGCCTGCATCAGGGCGAGACCCTGCAAGCCTATGAGCAGGCCCGCGAGATGCTGCAGCCCATCTATGTGCAGGAAAAAGCCCAGCCCAATGAGTTGCCGCCACTGCTGCAACTGCATGTGCCAATCAGCGCCAACAGCCGCTACCAGGGCGAGCTGCTGGCCGAGTTTTCGGTGGACAGTCTTCTGCGCTATGGCACGCCCACGGAAGTGATGGCCCGTTACGCCATCACCATGCGCGATGCCGACAACCATGTGCTGGCCGGCACTCCGCTGGCACCGCGCAAGACGCCTACCGAGCTGCTGCACTGGCGTGCCATTGCGAATGAATACGAAGTGCCCGTCTCCCCGGTGGGCACGGCGCTGATGATGCGCGCCCAGGCCTACCAGACTTCGCTGGGCGTAGTCGGTAGCGGCCTGTTCTGGCTGGTGGGCACCTTGTCGGCCATGACGGCCTGGCTGCTGCTGGCCACCTGGCGCCACACACGCCGCCGCCAGCGTGCCCAGGAGGCCCTGGTGGCCGAGACCAACTTCCGCCGTGCCATGGAAAATTCCGTGCTGACGGGCATGCGAGCACTGGATCTGCACGGTCGCATCACCTATGTGAACGCGGCCTTCTGCCAGATGACGGGCTGGAGCGAGAAGGATCTGGTCGGCCAGGTTCCACCTTATTCCTACTGGCCCGATAACGACTACGACAATCTGCATTCACAGCTGCGCGAAGAGCTGTCGGGCAAGACCATCGTTGGCGGCTTTCAGGTACGTGTGAAGCGCAAGAACGGCAGCCTGTTCGACGCGCGCCTGTATGTATCGCCGCTGATTGATGCCCACGGCCAGCATACGGGGTGGATGTCGTCCATGACGGACATTACCGAGCCCAACCGGATTCGCGAACAGCTTTCCGCCTCGTACGAGCGTTTCACCATTGTGCTGGAAGCACTGGATGCCTCTGTTTCCGTGGCCCCTCTTGGAAGTGCCGAACTGCTGTTTGCCAACAAGCTGTACCGCCAGTGGTTTGGCTCGCACACCGAAGGACATCTGCAACTGGTCGCCCAGGCTGGCAAGCTGCCGGTTCGCCACCAGCCCGAAGCCGAAAACGAAGACGGCCTCATGGGCTTGCCCACGGACACGCTGACTGCCGCACGCAGCGAGAACGCCGAGATCTTCGTGCCCAGCCTGGGCAAATGGCTGGAAGTCCGCTCGCGCTATCTGAGTTGGGTGGACGGCCGCCTGGCCCAGATGGTGATTGCCACCGACATCACCCAGCGCCGCCTGGCCGAGGAACAGGCTGCGGCCCAGGCTGAAAAGGCCCAGACCGCCAGCCGCCTCATCACCATGGGAGAGATGGCATCCAGCGTGGCGCACGAGCTCAACCAGCCCCTGACCGCCATCAGCAATTACAGCTCCGGCATGCTGACGCGCCTGGAAAACGGCACGCTCACACCCGAACAGATGAAGTTCGCACTGGAAAAGACGGCACATCAGGCACAGCGTGCCGGGCAGATCATTCAGCGCATCCGCTCCTTCGTGAAAAAGAGCGAGCCCAATCGCATGCTGGCCCAGGTAGGCGAGATGGTAAACGAGGCGCTGGAGCTGGCCGGTATCGAGCTGCGCCGCCGCAATGTGCAGCTGACCTCGCATATTGCCGAACGCATGCCGCCAGTAATGGCCGATGCCATCCTCATCGAGCAGGTTCTCATCAATTTGATGAAAAACAGTGCTGAGTCCATTGATATGTCCGACCGCCCGCTGGGCCAACGCAATGTGGAACTGCGCGTGCGCCCTCAGGTCTTTGAAAGCCTGCCGGGTGTGGAGTTCACCGTGGAAGACACGGGCAAGGGCCTGCCGCCGGAAGTGTTGGAACACTTGTTCGAAGCCTTCTTCTCCACCAAGAGCGAAGGCATGGGCATAGGCCTGAACCTTTGCCGCTCGATTGTCGAATCACATCAGGGTCGAATGCATGCCGAGAACCTCTACAATGGAAGCGAAGTCACTGGTTGCCGGTTCTCATTCTGGCTGCCGTTGGCAACGGGTGTGGAGACGACAACACTCACCACGACAAGCGAACCCATAAAGAGGACGATTGCATGAGTTTGATTCCCAAAAAAGGCACTGTTTACGTAGTTGACGACGACGAAGCAGTCCGTGATTCGCTGCAATGGCTGCTGGAAGGCAAGGACTACCGCGTGCGTTGCTTTGACTCCGCCGAGACCTTTTTGTCGCGCTACGACCCGCGTGAAGTGGCCTGCCTGATCGTCGACATCCGCATGGGCGGCATGACCGGCCTGGAGCTGCAGGACCGACTGATCGAGCGCAAGTCTCCTCTGCCCATCGTCTTCATCACCGGCCACGGCGATGTGCCCATGGCGGTGAACACCATGAAGAAAGGCGCGCTAGACTTCATCCAGAAGCCTTTCAACGAAGAAGAACTGCTGGGTCTGGTCGAGCGCATGCTGGATCACGCCCGCGAAGCCTTTACCGGCCACCAGCAGGCCGCCAGCCGCGATGCGCTGCTGGCCAAGCTCACGGGCCGCGAAGCCCAGGTGCTCGAGCGCATCGTCGCCGGCCGCCTGAACAAGCAGATCGCCGACGATCTGGGCATCTCCATCAAGACCGTGGAAGCCCACCGCGCCAACATCATGGAAAAGCTCAACGCCAACACTGTGGCCGATCTGCTCAAGATCGCACTGGGCCAGGGCCAGACCAGCGCTGCGGCCAAAGCGGCGGCTGCCGTCAATTAAGTGCTCCCCGCGAAATCGGAAGCCACTCCAATCGCGAGATAATCCAAGGAGCACTGGCCAGGCCTCGCGCTTTAGCCAACTCCTATTCTGATAGCTGCTAGTGCTTGTTCATCAAGGGCTAGCAGCATTTTTTATTGGTACTCCAGCAATGACAGCCCAACTCATCGACGGCAAAGCCCTCTCCGAACAACTGCGCAAGGAAGTCGCCACCCGCGCGGCAGCGCTCAAGGCCAAGGGCGTCACGCCCGGGCTGGCCGTAGTTCTGGTGGGCGACAACCAGGCTTCCCAGGTCTACGTGCGCAACAAGGTCAAGGCCTGCGAAGACGTGGGCTTCCACTCGGTGCTGGAAAAGTACGATGCCTCCATGACCGAAGCCGAACTGCTGGCACGTGTCGAAGCGCTGAACAACGACCCCAGCATTCACGGCATCCTGGTGCAGCTGCCCCTACCCAAGCACATCGACGACCACAAGGTCATCGAAACCATCTCCCCCGCCAAGGACGTGGATGGCTTCCACGTGGCCAGCGCCGGCGCACTGATGGTCGGCGAAGTCGGCTTCAAGGCCTGCACGCCCTATGGCTGCATGAAGATGCTGGAATCCATCGGCATGAAGGATCTGCGCGGCAAGCACGCCGTGGTCATCGGCCGCTCCAACATCGTGGGCAAACCCATGGCCATGATGCTGCTGGCCGCCAATGCCACGGTCACCGTCACCCATAGCGGCACCGCCGATCTGGCTGCCATGACTCGCCAGGCCGACATCATCGTCGCGGCCGTGGGCAAGGTGGATGTGCTGACCGCCGACATGGTCAAGCCCGGTGCCGTGGTCATCGACGTAGGCATGAACCGCAATGCCGAAGGCAAGCTCTGCGGCGACGTCGACTTCAACGGCGTCAAGGAAGTTGCTGGCTACATCACCCCTGTGCCCGGTGGTGTCGGCCCCATGACGATTACCATGCTGCTGGTCAACACCATGGAATCGGCAGAGCGCGCCGCAGGCTGACGCCCTCCGAGCCGCCCCGCGGCTTCTCCCTCTCTGGCTCTGATCGCATGAGGGGGACGACAGCTTGGCTGCGCGGTGGCGCTTGCACGCAGTCCTGGCGTGAGCAGGCTTCTGACCACAGGCTGACGCTATGAAGGCGATAGCAATAAATACCCTGAGAGCGCTTGATTTTCCCGACCTTGCCGGCACTTAATACAGCATGAGCAATCCACTTCTCGAATCCTCCTCCCTGCCCTTGTTTGACCGCATTCAGCCCGCGGATGTGGCACCCGCCATCGACACTTTGCTGGCCCGTGCCAGCGAGGCGCTGGAGACCGTGGTTGCACCGGACTCCCCCGCACAGTGGGAGGCCATCTCTGCCGTGCTGGACGTGGCGACTGAAAAGCTGGGCACTGCCTGGTCGGCCATCAATCACCTAAACAGCGTTGCCGACACCCCGGAGTTGCGCGCGGCCTATAACGAAGCCCTGCCCAAGGTCACCGAGTTCTGGACCAATCTGGGCGCCGATGAACGCCTGTACGCCAAGTACAAGGCCATTGACCCGGCCAGCCTCAACAAGGAGCAGCGCGCCGCATGGGACCATGCCATGCGCGGCTTTGTGCTCTCGGGCGCCGAACTGCAGGGCGCTGCCAAGGAACGCTTTGCGCAGATTCAGGCCCGCTCGGCCGAGCTGGCCCAGAAATTCAGCGAGAACGCGCTGGACGCCACCGATGCCTTTGCCTACTACGCCAGGATTGACGAGCTGGACGGCGTTCCGGCCGATGTGATCGCTGCGGCCAAGGCCGGCGCCGAAGCCGATGGCAAGGAAGGCTACAAGCTGACGCTTAAGATGCCCAGCTATCTGCCGGTGATGCAGTTTGCCAAGAGCAGCGCACTGCGCGAAAAGATCTATCAGGCTTATGTGACCCGGGCCTCCGACCAGGCCGAGGGCGACGGCAAGCGCTTTGACAACACCGCCGTGATGAAGGAAATCCTCGCGCTGCGCCTGGAAGAATCCCAGTTGCTGGGCTACAGCAACTTCGGCGAAGTCTCGATCGTGCCCAAGATGGCCGACTCGCCCAAGCAGGTCATTGACTTTCTGCGCGATCTGGCACAACGTGCCCGCCCCTATGCCGAAAAGGACGTGGCCGATCTGCGCACCTTTGCCAGGACTGAGCTCGGCATTGCCGACCCCCAACCCTGGGACTGGGCCTTCATCGGCGAAAAACTCAAGGAAGCTCGCTATTCCTTCAGCGAGCAGGAGCTCAAGCAATATTTTCCAGCCCCCAAGGTGCTGGCCGGCCTGTTCAAGATTGTCGAGACCCTGTTCGAAGTATCCATCCGCCGCGATGAAGCTCCGGTCTGGAACCCCTGCGTGGAGTTCTACCGCATCGAGCGCTCCAGCGCACAAGGCCCACAGTTGGTCGGCCAGTTCTATCTGGACCCGCAGGCGCGCAAGGGCAAGCGCGGCGGCGCCTGGATGGACGATGTGCGCACGCGTTGGCTGCGCCCCGACACCCATCAGCTGCAAACGCCCGTGGCCCATCTGGTCTGCAATTTCGCATCCGGCGTGGACGGCAAGCCCGCGCTGCTCACGCACGATGACGTGATCACCCTGTTCCACGAAACCGGCCACGGTTTGCACCACATGCTCACGCAGGTCAACGAACGCGATGTCTCGGGCATTGCCGGCGTGGAATGGGATGCAGTCGAGCTGCCCAGCCAGTTCATGGAAAATTTCTGCTGGGAGTGGGATGTGCTCAAGCACATGACTGCCCATGTGGACACGGGCGAGGCCTTGCCCCGCGCGCTGTACGACAAGATGATTGCGGCCAAGAACTTCCAGTCCGGCATGCAGACCCTGCGCCAGATCGAGTTCGCGCTGTTCGACATGCTCCTGCACACCGAGCACAATCCGGCAGACGACTTCATGGCGCTGCTGAACCAGGTGCGCGCCGAGGTGTCCGTGCTGCAATCGCCAGCCTACAACCGCATGGCACACACTTTCAGCCATATCTTTGCTGGTGGCTATGCCGCCGGTTACTACAGCTACAAATGGGCCGAGGTGCTGAGCGCGGACGCTTATGCGGCTTTTGAAGAAACCATGTTGGCCGATGGCTCGCCCAACCCCGAGACCGGCCGCAAGTACCGCGAGTCGATTCTGGAAGCCGGCGGCAGCCGCCCTGCCATGGAGTCCTTCAAGGCCTTCCGTGGCCGCGAGCCGCAGATTGACGCCCTGCTTCGCCACCAAGGCATGAGCCAGGCCGCCTGAGCCTTCTGCTGCCACCTGCCCAAAAGCGCCCTGCCCGGGCGCTTTTTCATGCCTGCCATTGCCCCGATAAGAGAGACCCAAGACTGACGCAAGCTGACTCACGCAACGAGGTCAGATCAAGACAAGCCTGAGCATGGGAGCAGACAGTCCTACATGCAAGCTATGCTCTGCCCATTGGCGCTTGCACCCTCAAACCACTTCATTGACCAAGATTGAGATGTCACGATCTTTCATTGCCCGGCCTTCGGCCGAGAAACCGACCTCCGGCAACGCCCTGCTGCTGACAATGCTTGTAGCCGCCTTTGCCGCATTGGCGAGCGGAGTCAGCCTGGCTCAGAATCTCTACCGCAGCGTGGGCCCTGACGGGCGGGTCACCTATTCCGACCGGGCCATCGGCCCCAACGCCAAGCCCAGTGCCGAAGCCGTGAGCAACACCGATGGCCCGGCGTCTTCGGCCAACTCGCAACTGCCTTACGACTTGCGCCAGACTGCCAACCGCTATCCCGTCACGATCTATACGGGCAAGGACTGCGAGCCCTGCGACGAGGCCCGATCTCATCTACAAAACCGCGGCATCCCGTTCAACGAACGCAGCATAGACACCAGCAGCGACGTTGCAGCGCTCAGAAAGCTCAGCGGGCAGGACAGCCTGCCCTTTGCCACCATAGGCAACCAGCACCTCAAGGGTTTTGGCGCCGACAGCTGGGACCAGTACCTGAGCGCGGCCGGCTACCCCAAGCAGCCCCAGTTGCCGAAGAGCTACAAAGCTCCCGCTGCCAAGCCCCTGACCGCGCCAGCAGCAGCCGCTGCCGAAGCAGCCAAGCCCGCCAAGCGTCCTGCACGCATCACGGCGCCAGCAGCCCCGCCCCCTGGCGCGCCCACACCCGAAAACCCCGCAGGCCTGCGCTTCTAGGAGGCAGAAACTTTCAATAAAATCAGCCTCTAACGCTTACCCATAAGGCGTTAGCAGCTATCCATTTCACAAAAAAAGCCACCTGCACAAGCAGATGGCTTTCCGGCCGCAGATTGCTGCTTAGTATTCCAGCGTCTGCACGCCTTGTGCGGTTCCCAGCAGGCACACCGCAGCCTTTTGGTGGGCAAACACGCCGACGGTCACGACGCCGGGCCACTGGTTGACTTCGGACTCGAAGGCCAGCGGCTCGGCGATCTTCAGACCACGGACATCCAGAATATGCTGGCCGTTGTCGGTCACCAGCGGCGCACCATCCTTCATGCGAATATGCGCCGTCACGTCAGCGCCCATGGCTTCAAAGCGACGAGCGATCTGGGCCGCTGCCATGGGAATGACCTCCACGGGCAGCGGAAAATTACCCAGCACCGGCACGCGCTTGGACTCATCGGCAATGCAGACAAAACGCTGAGCCAGCGCAGCCACGATCTTCTCGCGCGTCAGCGCCGCACCACCGCCCTTGACCATATGGCCCTTGCCGTCAATCTCGTCGGCACCGTCGATATAGACAGCCAGACTGGTGACTTCATTGGCATCGAACACCTTGATGCCCAGGGCCTTCAGGCGCTCGGTACTGGCCACGGAGCTGGAGACGGCGCCAGGAATCTGATCCTTGATAGTGGCCAGTGCATCAATGAATTTGTTGACCGTGGAGCCTGTGCCCACGCCCACAATTTCACCGGCGACCACATATTTCAGGGCAGCTTGTCCGACCAAAGTTTTCAGTTCATCTTGAGAAAGAGGTGCAGCAGATGTCGTCATGAGGGAAAATCCAGGTAATCCTGCGATTATCCCCATGTCTCTTATTCCTTACTCACTGACGCGTCCTATTCTTTTCGGCATGGACCCCGAAGCGGCCCACGACCTCACCATGAATTTCATGGCCAAGGGTCAAAATACCCTGCTCCAAAAGGCCTGGGCGCGCCCTCTGATCAACGACCCCATCGAGCTGGCGGGCCTCAAGTTCCCGAACCGTGTGGGCATGGCCGCAGGCCTGGACAAGAATGCGCGCTGCATCGATGCGCTGGCCGCCATGGGTTTCGGCTTTGTGGAAGTGGGTACTGTCACGCCCCGCCCCCAGCCCGGCAATCCCAAGCCCCGCATGTTCCGCATTCCCGAAAAGAATGCACTGATCAACCGTCTGGGCTTCAACAACGAAGGCCTGGATGCATTTCTGGCCAATGTGCGTCGCTCGCAAGTGCGCGCCAATGGCGGCGCCATGCTGCTGGGCCTGAACATCGGCAAGAATGCCACAACCCCCATCGAAGAGGCCACCAGCGACTACATCAAGGCGCTGGACGGCGTGTACCCTCATGCCGACTATGTGACGGTCAACATCAGCTCACCCAACACCAAGAATCTGCGTGCCCTGCAAAGCGACGAGGCGCTGGATGCTCTGCTGGGTGCGATTGCCAATCGCCGCGAACAGCTTTCCAGCCAGCATGGCAAGCGCACGCCGGTATTCGTGAAGATCGCTCCCGACCTCGATGAAGAGCAGGTCGGCGTGATTGCGGCAACGCTGGAGCGCCACGGCATGGATGGCGTGATTGCCACCAACACCACCATCAGCCGCGATGCCGTCAAGGGTCTGCAGCATGCCGAAGAAGCTGGCGGACTGTCCGGCGCGCCCGTGCTCGAAGCCAGCAACCAGATCATTCGCCAGCTGCGCTCAGCCCTTGGCAGCCGCTTTCCCATTATTGGCGTGGGCGGCATCCTGAGCGGCGCCGACGCCGCGAGCAAGATCCGCGCGGGCGCCGATGTTGTGCAGATCTACAGCGGCCTGATCTATCGCGGCCCCGATCTTGTGACCGAAGCCGCCCAGGCCATCGCCCATATGCACTGAACTTGACGCGTGGCCTGGCTGCGCACAAAAAAACAGCCCGTCATGCCTGAGCCTGACGGGCTGTTTTTTTGGGCCCCCTTCAGCCGCGTGCGCGCTGCTGCAGCTTGAGAATCCAGGGCAGTGCTGCGCTGCCCCAGCGAATCAGCTTGCGCGGCCCGAGAACCATGAGCAAGCCCCCCGCTGCCGCCGTTGCCAGCGGATGCAGACGCACAAAAGACAGCAGGCGTTCGGGCAGGGGAGCATCGGCGTCCACATGCGCAGGCTGCGTGCTGCGCAAGGCCAGCGCCTGCGCCTTGGCAGCGGCTCGGGCCTTGATGCGCGCGCGTTGCTTGGCAATGCGCGACAGCACCAGCTTTTGCTCGGAGGTCGCTTCATCCCAGAGCCGAGCATCCATGCCTGCGGGCTTGACGGGCTCCAACTCTGTGGATCGCGAATCGGGAGAGATGCTGTTCATGCTAAATCCTCTCCTTCATCGCCTGCCAATCTGATTTGAGCTCGCGCCGCGTGAGCCTGAATGGACTGGAGAGTTGATTGACAGCTGCCAGCAGTCGCCACAGCCCCAGGCCCCAGACCAGAACCCAGCCACCGACCAGCAGCCACGCCACCAGCTGACGATGCTCGCTATCCCAGAACTGCACGAGCACAGCCATGGACAGGACAATGAGCACAACCACGGTAAGTGCGCCGAGCACAATGGCCAGCACTGCCAGCGTTTGCATGCTGCGCTTGTGCTGCTGCCACTCAAGCTGCGCAAGATCAACACGATCTTCGGCCGCGATCGCGGCCTCGTTGAGATTGGCACGCCAGCGCTCCAGCAGGGAATCAAGACCTAGTAGTGAAATCAAATTCACAGGCACTTGTCCTTTTGCAGCTCAGCAATGCTTAGCGACGGCCCAGCATGAAACCCAGCAGTGCACCCACTGCCAGCGCGGCACCGGCGACGCGCCAGGGTTCGTCGTGGGCATAACGATCCGCCACATCGGCAGCTTCGCGCGCCTGACGAGCGGCGTCCTGAGCCGCACGCACGGCAGACTCGCGCACGTTGGCCATGCCGTCGTCGATGCGCTGACGAAGCACGCTGATTTCAGGAAGCTTGTCCAGTTCACGGGCAGACAGCAGACCGCGCAGATCGCTGACCAGTTTTTCCAGATCGTCTTGGGCGGTGGAAACGGCGTCGGAAACAGAGCGTGACATATCGATCCTTTCAATGTGACGAAATTGGAATATCGCATGCACTTGGCAGTGCACCAAGATAGCCGCGAGACAGCAAGCATCAGGGCCGGCCGCTCATAAAACCTGCAGCATGTGAACATCTTACAGAAAACGCACCGCCTCCAAGAAACTCGCGGGCCTGCGGCACTGTCGGACAGCAGCGAAACTGCCTCATGTCAAGGAATATAAAGCCGTTCAAGGCTCCAAACCAATCTGTTTGCTGCAGCAGCCTTTACGTTGGCGCAGCAGAGCGACCTCAGCCTGAGCTCAGGCATGCCGTGCATGCATAGCTTGACCTCCAGCATCTGCCGCCAAGCAAAGCGGATTACATACGGCAACACACTGATTGCTTAACAGTTCATTAATAAAGTGGCTGCATGCTCTGCAACAAGTCATCTGCTTGCGGGAGTTCCATTCAAAAAACGCTTAAGCAAGCGAAGACTTGACTCAAATCAAGTGGCGCAAACGGCAACTTTCATATAGTCAATTAGACATAAAAGATATTAATTTAATACTCTTTTGTGTTTAAAGCATCAGGGTTTTCTGGTGCCAGTGCGACGATGAAAGGAAGGGCCATGCCACTTCAGAAACGAGAACTCTCCGACTGCGCAACCAGCAGTTCGGCCTGCACCTGCAGCACTCCATCCATTACCCAGGCACCTCAGCAGGCAGTGACTGCGCCCACCAAGCGCGGTTTTTTGCAGGATTTGATTGCCATGGCCGCCAGCCTCGGTGTTGCGGGCAGCGCCCGCGCAGCGCTGCCCGGCGACCCCAGCTTCCAGCCCCTGCGCCGACCCGGCATGCAAGGCAAGCGCTTCGGCATGCTGGTCGATATGCGCAAATGCATTGGCTGCCAGGCCTGCACAGTGAGCTGCTCGGTCGAAAACCAGCCCCCCATCGGCCAGTTCCGCACCACGGTGCTGCAATACGAAATTGACCAGGCCGGCGACACGGCAGCCGCCATGGTCAGTCTGCCGCGGCTATGCAACCACTGCGACGAACCGCCTTGCGTGCCCGTCTGCCCGGTGCAAGCCACATTTCAGCGCACCGACGGGATCGTTCTTGTCGATAACGAGCGCTGCGTGGGCTGCGGCTATTGCGTGCAGGCCTGCCCCTACGACGCGCGCTTCATCAATCACGAAACGCAGACTGCCGACAAATGCACCTTCTGCGAACACCGCCTGGAAGCCGGTCTGCTGCCCGCCTGCGTGGAAAGCTGCGTGGGTGGCGCGCGCGTGATTGGCGATCTGAACGACGCGCACAGCGAAATCAACCAGCGCATCAATGCTCACAAGGACGATATCAAGGTCCTCAAGCCCGGCATGAAGACCAAGCCGCACGTCTTCTACATCGGTCTGCCCGATGAGTTTGTGAACGGTGTCGATGGTCAGGCCACGGTTCGCCTTGTTGCCGAACATCTGTGAAAGGAGTGCCCTCATGCAAATCATTGAACTCCTGACCCCAGCCTACGAAGCGGCATGGTTGCCATGGGCCGTGCAGTATTTCTTTCTGGTCGGCATGGCCACGGGGGCCGCACTGCTGACTTCGGCCTGTGCGTTCGGGCCGGCCCAAGGCTTGCTCCAGCGCCTGCTGCCCACAGCGGTGCTGGTGCTGGCCATGAGTGCGATTGCCGCACCGGTGGCCCTGCTGGCCGACCTGCACCAGCCTGCGCGCTTCTGGCATTTCTATGCCCACCTCACGCCCTGGTCGTGGATGAGCCTGGGTGCCGTGCTCATGCCCACGTTTGCCGGGCTGTGCGTGTTGATGTGCGCGCTGTGGTGGCTGGGCAAGCAGCGGTTGATGCGCCTGCTGGTGCCTGTACTGGTGCTGTCCACGCTCAGCATCGTGGTCTACACGGGCGCCGAAATCATGGTCATCCGATCGCGCCCGCTGTGGAACACGCTGTGGGTACCGATCAATCTGGCACTCAGCGGCTGGCTGGCCACCGTGGGCATGGGCTTTGTGCTCTACCGCTTTCTGCCCCGATCCTTGCAGCCCGATGCTGCAGCCCTGCAAGGGCTGCGCAATCTGGGCCTGTGGCTGGCCACCGGCCTGATCGCCAGCGCCCTGACCTGGGGAATTGCCGGCATCGCGGGCCAGAGCCCTTCATTTGACATGGCTGTGCGCCTGTTCAATGAGTTCCCCGTCTGGCGCATCTCCATGCTGGGTTCGGCCGTGTTTGGAGCAGCCGTGGTGATGGCCCTGCTGCGCGGCGAGCATCGTCTGGCAGCCAAGGGCTACACCCTGGTGCTGGGCACCGGCCTGGCGGCATCTGCCTGGGCCTTCCGCTGGGCACTATTCATGGGCGTGCAGGGCGTGCCCAAATTCGGCGCCGGCCTCTATCTCTACAGCATGCCACTGGGCGGTGACGGCCTGATGGGCATGCTGGGCATGGCAGGCCTGTGCGTGGCACTGGTTGCGCTGACCACCTGGGCGCTGGAGCTGTTTCCAGTACGCAAGCGAGCGGGCACTGTTTAAGAATCAAGCCAAATACGCCTAAAACGCAATATCAGCAAGCGCTTGCAGCTATCAATATCATAGAACCACTGCTGCGCTTGCCCTTCCCCATACCAAGGGCAAGACCATGAATGACAAGAAACTCTCCCCTGAACAATCACAAGACGTCGAGGCCGATCGCACCGATGCCAGCCGCCGCATGCTGCTGCGCGGCGGTGCCGTCGCAGGCGGTCTGGCAGCTTTTGCCGCAGGCTATGGCGAAACCGTGGCCAAGGGAGCCAAGGGGCTGATCACCGGCAGCTCGGGCAAAGCCACCCAGAGCGCCACGCGCGGCAACTCGCTGATGCCCGAATTCCGCATCGACCCCGTCAGCGGCAAACTGACGACCCAGCCCGGCCAGGTGGTCAGCCCCTCCTCGTGTCTGGGCTGCTGGACACAGTGCGGCGTGCGTGTGCGCGTCGATACTGCCGACAACCGGATCATCCGTATCGCCGGCAACCCTTATCACCCGCTGGCCACCACCCACCCCGCGCCCATGGAAACACCGGTTCGCGAGGTCTACGCCATGCTGGGCGGTGACAACGGACTGGAAGGACGTGCCACCAGTTGCGCCCGTGGATCGGCCATGCTCGAGCACCAAAAAGCACCGCACCGCGTTCTCAAGCCGCTCAAGCGCGTTGGTCCACGCGGCTCCGGCCAGTGGAAGAGCATCACGCTCGAAGAGCTGGTTCAGGAAATCTGCGAAGGCGGCGATCTCTTCGGCGAAGGCCATGTGGACGGCCTGCGCGCCATCCGCGACGTCAACACGCTGATCGATGAAGCCAATCCCGAATACGGCCCCAAGTCCAACCAATTGCTGATGACGGAGGCCGCCAACGAAGGCCGTACTCCGCTGGTCAACCGCTTTGCCAAACAATCGTTCGGCACCATCAACGTGTCCAACCACGGCTCTTACTGCGGCCAGACCTACCGGGTGGGCACGGGCGCGGCGCTGGGCGATATGGCCGGCATGCCCCACGGCAAGCCGGACTGGAAGAGCTCGCGATTTGGCCTGTTCATCGGCACCTCGCCGGCTCAGTCTGGCAACCCATTCCAGCGCGTGGGCCGCGAGCTGGCCGAAGCCCGCTCGCGCGGCGAGAACACCTATCGATACGTGGTGGTCTCGCCCATGCTGCCCACATCGTCCAGTCATGCGGCAGGTGACAACAACCGCTGGCTGCCCGTCAAACCCGGCAGCGACCTGGCACTGGCCATGGGCCTGATCCGCTGGATCATCGACAACGAGCGCTATGACAAGCAGTTTCTGACCCAGCCCGGCCCCGCCGCCATGGCTAGCGTTGGCGAAGCCAGCTGGAGCAACGCCACCCACTTGCTGGTCAACGAGCCCAGGCATCCGCGCTACGGCCAGTTCCTGCGCGGCGCAGATATTGGTCTGCCCATGCCAGATCCTATCGACGAAAAAACACCCGCCGAAGATGTGTATGTGGTGCAGCTGAACGATGGCAGCCTGGCCGCCCATACCGTGGCCCAGCCTGCCGAGCTGGTTGCCGAGCGCAAATTCACACCCATCAAGGCTGCCGACGCCACCGAAGAGCCTGTGCCTATCGCCGTCTGCACCGCCTTTGTCAAGCTGCGCGCCGAAGCGCACAGGAAGACGCTGGAGGAATACGCAGCTATGTGCGGCGTGCCGGTCAAGGAGATCGAGGAGTTGGCGCGCGAATTCACCAGCCATGGCAAACAGGCCGTGGCCAACTCGCACGGCGGCACCATGAATGGCTCGGGCTTTTACACCGCCTATGCCATTGCCATGCTCAACAACCTCATCGGCAACCTCAATGTGCGCGGCGGCTGGGTCATGGATGCCGGCCCGTTCGGCCCCTTTGGCCCGGGACCGCGATACAACTTTGCGCAATTTGAAGGCGCAGTCAAACCCCGGGGCGTGGCCCTGTCGCGCACCCGCTTCCCTTACGAAAAGACCAGCGAATTCAAGCGCAAAAAGGAAGCGGGCCAGAACCCCTACCCCGCCAAGGCGCCCTGGTATCCCGCGCCTGGCGGCCTTTCCAGCGAGATGCTGGCCGCCGGCATGCTGGGCTACCCCTACCCGGTCAAGGCCTGGATCAACCACATCAGCAACCCCATCTACGCCATGTGCGGCTTCGAGAATGCGCTGGCAGACTCGGTCAAGGACGTGAAAAAGCTACCGCTGTTTGTCTCGGTGGACCCTTTCATCAACGAGACCTCTGCTCTGGCCGACTACATCGTGCCAGACACCGTCACCTATGAGAGCTGGGGCATTGGCGCGCCCTGGGCCGACGTCGTAGCCAAGAGCAGCACAGTGCGCTGGCCCACGGTAGAAGCCGCCACGGCCAAAACGGCAGACGGCCAGGCCATCAGCTTCGAGACCTTCATCTTTGCCGTGGCCAAGCAATTGGGTCTGCCAGGTTTTGGCAAGAATGCGATGAGCACCAAGCAAGGCGAGCTGCTGGACCTGGAAAACGCCGAAGACTTCTACCTGCGCGGCATGTGCAATATCGCCTATCAGGCGGGCAAGCCTGTACCCGAAGCCAGCGATGACGACATAAAAATCACCGGCCTCGAGAAATGGATGCCATCGTTGGAACAGCGTGTCGCCCCCGAAGAAGTGCGCCGCGTCGCCATGGTCATGAGCCGTGGCGGCCGCTTCGACAAGGTTGAAGACGCATGGACGGACGACCAGCTCAAGCTGCAGGCCAAGTTCCCGGCCACTTTCTGGCACGAAGGTCTGTCCAGGATGCGCCACTCCATGACCGGCGAACGCTACAGCGGCTGCCCCACCTGGTACCCCACGCGCCTGGCCGACGGCTCGGACATGCGCCAAGTGTTTTCCGAACAAGACTGGCCGCTGACCATGACCAGCTACAAGTCCAACTTGATGAGCAGCATGTCCATCGCCGCCTCGCGCCTGCGCCAGGTGCACCCGCACAATCCTGTGAGCATCAACAAGGCCGACGCGGCAAAACTGGGCATCGTCAATGGCGACCACATCGAACTCAGCACCCCCGGCGGCAAACTCCAAGGCGTGGCCCTGGTACGCGCTGGTATCGCGCCCGGTGCGATCGCCATTGAGCACGGCTACGGTCACAAGCAACTGGGCACCGTGGCCCACAAGGTTGACGGCCAGCCCACCCATGCCAACCCACAGCACGGCAATGGCGTGAATCTCAATGCTCTGGGCTTTGTCGATCCGACCCGACCTGCCAAGGACAATGTCTGGATCGACTGGGTATCGGGGGCAGTGGTCAGGCAAGGACTGCCAGTGAGAGTGAGAAAGGCTTGATAAGGGCCTAAAGCTCTGGCGGGCGATCGGGATGGAAAGTCCCGTCGCTCGCGCCTACGAGGGATGGCATTGAAACGACTGCCAACAACTTGCGGCGATATCTTGAACCTGGCAGGGAGCAACCGTATTGCCGACCATTGGCTTGCAACAAGAATCTGGGCCGGATTAGGCTCGCCCTGACATCGGACATGACAAACCACAAGCACCACTCCTGAGTGATCGTCTTTCAGCTTCTCCGAAAACTCAAAAAAGGTAATAAATCCACGAAATACTATTCAATCAAATGGGACAGTACATTATTTACAATAAAAAACCACTGGATATTGGTATTAAAAATCGAGAAGAACAAGATTGCTTTCTTCTCGGAAAATATTCGTATACAGCCATCTAAATATAGACAATTATATTGTTTTGAAACTTACACTTAAAAACAATAATGGAATCATCTGATTTCGCTTCATTGTTGATAGCAATGCAGTTCTATATTTCAATAAATTGCACAAATAACGATAGCAGATCAACAGAATCCTAGTTCGTGCCCAAACAAGGTATTTCTGTTTTCATCCGGCTTATTGAAACTGCCATTAACCGAAAGAACGTTTTGGAACAGGCATCTGCGAAGCCAAAACGCAACTCCGGTTGGCATTGATCATTGTGCACTGGCAAATGGTCTTTCGCCTGAATTCATCCCCGTGGTCTGAGAACTCGCTATTCAAAGGAATGATCATGAAAAAGTCTTTGATTGTCATGGCGGTTGCTGCCTTGGCTGGTGTGGCATCTGCTGCGACCAATACGGGGACCAATGCGTCCTCAGGAACTTATTCCTCGGTTGCCAGCTCCGGCACAGGCAGCGCTGTGAGCTTCAATAGTGCGACGGCCAGCGCTCAAGCAAGCGGCTTTGGAACCAGCACCGGCACCACCGGCTCTTGGGGGCCTGTGGCCTCGGGGCAATCGAGTGTCGGCGGAAGCGCCTCCACCACAGGAACCGTCAGCAGTCTTGCTGCGACCAGCGGAGGCGGCGTTGCCGGCGGCTACGGAACCACCAACGCCAACGCACATTCGGACGTAGGTAGCAATTACCTCGGCCACGCTCCCGGCAAGTTGGTCAGCGGTGGCGCCGGAGGCTACGCCAACTCGAGCACCAACAATGTGGCTGGAACTGCATCCATCGGCAACGGCATTGCGGTGGTGAACAGCACTGCCCATACCAACTCCAACTTTGGCGGGAACTCGCAGGCGATCTCGGGCCCGGGAGGAACCTCGACCAGCAATAACTCCGGCGCCTCCTCTGTCGGCAACGCGACAACTACCGGCTTCAGCCTGGGCACAGCCTTCGGAGGCTCCAATGGTGGTGGAACTTCGGGCAATGCTTATGGATGGGCGAACTCGGCCGCCAACTAGATAAAGTCCGTGAACTCAGTTGTATTGCCCCCGAGTTGAGGCGTCCCAAGTCAAGACTCGGGGACAAAGGAGAAACAGCATGAAAGCCTCAATAGCCTTGCTAAGCCTTTGTGTCCCTTTGTGCAGCTTTGCGCAGAATGCCGATAGCAGTGCACAAAGCCTCTCCAGCTCCTCGTCAGTGGGAGCACAACAGAATCAATCCATCACCATCGTGAATCCGGTTGCTGCGGCGGACAGCCGATCAGTATCCAGCATCGAAAGCAGGTCGACCTCAAGCTCGGATCAAAACATCACGACCAGCGGAACCACCACCCAGAATCTGAACAACACGGTATCCGGGACATCCAGGAACATCGTCGAGTACAGCGGTACTTACACCGTGAAGAACGTTCCCAGCGTGAACGGCCCCAATCTCACGACCAGCAATGACACCTGCATGGGCAGCAGCAGCGGCAGTGCCAATGGCCCTGGCTTTGGCGTGAGCTTCGGCACAACCTGGACGGACGAGCATTGCAAACGCCTGAAAATGAGCCGTGAGCTCTGGAACAAAGGCATGAAGGCAGCTTCTCTGGCAATGGACTGCATGGATCCCGCCGCTCGCGTGGCACTGGAGATCACGGGTTCTAAATGCCCGCAATCCATGACCGCAGACGAGCGCCGCAACAACTACGGGCCGGATGCTTCAGCACAAGGCAGTCCTGCACCGTCTACCACGCAGGCCGTTTCTGGCACCAGTCTCGAGCAGGCAATCGAGTCCAGGCAAACGGCAAGCCTCTATCCGAACTGACGAGCGCTCAGGCCAATCCTGGCGGGCGGCACAAGGGCAGCCTGAGCCTGGGCGAATTCTGTGAAATGCAGCAGCAATCCGTGCAATGACCAGGGCTCTGGTCCAAGCCAAACACGGTTGGTGCTGCTGTGGAATCTCTGTCTCGTGGAAGGGAAAATCCATCTCAGCCTGATCCATTGTGGACTGCAAGTCCTCCTGAATCCTCTCCATCCAGGCAAACCTAATCTCGCGGGCTGTTGCGATACGCTAGCATCCTCTTTGCGCCTTGGTGCTCCGTCACATCGTGTGGGATTTCTCCGCCTGCCCCTTCGAGATCCGCTCCATTTATCAGTCATGCCCATCTATGTCGCTCTGCTGCGGGCCGTCAATGTCGGCGGAACCGGCAAACTCCCCATGGCGGAGTTGAAGTCCATGTGCGAGGCCGAAGGGTTTGCGCAGGTACAGGCCTATATTGCCAGCGGCAATGTGGTGCTGGATGCAGATTGCACCGAGCAGCAGCTCAAGTCGGCATTGGAGCGACGCCTGGCCAGTTATGCGGGTAAGCCCGTGGATGTCATCGTGCGCACGGCCCGGGAGATGACGGAGGTGCTGGCCAACAACCCCTTTCCCGAATCCCCAGGCAACCGCACTGTTGCCATCTTTCTCGATGAAGCACCACCAACAGACGCGCTGACCCAGATCAAAGGCCGCAACGACGAACAACTGCAGTTGGGACGGCGCGAGATCTATGTGGCTTATGGTGCTGGAATGGGCAGTTCCAAGCTCAGGATTGCAGCAGCTGCCCAAGGTACGGCCAGAAATATCAACACGATTGCCCAATTGGTTGAAATGGCGGCAGCACGCCATGAAGTTGCGACACGGAAAAAGCGCTGATACCCGCTTGAGCCTGTCGCACGCAGGCGGTGAAAGCGGCACAGCCACCTGACATCTCATCCTTTGTCTTGGCTCAGGCAGGCTCCTTCTATCCACTCTTGCTCATGAATGCATAGTGTTCTGCTGCCGGTACCGGCTTGCGTGCACTCGAATGTATGGAGCCCTGCTCCGTGAAGAGAAAAGGATAGAAGCTCATGCAAGCATCATTGCCCATGCCGGCCACCTCGGCTTCCCAGCCTTCCCAACGCAAATCACGGTAGAAGTCGCGCAGCCCACCTGTGAAAGCCCATTGCACAAAAGCCGTATGCCCCATCTCCAGCGATTCCCAGGCCCAGGTGTCCGGAGCCAGGTAATGGACAGCCCCCAGATCCTCGCCCAGGGCCCCGCCATTGATGGCAAAGAATCCACCCACGGCATCGTCGGCAATCAGCAAAAATCTGCTGCTGCGCGCGCTATTCCACGCCGCGAGATCGCGTGTGAGTCTGGCATGCCCCGAGCCCAGCATTCTGAGCCAGCCCCCGTCGATGAGAATTCCACCGGTTCCATGAGCCATGGCCCCCAGAGGCGAGCGTGTCGTGACCTGCAAAGCAAGCAACACCGAGTCTCTCTGAGCCGACGGAGGAAGACATTCGACAGGAATGCTCGCATCCTGCGCCCAGGCTTGTATCAGCGACAAGGCCGGCTCGTCGCGCTCCAAAAGTTCTGCCAGTGCACGCATCGATCTCCTTTGATGCAAAAGTCAACAACATCGGAATTCTGACATTTGATCTTGGTATCCAGAAGCCTCGTGAAAGGCTTCAAATCGGTGCATGGCTCGACATTGACTTGATGGCTCATTCGCCAGGCATCGGCTTCGGCTGCTGGCTGACGCTTGGCAGTGTCTGGAGCGCTTGCTCCGAATGAGGATGTGACTGATTCAGCCCTATGGTGCAACCAAAGGGGTCAAGCAGCATTGCCGCAGCTGCACCAAGGCTTGTGACAATAGGACCTCGGTACAAAACTGCCCCTCTTTGTTCAAGTTCCCGTATCGCCTCCTGCAGATCAGCCACCTCCCAATAGACTGTCGCCCCGCCGACTCCACCCGGACACTTGCTGTCCTGCGGATGGAAACCAATCAGGCATCCCGGCGTCCTGATAAAAGCGTAGTGATGATTCTCGTATTGCACCTCGGCCTGAAACAATTCGGCATACCAGATAGCAGTGGCATCAATATCTCGGACAAACAGCACGACGGATTCAATTTGCTTCAGCAACATAAGCTCTCAAGGACTCTGCAAAACAGCGGTCCACAAAATATAGCGCTGGCCTGGTGCTGAAAGCAGCCGATATGCAGAAGCCGAGATCTTCTGAGAAGCATGCCGCACAGCAGCCAGGAGCAACCGATCTCCGAGAATGTCGCTTCCTCCTCACCCTCCATTGGGCGGTACCCTGAAGCCCGCCCCTACTCGCGCCTCGGCACGCTCCAGCAAATTCCGGACTTGTGCCAACCAGCGCTGTGCGCGGGCCTCCCCGGATCTTGCTGCTTCAAGCCCGTGCTTGGGCCCAGTTGCAGTCCTGTCATCCAATACGTCATAGCCCGTATCAGGGTCTTCAATTCGATGATTTTTCATGGTCGGTCAATGGTCTTGGGCCGCCAAACATCTGTAAAGTTGAATGATCTGACCATTCAGTTCAGAAAATCTGACTTAAAGTCCATGCGTAACCTGAATCTCGATCAGCTGCAGACGCTGATTGCCATCGCCGATCTCGGTACCTTTGCCGCAGCAGCCCAGGCGCTGCATCTGGCACCACCCACGGTCAGCCTGCACATCAAGGAGCTGGAGGCACGCATGAACGCCACGCTGTTGCTGCGCGGCAGGCGCCAGGCGGAACTGACATCGGCCGGCCAGGTGCTGGTGCAGAAAGGACGCAAGCTGCTCGAGGCCGGCGACGACCTGATCGATCAGGTGCAGCGTCACGCCAGCGGCCGCGCCGGCCTGGTCAAGGTAGGCGTATCGGCCGGGGTCAATATCCGGCTGTTTCCGCTGATGCTCGACGCCCTCAGTCGTCACAGCCCGGGCATTGACATCAAGCTGGAGGCTGTGGGCTCAGCCGACTCCATGCAGCGCCTCAAGGCCGGAACTCTCGATATCGGCCTGGTCGCCAGCCCACAGGTGGAGACGGCCGAGATCATGCTCACGCCCTGGCGTAACGATCCCATGGTGGCACTATTACCTGCCGCCTGGGAGGTCCCCGAGCGGGTCAGCCCTGAATGGCTGGCAAGTCGCCCCTGGGCCTGCTTTGCTTCCGCCACACAGATGCACGGATTGATTGCTGGCTGGTTCGGCCAGGCAGGACTGAGTCCTCGCCCGTTCATTGCGTTGACCTATACCGAGGCGCTCAAAAGCCTGGCGGCAGCCGGTCAGGCTGCAGCCCTGCTACCGCTGGAGGCCATGGAAGAGCAGCAACAACAGAGCAGCGTGCAGATACGGCATCTGTCACCCACCTTGATGCGCCCCATGGCCATCGCCCATCGCCAATTGCCAACGCTGAACCCTGCGGTCGCCAGCGTGCTGGCAGTGCTGGCGAAGTTTGGCAATCAGGCAGCGGCATCCACGCCACGCCTTGCTTGACCTCAGCGCCGCACTGCCTAAAATCGATCCCTTCAACCTTCCAACGAGGCTCTTCACCCATGCGCCATTGATGCCGCCGTCTGATTGACGGCCACCTCCCCTCCTCCCAATTGCTGCCACCCACATGTGCGGCCTGGGGATGTTAGGCATCAACCCATCGCATGGTTCTATGACAGAAGCTCGCCTGACGCTGCATGGCGTCTCCTACACGCTGCCCAATGGGCGGCCGCTCTTTTCCAATCTTTGCTGCAGCTTCAGCTCACAGCGCACGGCACTGGTGGGCCGCAATGGCGTGGGCAAAACCGTACTGGCCCGCATCCTGGCTGGCGAGCTGCCTCCCGGCTGCGGCGGCGTGACGTGTGCGGGCCGCATTCACTATCTGCCGCAAAACCCTCTGGCATCCCGTCCAGATCTGAGCATCGCTGCACTGGCAGGCCTGAGCGACACGCTGCTGGCACTGGAGCGTATTGAGCAAGGCAGCTGCGAAGCCAGCGACTACGAACTGCTAGCCGAGCGCTGGGACATACGTCAGCAGTTTCGGATGCAGCTCGAGCGGATCGGCCTGCCTCCGCTGGCACCGCAAACACCTGCCAGCCAGCTCAGTGGCGGCCAGGCCATGCGCGTGGCGCTACTGGGTGCACAGCTGTCCCTGGCCGACTTTCTGATTCTGGACGAGCCCAGCAATCATCTGGACGCTGCCAGCCGCTCTGCCCTGGCGCAGCAACTGCAGCAATGGCGCAGCGGCCTGCTGTTGATCAGCCATGACAGAGTCTTGCTGGAGGTCATGGACTCAGTTGCGGAACTGACCCCCAGCGCAATCAACATCTACGGCGGAAACTACTCTTTCTACAGAGAAGTCCAGCGCCAGAAAAACCAGAATGCACAAGACGAGCTGGCCCGCCTCAAGCTGGAACGCAGCCGCGCCGAGCAGGCCTTGCGCACGCAGCACGAACGCCAGAGTCGCAGGCAGGCACGTGGTGAAAAGCTGGGAAAGAACGGCAATCAGGCCAAGATTCTGCTTGACGCAAACAAGGAACGCGCCCAGAGTTCGGGCGGCAAGCTGACCACCCAGCAGGCCTCAACGCGCGAAGCCCTGAACCAACGCGTGCGCGAGGCCGCCGAGGCACTGCAGCGCCAGGTGGACTGGCAGGCCGACAGCATCCACTGGCATGCGCCTCAAGAGCCGAGAAGCCAGGGAGACCGCATCATTGCCGAGCTGCGTGATGTGCAACTGCCCCATGTTGGGCCGCACCCTCCTCTGAACCTGGTGCTGCGTGCCGGTCAGCGCATGGCCGTCAGCGGCCCCAATGGCTGCGGCAAGTCCATGCTGTTGCAACTGCTGGCCGGGCAGTTGCAACCGCTGACGGGCGAGTGCTGCCTGAAAGCACCGTTTGCAATGCTGGACCAGCACCAGAGTCTGTTGCACGCCGAATCACCGGTGCTGAGCCAGTTACTGGCCGCCAGTCCGCGTACACCCGAGTCGCTGCAACGTATGCGGCTGGCACAGGTCGGGCTGGATGCTCGCCATATCGATCAGCCTAGCGGGCAACTCAGCGGTGGTGAACGCCTCAAGGCCGCCATGGCCTGCGCGCTTTACCGTGACGAGCCGGCGCAATTGCTGCTGCTGGACGAACCCGACAACCACCTGGATCTGCCATCCATGCAGGCGCTAGAGAGCATGTTGTGCCAATACGCGGGCACGCTGATTATCGTTTCGCACGACACCATGCTGCTCCGTGCGCTGAAGTTGACGCACCAGCTGAGCTTTGCCGCTGAAACATGGACATTGACAACGCTCTGATCACTGCAACCGGCCCTGTCACCGTCATTACCGGCTGGCAGGTCCAGCCCTCGGTTGAATCTCGGTTGTGCAACGCCGTGCATTTTGCCCACGGTTCGGCAATGTTGAAGGCACCTCCAAGCTCCCGAACCATTCATCTACTTGCCCCCTGATTTCGACCTCAGGGGTTCAGGAGGTCTTTTTCCAGCTTCTTCCGTCCGTGGAGCGATAGTCACCACCCGTGGCACAGCAACCGCCCGCACCAAAAGCCATGCGCCCCAGTGTGACCCGAAGCACGCCTTCCTCATAGCGGATGGATTGACGCTGGCAGGAGGTGAAGAACGGGTATGGCTCGGGCGCCAGCACCTTTTCCCAGCGGACTTCGCCCTTTTCCAGAGGCTCCACAAGAAAGACCTCGCAATCGTGGACCAACAGGAGCACCGGCTGGCCTGCCAGCACGCCCTTGAAGACCTGCTCCGGCGCTGCATCACGCGTGGCCTGCGCCTGTTTGCTCAGAGGTGCTTGGGTTTCGCCAGAGTTGCAGCCCGCCAGACCTGTCAGCGCCAGCAGCAGAAAGGAGAACAAGGGCTTTGCGATCATGAGAGTTCAGTATGCCAGTTGCTTGCCATCGCCACGACTGAAATCGTGTTGGAGAATCAAAGCAGTCATCCAGCATATTCCGTGTGATCCGCAATGTCTTCGTGCCCTACGACGTCGGCACGAGCGAGAAGCCCAATATCGCGCCCTCCTGGAGCACGGTGTCAGATCACCAGCGCAAGCTGTGTTTTTTCGAATCGGTCCACGCCCCATGCCCTCTGGGCGAATCTCAAGGCATTGGACTTCAACCCGAAAACCGACAAGATCAAGAAGCTTGAGCTGGGCGCAGGCCAGAGCCATGCCTCTTCGGGCAATGCCACGGCAGAACTCAAGCCCTCGGCACCGTTTCAATTTCTGGGTATCCAAGGTCTGGCGGACTTGTAAAAAAAGCGACCAGCGCTGATGCATCAGCGCTGGTCGCTATGGTTGTAGTGATTGCGACTTAGCCGACCTTGGCGCCCACGCGTTCGCGCAGTGACGCCAGAAGCTCCGCCGGCAGAAATCTGAAAGCCAGTTGCAGCAGCAAAAAGCCGATCAGGCCATCGTCCAGCCAGCCCAGAATGGGAATGCTGTCGGGTACGAAATCTATGGGGCTGACGATATAGAGCGCCGCCAGCACGGTGACCAGCTTGGCCGCCCTGGGCGAACGCGGGTCGCGCAGCACGGCCCAGGCGAGCAGCAGCTCTTTGCGAAAGCGTGACAGCGCACGACCCAGTTTCCACATAGCAGTCACTCCGGCAAAAGTGAAAAAACCGAATCCTCAGTTGCGGTCAAACTGGACGATGGCAAGAGCAAGGCATTGCCGGTCTGCCACAGAATGTATCCAAGAGCCGAAACCCAAAAGCACCAATCCTTTTATCGAAAAAGATTGATGCTCCAGATTTAATAGCAAATCAACCGTCGATCGGGTGTTCCGGCGTCTGCAGCATGAGCTGGTAGAAGGCCAGATCCAGCCAGCGGCCGAACTTGAAGCCCACCTGGGGCATCAGTCCCACGGACTCGAAACCCAACCGCTTGTGCAGTGCAATGCTGCCCGCGTTGGCGGCGTCGATGGCACCGACGAGCACATGCACATCTCCACGCTGCCTGGCCTCGGCAATCAGCAGTTCCATCAATTGCTGCCCCAAACCTCGGCCCCGGTGCTGTGGATGGACATAGACCGAATGCTCGACCGTGTACTTATAGGCGGGGTAGGCGCGAAAACCTCCCCAGCTGCAAAAGCCCAGCAACCGGCCTTGCGCATCCTCGATGCCGATGACGGGGAAGCCGCCTGCACGTTTGGCCTCGAACCAGCTGACCATGTTTTGTGTCGTGCGCGGCTGGTAGTCGTAGAGCGCCGTGGAATTGACGATGGCATCGTTGAAAATGTCCAGAATCGCAGCGGCGTGGCGTTCGTGCGTGCATTGCACGATGTTCAGATCACTCATTTCTTGGCCTCAGGCACCCAAATCAGAGTCGGTATTATGGGCAAGGTCCAAGCAGTCGTGGCCTGCGCAGCGTTTAACTGCACAGGCGCGGGTGCTATAAGAATAGATTCAGCTTCCGTCCCGCCGGTATTTTCAGGAAACCCTCATGCAAAGCAGCGCACGCAATCAGTTCAAGGGCAGTGTCTCCCATATCAGCCACGGCATCGTCACCGATGAAGTCCAGATCCGTACCGAGCACAATGCGGAGCTGGTGGCGACCATCACGCATGGCAGTGCCGTCAGCCTGGGCCTGAAGGCCGGCAGTACGGTGATCGCCATGGTCAAGGCGCCGTCCGTGATGGTGGTGACGAATTGCGAAGGCGTGCGCTTCTCGGCGCGCAACCAGCTCAACGGCAAGATCACCCGAATCAAGCCCGGAGCAGTGAATGCCGAAGTGACCATAGACGCCCAGGGCCTGCAGGTGGTGGCCATGGTCACCCAGGAAAGCACCGAAAACCTGGGCCTTGCCGTGGGCAAGACGGCTACGGCCTTGTTCAAGGCTTCTCAGGTCGTGCTGGCGGTGCTCCCCTGATGAACGAATCCATTGTTCTGCAGCCCATAGGCCGCGTACACAGCCCGTTCAAGCATGCCGTGGGCATGCCCATACAGACCGTGGCTGCCCAGCAGCATGAGGGAAAGATCGAGGTTTTTTCGCCTTTTGCCGCGGGTTTGCGTGATGTGCAGGAGTTTCAATACCTGATCCTGCTCACGCACTTGCATGAAGCTACGGAAAAGCTGGAAGTCGTGCCCTTTATGGACACCAGCAGCCATGGCGTTTTTGCCACAAGGGCACCGACAAGACCCAACCGCATCGGCCTGTCCATTGTCGAACTGCTTGGCATGGACGGATGCTGGCTGCATTTCCGCGGTAACGACATGCTGGATGGCACGCCCGTGCTCGACATCAAGCCCTATGTGCCGCAGCTGGATGTGCGCGAGACAGAGCGCATAGGCTGGTTTGCCAGAGGGCTGGATCAGTTGCCGGGCAGGCTCTCCGACGAGCGCATGCGTTGAGAGCTATTTGTTTTCCGAGCTGGAACAGCTGATGCGTCTATCTCCAAAGCGCAAGCGGCTACTTGATGTGTGGCATGGTACTTAACGCTCTTCGTACCTGCCGGTCACGCGCCCCTGGCTATCCGTCACCACACTGCTCTTGACCTGCCAGACCAGACCATCGAGTCCGGGCACGGTGTACTCGCCGTCGCGCCCCTTGACGGCCTGTTTCCAGGCCTGCATCTGAGCCTGGGTCAGGCTGAGCTTGAGCTCGTGGTCGCTATGCCAGTCCAGCATCCCGCCTTCACTGTCGCCGGCAGGCACCAGCTCCAGCGTGGAACCATCGCCTGCCAGAATCAGCGGGCGGCCATGGGGCAGGCGGGCCGGCAGCATGGCCTTGAGGTCGCGCACGCCCAGGCTTCCCAGACGTATCACGGTCTGCGGGCTGCGCAGCAGGCGCTTGCGATGACTGAAGCCAAGCACATCGTTGTAGAGCACGCCCGTCTTGGAGCCTTCTCGTGCCGCCCCCGCATCGATGGCGGCCTGCATATCGGGCAAGTCATGCAGACTGGGCCGGGCCAGATCGGTGATCCACAACGGCATATAACTCTGCAGAGACTGCAGCGCTCCCAGCACATTCCAGCGGCGTACCTCGCGCAACTCGTCACTGGTCAACCCCACCAGCTGCAGAAACATCAGGTCACCATAGGGCGTGTGAATGGCCGGCAGCTCGGGATCCTGCACAAAGCCCATCTCGGTCAGCAGCGTGTCGGCATCGGCCTTGATAGGGCCGCTGGCCGTCATCCAGTGGCCGGGGGCCAGCACATTGCCGGTGCGAAATACATATCGAGCAATATTTTGCAAGAAGTTAACAGGCCAACTAGGCGGCTCCTGCTCGCTGGCGGCACGCATCAGCCTGAAGCTCAACTCGAAACCATAGCCACTGGGCTTGCCTGGAGCGATGTCGTAGCTGTCGTCGAGATCGCCATACAAATCGCTGAAGCCATAGCTGACATAGTGCCAGTGCGGCACGCCCTGCTCGCTGCGATAGACGCTGACGCCGTCCAGCGGCTCTTCTCCTCCAAGACGAAATTTGATCAGCGTCCCGAAATGCGCGGGCTGCTGATCGCCATAAACCGTCTGCAGCGCCCCATCGATTGCATCCCATCCCTGGCTGCCCTCTTGCCCGTTCGCGTGGGTTTGAGAGTCGTAGGTTTCGCGGGAATTCATGGCCTTTTTCTCCTTTGCCCCAAGTATCAAGGCAGGCGAAAGCCGTTCGAGCGGGATTACAAACGGAGATGTGAGCGAGCGTTTCTGGCAACCATGCGTTCAGAAACCTCGGTCGACCCCTTCGATCTGCCACCAGGCAGGCAACAGTGCACGCACCTCGGCGCGCGCGAAGCGGTCGTCCATCAGCACCAGAACACCACGATCATTCTCGCCACGTATGACCCGGCCAGCCGCCTGCACCACCTTGCGCAAGCCCGGGTAAAGATAGGTGTAGTCATAGCCCAGCCCCACTCCCATGGCCTGATCCATGGCACGCTGCATGGCTTCGTTGACAGGATTGAGCTGGGGCAGACCCAGCGTGGCAACAAAAGCACCGATCAGACGGCTGCCGGGCAGATCCACGCCTTCGGAGAACGCCCCGCCCAGCACGGCCAGGCCCAGGCCCTGACCGCCCTCGACAAAGCGGGCCAGAAATTCGGCACGCCCGGCCTCGTCCATGCCGCGCTGCTGCAGCCACAGCGGCAGTTGCGGCTGCAGCCGCTCCAGGGTGGCGGCCAATTGCTGCAGATAATCAAAGCTGCTGAGAAAACACAGATAGTTGCCGGGATGACGCGCATATTGCTGCGCGATCAACTCGGCCATGGGGATCAACGATGCCTCGCGATCTCGCCAGCGTGTCGATATATGGCCTGCGATATGCACCTGCAGCTGCCGGGCCGCAAACGGCGACGGGACATCCAGCCAGGCAGTATCGGCAGGCAGTCCCAGCAGGTCACGGTAGAACCCGGGCGGGCTCAGCGTGCCCGAAAACAGCACCGTGGCCTGTGCCGCCTCATGGCGTGGCGCCAGATGCGGCCCGGGCACCACATTGCGAATGCACAGCGTGGATGCCGGCGTACGCACTCTGCTCGCACGCTGCTGCTGCGGCGTGGCCAGTTGAATATCAAACAGCGCATGCGGCCCGAACTGATCGGCCAGCGCCTGAAAGTGCAGCAGTTCCCAGTAAAAATCCAGCAAGGCATGGTCGGCAAGCGCGGGCGGCCCCCCTGCGGTCGCATGCCCGGCTATTTCCTGCTCGGCCAGTTGATCCGCTATTGCACCCACGGCCCGCTGCACGGTGCCCAGCAGTGTGTCAGGAATGCCCTCGTAGCTTTGGTAACTGGCCTGATCCTGGGCCTTGTTCAGCGTCTGCCACTGGCGCTGCAGTGCATCGAGTGCCTTTTTGACAGCTCCGGTCGCGGCCTGACGGGCCTGCGCCAGAGCAAACTGGGACAGCGGTGCCGTGTACATGCTGCGCGCGCGCTCCAGCAGATTGTGCGCCTCGTCCACCAGCACGCCCACACGCCAGTCCTGTTGCAAGGCCAGCGCATAGAGCATGGCGGCACTGTCGTAGTAATAGTGGTAGTCGGCCACCACGACATCGGCCCAGCGCACCAACTCCTGCGACAGGTAATAGGGGCAGATGCCATGTTCCAGGGCCAGAGTCCGTAACGCTGGCGCATCCCATAGCGGCAGTTGCAGCGCCTGCTGCCTGGCCGCAGGCAGTCGGTCAAAGAAACCGCGCGCCAACGGACAGGACTCTCCATGGCAGGCCTTGTCTGGATGCTCGCAGGTCTTGTCGCGCGCCTGCATATCCAGGACACGCAGTGGCGCAACCGATGCCGATGCCGATGCCGATGCCGATGCCGATGCCGATGCCGATGCCGACAAAGCTTGCTGCAGCTGCCACAGTGCGTGCAGTGCCAGCCCATGTCCAGTCCCCTTGGCTGTGAGAAAGAACAGCTTGTCCAGCCCTGCTGAATCCGTGGCCCCCTTGCCCATGGCGGCTCCCATGCTCTTGAGCAGGGGGAAAATCGTGGCCAAAGTCTTGCCGATACCGGTCGGGGCCTGGACCATCAGGCAACGACCTCCTTCACTGGCATGGGCCGTGCGGTAGACGGCCACGGCCAGCTCCCGCTGCCCGGCTCTGAAGGCAGGCATGGGAAACTGCAGCTGCGCCATGGCCGCATCGCGCGCCTGACGGTGGGCGGCCTCGCTGCGTGCCCAGACGAGATAGCGGGCACATTGCGATTCGAAAAAGGCTTGCAGTTCGGTGGCAGAACATTCCTCCACCAGCACGGTCTCCTCTGCGCTGCCGATCTGGAAATAGACCAGCGCCAGCTTGATCCGCTCAAGACCGCGCTCCTGACACAGCAAATGACCGTAGACCCTTGCCTGGGCCCAATGCAAGGCCCGATGATGGGGGCGCACGCCGTCAAGCCGGCCCCGGTAGGTCTTGATCTCTTCGAGTTGCTGCTTGACGGCATCAAAGCCATCGGCCCGGCCGCGAACCTGCAGCTCTTCGAACCGGCCGCGGAGCGCCAGCTCCGTCTCGTAGCCGCCCACTTTTTCACGCCGTTTCTGCACCACGACATGCCCTTCCATGCCCTCCAGCGCACTGGGCGCGGGCGTGAAACGCAGATCCAGATCGCCGCCGCGCGCCGTGAACTCGCACAGCGCGCGTACTGCCACGCTAAGCGCAGGTTTCATGACGTGCCACCTTCGTCGCGCCACTGCACATGACAGACGCGCACAGGAATGCCCTGCTCCTTGCAATAGGCCAACCAGCGAATCTGGTTGTCCTGCAGCTTGTCACCCGGCGCTTTGACTTCCACCAGCTCGTAGCGTGAGCCGGCATCGGACCGCAGAGGCCAGAAGCGCACCAGATCGGGAAAGCCGGTGCGGTTGGCCTTCAGGTCCAGCAACAGCCGCGCGGACAGACTCCGCAGATGGACGGCAGGCATGCAATCCAGCGCCAGCTCCAGCAGCTCTTGCGTCAATGAGCCCCAGAACACAAATGGTGACTGAACCCCTTGCTTGTCGGCAAAACGCTGGCGAATCGTGGCCCGGTAGCGACCGTCCTCCAGCTCGGCCAGACAGGCATCAAACAGCGGCTGGCGGCGCAGCACAAAATCCGGTGCACCCAGATCGGCCGGCCCACTCTGAAAGGGATGAAAAAACGCCCCCGGCAGCGGCGCAAAGATGGCGGGCCAGCACAGCAGACCGAATAGCGAGTTAACCAACGCGTTCTCCACATAGAACACAGGCGCATCGACGCTATGCCAATGGGCTTGCAGCGCGTACTCCACCGCCATGGGCTGGGCGGGTCGGTCCAGCAGCACATCGCTGCGCAGGGCCGCCACGGCCGGGGCCAGAGCTGGCTGGCGCCCCACGGCCCCCAGTCCCAGGCTGCGGCTCAGACGCGGCAGCATGCGCGCCACACGCTGGCGCTCCTCCTCACTTTCAGGCGCGGCTTGCGCCTGACTGGCAAGAGCCAGCGCCTGATCAAAGCATTGCATGCGCTCCAGCACGCGAATATGACGGTGGCGTGCACCCGCATAGCGGCTGGCCGTGTAGGCCTGAGCCGCCAGCGGCCAGTCCTGCCGCCTCTCGCACATCTGGCCAAGCTTCAGCAGAACCTTGGCCCGGCGCATGTCCAACCATGGGTTCTCGCTATGATTTTCAATAAGCGCAGGCAGCAATTGTGCCGGCTCCACGCCTTCGTCGAGATCCCGACGCCGGGCCGATATCTCCAGATAGAAGTCCAGATCTTCGCGGCGTTGAAATGCGCGCGAGTCAGCATCCAGCGTCACCGGCTCGTAGCGAAAAATACCGAGGTCGGCCAGCACGAACTCCGACCAGTCCTGGTAGAGATTGCCAAAGAACATCAGCCTCAGACGCTCTCCCAGCTCACCCACCATGACGCGCCAGACAGGTTCCACGGCCTCGGGATGCCAGACAGCATACGGCAGAGGCTCGGGTTGCCTCTCAGCCAGCAGTTGCAGCATCTCGGCCTTGCGCATGGAGGAGCACAACTCAAAGCCAGTCAAGATCTGCAGCAGCTCGGGTTTGGTGTGCAAGCCGAATAGTTCGACCGCCTCCATGGGCTCGGTGGTACTGAGCCAGCCACGCTCCAGCAAGGGCGCTGCAGCATCGACCGTCACCGGAATCTCCTCATAGGCCAGCTTGCTAGCTCGAAACCAGGGCCCGCGCCGCATCAGCATTCGTACCAGCAGCGCCCTGGAGTTCTGCGGCAAGCGCGCAAAGCCGGCGATGAAATCAGCCTCCTGCTCGCTGAGCAGATCTCCATAGCGCTGCGCCAGCCAATCCAGCGCCTGCTGGAAGTTGTGCAGATAGTAGCAGCGGTGCGGCGCAAGAATGGCGGCCTGGGATGCGGTCACGGTGACGCTCACAAAATGCTCGGTGAAAAGACGGCTGGATGCCGACAATGAACCTGTATTTTCATACAGCCCACAAATCCCTGCAGGCTCCTCCGAACCCAGTACTGCCGATCGTCGGACGAAACGCTTGCGACTTGAATGCTCTGTGACAGTGGCACACAATCAATGCTTCATTCAACAAGGAGCAGGCAATGCTGGACTGGAACGAATACCGCAAGGAATTGGCGGGCAGGCTGGGAGAGTTTTCCGAGTTGAGCCCAGGCACCATGGAGGGCTACAAGGCCTTGTCCGGTGCAGGCAGGAAGACCGGCCATCTCGATGCCAAGACGCGCGAGCTGATTGCCATTGCCGTGGGCGTGACCACGCGTTGCGACGGCTGCATTGCCGTGCATACCAAGGCTGCCAAGGCAGCTGGTGCCAGCCGGGAAGAAATCGCCGAAGCCCTGGGTGTGGCCGTGGCCTTGAATGCGGGCGCCGCCATGGTCTACTCGGCTCGCGCTCTGGACGCTTTGGACGAGTAACGTTCTAAAAAGATAGCAGCCAGCGCCTGTCTGGCTAGCCATACCTAGCCGTCAAAGCACGACCTGCGTGCCCAGCTCCACCACCTGGTTGGCTGGCAACTTGTAATAAGTCGCCGCACTGGCCGACTGGCGAGACATCCAGCCAAACAGCGCGCAGCGCCAGGCCGAGAGACCGCCTGGCCCGTCCACCACCTGCACCCTGGCCACAAAGAAGCTGGTCGTCATCGGGTCGAGGTTCGGTATCTCGCCATCGACGTCCGGCGCAATCCGCTGGAGCGCCGCCGGAATATCAGGCTGCTCGCGAAAGCCGAAATGCATGTCCAGTGCCCAGACCCCATTGCACATGGGCTTCAGCTGCAGGCGCTCGCCATCATGCACATAGGGCGTGTTCTCGTTGATCACGTGGAGAAACACCGTCTGCTCATGCATGACCTTGAAATGCTTGAGATTGTGGAACAGCGCATTCGGCACAAGCTTGGGGTCGGAGGTCAGATAGACGGCCGTGCCGGACACCACCGGCACGCCGCTCATGGGCGAGCTCATCAGATCGCTCATGGGGATATCGAGGCGACGGCGATGTTCGGCCACCAACTGGGTACCGTCGCGCCATGTGGTCAGCGCGATGAAGATGATGGCGCCCAGAGTCAGCGGCAGCCAGCCGCCCTGCTCCAGCTTGGTCAGGTTGGAGGCAAAAAAGCCTATCTCCAGCACCGCAAAACAGGCCAGCGCCGCCAGTGTCACGGCTCTTGCTCGGCTGCGCCCCAGATAGACCACAAAGCCCACCAGCATGGTGGTGATCAGCATGGTGCCCGACACGGCAATGCCATAGGCCGCCGCCAGCGCTCCCGAGGACTTGAAGGCCAGCACCAGCGCGATCACGGCCAGCAGCATCAGCCAGTTCACGCTAGGGATATAGATCTGGCCCTGCTCCTGATCGGAGGTATGCAGCACGCGCACACGCGGCAGATAACCGAGGCGGCTGGCCTGCAGCGTCATGGAATAGGCCCCCGAGATGGTCGCCTGCGAAGCAATCACCGTGGCGGCCGTGGCCAACACCACAAAAATCAGCAGCCAGGACGGCGAGGCCAGCAAGAAAAAGGGATTGCTGGCCGCAGTCGCATCGCGCAACAGCAAGGCGCCCTGGCCGAAGTAATTGAGCATCAGAGCCGGAAACACCAGTCCATACCAGCCCAGACGCACGGCCCGGCTGCCGAAGTGGCCCATATCGGCATAAAGAGCTTCGGCACCTGTCATCGCAAGAAACACTGCCGATAGCAGAAAGAAGGCCTTGTCCGTGTGTTGCACGGCGAAGCGAAGCGCATGCAGCGGGTTGACGGCCTGCAGCACCATGGGCGTCTGCACAATGCTGGCCACGCCCGCCCAGGCAATGCAGAGGAACCAGACAATGGTGACCGGGCCGAACAGCTTCCCCACCACACTGGTGCCCTTCATCTGAATGGAAAACAGTCCGATCAGTATGCCTATCGTGATAGGTACGATGAAATGCTCGAACTCCGGCGTGGCAATACTCATACCCTCCACGGCAGAGAGCACGGAAATCGCCGGCGTGATGATGGCGTCCCCATAGAACAGTGCGGCCGCAAACACGCCGGCCCCGACCACAAAGCGCGAGCGGCGCGACTGATCGCCCATCACGCGGTGGGCCAGCGCCGTCAGCGCCAGCACGCCGCCCTCGCCATCGTTATCGTGGCTGAGCACCACCCACACATATTTGATGGCGACGATGACGATCACGGCCCACAGCAGGGCCGAGAGCGCAGCCAGCACATTATCGGGACCCACCGTCAGTCCATGGGCGCCGGTAAAAGCCTCCTTGAACGCATAGAGCGGGCTGGTACCGATATCGCCAAACACCACCCCCAGAGCCGCCAATGTCAGTGCCGACTGGCTGCTGCCCTGCCCCGTATTCCCAGCCCCCTGAAGCCCGTGTTTGCTTTGTGACATAGCCATGCTTTTGCAGTGATAGAGGCCGCCGCAGTCGGGCGGCGGCAGCCCAGTATGGCACGCTGACGGAAATTGGAAAGCCTGGATGACGCCGGACCGAGCTGTCTTTCTTTATGCAATCTTGATAGCAGCAGCCACAATCCATACCAGGGCTTGACGCCTGATTTTCTAGATTCAAGGCTTCGCAACAACCGGCTTGCCCTTCAAGCCCGCCTCCCATGAAGCCTGTCGCCATCCTCCAGCATGAAGCATCGCAAGGCCCTGGCATCCTGCTCGACCATCTGCGCCAGCAAGACATTGCCCATGTGCTGATAGATCCCTGTGCCGAAGGCGCGGCCCCGGCCAATGCGCGCGACTATCGCGGCATCATCGTGCTGGGCAGCAACCATTGCGCCAACGAGCAGTTGCTCTGGATCGATGAAGAGCGCTGCCTGCTGCAAAGTGCCCTGCAGTACGACATCCCCGTGCTGGGCCACTGCTTTGGCGCGCAGATGCTGGCCCGCGCCATGGGCGCAGGCGTCTGGCGCAACCCCTGCGCGAATATCGGCTGGAGCGAAGTCCGCATCACCCCCTGCGCTCAGCAACTGATGAACCTGCCCGCGCAAGCCACCATCTTCAACTGGCACTACGACACTTTCGACATTCCGACGGCCGCCAGGCGCACCATGTATGGTCAGCATTGCCTGAACAAGGGCTTTATCCACGGCCGGCAATGGGCGTTTCAAGGCCATCTGGAAGTGACCGCAGACAGCGTGCGTCAATGGTGCGGCGAGGGCCACGATGAGCTGCTGCAGGCCCGGGGCCCGGCCGTTCAGAGCGAGGCCCAGATCCTGGCCCGACTGCCGCAACACATAGGCCAGTTGCATGCCATGGCACTGCGCACCTACAAGGCATGGACCGATCAGCTGGACAGGCCGGTTTCTGTTTCGTGCAACAGCCTTTCGGAGACTGTGAGCCGATTTCGCCTCAAATCCAATGAGTACTTGCACATGCAGCGATGAATTCGCAAGCATCAGCCTCCAGCAATGCAACGAACAGACGTTTTGTTGCATCTAGAGGACAGTCTCTGGCAAGGCAGGGCCGCCGTCTGGGCCAGAATGGCCTGCAAACTCACTGCCCCAAGCTTCATGGACTTCACAACGCTTGAAAAACACCTGGATGCCTCGCCGCTGTTGAAGGCGCACAAGCACTACTTCCTGAATCTGGCCCAGCCCGCCGTCGCCATTCGCCTAGGCCCCACCATGGGCGAGCCCTTGCAAAGCCGCTTTGGCGGCCAGCCCATGGTGCCAGCGGGCTTTGTCTGGCCCGAGCATCCGGACGGCCACTACCTGTTTGTCGGACAGATCAACTTTGCCGAGCTCCCCGGCGGACCCGGTCGCCCTGCAGAGCTGCCGGCCAGCGGCCTGCTGTCGCTGTTCCACGGCTTTGACGAGGACGACGCCATCTTCTGGCGCGACCAGGACTATCTCAAGGCGTTCTACTGGCCGGACATCAGCGGCATGCATGAAATCCAGGCTCCCCACCAGTGGGTCACGGACAACCGTGCGCTGCAGTTTGAGAACGGCATCGACCTTCCTCGCCACGAGGAGCTGTGCAAGGACTGGCCCGTGGAGTTCAATGAACTCCAGGACTGGCTCCATGGGCTTGAGGAAAGCGGCGATCTGCCTCGCGACTATCTGCTGGGCCGCCCCTCCTGGGACAGCCTTGGCTACGACCCCACGCCCGACGCCGAGGAATACCCTGGCAGCTCGCACTGGCGCTCGCTGCTGACGCTGCAGTCGCACGAGGAATTCCACTGGTGCTGGCAGGACAGCGCACGGCTCATGGCCTTTATCGAGGATGCCAGGCTGCACGCCAGGGACTTCAGCCACCTGCAAGTGGACTGCGGCTAACGCCTGGTTCAACAGCCACAACCTTGAAGAGCAGCCCATGCCCACACAGATTCCACAAGAGATCCTCAAGCACTGGCAAAACGGTCACAAGATCGAAGCCATCAAACAACTGCGCGAACAAGGCGGGCTGGGTCTGCAGGAGGCCAAGGACCTGCTGGAAGCCAGCGACGAGTCGGACTTTGTCCAGCATGGCGCTGCAGAGCAGACGCAGGCAATACAGCAGTTACGCGAGCAGCTAGAAAAACTGGGCATGAAAGATGCCACGTTGCTGCTGGACCAGCTGAATCGGGACGACGCCGCGCCCGGCAGTTCCTTCTCTTCCATCAAGACCACCACCACGACCGTCAATGGCAAGACCACCACCAGCGTCACCGTGAGCGGCGATCATGCAGAGGCCATAGAGGCGTTGCTGTCCGGCGCAAACGCAGTGCCTGCAGAGACCAGGGCCGAGGTGGAAGACGCCATGGCACGCGGCAACAAGATCGAAGCCATCAAGCTGCTGCGCGAGGCCACGGGCCTGGGTCTGGCCCAGGCCAAGGAACATATCGATGCGGCCATGGATGGCATTGCGCTGGACTGGCAGATCCTGCAACGGCAATCGGTGCGGGCCAGCGCGCAAACCGACTCTCGGGCCACGGCAACCGCGCCCGGCGAAGTCCCCAAAGGACAAGATCAATATCTGTGGCTGCTGGTACTGGCACTGGCTGCTGCCGGCCTTTGGTACTACTTCAAGATGCCCTAAAACCCATAACAGACAAGCGAAGAAAGCTCACTTTTCAGGAGCTTTCGACTCGAACTCAAGGTTGCGGGGCGGTCGTATCCGCTAGTTGCCAGCCGCCACCCAGCGCCTGGTACAGCGCCACGGCGTTTTCGAGCTGGCTCTGGCGCAGGCGCAGCACTTCCTGCTGCACGGCAAACAGATTGCGTTGGGCATCCAGCTCCTCCAGATAGCTGGCATAGCCGGCCTCATAGCGATCCTTGGCAAAGCCCAGCGTACGACCCAGCACTTTTTCGCGTTCCTTGGCATGCTCCCACTGGGCTTGCAACTGCTGGGAACTGACCAGAGCTGTTTCCACGTCGCCAAAGGCCTTGATGACCACACCGCGATAGGCGTAGGCAGCCTGATCGCGCTGCGCAGATGCCGCATCGAACTGGCCCTGCAGGCGACCGCCATTGAACAGCGGCGCCAGAATGCTGCCGCCCAGAGACCAGACCCGGGCCGGGTTGTAATCCAGCGCGTTGATGAACAGGCTGCCGAAGTTCGCACTCAGGCTCACCTGCGGCAAAAAGGCCGCGCGCTGTGCCGCAAGATTGCTGTCGCTGGCCGCCAGCAGCAGCTGGGCGCGTGCAATGTCGGGGCGGCGCTCCAGCAAGCCCGACGGCAAGCCAGGTGCAGGCATGGCGGGCAGGCTCATGGACTCGAGTCCGGCATGGACGCTCAAGCTGGAACGGGCCAGGGCCTGTGCCTGGCCATCACCGCTTCCGCCCGCCAGCTGCATCAGTGCTATGCGCTGGCGCTGCAGCGCCAGAGACAGCTGCTGCACCGATTGCCGCACGCTTTCCAGCTCAGCCAGCGCCTGGCTTTGCTGCAGCTGCGAGATATAGCCCACACGCACCTGGTCAGTGAGCAGACGCACCGCGTCCTCGCGCGACTTCACCGTGTCCTCGGCCACGGCCAGTTGGGCCTGCAGCGAGCGCAGAGCGATATAGGCCTGCGCCACGGTCGCGGCCACCGTCAGACGCATCGCGTCGCGATCCGCCTGGCTGGCCTGCAGGCGCTGATCGGCGGCCCGGCTCAGACTGCCCAGGCGATCCCAGAGATCCAGCTCCCAGCTCGCTTGCAGCACGGGCTGAGCCGAACGCACATGCACCATCTGGCCGGTTCGTGCGCTCAGGCTGCGGTTGGCCGAGCCCGGTGCGCTAAGCGACAGCTGAGGCGCAGCTGCCGAGCCCGTCACATCGAGATTCGCACGTGCCTCCTCCACCCGGGCCAGGGCGGTGAGCACATCGTTGTTGCGCGCAAGCGCCAGCTCCACCCAGCGACTCAGCTGCGCATCACCAAAGGCCTGCCACCAACCGGTCTGAACTGCGCCGGCAGCACCTGCGGCCCGTTCCGTGCTCCAGCTGGCCGGCACCGCAGGCTGAGCGCTGTCCGGGGCCCGGGTCAGACTGGGCACGCTGCAGCCAGCCATCAGCAATGCAAGCGCCAGTGGCAAGGCACGCACGGTATGGAAGGCGTTCTTCATGGCTTGGCCTGTTCGGATGCGGAAACTGCGGGCGCTTGAGATTTTTGAGCCAAATCGACCTCAATCGCTTGATGGGTCTGCGCTGAATGCTCTACTTTTTGTGCAGTATCGAGGCGCACGATGACCGACATCCCAGGGCGCAGGCGCGCCGCATCGGCCTGGCCCTCGTCGATGGCAATCTTGATGGGCAAACGCTGTACGACCTTGGTGAAATTACCCGTGGCGTTGTCGGCCTTGAGTACGCTGAACTCCGAACCCGTGGCCGGCGCAATCTCCAGCACATGGCCCTTGAGGCGCAAGCCGCCCAGCGCGTCCACGCTGAAGCTCACGACCTGGCCGATCTGCACCCGGGCGGTCTGGGTTTCCTTGTAATTGGCCACCACCCAGTAAGTGGGCGGCACCACATACATGAGCTGCGTACCGGCCGCCACGTACTGGCCCTTGCGTACCGATACCTCGCTGACCTGTCCATCGCTGGGTGCATGGACCACGGTGTTGTCCAGATTGATCTGTGCCTGGCGCAGCAGCGCCTCGGCCATCTGCACCTGGGCCTTGAGAGAGTCACGGCCCACGATCGTGGCCTTGATCTTTTCCTGATTGATCGCGATGTCGGCCTGGGCTTTGGCCACATTGGTCGCGGCCAGGCGCGAGGTGGTACGCACCTTGTCGCGTTCGTTCAGAGACACGGAGCCTCGCTCGGCCAGCTCCTGCACACGCTTGAGCTCCGCCTGCGAACGCTGGGCCTCCGCCTCCACGGCAGCCAGACCGGCGCGGCTGGCACTCAGCGTGGCACGGTTCTGGGCCTGTGTCTGTTCGGAATTGCTCAGCTGCGCCTGGGCATTGGCCAGTTGCGCCTGGGCCTGAGCGACGGCCGCTTCATAGCTGCGGCTATCGATGCGCACCAGCGCCTGGCCGGCCTTGACCTGCTCGTAATCCTTGACCAGCACCTCGGTCACATAGCCATTGACCTGCGGAGCCAGCACGGTGACGGCACCACGCACATAGGCATTGTCCGTGGTCACCACAGAGCTGTTGAAAGGCCACAGATTCCAGGCCCGCAACACGAGCAGCATGCCTGCAAGGGCCACGACCAGCATGATGAGCACGCTGCGCAAAGAAGGCTTGATCTTCTTCGGCGTGGGAGGCAATGCTGCAGCGGGTGAAGGGGCAGCTGTCGCCGCAGAGGCTGCGGGGGAATGGGGTTGTTGACTGTCGCTCATGCTCAATCTCTTGCTGTTATCGGTTTGAGTTCCTTGTCTGGTGACCGGAGCCATCCCGGCCGCCATCACCGGCCGCAGGGCTGCTGCGGGCGTTTTTGTCGATTTCCTGCTCCAGTTCGGCCTCGAGTTCGAGCGCCTGGGCGTTGTCCTGCAGGGGATCGCGGCTGGCCAGCACGGCCTGCTCGCGAGTCTCGGCAGCCTGCGCCGCGGCAGCCAGGCGCCTGGCCTCCACGCCTTCGATCACCACGGTGCGCGCCGGACTGGCGGACTCGGTCCGAGCGCCCTCTTCCACATCGCCATAGGCATCGGTGGCCGTGGGCTGCACCACCACCGTGACACGCTGCGATACATCGGGCTCATGGGCGTTCGCTGCCTCAGGCTCTACAACCGGCGCCACCGAAGGTGCGCGCTGGGGCGTACCGTCGGTCCCGGCGGCTGCCGCCACCTGGTTGCCGCTTTGCCTTGTCATGGCGCGCACCATGGCGGCAGCCTGGCGCACGCGCGCCGAGGCTCCCAGGCTCCAGAGCAGATACAGCAAGGCGATGGCGGCCGTCAGCGCAAACACATCGTTATAGGCCCTGACATTGGCTTCGCGCCGCACGATCTGCGACAGCTGCAGCGTTCCCTGGTTGGCGCGCATGGCAGGATCGGGCGTCACCTTGCCGTAGATCTGGTTCTGTATCTTGAGCCGCTCGGCCACCACGGGGTCGGTCGGGTCCATCTGCGCCACCAGGGCCACGGAGTAGATCTGCTCGCGGTAGGTCTGGTAAGTGCTCAGCAAGGCCGAACCCAGCAAGCCGCCCATGGCCTGCGTCATGGAAATCGTGACCACGGCGGTGAGCATGTGGTTGGCGCCGAACTTCAGTCCCTGGATGATGCCGGTCAGCATCAGCGGGCCCATGAAGACGCCCGAGCCCACCGCCAGCAGAAACTGGCTGAAGAAAAAGTCCGAAGGACGGTCCACGCTGCTGCGGTGGTGATCGAGAAACGCTGCCACGGCAAACAGCGCAATCGCCACCACGATCTGCTTGCCCATATTGGGAACACCAAAAGTAATAGCAGACAACGCAATGCCTATAATCGTCCCCAGCAGAATCACCATGAATAGCGGCTGCATCTGGTCGGATGTCATGCCCAACGTGCGCATCAACCCCACCACGCCGTAACTTTGCTCGGCCGTAAGAAAGCGCAGCAAGATGGCTCCGATCACGAAACGGATCGTCGGCATCTGCGCGAACCAGCGCGTGTGGAACATGGGGTTGGCACGATGGTGTTCGATGTAAAGCGCGACGCTGAGCAGCGCGATCGCCGCCACCAGCATCCAGGCCAGCCCCGGCGTATCGAACCACCAGCGCGAGTAGCCCTGGACCAGCACCGCAATCAACAGGCCCAGACCCGGAACCATCAGGCAGAAGGTGACGAAGTCCAGCTTCTCGAAGGTCTTGATGTACAGGCCCGAGGGCAGCTTGAGCAGCACCACGGCGGCAAAGGACATCAGCGCCAGACCGGCTTCAAACAGATAGAGGTTGTGCCACTCGCTTTTATAGAGCAGACCCGGCGACAGAATCCAGGCCAGCGGCGTGGCCAGCTGGACCACGCCCACGCCGATCACCAGCATCTTGAGCACATAGGTGCGCGGTGCCGACTGCAGCATGTAGAGCGTGCTCAGCGAGGAGCACGTCGCCGCTGCCAGGCCGCTGGCCGCACGCAGCAGAATCAGGCTGTCGTAGCTGCCCAGCAGCAGATGCAGCACGCTGAGCGTCGCGTAGCAACCCAGGCCGATCTCGGTGAACAGGCGCATGCCGAACTGCTGGCGGAATTTATAGACCAGCAGATTGGCCGTCATATTGAACATGACGTAGGCGCCCGTCAGCCAGGCGGCCTCGACCGAGGTCAGCCCCATCTGTCCCTGAATCGTGGGCAAATTGGCGGTGAACAAGGCATTGCCCAGGCCACCGGTCAGCCCGACCAGGACCGCAATCAGCCCATAGCAGACGCGGATCCAGGGCTCGTGATGGGGCATGGCCGGCGAGCCGGGCAGCGCGGGCTTTTCATGCTCGGCCCAGTCCGGCGGGCGGCGCAGCAGGATGACGGGCCCCTGCGCAATGGCTGGAGAAGCTGAAGCCTGGCTGCTGGGAGGTTTCGGGCCTTCTTGATTGGCTTGAGCCCCAGTGGCTTGTGCTGCAGCTTGACTCATAAACCTCAGGCCTTGATTCCGTCCAGAATGATTTGCAAGGCACGACGCGCCAGTTGCTTGCGTTGGGCAGGAGTTTCGCCACGCAGGGCACCGCCCAGCATGCCGAACACCAGAGACAAATCCTTGGCATTCAAGGTCTGCTTGCACAGGCCCTTGGCCACCGCACGCTTCATGGGCTCTTCGAACACCAGCCACATCTGCTGGCGGGCATGAATGACTTCTGCATCGCTCTGGTCCACCGTACGCCAATAGTCCACCAGCGTGGCGGACACAGCAATGCGCTCGCCCACCAGAGCCAGCAGCTTGAAGAAGGCCTGGTCGTCGTCCTTCCAGGCGGCTGCGGCGGCGCGGGTCTTCTCGACCGAGCGCTCCAGCAGCGCCAGCATGATGGCGCGACGGTCCGGAAACTGACGATACAGCGTGGCACGGCCCACCTGGGCACGCTCGACGATGAGATCCAGGGGTGCGGTCACGCCATGCTCGGCAAACACGGCATCGGCCGCGTCCAACAACTGGGCGCGGCGTTCGGCGGATGGAGGACGGGTGGTGGACATGGCGCCAATTATCGGACAGTTTTGTCCGATAAACTGCAGCACTCGGCGTTTCCCCTGACCTGGCAAGGGTCGGACAAGACTGCGCTCAGTCGCGCGGCAGCGCCTGCAGGCTGCGCCGGCTGGTGAACTCGCGCCGTTGTCCAGTCAGGGGATCATCGAAGGCCAGGCTGCGCGCCAACAGTTGCAAGGGCCTGGAATAGTCGCCCGGCTCCGGGTCGTTGACCACGGGATAGAAGGCATCGCCCCTGAGCGGCAGACCCAGCGCCGCCATATGCACACGCAGCTGATGGCGCTTGCCCGAGACCGGACTGAGCCGGTAGCGTGCCCAGGCGCTGTTGTGCTCGATGATTTCCATCAAGGTGCGGCTATTGGGTTCGCCAGCCACCTCATGCATGCGAAAGAAATGCCCACTCTCCTCCATGCGGCTCGCGTGCTCGCGCGGAAAGCTCAGCTCCGCGCGGTAAGCCGCCACGGCCTCGTAGACCTTGTGAATGGCCCTGTCCCTGAACAGCCCTTGATAGATGCCGCGTGTGGCGCGCTGCACCGAAAACACCACCAGCCCCGCAGTGTCGCGGTCGATGCGATGAATCGGCGACAGCTCGGGCAGGTCGAACTCGCGCCTGAGCCGCACCAGCAGCGTGTTCTGCAGATAGTGGCCGGCCGGCACCACAGGCAGAAAATGCGGCTTGTCCGCAACGAGCAGATGCGCATCGCGATGGATGACTTCAGCCGCGAACGGAATCTCTGGCTCGGCCTCCAGTTCGCGATAGTAGTAATAGCGCAGCCCCGGCATGAATGCAGCATTCGGACCGGCCTTGTCTCCCGCTTCGCTGACCACTTGACCAGCTGCCATGCGGCGCAGCCAGTCTGCGCGCCCGACAGCGGGCAAGCGTTCGCACAGAAAGTCGATCAGCAGGCCCCCGCCCTGGGAGGGCAAGACCACACAGCTGGGGCTGACGCCATCGCGCACCGGCAGAACCTTGGGATCGTGGGAGTTATGCATGGCGCGGGATTTTAGTGGCTGGCCCGGCTCCTGGCTTTCGTTGCCCCACGGGCCCTGGTCAGACCGTGATGCGACTTCGCGCCGGCTAATCTGTTCGGATATTGGCTTTGCGAATGGTGTTCTCCAGAACTCTTTTCTCCTGCTCCAGATAGGCCAGGAACTGAGGATGCCCCATGCGCATGGGCTTGAAGCCTGCTTCCGTCAGTTTTCTGACCATCTCGGGGTCCGCTTGCAGGATCGCGACTTCATCGGCCAGACGCTTCACGATACGGGCATCCGTGTGCACGGGAGCCAGCAAGCCTTGCCAGGCCTCGACTTCCAGATTGCGAAGGGCCGGCGTCTCCGAAAGATTTGGCGCCTGGGGCAGCGTGGCCAGGCGCTGGCGGGATGTCACACCCAGTGCCTTGACCTTGCCCTCCAGAACAAACGGCTGCGCCAGCGCAACAGGCAGAACGGCAAGGTCGATCTGACCACCTGCCAGCTCGGTCAGCACCTGCGGGCCAGATCTGTAGGGAACATGTACCAGATCGATACCGGACATCTGCTGAATCAGCTCCCCCGTCAGGTGCAGGCTGGTTCCGATGCCATCGGTGCCCAGGGTCAGTCGCCCCGGCTTCTGGCGCGCAAGTTCAATGAGATCGTCCGCACCGCCCGCAGCTAGTCCCCGGCGTGCGAGCAGCACAAAGACCGAAGAGGCTACAGGTGCCACGGGCTTCAGCTCCTGCAGTCCGTCGTAGCGAAACTTGGTCGGCGAGATCAGCGGCGCGACCAGCACAGAGCTGGCCACACCGAAGAGCAAGGTATAGCCATCGGGTCTGGCCTTGATGACACGCTGCGTTGCAATAGTCCCCGATGCCCCGACCATGTTCTCTATGATCACGGGCTGGCCCAGGCGCTCTGCCAGACGCGGCATGACCAGTCTGGCAGCCACATCCACACTGCCGCCCGGTGCGAAGGGCACCACCACCGTCAGTGCCTGGGCAGGCCAGGCCTGTGCCGTCGCCTGGCTAGCCAGTGGCAGTTGCTGAAGCAGTGGAGCGCCCAGCGCCCAGGCTGCAAACTGTCTGCGTCGTATTTGCATGATGATCTTTCTGCGGGATCGCAAGGGTTCAGCGGGACAGCCAGGGCAGTTGCTCTGCCTGATAACGCCAGGTCTGGAACACCGTGTTCACGCGCCCCGGGCCTGTGCGGCGTGCAGCAGCATCGGGGTACTCGCCGAACCAGGGCAGAATGAACTCCCAGACCACCTCGCCCTGCGGCGTCACTTCAAACAATCGCCCCGTGGCCGACTCTGTGATGTGCGTGTTGCCGTTCCAAAGCCGCTGCGCGCTGCCCATGAAGGCGGTGTAGAAGGCGTTGACCATCTCGTCCTGGTAGCTCCATGCGATCTCGTGGGAAACAGGATCTATCTCCAGCACACGCGAGAAAGCCACATGGGCTCCCTGGCGGAAGTTGCCGTTGTCAAAGGTCAGGACATGGCCGTTTGCCAGCGGAACCGGAGCATGCTGGTGCGAGACCACCGAAGGTGGGATATGCAGCTTCACTTTGCCGCTGGACTTGTCCACGCCAATGATTCCCGAGGTCGTGCGCAGACTCATGAGCACCGTGCCATCGGCGGCCAGCCCGAGTCCGTTGACCAGGGGCCAGTGATAGCGGCCGAAGCCCGGGTGAATGGGGAAGTCCTCGGGCTCCAGATGCTCCCAGGCCTTCCATTCCCAGACCAGCCGGCCCGAGCGGTCCACTTCCCGGATCACATCACCATACATCAACTCATCAGCACCAAGCGAGCTGCCGCCCGGCACGCGTTCTGCAAAGCCTTGGGGCACAGGGGCGCAGGCTGCATAGAGCAGATGACCATTGGACAGCCACTGTGCATCATGGTGGTGTGTCGGGTCTTCATAGCGCCAGACCACCTCCCCGTCGGGCCTGACCTCGTAGAAATCACCGCCATGCCACATGGACCAGGGTGCATAGAGATCAGGCGATTCACGGTGGTTGCCGTTGTAGCCGAGATTGCCGTTAGGCAGGATGACGGCATGGCGGCCGGCGCGCACGGGCAGCTTCCACTCATGCGCCACCTGACCGTGGATATCTATGAGGTAGACATGTCCATCGGCCGTCTGGGGGGCGATCAATGTGTAGCCGCCGGCGCTGAGAGCGCTGTCATGAGCGATAAGACCTGTGCCGCGTCGGCGTTGGGTGACCTGGTCAACGGTGGTAGCCATGGGGTTCTTTCTGTGACTTGAGGGATTGATGGCTGCCACTCTAGGAGTTCGTCAGCGTCAGGAATAGCTGATTGTTTTTTAAGAGGTGTCAGAAAAAACTTTACACTTAGCCCATGCCAGCGATTTCACAAGCCTTTCGATGCTTTGACGAGGTGGCGCGCCGAGGCTCGGTGCGAAAGGCCTCGGCAACGCTGCACCTGACCGCCGCAGCGGTCAACCAGCAGATCCTCAATCTCGAAGCGCAGGTCGGTCAGCCTCTGTTCGACCGGTTGCCCAGAGGCATGCAGCTGACCGTGGCGGGCGAGATCGTGCTGGCAGCGGTCAGGCGCAGTCAGCGAGACTTTGACAATGCCCTGGCCCAGGTCGAAGATCTGAATGCCTTGCGACATGGGCATGTCAGCGTGGGTGTTCCCCACGCGACGGCCGAATACCTCGTGCCTCAGGTGATTGCGGCAATGCATCAACGCTATCCCGATATCACCTTCAGCGTGCGCGCCGGAATCGGTGAAGAGCTGCTGCGCCATGTGGCTCAGGGCGAGACCGATGTGGCCTACTGCCTGCGCCGAACACCTCCTGCCGGTGTCGAGGAGATGCGCTCCTGGGCACAGCCCCTGGGCGTGGTGATGGCTCCGGATCACCCTCTGCGGATGCGTCCGCGACTGCTGCGTCTGCGTGACTGCCTGGCCTATCCGCTGATCATGATGACTCCCGACATGGAGTTGCGCAGCATGCTCGAACGTCTGGGCGACGGTGCGCTGAGCCGGATCCAGCCGCTGGTGGAGACCAGCAGCATCCCCATGGCCCGTCGCCTGGTGGCAAGCGGCCAGGCACTGGCCTTCATGCTGCCGGACAATGTGGCGGAAGACATGGCAGCCGAGCGTCTGAGCTGGCGTGCGTTGCACGATGCCGGTTCGCTGCTGCACAGCTGCGCTTATCAGCGAACCGGCTATGCGATGGCAGCCGCAATGGAAATGTTTCTGACCGAGCTGGAACATGCAGCGGACGAGCTGAAGGCGAACTTTGATACCGGTGTTTCCTGGTCCATCGGCAATCTTGCCGTTTGACTGCACTGGTACGACGTGCGCTGGAGAAGCACAAGCGCCAGAAAGTCGATGCTGAAGTCTTTGCGGAGTGGAGCTGCATTTCTTGAAGCGCTGTAGCCATTGCTTCAGACGATTGCGCCCACAACACAAGGAGGCTTCGAGCTGCTGCACCGTTTCCTCGACCGGTGTGGAAACTTCTGAACTCATAGCATGCGGACCTGCATGCGTCAGGCAATTGGATGACGAGGCAGTACCTCTATGCGTAATAGCATGTGGCAAAAGGATGCAACCGCCATGGTCGATAACGCCAGCACTTCAGCCTCTGAACCCAATCCTGCACATCAGCGCCTGACGCGCCACTGGCTGCGCTGGGCGGCCATTGCGATGGCGCTGCTGCTGGCCTTGATTCTGGCAGCGGCACTGCTGATTGCCTTCATGGACTGGAACAAGCTCAGGCCATGGATCAATGAAAAAGTCAGCACTTCCGCGGGCCGCGACTTTGCCATCAACGGTGACCTGCAGCTGCAATGGACCTGGCCACAGCCCCTCGATACGGGCTGGCGCCACTGGGTGCCCGGAGTGGTGCTGCATGCCAGCGATCTGACACTTTCGCAGCCCCAGGGCTGGCTGGTTCGGCAGGCACCTGAAAAAGCTGATGACAAACAGCCGGTATTGCCTGCGACACCCAAGGAGCTCAATAACGGTCGCCTGCCCGAGCAAGACCAGGTAGCGAACGAGAAAAAGACGAGCGTAGATGACGACGACGCCATAGCAGATGCCGGCCGGCAACCGCCCGAGCGCGATGCTCGCACCATGATCACCGCAGCAAATGCCACGGCCAGCCTGCGCCTTTGGCCACTATTGGCGCGCCATGTACAACTCGACTCCTTGCTGTTGCAGGCTCCGGATATGGTGCTGGCCCGCAACGACAAGGGCGAGAACAACTGGACATTTGACAAGCCCGCAAGCAGCGGCCCGAAGTGGAGTTTTGAAATAGGCCAGCTGCGCATCAGCGACGGCGTTCTGGGCTGGTCCGACGCCGTCAAGAACATGGCCGTGCGCGCCCGTTTCGACACGCTGCGCAGACCGGTCAGCGCCGATCAACCTTATGGTGTGCGCTTCGGCCTCGCCGGCTATCTGCATCAAGGCAAGACCCGCGCGCAGATTCAGGCCCAGGGTCTGGCGGGACCGGTACTGGATCTACGTCAGGACAGGCTGCGCTTTCCGCTGCGCATATCGGCCAAGGCCGGCAGCCTGCAAGCGTTTGCCGAGGGGATTCTCGACAATCCCAAGACACTTGACGGACTGGACTTTCAAGTTCAGATACGCGGCAAGAGCATGGCCGACCTGTTCGAGCTCAGCGGCCTGTTGCTGCCCGCCACTCCGCCGTTCGAAACCAGCGGCCGTCTGATCGGCAGCCTAGCGCCGGGCAAGGCCGTCTGGCAGTACGAAAAGTTTCAGGGTAAGCTGGGTCAGAGCGATTTGCGTGGCGATCTCCAATACCGCTCCGCCCAGCCTCGGCCAAAGCTGACGGCACAGCTGCACTCCAAACAACTGCGACTGGTGGATCTGGGACCGGTCATAGGCGCAGCCCCGTCCGGCAGCCCCGACAAGCCCCAACCCGTCAACGGCAAGGTACTGCCACAAGTCCGGTTCCAGACCGAGAACTGGGACAAGATGGATCTCGACCTGCGCTATGAAAGCAGCCATATTCTGCGGCCCGAAGCTCTGCCCCTGCAAAACCTCAGCGTGCATGCGCTGCTGGACAACGGCAGACTCACCCTCTCGCCACTGAAGTTCGGCCTCGCCGAAGGCACGCTGAATATCGATGCCAGCGTGGACAGCCATGCCAAGCCCGTTGCTGCCAAACTCAACGCACAGGTGCAGTCGCTCAAGCTCTCCGCGCTGTTTCCCACGATTGAAAAGATGAAAAAAAGCCTGGGCCGGCTCGATGGCGCAGTCGCGCTCACCGGACAGGGCGAGTCGCTGGCACAGTGGCTGGGCACGGGCAATGGCTCGCTACGCCTGTTTGTACGCGACGGCACTTTCAGCTCGCAACTGCTGGACCTCGCGGGGCTGAACGTAGGCTCCATCGTCATCGCCAAGCTGTTTGGCAGCGACAAGGAAGTTCAGCTGCGCTGTGCCGTGGCCGACTTCAATGTGCAACAAGGCATTGCCCGCCCACGCATGGCCAAGCTGGCCACCACAGAAGCCGTTGTTGAGGCCACGGGCGAGATCAATCTGGCGCAGGAACAGCTCAATCTGCGCATCGTCCCCGAATCGCTGAAGTGGAAGTTCTTTTCGTTGCGCACGCCACTTTATGTGCGCGGCAGCTTTGCCAAGCCCGATGTGGGCCTGGAGCCAGGCCCCCTGGCAGCCCGTGCCGGTGCTGCAGTGGCTGCTGCCGTTTTTGCACCAGCGGCACTGGCTTTGGTACCGCTGACCGTACCTGCCGCTGACGACGATGTGAACTGCAAGCAGTTGCTGACTCAAGTACGCCGTCAGTAAACGAAGGCAAGAGCACGCCGCTGGCTCACGACTTCGAGCCGGAGCTCATTGGTATTTGCTTGTCTGCGCACGAGCAAATTCAGTCATCAACGCACTTGGACTCAGTGGCGGTCTTCATTGTGGAACATCATCGGATGCATCAAATCTCGAATGCCCCAAGCCTAGGAATGAAGCTCAGCACTCTGGGCACGTAACCACTCGAATACCTGCAGGACAATTTCCGAACGCGCCTGCTTCTCCATCCCCGACAACCACCAGGTAGCGCCAGGCAAGCGCGGATATTCCGAAAGTATTTGCAGTTGACCGCGTGCGAGGCTGGCGTCTACCAATAGACGCGGCAGGCAAGCAATACAGCCACCTTCCAGAACCGCCTCGATCATGAGTCGAGCGTCGTCATAAATGGCTCGCTTCCTGAAGCGTGCTAGCGGCCCCAGGAACAGCGGAGCAGTCACGTCACTCGTCAGACTCTCTTCCAGACAGATCAGATCCGCATGCAAATGATGCTGTGTCTGCGGCACTATGGCTAACTTCCGTGCCAGATCGGTGTTCGCGACGAGTACCCATTCATCGTGCAATAGTGGTATTTCCTGCAAGCCAGGCTGCAAAAGAGGCCTGTTGCCGATAGCGATATCAACATCGATTTCGTCGACAAAACGGGCACTCTCATCCACGGACAGCAGCAGACATAGCTCGGGCAGTTGAGCTTGCAGTTCTCGCAATCTTGGCTGCAACCAGCCATGTAGCAAGGGTGCCGGGCATACCAGCACCACCAATCCCGGATCCAGGTACGTGGCGATTCTTCCAAGGCCACTGCGCAAAACGGTCAGTGTACGTTGAACGCTGCGCAGCAGCACTTCACCTGCGACGGTTAGTTCCACTCCCCGCCCTGCCCGGCGGAACAACGGCTGCATGACCTGCTCTTCCAGCTGCTGCACCTGATGGCTGATTGCCGACTGTGTCACATGCAGTTCGTCAGCCGCACGCGAGAAACTGCCATGTCGGGCTGCAGCCTCAAACCCCATCAACAACTTCAGAGAAGGAATGCGATGCTCTGACATATGAGAAAACTTAATACATTTACCAAAATCATATCATTTGTCCTCATGAAACCACCCATCCACAATGCCGTCCATTGCGATGCGGAGGCAATTTCCCTGCATTGATTCTTTTGATTAATAAGGATGGGTGATGAGTACACGTCGATATTTCATGCGTGGTTGTGCATCGGGTGGCGGCGCAATGGCGGTATTGGGTTTGCTAGCGGCGTGTGGCGGAGGTAGTGATAGCGGTCCAGACACCAACCTGGTCACTCCGCCTTTGGACAACGGCAGCACCAGCAATCAGGGCCAGGAGTGGCATATGCCCGACGAGGCTGAAGCACACAAGGCGACTTGGATGGCGTATGGCGCCTCGACCGCCATCTGGACACGTGCGCAAGTACCGCAGGTTCAACTGGCACTGGCGCGCATCGCCAACGCCATTGCAGCCTACGAACCCGTCAACATGCTGGTTCGCCAGAGTGAACTCGAAAATGCGCGGCAGTTGCTTGATCCGCGTGTCACGCTTATTCCCGCCAAACTTGACGATCTGTGGATGCGCGACACTGGCCCCGTCTTCGTACGCAAGCCCAATGGCGAGCGGGCCTGTGTGAAGTTCAATTTCAATGGCTGGGGAAAAAAGCAGCAGTTTGACCATGACGGTCTGGTCGCCGATGTGGTCAGTGCCCATGTGAAATTGCCGCTGCTTGCCACACGCCTGGTCCTTGAGGGCGGAGCATTGGAGGTTGACGGCAAGGGAACGGCCATCATCACGGAAAGCTGCGTACTGAACAGCAATCGCAATCCAGGCTGGAGCAAGGCCGATTGCGAAGCAGAGTTACGCCGTTTGCTGGGTATTCGCAAGGTCATCTGGTTGCCCGGCATCAGGAACAAGGACATCACTGATGCCCACACGGACTTCTATGCTCGCTTTGTACGTCCCGGCGTGGTGGTTGCTCACCGCGACATGAACCCTGACTCCTATGAGTATGCGTTGACCAGGCAACACCTGGATATCTTGCGAAGTGCCACCGATGTCGACAATCAGCCGCTAAAAATCGTCGTTGTTGATGGACCCGGCCAGATTCGCCCGGGAAATAATCCGGACACTTTCGCTGCTGGCTACATCAACTACTATGCAAGCAGCCGCGCCATTTTCTTGCCCGAATTCGGGGATGCGAAAGCTGATTCGATTGCCAAGGAAATATATGCGCAGCTGTACCCAGGACGCGCAGTGATCCAGATCAATATCGACCCGATCGCTGCCGGTGGCGGCGGCATCCATTGCACCACGCAACAGGAAATCATCTAAGACTGGGTGAGCCATATGCAACGACGACATTTCCTGAATGCAGCTCTTGGCCTGACAGCGGGCACAGCCTCTGGCATGCATGGATTGCCAGCTCTGGCGGCCGGTAGCTGGCGCATGCCTGACGAAGGGGAGCGCCACTCTGCCACCTGGATGGCCTTTGGCGCCAATGACGACGTGTGGGGCAAACGTCTGAAATCGGGCGCGCAGGCAAACCTGGCACGCATCGCACAAGCGATTGCCAATGTTGAACCCGTTCACATGCTGGTCAATGAGGAAGACTACGACCTAGCGGCGCGGTTGTGCGGCAACAAGGTCAAGCTGGTGGTGCAGCCCATAGACGACCTCTGGATGCGCGACACGGGGCCAGTCTTCGTGAAAGAGGCTGGCGGATCATTAGCCGGTGTGAACTTCAACTTCAATGGTTGGGGTGAAAAGCAGGACTACGAGGACGATGCGCTGGTGGCGGGCTTCGTCGCAGGGCGCGCGGGCGTCCCCGTTCTGGAAAGCTCCCTCGTGCTGGAAGGAGGCGGAATCGAAGTCGATGGCCACGGCACGGCCATCATTACGGAAAGCTGCGTTCTCAACGCCAACCGCAACCCTGGCGTAGGCAAGGCGCAATGTGAAAAAGAGCTGCGCCGAGTGCTGGGCATCGAGAAAGTCATCTGGTTGCCCGGTATTGCCGGTCAAGACATCACCGATGGCCATACCGACTTTTATGCCCGCTTTTGCGCGCCCGGTGTGGTGGTGGCTGGCTATGAAAGCGATTCGTCCTCGCCCGAGCACACGGTCACCAGGCGCCATCTCGAAATCCTGCGCAAGGCCACGGATGTGCGCGGTCTTCCATTAAAGGTCGTGACCATGCCAGGGCCTGACCATGTTCGACCGCAGTATGAGAACAAGGACTTTGCCGCAGGCTATATCAACTTTTATGTATGCAATGGCGCGGTGCTATGCCCTGAGTTTGGTCATGCGCAAGCCGATCGCAACACGAAAGCGATCCTGCGTGAGCAATTTCCCGGGCGCGACATCGTGCAACTCAATATTGACGCAATCGCAGCAGGCGGTGGCGGCATCCACTGCACTACACAGCAGCAGCCGGCCTGAAATGTTCAATAGACCTGTCCAGAATGCTTTAAGGCAAGATGGTGCTGGATTGTTCCAGCCATTTACTTGAATGCCAGCGATCGGCGGCAGCCAGAAGGCATACAGCCTCCTGTACTGCCGCGGACAGACCTTTAGGCCTCGGCCCCGGTCGTTCTTCAGAATCAGGCGCTCTTGAGGCGGAAGACGCTGACCATCTGCGACAGGTCGCTGGTCTGCTGCTGCATGGATTGCGCAGCAGCGGTGGACTCTTCCACAAGAGCGGCATTCTGCTGGGTCACCAGATCCATCTCGGCCACAGCGCGGTTGATCTGCTCGATGCCGCTGGTCTGCTCATGGCTGGCGGCTGTAATCTCACCCATGATGTCCGTCACTCGCTGCACGCTGCTGACGATTTCATCCATGGTCTGACCGGCCTGGCTGACCTGCGCGCTGCCCTCTTCCACCTTGGTGACCGAGGCCTGAATCAGCTGCTTGATTTCCTTGGCCGCTTCAGCGCTGCGACCGGCCAGAGAGCGCACTTCCGATGCCACGACGGCAAAGCCGCGACCTTGTTCGCCGGCACGGGCCGCTTCCACGGCGGCGTTCAGCGCCAGGATATTGGTCTGGAAAGCAATGCTGTCGATCACGCTGATGATGTCGGAAATCTTGCGCGAGGACTGGCTGATGGCCCCCATGGTCTCCACCACTTGCGACACCACCATGCCGCCCTTGACGGCCACATCGGAGGCTGACAGCGCCAGCTGATTGGCCTGACTGGCGTTATCGGCGTTTTGCTTGACCGTGGAAGTGAGCTGCTCCATGGAGGCAGCGGTCTGCTGCAAGGAACTGGCCTGCTCTTCCGTGCGCGCAGACAGATCATGGTTGCCCGCCGCAATCTGGCCCGACGCTGTGGCAATGCTGTCCGTGCCCTGACGCACCTGCCCCACCAGCCTATCCAGGCTGGTATTCATATCGTGCAAGGCCTGCATGAGCTGCCCGGTTTCATCGCTGCTGCTCACATGGATCCGGGCCGTCAGATCACCATCGGCCACGCGGCGGGCCACGCTGACCGCATGCTTGAGCGGAGCGGTGATGCCTTGCGTCAGACGCCAGGCGCTGACGGTACCGATGGCCAGAGCCAGCAAGGCCAGAACCAGGAAGTACGTCCTGCTGCTGCTCTCGATCTGCTCCACCTCTGCCGCCTTGGCGTCAAGGCTGGCGCGCTGCAGGTTCAGCAGCTCGCCGAGCAGCTTCAGATAGCCCTGGGCGGCCGGCACATAGCTGTTGATCAGCGTGGACTCAGCCTCTTCGGCCATGCCGTCGGCCTTGAGCTGACTGACCTTGTCGCGGCTGGCAATATAGGTTTTGCGCACCTGCATGATCTTGTCCAGGATCTCGCGTTCCGCAGGCTGGGTGATCAGGGGCTCGATCTGCTTTAGAACATTGGCCGTGCTCTTGGTAGTGGCAGCCGCATCCGCCGCCAGAAACTGCACCAGACTTGCGTCGCTGCTCTTGGCGATGGCCGTGGTGCGAGCCACTGCCACGCTGACATTGCTGTTCCAGTCGCTGATCAGGCGTTCCTTGGTCAGTGGCTCCTGCATCATCTGCTGCGTGGCCTTGCCCACCGAGTGCAGCTGCCAGATGCCGATAACCGTGATCACCACGGCAAATGCCAACACCACTGCGAACCCCAGGCCCAGCCGGGCACCAATGTTCAGCTTGGTCAATCTCATCGCTTTCATCCATTCCATAGAAAAGTAAATAGCCGGCAAAGCGGCCACTCCGATACATGAAATGGGGCCACCGCTTGCTGCGTCGCTCGCCTAGCGCAAATAGCAACACAATGTAATTAGTATTATCAGGGGATTACGTCGCTGGATTGAGCTAGCTGGCCAACGGCTGCAGAGGCTTTATAGAAATCACCTCGACGGCTCACCTCCTCGCATCTGCAAATAGCAAAGCCATTGCTTTCGAGCAGACCACTGTTCGAAATCTCGTCACATAGATGAACAGCGGCCACACTCCGGGAAGGTCGCTGCATCATTGCATCCTGAAAAGTGCGGGCCTCTTTGCAAACGCCAAAAGGCCTGCGCCACGAGATCGCGCAGGCCTTCTACCCCAAGCCCGATCAACTGGCCAATGTGATGGTCACAGTGGTGTCGCCATAGCTCGCAGTGGACTTTGCGAAGCCATCCACCACCACACTGGTGAACTTGTTGTGCACGCCTTTGGCGGTCAACACGACAATCTTGTCACCTGCCTTAGGGGTGTAACCACTGATGAAGCTCACGTTCAAAGCACCGGCCAGCGCAGCGTGGTCGGCCACGGCCAACGTACCTGCAGTGCTGCTGGACAGCGCCAAGTTCAACTCCCCCGACTTCTGGGTGTAAGAGCCGCTCACCTTGAGCTGGTCGCCGTTGGTCGCCAAAGTACCACCATCAATGTATACCGCGCCGGTGCCTATCGCGGAGGAAGAGTCCGCACGCAAGGTGCCTGCGGAAACCACGGTGCCACCACTATATGTATTGGCGCCTGTCAATGCCAGGGTGCCGTTTCCGCGCTTGGTCAGTTTGCCCGCGCCGCTGATGTCGTTGCGCCAACGGTCAAAAGTGCAGAAGCCCGAAGCACAAAAGCCTTCGATGCTGTCGTTCATGGTGACGGTCACATCTGCTTCCAGCCGGCCGTAGCCGCTGGCCGCATCGAACAGGTTCAGTCGCCCAAAGCCTTCTTCATCGTCAAGCACTGGGTAGCCGGAATCGATGGCCGTGGTTTTGAGCACGGCTCGCCGCTGGTCAGCCGTCAGATAGGGGAAGCGGGTCTCCAGCAGGGTTTCCATTCCTTTGGGTACAACGGCAGGCTTGCCAGCCTTGGCCTTGTCTTGTGCAAAACCGAATGTCAGCCGCCTGAGATATTCCGCCTTGGTGGTCGCGAAATCCGCAAAGCGGTCTTCACCGGGCTTGGCCGAGTGCGCAACGCTCCAAAGCTCCACGCCGGTATTCACGCCCAGTTTGCTTCGCAACTGCGCTTGTGCTTGCTGAAACACGAGCTGACGCTGTGCTTCGGTATAGCTCAGACCTCGATCGCCAGCGCCCTTCAGAAAAGGCATCCATACGGATGAGCCCAGCATGCGCCCGCCCATGACGCCCAGCGCCGAGTGCATGCCCGCACGAATGCGGTTCTCACCAGCCTCAAGCCCGCGCGCCAGGGCTTCATGGAAACGCTGCGGCGCCATATAGGCAATAGCCATTGAATAGCGCACGAATTCGGCCGTATGGCCGCTAGGGAAATCGGAGTCTTGCTGAGCCTTGACCTGCGCCGCAGCGGCATCGTCACCTGCGGCGCGGCGCGACATCAGCTCCGGCAGCACTTTGACGACAGGCAGCCTGCTGTCGGCTGCCGACCAGCGATACGGACGGGCGAATTTGTAAAAACCTTTGGGCCCATTGTCCGAAGCAATATTGCCGACCGTGGCGTTGTCAACGAACTGAAGCACCGCGCCGAACTCGGGGTTAGTCTGGATATTGGTATCACCCCAGCCTGAGCTGGGATTCTTTGCCAAATCATCCCAGGCCTGGCCCAGCGGCCCCAGCGAGCCACCCATGACCGTGCGCGTGACCTTGTTGCCCGTGTCGTCCAACTTGATCTCTTCCTTCTGCGCATCGGTGTAGATTGTTTGCGTGGTCAGCTTGGACGAGTACGCCATATTCTGCAGGAATAGCTCGTTCTTCTTGATCGTTCCCGTGGTCCCTGCCGCCGGCGCCTGGCCTGGCGTGCTATTGGTGTTGTCTGCTGTAAGCACATGCCAGACACCGTTCCACGTGGTCAGAGCGAAAGCCTCACATCCCTGCTTTCCGGCGACGTTGGTATCCGGTGTGGTCGCGCCAGGCGCGAAGATGCCAGCGAAATCGGATTTCTTGAAGCCGTTCATCTTTCGCTCGGAAGGCTCCCAGATATCGAGGAAGCCCGAAAGAATGCGCAGCGTGCTGTTGGTGGTGTGATCAGCGTAGCAGGAGTTGTTGCCATTGGCCGTTGCATCATGCCTGCCGGAGTTGAAGACGGTGGCATCTTCGCGGTATCTGGGTACATCGGTACGCGACACCGGCATGCTGGTCGCCGCTTGCGCTGTGACGTTGATCGTCTCGGTGCCCAGCCCTGCAGGCGGGCCGGGAATCACGTACTCGGCCACCTGGTCTTGATTGCCGCCGTCACCACCGCCACAGCCAGCCAGAGTCAATATTGTTGCCAGGGCGACGGCACGAAGCACGAATGTTTTCTTGTGTGCGGAAAAATGAACAGGTGTCTGCATACGCAAGCCAATCTCAAAGGGCGGAAAAGCTCGCAATCTTGGTAAGCGATCGTGAATCCGTTATGACATATCAATAAAATGAGATTGAGTTTTCTGCAGCTCCGACTCTGCAATGCGACCGGCTCAGCCCCCTTTGCGCTCAATGAAAATCCCGGCTGTTCAGCCCGACCTCGGCAAACCGCCCCAGCCAGCGGGTCACATCCCTGGCCTTCATCACGACCAGATGGCGAACCGCAGGTTCATCCCCTTTCTTGGCCGCAGGCATATCCCCTGCTGATTCCGGCGCCTCCAGTTGCGGGGCCGTGCTGCGCTGCCAGATGCCCTCCACGGCCAGCAGACGCGAGGCCAGCAACGCAGAGCGCCAGCGCGCAAAGGTCTGGCTCCAGACCACCAGGTTGATGACGCCGGTTTCGTCTTCCAGCGTGATGAACAGCGTGCCGTTGGCGGTAGGCGGTCGCTGGCGCACGGTAACGATGCCGCAGGCGCGGACCTTCTGGCCTGGCAGCATATGACGCAGCTCGGCTGCGGTCTTCAGCCCATGGCGTGCCAGCCTGGGACGCAGCAAGGCCAGCGGGTGGCGGCGCAGGCTCAGGCCCGTGGCGGCATAGTCGAACATGATTTCCTCGCCCTCGGCGGCCTGGGGCAGCTCAAGCCTCGGCTCATGAATCGCGGCCTGCGCAAAAATAGGCGGCAGGCTGGCCTGCGCAGCAGCATCCCACATCTGCTGGCGACGGTGACCGGCCAGGCTGCGCAGCGCATCCGCTGCGGCCAGGGCTTCCATATCCGCCTTGTCCAACCGGGCTCGCATGGCCAGATCGCTCACGTCCTTCCACGGAGCCTGCGCAGCTTCACCCTCGATTCGCAGCGCTGCGGCCTTGCCCAGCCTGGCAACCCGGTTCAACCCCAGGCGCACGGCCGGCTGGGGCTGGGCCACGCCGCGCATGGCTTGCAAAGGAGCTTCGAGCGTGCAATGCCAGTGGCTATGACAGACATCGACGGGCAGCACGCGCACTCCGTGTCGGCGCGCATCCTGCACCAGTTGGGACGGCGAATAAAAACCCATGGGCTGGGCATTGAGCAGCGCCTGCAGAAAGATGGCCGGCTCATGGCGCTTGAGCCAGGCGCTCGCATAGGCCAGCAGCGCAAAGCTGTAGGCATGACTTTCGGGGAAGCCATATTCGCCAAAGCCCAGCATCTGCGCAAAGATGGCCTGAGCGAATTCCAGCTTGTAACCACGCGCCACCATACCGTCGATCAATGGGCGCTCGAACTTGTGTACGCCGCCCTTGCGCTTCCAGGCCGCCATGGAGCGGCGCAGCTCATCAGCCTTGCCGGCCGAAAACTTGGCAGCATCCATGGCGATCTGCATCACCTGCTCCTGGAAAATGGGCACGCCCAAGGTGCGCTTGAGCGCATTTGCAAGCTCCGGCTTCTCAAGCTTGAGCGGCAGCTTGCGGCGCGCGCGCTCACGTGCCAGCAAATAGGGATGGACCATGCCGCCTTGAATCGGGCCGGGGCGCACGATGGCGACCTCGACCACCAAGTCATAGAAAGTGCGCGGCTGCAGGCGCGGCAGCATGCTCATCTGGGCGCGGCTTTCGATCTGGAAAGTACCCACGGTATCGGCCTGGCAGATCATCTCGTAGGTCGCGGCATCCTCCTGCGGAATCTGGTGCAGACCCCATGGCTCGCCACGCCAGCGAGTGCGCTCGTTCAAGGCATTGCGCAACATGGTGAGCATGCCCAAGGCCAGCACATCGACCTTGAGCAAGCCCACGACATCGAGATCGTCCTTGTCCCACTGAATGACGGAGCGCTTGGCCATCGTGGCGGGCTCCACGGGCACCAGGCGCGTGAGCTTGCCCTCGGTCAGCACAAAGCCGCCCACATGCTGGCTGAGGTGGCGCGGGCTGTCCTTGAGCTGCCAGGCCAGCTCTATCCAGAGGCGCAGCCGATGCGCGCCCACAGCACAATTCATTTCGCTCGCCAGCACCTCGGCTTCCTGGAGCTTGCGCTGCCCCCAGTCTTCGGGCAAAGCTTCGGGCGCCTGTTCCTCCTCTGCCGAATCGGCCGCCTCTGCATGCGTCTGTGCTTGCGCCTGGGCATGTTCGCTGAACCAATACTGCCCCTTGGCCAGGGCATCGATCAGATCGGCAGGCAGGCCCAGCGCCTTGCCCACATCGCGCAGCGCGCTACGGCTGCGCCAGCAACTGACCACGGCCGTGAGCGCGGCGCGGTCGCGCCCGTATTTGCCATAGATGTACTGGATGACCTCTTCACGCCGCGCATGCTCGAAGTCCACATCGATATCGGGCGGCTCACTGCGCTCCTTGCTGATAAAGCGCTCGAACAGCAGATTGTTGTTTTCCGGATCTACCGCCGTAATGCCCAGGCAGTAGCAGACCGCAGAATTGGCCGCCGATCCGCGCCCCTGGCACAAAATGCCGACGCTGCGCGCATAGCGCACGATGTCATGCACGGTGAGAAAGTACATCTCGTACTTCTGATCCTCGATCAGCGCCAGCTCTTTGTGCAGTTGATCGTGCACGTCCTCGGGAATGCCCTGGGGATAGCGTCCCGCCGCGCCATCCCAGGTCAGCCAGGCCAGGGTCTGCGTGGCCGTCATGCCGGGCAGCACGCTCTCCTGAGGATAGTGGTAGCGGATCTCGTCCAGGCTGAAGCTGCAGCGCCCGGCCAGCTCCAGCGTCGCCTCCAGCATGACCCTGGGATAGAGCGAAGCCAGCCGCAGACGCGAGCGCAGATGCCGCTCGGCATTGGGCTGCAGCGCAAAGCCGCATTCGGCCACGGTGCGCCCCAGGCGTATTGCCGTGACCACATCCTGCAGCGGCTTGCGCGAGCGCGCATGCATATGGACATCGCCGCAGGCCAGCAGCGGCAGGCCCAGCGCCACGCCAGCCTGCTGCAGGGTCTGCAACCACAGGCTGTCGTCGGGCGCCAGATGCAGCTCCACACCCAGCCACAGGATATTTGTCGAAAAATGCGCTGCAACGTTTTCCAGACAAGCGGTTATAGCTATCAAATCCGATGCATCGAGCTTCCCGCGCTGAGGCAGCAGCAGGCACTCGCAGCCTTGATTCAGCAGTTGCCAGGGACTGGATTCATCGACCAGATACTCCCCTTTGGCAGCCCGGCTGCGTGCAACGGTGATGAATTCACAGAGATTGCCCCAGCCTTGCAGATCACGCACCAGCACCACGACCCTGAGCGGACCCCAGGCGAATTCGCTGCCATGGATCAGGTGCAAGTCGCTGTCTCGCGCCGCCTCATGAGCGCGCACGGCACCGGCCACCGAGCACTCGTCGGTCAGCGCCAGCGCCGCATAGCCCAGGCTTTTGGCCCGGTGCACCAGCTCGGCAGGCGATGAAGCACCGCGCAGGAAGCTGAAATGCGAGAGGCAGTGCAGCTCGGCATAGGCCAGCGGCCCTCTGCCCATGCCCTGGGCCACGGGGCTGGTCGGTATGGCGGCAGGCGGCGGCCCTGCGAGGCGCAGTGCGGGAGCGGGCGGCTCGGCCGTGATCTGCTCAGCCATACACGCCTTGCGCAAACCAGCTGGCGGGGCTGGCTGTCATGCTCATCAGGTGTTCGCTACGGGCGCGCTCGCGGTAAATCCAGACATGGCCGACCACGGCGTTATAGGCCACGAAATAGTCACGCACGGCCAGGCCGGCCGGCGCGCCGGCCTGGGCATCGCCAGCCGCATCCCACCAGCCGGACTCCAGCCTGTAGGGCCCGGCCCTGAGCTGCAGCGGCCCATGCCATTGGGGACGATTTCCCTGCACGGGCAAGGCCTGGGGCTTGGACAACAGCCAGGGCGGCCACAGGGCTTGCCAGGGGTCGGCACAGCCGGTCTGACGGCGCGACCTGAAGCCGGCTCCCGCCTCGGCCCTGGCGCTAGCCCTGGTGTCGCCTGGCTTCTGGCTCTGCAGCAGCTTCGCCGCAGCTTGCCAGCACTGCATCTGCTCGGGCCGGTGATCGGCCAGCGGCCGCACCATTTGCACGGCTTCCTCGCCCCAGCGGGCGCTCAGGCGTTCCACCCATTCATGCCAGGCCAGGCTGTCCGACGGGCTCTGGCCCTGGACGGCAGGCAGACAGCTCAGCGGCTCTGCCGCCCAGGCAACCGTCTCCAGCGCCTGCAACTCCAGCATGTCCACGGGGGCGCGCCAGCGCTGCTGACCCAGGTGCTCACGCAACAGGCGCTGCAAATGCGCCATGCCCTGCGTGGGCTGGGCCGTGCGGATGACAAGCGCTTCCCAGGCCGGTAGCTCCTGGCCGTCGATACGACGCAGATCATGGTGCCAGCGCAATCGCAGCGCCAGCACCGCATGGTGACGGGCCTGCAACCAGGACTGCAGCGCGCGCAACAGCGGCTGCGCCGCATGGAGCACGGCATCGGCATGGTGAGCCGGATAACCCAGGTCGTGGCGCAGCAGGAATTGCTGGGGCAGTTGCAACCACGCAAGCGGCTGGGGCAGCAGACCATAGGCCTCGTCGAGCGCACGCAAGGCCTTGGCTCCAATGCGGCGCGACAGTCCCGCGCGCGGCAGTGCGCGCACATCGCCCCAGCTACGGCAGCCCAGGCGCAGCAGCACGGAGCTGTGCTGCTCCAGGGCGCTCAGCGTCCATAGCGGCAGCGCATCGGCATGCAGCGATGACTCGGACATGGACAGGGAAACAGGGACGGAGCCGCAAGGCTGGCCCTGCTGCAGCCGCAGCCGCGCCAAAGCCTGCCAGGCCGTGCCGCCCTGTCCGCGCAGCGGCTGCAATGCCGCATCGCCGCCCCCGGACTCCGAGGGGCCAGCCTGACAAGCTTGCGCAAAAGCACTGTCCAGCCGCACCAGCAAGACCTCGACTCCGCCCCAAAGACGCTGCACCATGCTGGTCTCCATGAGCAAGGCATCTTCGAGCAAGGCCACACGCGGCGAGAACTCCAGCGCCCACCAGCAGGAACTCTCGGGCACCGGGCTTGACTCGCTCAGGCAGGCCAGAGGCCAGGCCATCCAGTGCTCTGCACTGCCCATCTCATGCCTCCGTCATCCAAGGCGAGGCCGTTGCAGGAGCGGCGGCTGTCATGCGTCCTTGCATGAGCATGGCAGCCTCCTCGCTCTGGCGCGCATGTCTTTGGGCCTGCGCCTGCAGCACGGGCTGCCAGGCCCACTGCGAAAGCGCGAGCTGTATGGGGCGCTCCAGCAAAGGTCCACGGCGCTTCAGTATCTGTATCCGCAAACCCGGCGCCTGCTGGGCAGCGGAGTCTGCCGTAACTCTCTCCAGTCTCAACCGCAATGCGGCGGAGGAGCTGTGCGGCTCGGCCTGCAGCTCCTGCCATAACCACAGAGGCCGGCCCTGCGAAGCGGCGGCCAGCTGCAAGCGGCGCAGCGTGGACGCGGGAAGTTCGGGCAACCAGGCCAGCACCGCCAGCACATCCCGGCAATGCAGAGCCTGCTCGCAGGCCCAGGCCAGATCCTGGGCACTGCGCCCCGGCTGCACCGCGCACAGCCGCTTCGCGTCAATACCGGCGGCCTGCAAGGCCGGGGCAAAAGGCAGATAGGGTGGCGCCACCAGCACCAGTTGCCCCATCCGCGAATCCCCGACTGAAGCCGCATGCTGCCGGACACGGGCGGCCAGCGCGGGCAACAGCAAGGCCCACTCCGCATGACAGTGCGCAGGTTGCTGCAGCTCAATCAAGGCATTGCCGGGCCAGCCGCCGCCCGGCAGCTCGGCATCCAGCGCAGCATGGCCGCTGGGCCAGACCTGAGGGCCGGCGCCGGCCTGCCAGTCCGTGCCGCGCCAGACACCTGGAATCCGTATGGCGGACAAAGGCGGGCTGCCCGCAACGGGCAGACCCGGCCGCACGCCCTGCTCTGCACCTGTTTGCTGCCGGACAGACTCCGTCATGCCGGGCGGTGAGCCAGGATGGGCCAAGGATGTCAGGGGCTGGGTGTACATGCGAAAGCTCTTGAATACTGTACAAATATACAGTCGTTCAAGTTTCCGCGCAAAACAAGGCCTTAATATCGGCAGCAGATACGGTCGACTCTTGTAGATCGGACGTCGTGCGCTATCAAAAATACTTTTTCAGGATGGCGCAAGCAGACGCAGCAAAGCACGCCGCGCTGCGACGTGATGCACAGAGTTTTGAAGAAATACCGGTTTGGCACCTGTCAATCAAGCGCCTGCAGCTATCAAACTTGAGGCCGGCCGTCCCGGGCGGAACTCGCAGTCAATGCCCTCAATTGAGCGACTGCCTGTCGGCATTCATGGCCGAGCTGCGGCCTGCCTGCGGCATCAACTGAGCACAGGCCTCGCACCATTCGGCCACGGCGACTTCCAGCGTGGAGCCGCCCTGCCCCAGCGTGGGCCAGCGGCGCAGGCAGTCGTTCATGATGGCCTGCAACTGCCACAGGGCCTCGCGGTTGACCAGGGCCAGCTCGCTCATGCCCAAGGCGTCGTCCTTGAAATAGCTCAGCACGTCCAGCTGCTGGCTGGGGTGAGAGCCTGCCTCAGCCAGCTGTTTCTGCAGTTGCGCAAGACTGGCTTCCACGGCCACCGCCGCCTGCGCATCGGGCATTTGCTGCCAGTGCTCGGGAAACTCGCGCCTGAGTTCGCTCCATTTGCGCAGCGCAGCCTCCAGGGCCGCAATGCTGTGGGAGAACTCGGCCTGCAGCGGCGCCAGCGGCTTGCCGGGACTGATTTCGTCGTAGAGCAGCGGCAGAATCAGGTGCACCAGATCGGCCGGATAGCTCTTGTGGTTCATGCGCAGCATGAGCGACAGGCGCTGGCCCGGCATGTCCGTGAATTTCTCGAAGAAGGCCGAGACCACCTCGGCCAGCAACAGCACCTGACCCATGGGAGAAATGGCGTTGCCCTTGATGCCGCGCGGATAGCCGGAACCATCCATGCGCTCATGGTGCTCAAGCACGGCGATTTCCACGGCGCGCGAATACAGTTCTGTGCTGCGCACCACCAGCATGGCGGTGACGGAATGCGCGACCAGATGCTTGCGCTCCTCGCCGCTCAAGCGGTGGTCCGGGTCGGTCCAGACCGGGTCCATATAGAGCATGCCCACATCGTGCAGCAGCGCGGCCGTGGCCAGCGGCACGCATTCGCGCTCGGTCCAGCCGTTCTTGAGCGCCAGAAAGATCGCCACCAGCGTCATCTGCAGGCTGTGCTGGTAGAGGTCGCTGCGCTGCTCGCGCATGACGGTGAGCTTGAAGGCAATGGCCTGGGGCAGCAGCAGACTCTTGATCGGCGCCAGCAGACGCTCGATACCGCCGATGGACGCCACCATGCGATGCAGCAGATCGACCTGTTCGCATTGCTGACGCGCCAGGCTGACCAGGGATGCCACATCGACCAGGTCGCCCGTGATCAGGTTGGCATCGATGGGGTCACGCAGCTTGTGCATGACCAGACGGTCATAGAGACGACTGTCAACACGTGTGCCTTTGTCCACCAGTTTCATGCCCTTATCGGTATAGATTGCATCGCCTGTCATGACCTCCGTATGCTCGGCCATATCGGTGACTGCGCGCAAAAAATGTACATCGGTCTCGTGCCCCTGCGCACCAGCGTTCTCACTCATCAAAGCGCTCTTTTTCTGTCTGCTCAATCAAACTCAATTGTTGCAGATTGCAATAATTTGTGGGCCACAATTAAAGCAAAAACAGCTTACATCGCTTGCCCTATCGACTCCGGCAGCTATTAATTCTGCCAATGCTGCAGAAAAAGGCATGAAAAAGAACCGCCGCAGCGGTTCTTGCCTGGGAGCGCAGCGCCGCTTATTTCAGCAGCGTCACACCAGTCTTGGACTGGATCTCGTCAAAGCTAACGCCATCGGCCAGTTCCACCAGCTTCAGGCCTTCGGGTGTCACGTCCATCACACCCAGATCGGTGATGATGCGATCCACCACGCCCAGACCCGTCAGCGGCAGGGTGCAGCTGGGCAGAATCTTCAGGTCGGTCGTGCCGTCCTTTTTCTTGGCCACATGTTCCATGAGCACGATGACGCGCTTGACGCCCGCCACCAGGTCCATGGCGCCGCCCATGCCCTTGACCATCTTGCCGGGAATCATCCAGTTGGCCAGATCGCCTTTTTCGGACACCTGCATGGCGCCCAGAATGGACAGATTGATCTTGCCGCCGCGAATCATGGCAAACGACTGATCAGAGCCGAAAATGGCCGAACCGGGAAGCGTGGTCACGGTCTGCTTGCCGGCATTGATCAGATCGGCGTCGACCTGGTCTTCGGTCGGGAAGGGGCCGATGCCCAGCATGCCGTTCTCGGACTGCAGCCACACTTCCTTGTCGCCCGTGTGGTTGGCCACCAGCGTGGGAATGCCGATGCCGAGGTTGACGTAGAAGCCGTCTTCGAGTTCTTGGGCCGCGCGCGCGGCCATCTGGTCTTGAGTCCAGGGCATAAGAGCCTCCTGAATAAATCTTGATTGACGTTATTGGTAGTCGCCGGAGTCGATCATGGGCTGCAGGTGCGAAATCACACCATCGAGCAAGTGCAGCAGATCGACGCTCTGGCCGTCTTCGAGCCGTTTGAGGACCATGTCGCGAGCCCCCACCTGGATGCTGGTTTCGCGGTAGCGCACAACGGGGTCGGTTCCCCAGTCGTCGCTCACCATATGCCAGTCCATATCGTCCATTTCGCAGCTCAGCGCGTCCCCCAGCACCACACCCAATCCTCGGGCCAGCAGCAGGTTGTCGACCGACACCAGGCCACGATCGAGCAGCGGCTGCAGCTGCGCCAGGCCAGAGCGGTCCATGCTCCAGTCGCTCAGCCCCAGTTCACGGGCCGCAACCTGGCACACCAGCAAGCGTTCGCGCTCCAGTTGCTCCAGCTCCTGCGCAGCCAGCGCACGAAAGACCGGTACGTCGGCCTGGGCGGCAGCCTCGGGCGAATAGGACGTATCCGCCATGTTTCAGGCTTCGCGCACGGTGCGCTTTTCGATGCGCTTTTCGGGATTGGCGTTGTGCACGATGCGGTGCACATAGATGCCGGGCAGATGGATGTCGTCGGGAGCGATCTCGCCCACTTCCACCAATTCCTCGACCTCCACCACGCAGACCTTGCCGCAGGTGGCTGCCGCAGGGTTGAAGTTGCGCGCCGTCAGGCGGAACTGCAGATTGCCGCTCTTGTCCGCGCGCCAGGCCTTGACCAGGGACACATCGGCCACGATCGCGTGCTCCATCACATAGGTCTCGCCATCGAATTCGCGCAATTCCTTGCCCTCGGCCACCAGCGTGCCCACACCGGTCTTGGTGAAGAAGGCAGGAATACCGGCGCCGCCGGCGCGCATCTTCTCGGCCAGCGTGCCCTGAGGCGTGAACTCCAGCTCCAGCTCACCGGCCAGGTACTGGCGCTCGAACTCCTTGTTCTCGCCCACATAGCTGGAGATCATCTTCTTGACCTGGCGGGTGTCCAGCAGCTTGCCCAGACCAAAGCCGTCCACGCCGGCGTTGTTGGATGCCACCGTGAGGTTCTTGACGCCGCTGGCGCAAACCGCATCGATCAGGGCCTCGGGAATGCCGCACAGGCCGAAGCCGCCAACGGCCAGCAATTGCCCGTCGGACACCACGCCCTGCAGCGCCGCTTCTGCGGATGGGTAGAGCTTTTTCACACATGTCTCCTTGAAATTGGATGCGCTACGATACTACGTACTTAAGTAAGTAGTTTTTCGTAAAGAGCAGTACCATGGTTGTGGATTACCGGCTGGCGTTCGACGCCGCCCCTGTAGGTCTCGTCATCTCGCGCAACCGCATCATGATTGACTGTAATCGGCAATTGTGTGAAATGTTCCATGCATCGCGCGAAGTACTCATAGGACAGACCTTTCAAGTGCTTTATCCCAGCGTTGACGAATACGAGCGCCTGGGCGCGCGCATTGCCCCGATTCTCAACACCACAGGCATCTATTCCGACAACCGCATCATGAAGCGCGCCAATGGCGAGGTGTTCTGGTGTCATGTCAGCGGCCGCACGCTGGACCGAAACGATCCCCATGCCTCGGGCATCTGGAGCTTCGAGGACCTCTCGGCCCATCGCCCCGTCAAGGCCGAGCTCACAGGCCGCGAACGCGAAGTCGCTGCACGTCTTCTCGAAGGCATGACCAGCAAGGAAATAGGCAAGGCACTGGCCATCAGTCATCGCACCGTGGAAATCTACCGCGCCCGGCTGATGCGCAAATACGGCGCCTCCACGGCGGCCGATCTGGTGCACAAACTGGTGGCCGGATAAGCCTCAGACGCAGATGACACAGGTAGGTCAAGCACCTGATTTGCGCGCCCCTGCTTGTGCAAACCGGTCGCCTCGCATACGCTCAAAACGTCAGCATCTCAGTCACTTTGCGCAGTCTCCTCGCCCGACTTCCCGTCGGCCAAGGACTCGACCCATATTTCTTCCTATGGCGCTGCTTAGTAATTTCAATAGCACAACACGCCCTTCAGGCCAGCCGCGCATCGATAATTCATCTCAACCAATCGCTAATAGCTATTGAGTTGAATTGATTGATATCAATCATTGATTGATATCTGTTTCCTGGACCTACCGACCTGTCGGATCGTTGAAACGGAGAGCCCCATGACTACTGAATCCAAGTGCCCCTTCCACCAAGGACAGAACAGCGAAACCGCCGCCGCAGGCAACGCCACCAGCAACAAGGACTGGTGGCCCAATCAGCTGCGCGTGGATTTGCTGAGCCAGCACTCCGCCAAAAGCAACCCCTTGGGTGAAGACTTCAACTACGCCCAGGCTTTCCAGAAGCTGGACTATGAAGCCGTCAAACGCGACCTGCGTGCCCTGATGACCGACTCGCAGGACTGGTGGCCTGCAGACTTCGGCCACTACGGCCCCCAGTTCATCCGCATGGCCTGGCACGCAGCCGGCACCTATCGCATTCAGGACGGTCGCGGCGGCGCCGGTCGCGCCCAGCAGCGCTTTGCGCCGCTCAACAGCTGGCCTGACAACGTCAACATCGACAAGTCGCGCCGCCTGCTGTGGCCGATCAAGCAAAAGTACGGCAACCAGATTTCCTGGGGCGACCTGATGATGCTGTGCGGCAACGTCGCACTGGAAACCATGGGCTTTCGCACCTTCGGCTTCGGTGGCGGTCGCGTGGACACCTGGGAACCCGATCAGGACGTGTACTGGGGTGCAGAGAAGGAATGGCTGGCCCCCACCCAGAACCCGCACAGCCGCTACAGCGGCGAGCGCGACCTCGAGAACCCGCTGGCCGCCGTGCAGATGGGTCTGATCTATGTCAACCCCGAAGGCCCGGACGGCAATGGCGACCCCCTCTCGGCCGCGCATGACATCCGCGACACCTTTGCCCGCATGGCCATGGATGACGAGGAAACCGTGGCGCTGATCGCCGGCGGCCACACCTTCGGCAAGACCCATGGTGCGGGCCCCGCCAGCCATGTGGGCGCCGAGCCCGAAGCCGCCGGCCTGGAAGCCCAGGGCCTGGGCTGGGCCAGCAGCTACAAGTCCGGCAAGGCCGGCGATGCCATCACCTCGGGCCTGGAAGTGACCTGGACCCAGACTCCTGCACAGTGGAGCAACTTCTTCTTCGAGAACCTGTTCAAGTACGAATGGGTGCAGGAAAAAAGCCCTGCAGGCGCCATTCAGTGGGTGGCCAAGGACGCTGGCGATGTCATCCCCGACGCGCATGGCGGTCCCAACAAGAAGCCCACCATGCTGACCACCGACCTGTCGCTGCGCATGGACCCCGCCTACGAGAAGATCTCGCGCCGCTTCCTCGAAAACCCGCAGGCTTTTGCTGAAGCCTTTGCCCGCGCCTGGTTCAAGCTGACCCACCGCGACATGGGCCCGCGTGCACGCTATCTGGGCCCAGAAGTCCCCCGGGAAGAGCTGATCTGGCAAGACCCCATCCCGGCGGTCAAGCATGAACTGGTCAACGACGCCGATGTGGCCGCCCTCAAGGCCAGGCTGCTGGCATCGGGCCTGTCGGTGCAGGAGCTGGTGGCCACGGCCTGGGCCTCGGCCTCCACCTTCCGTGGTTCGGACAAGCGCGGCGGTGCCAACGGTGCCCGCATCCGACTGGCTCCACAAAAGGACTGGGCCGCCAACAACCCTGCGCAACTGGCCAAGGTACTGGGCAAGCTCGAGGAAATCCAGCGCGAGTTCAACAAGGCTGCCGACGGCGACAAGCGCATCTCGCTGGCCGACCTGATCGTGCTGGCCGGCAGCGCGGGCGTTGAAAAAGCAGCGGCAGACGCTGGCGTGAAGATCAGCGTGCCCTTCACTCCCGGCCGCGGCGACGCCAGCGACGAGCAGACCGATGCCGAATCCTTTGCGCCGCTGGAGCCCAAGGCCGATGGCTTCCGCAACCACCTGCAAGGACGTTTCCCGGCACCTGCCGAAGCCCTGCTGATCGACAAGGCCCAGTTGCTGACGCTCACGGCCCCCGAGATGACCGTGCTGATCGGCGGCCTGCGCGCCATCAACATCAACACCGCCGGCAACCACGGCGTGCTGACCCAGACTCCGGGCAAGCTGACGAACGACTTCTTCGTCAACCTGCTGGACATGGGCACACAGTGGCAGCCCCTTGAGGATGGCAACTACGAAGGCGTGGACCGCAAGAGCGGCGCCAAGAAGTGGACCGGCACCCGCGTGGATCTGGTCTTCGGCTCCAACGCCATTCTGCGTGCCGTGGCCGAGGTCTATGCCGAAAAGGGCAACGAGCAGAAGTTCTACCGGGACTTCGTCGCTGCCTGGGTCAAGGTCATGGAACTGGACCGCTTCGACCTGAAGAAGTAACAGGGCGCGCCGGGGTGAAAGCCCCGGCTCCAGGAAAATCCAAAAAGAAAAAGCTGCCAGCGCCTGTCAATCAAGCGCTGGCAGCTGTTTTTTCAGGATCAACACATCACATCTCCAGCTCGACCGCTTCCTGCGACAGATCCCAGCCCAGCACAAAGACTTCGTAATGATTTTGCCCGCTGTCATCGCTCCAGACCTCCGGGCCGAACTCGCTCATATTGCCGTTCAGACTCTGTCCTTCACGCAGCGCGCTGGAATCGGTCTGCTCGGCCAGCACAAAGCGGCCGTTGCCGGTGCGCAAGGCGACCCGTCCGGAAGACTGCTTGAAGGCGACGACGGTGGCTTGTTCTGACATAAGGACTCCTGCGCCATTGCTGGCTGTTGTGGATTACAGCCAAGTCTAATCAGACCCGGGCAAAGCGAAAGTCCTGCTATTTCGGCCTGTGTGTTCCACCCGTAGGACGATCTCCGTTAGGCTTGCAATGTCTCCCCAATCAAGCCCCACAAACCATGCTTTTCATCCTGTTCAAACTTCTGCACCTTCTGGCCATCATCATCTGGGTGGGCGGCATGTTCTTCGCACATTTCTTTCTGCGTCCTGCCGTCCAGGGCCTGCAGCCACCCGAGCGCGTGACGCTGATGCATGGCGTGCTGCAGCGCTTTTTTGCCTGGGTCCTCGTGCTGGTGGTCGTCGTGCTGGCCACCGGCATCGGCATGATTGGCAGCATTCACGCCATGGCCGCCCAGGCCGGCGGCCAGTTCAATATGCCGGTCAACTGGATCGTGATGAGCATTCTGGGCCTGGTGATGATGGCCGTGTTCGGTCATATCCGCTTTGCGCTGTTCAAGCGCCTGGATGCGGCCGTGCAGCTCAAGGACTGGCCCGCAGGCGGCAAGGCGCTGGAGAGCATCCGCAAATGGGTCTCCTTCAATCTGGCCCTGGGTCTGGTGATCGTGGTCGTGCTGCGCGTGCCGCTCTGAGCCTGAAGCAGCCTTCAGCAAGCCCGGTCTTCATGGCCGGGCTTTTTTATGAGTCCGACAAGGCTTTAGCGCATACCAACAATGCTCAAACTGCTTTTGTTTTCATAGCAACAAAAACAGAGACTGCGCAGGCAGGTCCGGCTCCATTCAAAACCTTGCTGACATTTTTTTGCAGCTGCACAATAATTGCCGGCTCAATCATTGACCAAGCAAATATTGGTGGCGCCATTGCAAAACCAGACCGACCCCATCATCGACCCGCAGGACGAATCCAGCTTCTTCTACCAGGCAGGGGTCTACGCGCCGGACAAAAGCATTGGCTTTCTCATGCGGCGCGTGCTCAGCTCCATCCTGCAGCTGGCCGACGCCCAGCTGGCCGAGCAAGGACTGACCTATGTGCAATGGCTGCCGCTGTACAAGCTGCTGATCTGCGCCGACACCAATAGCAGCACGCTGGCCAAGGACCTGGGCATGGACCCGGCTTCGGTGACACGCGCGCTGGACCGCATCGAGGCCAAGGGGCTGCTGCGCCGCGAGCGCTCCACCACCGACCGACGCGTGGTGCACCTGGTGCTCACCGAGGAGGGACGCAGCGTCGCCACCCAGGTGCCCAAGGTTCTGACCAAGGTGCTCAACGGCCATTTGCGCGGCTTCAGCCACAGCGAATGCACGCTGATGCTGTCCATGCTGCAGCGCATGCTGGTCAACGGCGATGCGCTTCGAGAGGCCCTGACCCAGGAGCCTGGCAAGCCCCCCATCCAAACGAACGAGGCAGGCCGCGACCCCAGGGACTAGGCTGACCTGCTGCCTACTTTTTTACCGCCCTATTTCAATAAAAACCACTGGCACTTTTCCATGACCTCTAGATCTTCACGCAAACCCGCCGCAGAGCAAGCCCCTGGTCGCCCGCTGCTGGCAACCGCAGCACTGGCCGCCGTGCTCGCGCTGGCAGGCTGTGCCTCGCAAGGGCCGGCGCACCAGCCGCTGACACGACTGGGCTCGGCCGATGTCGGCCTGAACGACTCCGCCAGCCTCAGCGCTGCGAACGCCACGGCACTGGCCTCCTCCCAATGGTGGACAGGTCTGGGCGATGCCCAGCTCGATCAGCTCATCGATCAGGCCCTGGCCGGCAGCCCCAGCCTGGCCGCCAGCAACGCCCGCTTTGAAAAAGCCGCAGCCCTGGCCACGGCCAGCAGCACGGCCAGCGATGTGCGCGGCACGCTGAGCGCCGATGCCACCCGCCAGCGCTACACGGCCAACGGCATGATTCCCGCCCCCATTGCGGGCAATATCTACAACAGCGGCAATCTGCAGGCCGGCCTGTCCTGGTCGCCCGACTTCTTCGGCAAGCATGGCGCGGACCTGCAGGCCGCGCTGGGCCAGGCGCGCGCCGCCAGGGCCGACAGCGCTGCTGCCGCCAACCAGCTGGCCGCACAGGTGGCGCGCAGCTATATCGCCCTGGCCCGGCTGATTGCCCAGAAGGAAGTGGCAGAGCGCACGCTGGGCCAGCGCCAGTCCTTGCTGAGCCTGAGCGAGCAGCGCACCCGAGCGGGCCTGGACAGCCAGGTGGAGCTGACCCAGGCCCAGGCCGGCATGCCCGATGCCCAGACCCAGATCGAGATGCTCGGCGAGCAGATCACGCTGGCGCGCCGCACGATTGCCGTGCTCTGCGCCCAGGCGCCCGATGCGCAAAATGCGCTCTCGCCCAGACTGTCGGTGCTGCGCATCCAGCCCGTGCCGCAGGCTCTGGGCGCGGATCTGCTGGGCCGCCGCCCCGATGTGGTGGCCGCGCGCTGGCGCGTGGAAGCGGCCACGCAAGGCATTGAATCGGCCAGGGCCGACTTCTACCCCGATGTGAATCTGACGGCCTTTGTGGGCCTCAACGCGCTGGGCCTGGACAATCTGCTGCAGGGCAGCTCGCGCCAGATGGGCATCACGCCTGCGCTGCGCCTGCCCATCTTCGACGGCAAGCGCCTGCGCGCCCAGTTGCGCGGCAAACAGGCCGATCTCGACACCGCCATCGCCCAGTACAACGGCGCCGTGCTCGATGCCGTCAAGCAGGCGGGTGATGCCATTGCCTCCGTGCAATCGCTGCAGCGCCAGCAGCAGCTGCAAACCGAGTCGCTGTCCAAGGCCGAGCGGGCCTATGACTTTGCCGTGCAGCGCTATCAGGCCGGTCTGGGTAGCCAGATCACCGTGCTCAACACCGAAACCCAGCTCATCAACCAGCGCCGCCTGGCCGTGGACCTGCAGGCGCGCGAGCTCGATACCCGCGTGGCCCTGGCCGCAGCCCTGGGCGGCGGCTGGAGCGACGACACCCCGGCTGTTGCCGTGCAATAGACATCGAACTCAACAAAATCAATAGCTGCTACCGCTTTACTGCCATTGAATTCAAGGCAAAAACACTCTCAATTCTTTTATTGATAAGCGCTAGCAGCTCCTCTTTTCAATAGCGCAAAACCGCTTCACAGATAACAAAGCGCCAACATCATGACCGACACCAAGCCTACTCAGAACGCTCCCCAAGCTCCTGCGGCAGCTACGCCCAGCGCCAACCCAGCGGGCCGCCGCAAGGGCCTGACCATCGTGGCAGCCGCCGTCGCCGTGGCCGCCATCGCCTGGGGCGGCTGGCACTGGATGGTGGCCCGCAACTACCAGACCACGGACAACGCCTATGTGGCCGGCAACGTGGTGCAGATCACGCCCCAGGTCGGCGGCACCGTGATCAGCATCGGTGCCGACGATACCGACTATGTCCGGGCCGGCCAGTTGCTGGTGCAACTGGACCCTGCCGACTATCTGGTGCAACTGGCCCAGGCCGAGTCGCAGCTGGCCCAGACTGCGCGCCAGACCCGCACCCTGTATGCCAACAACGCCCCGCTGGCCGCCCAGGTGGCCCAGCGCGAAGCCGATCTGCTGCGCCTCAAGGCCGATGCCGCCAAGGCCAACGAGGATGTGGCGCGCCGCCGCCCGCTCACGGCCACCGGTGCCGTGGGCAAGGAAGAGTTTGACCATGCCAAGGCCCTGGCCACGGCTGCCGGCAACGCCGTGGCGGCCGCAGAAGCCGCCGTGCGTGCTGCCAAGGCCCAGCTGACGGCCGCCGAAGCCCAGACCAAGGGCACGACCGCCGAGGACTTCCCCGCCGTCATGGCGGCCGCAGCCAAGGTGCGCGAGGCCTATCTGGCCCTGCAGCGCACGCGGCTGATCGCGCCCGTGGACGGTTTTGTGGCCAAGCGCGGCGTGCAACTGGGCCAGCGCGTGGCCGCCGGCTCGCCGCTGCTGACCGTGGTCGATCTGCACAAGCTCTGGGTGGATGCCAACTTCAAGGAAAGCCAGCTGGCCGATCTGCGCATGGGCCAGAAGGTGGAGCTGACCGCCGACGTCTACGGCGACAAGACCACGTACGAAGGCAAGGTCGTGGGCCTGGGTGCGGGCACGGGTGCGGCGTTTGCGCTGCTGCCCGCGCAGAACGCCACCGGCAACTGGATCAAGGTGGTGCAGCGCGTTCCCGTGCGCATCAGCCTGGAGCCCGAAGCGCTCAAGCAGCACCCGCTGCGTGTGGGCCTGTCCATGGACGCGAAGGTCGATATCCGCGACAAGGACGGCCAGGCCCTGGCCAGCACGCCGCGTACCGAGCCCGTAGCCCAGACCACGGTCTATGACGGCAGCCTGGCCCAGGCCGAGCAGCGCATCCAGCACATCATCGCGGGCGACAAGCTGCCGGCACTGACCCAGCTGGCCGGTCTGCCCGCTCCGGCCCCGGCTGCGCCCGCCCAACCCGCTGCCCAGCCTGCGCAATAAGACGCGGAATCAGCCATGACTTCCTCGACTTCTGCCAATCCCGGAGCGGGTGCCTCGCCACCGGCTCCGGCGGTGCCTGCCATCGCCCCGCTCAAGGGCGCACAGCTCGCCCTGGGCACGCTGGCGCTCTCGCTGGCCACCTTCATGAACGTGCTGGACTCCTCCATCGCCAACGTGGCCATTCCGGCCATCTCGGGCGATGTGGGCGTCAGCCCCAGCCAGGGCACCTGGGTCATCACCAGCTTCGGCGTGGCCAATGCCATCTCCGTGCCGCTGACGGGCTGGCTCACCCAGCGCTTCGGTGCCGTGCGCCTGTTCACCATGAGCGTGCTGCTGTTCGTGCTGACCTCCTGGCTCTGCGGCTTTGCCTCCTCGCTGGAGATGCTGGTGCTGTTCCGCGTGCTGCAAGGCGCCGTGGCCGGCCCCATGATTCCGCTGTCGCAGACCCTGCTGCTGTCCAGCTATCCGCCCGCCAAGGCCGGTGTGGCGCTATCGCTATGGGGCGTGACCACGCTGGTCGCTCCCGTGGTGGGGCCGCTGCTGGGCGGCTGGATCACGGACAATATTTCCTGGCCCTGGATCTTCTACATCAATGTGCCCGTGGGCCTGCTCTCGGCCCTCATGACCTGGAGCATCTACCGCAACCGCGAAACGCCCACGCGCAAGCTGCCTATCGACACCGTGGGCCTGTCCCTGCTTGTGCTCTGGGTGGCGGCACTGCAGCTGATGCTGGACAAGGGCAAGGAGCTGGACTGGTTTGCCTCCAATGAAATCATCGCCTTTGCGGTGATCGCCGTCGTGGCCTTTGCCGTGTTCGTGGTCTGGGAGCTGACCGACGCCCATCCCGTCGTCGATCTGCGCCTGTTCAAGAGGCGCAACTTCGCGGCCGGCTCGATCGCGCTGTCCATCGCCTACGGCCTGTTCTTCGGCAATGTGGTGCTGCTGCCGCTGTGGCTGCAGCAATGGATGGGCTACACCTCCACCTCGGCCGGCCTGGCTCTGGCGCCGGTGGGACTGCTTGCCATCCTGCTCACGCCCATGGTGGGCCGCAAGGTCGGTGTCTGGGATCCGCGCAAGATGGCCACGATTGCCTTCATCGTGTTTGCCATGGTGCTGTGGATGCGCTCGAAGTTCACCGTGGAGACCGACTTCGCCCATATCCTGATTCCCACGCTGATCCAGGGCGGCGCCATGGCCTTCTTCTTCATTCCGCTGACCACCATCACGCTGAGCGGACTGACGCCGGACCGCATTCCGGCCGCCGCAGGCCTGTCCAACTTCGTGCGGATCACGGCCGGCGCCATGGGCACCTCGATTGCCACCACGCTCTGGGAAAGCCGGGCTTCCATGCACCATGCCCATCTGACCGAGTTGCTGGTGCAAGGCCAGGGCACGTTTGCCAGCACGGTCAAAAATCTGCAGGCAGCGGGCATGAGTGCCGAGCAGGCCTATGTCCAGATCAACCGGCTGATCGATCAGCAGGCCTTCACGCGGGCTGCCGACGACATCTTTCTGGCATCGTCCTTTCTGTTCCTGAGCCTGATCGTGCTGATCTGGTTCACCAAGCGCCCGGCCTCTGCCGCAGGAGCCTCCGACGCGGCCGCTGGCGCACACTGATTAACTTCAGACAAAATTGGCTGAAAATTCTTGAATCACAAGCGTTTTCAGCTATTTTTTTGATAGCCCCTAAGTACCATCAGCTTGCTTGTCCAGGCGTCGCAAAAACACCTGCAGCTCCTTGACGACCTGGGCATCGCCCTTGGTCTGGGCGCAGCTCAGCCCTTGCTGCCAGGCGGCGCGCGCGGCCTGTGCATCGCCCAGCGCCAGCTCCACCTTGCCCAATTGCTTCCAGGCGACGGAGTATTCGGCATCCAGTGCCGTGGCCTTACGCAGATGCTCGCGCGCCACGGCCATCTGCTCGTCGTCGGCATAGGCCTTGCCCAGGGTATAGCGCAGCAGCGCACCATCCTTGCCGGCCGCCAGCATGCTCTCCAAATTGTGAACCATGGGATTCATGTGCATTTGCTCCTCAGACAGCGAGTGTCGCATCCGCCCCGAGAAAGCAGCTGAATGGCCGTGCCTGTGTTACGGCCTCTTGCAAGCCGGCTCTTGCAGCGCTGCAAACCGTCCCAAACTGCGGCCAATGTCTCAATAAGGCGCCTGATCTTGTTTCGCAAACCAAGTCTCTCCACCTCCATCACCGACTACGAGGACTCGCCTCAGTATTCGGGCGGGCGTTTTCGCAACACGCATCCGCGTCCGGTCAACAGCCCCAAGCCAGATGCCGGGACGCTATGGAAGTTCTTCTTCAACAAGCCGACCGATTCCCAGCCGGGCAAGGCGCTGCCCATTTTGCCGCTGAGCACGACCGAGCTGAACCTCGCGCCCGAACGCAGCCTGTATCGCCTGGGCCATTCGACCTTGCTGATGAAGCTGCGCGGCGGCTGGTGGTTGACGGACCCCGTGTTTTCCGAGCGCGCCTCGCCGCTATCGTTTGCCGGCCCCAAGCGCTTTCATGCCCCGCCGATTGCCCTGGACGAGTTGCCTGCCTTGCGCGGCGTGCTGCTCTCGCATGACCACTACGACCATCTGGACCGCGCCACCATTCGCGTGCTCGCGCCCAAGGTGGGAGTTTTTCTCTGCCCCTTGGGAGTGGGAGACAGACTGGTGGCCTGGGGCGTGCCGGCCGACAAGATCGTGCAGCACGACTGGTGGCAGGGCAGCGAGGTCGACGGCCTGCGCTTCACGGCCACGCCGGCCCAGCATTTCTCGGGACGCAGCCTGCGCGACGGCAACCGCACGCTCTGGGCGTCCTGGACCATAGAAGATCGCCAGGCCGACAGGCCGCTGCGCGTCTTCTTCAGCGGCGATGGCGGCTACTTCGACGGTTTTGCCGAAATCGGCAGGCACTTCGGCCCCTTCGATGTCACGTTGATGGAGACCGGCGCCTACGACGCCCACTGGCCCTATGTCCATATGCATCCGGCGCAGACCGTGCAGGCACACCGGGATCTCGGCGGCCAATGGCTGCTGCCCATACACAACGGCACTTTCAACCTCGCCATGCATGCCTGGTGGGACCCCTTTGAGCAGATCCTGAATCTGGGCAGGCAGCACGGCATAGAGATCGCCACACCCATGATGGGCGAGCGCCTGGACCTGGATACCCCCCATGCCGGATCGCCCTGGTGGCGCGCCTGCGCCGAGGCCGACAGCAAGGGACTGGATCTGCGCCCCGCGCAACCCTGAAGGTGCAACCCGCATGGCCGACAATGTCCTCATGGACATTTCGCGCACCTCACACCTTGCCGCCGCCTGCGCCGCGTCTCTGACCGCCTTGCTGCTCGGAGCCTGCTCCCACCTCTTCGATGGCAGCCAGCCCAAGCAACCGCCGACTGCCGGCATCTCGAGCACAGTTTCCGGGCAGCCGGAGCCGACGCCGGCTCCGCCACTGGACACGCAGCACAGGCGGCCACAGAGCATGGAATGGCCTGCCTGGATCAAGGCAGACTGCACACCCCCCGCCCAGCTCGATCGGCAACCGCAGCCACGCCGCCATACCACGCCTTTCATCAGCGCCCACTGGTTTCCGAACGGGCTGGAGACCACGGTGGTCTTCCGCCTGGAAGTCACGGTCCAGGGCGAACTCGGCCGTGTGGCCTACCAGCCCGCCGATACCGATCCCCGCATCGTGAAGTCCATCATGCGCTCGCTCGAACGCTGGAAGTTCAAGCCCGGCATGCGCCAGGGCCAGCCCGTGACGTCCTGCTTCGAGCAGCCCTACCAACTGGTGTTTCCGCGCCAGGAGATCGATGTTCCTCGAACGCCCGCCATGAACACAGAACCGCAGTGAGACCGCAAGCTCAATTCCAGCGATCTGTGCTCGAAAACCCCAGAATCCATCCGATTCGGTGGTGCAAGCCCCTTGCCCACCGCTAGAATCGCCAAGGTCAGGAGAGAGTGCCTGCAGCTTGAAGCTGCCTCGCACCGCCGAAGGCGCAGACCCCCAACCCGGTGTCAAAACGCTCAGGCAAAAGGACTGACAAGCGCTGCAAGGTGTGCAAACCTGCAGCGTCCCTTGCTGGAGAGAGATGCAGGCCGTCATTTCGTATGTGCGCCGGCATCCACCGAAGGAGCAAACTGCCCGATGCAATGCGTGCAGTGAATCTCTCAGGTAAAGCGGACAGCAGGGCAAGCCCGCCACGCATGGCCCAGCCATGCATGGCCACTCATTTTGGTTTGACCACCGGAGCGCTTGCCTGTGACTGCTGCTGACACCTCTTCCGATCTGCGTTCCACACCGCTGTTTGCACTGCACCAGAAACTGGGTGCCCGCATGGTGCCGTTTGCCGGCTACGCCATGCCCGTGCAATACCCTCAAGGCCTGATGGCCGAGCATCTGCACACGCGCAAGGCTGCCGGCCTGTTCGATGTCTCGCACATGGGCCAGTTGCTGTTGCGCGGCCCCGATGCCGCCGCCGCGCTCGAATCGCTGATGCCCGTCGATGTCATGGACCTGGGCCTGCACAAGCAGCGCTACGGCCTGCTGCTCGATGAACAAGGCGGAATTCTCGACGACCTGATGTTCGTCAACCGCGGCGAAGATCTGTTCCTCATCGTCAACGGCGCCTGCAAAGAGGCCGATATCGCTCATATCCAGAGCCGCATCGCCAGCCGCTGCGAGGTCGTCCCATTGCCCGATCGCGCCCTGCTGGCCCTGCAAGGTCCGCAAGCTGCCACAGCCCTCTCGCGCCTGATTCCCGGTGTGACACAACTGGTCTTCATGACCGGCAACCACTTCGACTGGCAAGGCCATGCGCTCTACATCACGCGCAGCGGCTATACGGGCGAGGACGGCTTTGAAATCTCCCTGCCCGGCGAAGCTGCCGAAGCCTTTGCCGAAGCGCTGCTGGCACAGCCCGAGGTGGCCCCCATCGGTCTGGGCGCGCGCAACTCGCTGCGCCTAGAAGCCGGACTTTGCCTGTACGGCAACGACATCGACACCAGCACCACGCCGGTCGAAGCCGCGCTGAACTGGGCCATGCAGAAGGTTCGCCGCACCGGCGGCGAGCGCGAGGGCGGTTTTCCCGGTGCGGCCATCGTGCTGGAGCAATTGCAGAACCCTCAGTCGCTGCGCCGCAAGCGCGTGGGCCTGATCGCGCTGGAACGCATTCCCGTGCGCGAGCCCGCCGTGCTGGAAAACATGGATGGACAGCATATCGGCCACATCACCAGCGGCCTGCTCAGCCCCACGCTCAACCAGCCTGTGGCGCTGGCCTATGTCGAGCCCGACTATGCCGCCATCGATACGGAAATCTTCGCCATGGTGCGCGGCAAGCCCGTGCCCATGAAAGTGGTCGCCACGCCCTTCGTTCCCACCCGCTACTACCGCGGCTAGGTCTGCCGCCGCGCATGAGACGGGCCAGTTTGCCAAACAGCGGCCAGAACACCGCTAAAGTGCGAGCTGGACCTTTCTCAAACAACACCCGATTCCCCTGAATCCCCCATCTGGAGCCTTCCATGAGCATCAAGTATTCCAAAGAACACGAATGGATCAACGCCGCTGACACCAATGCCGCCATCGTCGGCATCACCGTACACGCACAGGATGCACTGGGCGATGTGGTGTTTGTGGACCTGCCTGCCGTGGGCTCCACCTTCAAGGCCGGCGATGTGGCTGGCGTGGTCGAGTCCGTCAAGGCCGCTGCCGATGTCTACATGCCCGTGACCGGCGAGATCGTCGAAGTCAACGAAGCCCTGCGCGACGACCCGTCGCTCGCCAACAGCGCCCCCCTGGCCGCTGGCTGGTTCTTCAAGGTCAAGATGAGCAATGTGGGCGAGCTCGAAGGCCTGATGGAAGAGACTGCCTACAACGACTTCGCCAAGGACAACTAAGCGTATCAACGGCCCTCGCATTGCGAAGGCCGTTTTTGCATGCAGCCATGAGCACCATTCTGTATTTCGACGATCCGGACGTCGGTCTCGCCCGCGAGACCAGCCACCCGACCTTTGCGCGCATCGCAGCCCAGGACTTCTATTACGACGGCGGTGACGACTTCAGCCCCTTCGGCAGCGATGATGGCAGCGACACACTGGCCGCTCTTCAAGAGTGGTACCAGGAGCAAACAGGCGGCAACGCCAAGGCCCTGCGCTTTTTGCAGCAGCAACTGAGCGACTGGGATCTGCCCGTGCCCGAGGGCATGCTGACTCATGACGATGCGGCCAAGGCCCAGTGGCTGGCCAGCGATGACATGAACCAGATCTATCTGCGCTCGGTCTGTCGCGCCCACGTGGCCACCGCCTTTGGTCAGCTCAAGATCACAGGCAGCATCGATGCCGATCTGCAACAGCAAGCCCTGCTTGCCCTGGCCTGCCAGCAATGGCTGAACACCGTGGCACGCAGCAAATATCCCGATTGGGAATATGCCGACCAGGAAAGCGAACGCCTGGCTCTGATGAACACCGCGCTGGAACAAGCCAGCGCTGCTTGAAGCACCGGCCGCATGCCTTCAGGCATACGGCATTCACGCATGCCTGGCATGCAAACCGTCAGTCACAGTATTTGAGAATAGGTCCCTCCCATGCTGATGTCGCCTCCCGCCCCCGTCGCTTCCCTGCAAGCGCTGGAAAACAGTCACGAATTCATCCCCCGTCATATAGGCCCGGATGCCGATGAGCAGCAACAAATGCTGGCCGCCATCGGCAAGCCCTCGCTGGACGCCTTGATTCGCGATGTGATGCCCGACTCCATCGCACGCGCCAGGCCCATGGATCTTCCGGCGCCGATTACCGAAGCCGCGGCGCTGGCCGAACTCAAGGCCATCGCCAGCAAGAATCAGGTGCTGAAGAGCTTTATCGGCCAGGGCTACTACGGCACGCACACGCCGGGCGTCATCCTGCGCAACATCTTCGAGAATCCAGCCTGGTATACGGCCTATACCCCCTACCAGGCAGAAATCTCACAAGGCCGCATGGAGGCGCTGGTCAACTTCCAGACCATGGTGACCGACCTGACCGGTATGCCTATCGCCAATGCCTCGATGCTGGACGAAGCCACGGCCGCCGCCGAGGCCATGACGCTGGCCAGGCGCTCTGTCAAATCCAGAAGCCATCGCATCGTGCTCGCCGGCGATCTGCACCCACAGACGATTGAAGTCATCGAGACCCGTGCCCGGCCGATCGGCATCGAAGTGGTGATCGCCAACAGCCAGCAAGAGTGGGAGGCCGCGCTGGCAGGAGATCTGTTTGCTGCCGTCATCCAGTACCCCGCGTCCAGCGGCTGGATCGTGGACTGGAAGGCCGATGTGCAAGCCATTCACGCCAAGCAGGCCGCCGCCATCGTGGCCACCGACCTGCTGGCTCTGACCCTGCTGACACCGCCCGGCGAATGGGATGCCGATATTGTCGTGGGCAACAGCCAGCGCTTCGGCATGCCCATGGGCGCAGGCGGCCCGCACGCAGCCTTCATGGCCTGCCGCGACGAATACAAGCGCAGCCTGCCCGGCCGTCTGGTGGGTGTCAGCGTCGATGCGCATGGCAAGCCCGCCTACCGCCTCGCGCTGCAGACGCGCGAACAACATATCCGCCGCGAGAAAGCGACATCCAATATCTGTACGGCCCAGGTCCTGCCGGCAGTGATTGCCAGCATGTATGCCGTCTACCACGGCCCCCAGGGGTTGAGGCGCATTGCCCAGCGTGTGGCACGCTTCACAGCGATTCTGAGCCGTGGCCTGGCCCAGTTGGGCTTCAGCGCCCATCACCACGACACAGCCTTCGACACCGTGAGCCTGCACACCCGGGAGGCCACCGACGCCCTGGCGGCTCGCGCCGTCTCCCGAGGCGTCAACCTGCGCAAAGCCTGGGATGAATATCTCTGCATCAGCCTGGACGAAACCACGACCCGGGCCGATGTCGAGCTGCTCTGGAGCATCTTTGCCCAGGAGGGCCAGGCCCTGCCCACCATCGAAGCCATGGACGAAGGCCCGACCTCGCTGATCCCCGAATCCCTGCAGCGCAGCACGGCCTATCTGACCCACCCGGTCTTCAACACCCACCACTCCGAAACCGCCATGCTGCGCTATATACGCAGCCTCAGCGACAAGGACCTGGCGCTGGACCGCAGCATGATCCCGCTGGGCAGTTGCACCATGAAGCTCAATGCCACCAGCGAGATGATTCCCATCACCTGGCCAGAGTTCGCCGACATCCACCCGTTTGCGCCCGCCAACCAGCTGCAAGGCTATGCCGAGCTGGACCGGCAACTGCGCGACTGGCTGTGCCAGGCCACGGGCTACGCGGGCATCAGCCTGCAGCCCAATGCAGGCAGCCAGGGCGAATACGCAGGTCTGCTGGCCATCAAGGCCTTCCATGAATCACGCGGCGAGGCACACCGCAATATCTGCCTGATTCCCAGCAGCGCCCACGGCACCAACCCGGCCAGCGCGCAAATGGTGGGCCTGCAGGTCGTGGTCACCAAGTGTGATGACAACGGCAACGTGGACATGGCGGATCTGAAGCTGGCCTGCGAGAAGCACAGCGCCAATCTGGCCTGCATCATGATCACCTACCCCAGCACGCACGGCGTGTTCGAGACCGAGGTCAAGGAGCTGTGCCAGCTGGTGCACAGCCATGGCGGCCGCGTCTATGTGGACGGCGCCAATATGAACGCCCTGGTAGGTCTTGCCGCACCCGGCGAGTTCGGCGGCGATGTCAGCCACCTGAACTTGCACAAGACCTTCTGCATTCCTCACGGCGGCGGCGGCCCCGGCGTCGGCCCCGTGTGCGTGGTCGAGGATCTGGTGCCCTTTCTGCCGGGGCATGCCACCGCAGGCGACGCCCGCCGGGTGGGAGCTGTCAGCGCAGCCCCTCTAGGCAATGCAGCCGTGCTGCCTATCAGCTGGATGTATATCCGCATGATGGGCGAGCCGGGCCTGAAGCTGGCGACCGAGACCGCCATCCTCAACGCCAACTACATCAGCGCGCGGCTCAAGGAGCACTTCCCCACGCTGTATGCGGGCGAGTATGGTCACGTGGCCCATGAGTGCATCGTGGATCTGCGCCACTTCAAGGACAGCTGCGGCGTGATGGCCGAGGACGTGGCCAAGCGCCTGATCGACTACGGCTTCCACGCACCGACGCTGTCCTTTCCCGTGCCCAACACGCTGATGGTGGAGCCGACCGAGAGTGAAAGCCTGTCTGAGCTGGACCGCTTCATCGAAGCCATGATCGCCATCCGTGCCGAGATTGCCGAAGTGGAGGCCGGCAGACTGTCCAGGGATGACAACCCGCTCAAGAACGCGCCCCATACGGCAGAGGCCTTGCTGGCCGCAGACTGGCAACATGGCTACAGCCGCGAAACCGCCGCCTATCCCGTGCCTGCCCTGCGCCGCGCCAAGTATTGGAGCCCCGTGGGCCGCGTGGACAACGTCTATGGTGACCGCAATCTGTTTTGCAGCTGCGTGCCCATGGACGCTTACGAAGACTGATAGCCAGGGTCTCCCCCAAGCCAGTGCGCTCCGCCGCACTGGCTTTTTTATGCTCAATCAATGTCGAACACCAGCCCGCCCGTTACTGTTCGCCGGCAGTGAATGCATTCACGACATCAATGCAATCGGCGTTGCTGCCGCCAAACCGAGCATCGAGTTGCCTGAATACCGGTTGACTGCCCGCCTTTTTCAAGGGCAGGTGCAGGGACCGGCTTACACTGCCGAGGTCTTCTGCCTGTCTCATGAGCTCCTCTGAACCCACTCCCCCTCCCTTGCTGCCTGTCATTGATGGCGGCCTGCCTCTGCATGCCCTGCTGGCCCCCGGTGCTGCGCCGCTGGGCCTGAGCGCCAACACCCAGCCATTGGTGCCGGAGGATGAAGACCCGCTGCAGGCCCTGGTGGCGGAGTTGCGCAACTACCAGCACGAGCTGGAGCTGCAAAACGAGGTACTCAATTACAGCCAGGCCGTAGCCGAGAGCGCATCGGAACGGTTTGAAACGCTGTTTGCAAGCATTCCGCTGCCGCTGCTGGTGGTTGATGAATACGATATGGTGGTCCAGGCCAATGCCATGGCTCACCGCGCATTTCAGCCCACCGAAAAAGACCGGCTGCTGATCAACTTCAAGCCCTTTGTGCATGTCAACGACGCAGAGCGCGTGACCACGGCCTTCGAGCAGGCCAAGGCGATGGGACGCGCCGAGGTGCACGAGGTCCTGTTCCAGATCACCGAAGAATTCGAGCTCTGCGGCGACCTGCATGTGGCCGGCGTGGTCGTGCCCCAGCAAAACGGTCCGGCCACCTGGCAGTATTTGTGTGCCGTTGTCAACCAGGGCCCGCTGCTTGCCGAGCGCAAGGCGCTGCAAGAGCGCAACCAGCAGCTTTATGCCAGCGAGAGACGGCTGGAGTCGGTCATCAACTCCGCGCTGGACGCCATCATCTGCGTCGATCAGCATCAGCGCATCACTGTCTTCAACCCCACGGCGGCAGCCCTGTTTCTGTGCTCGCCTCAGGATGCCCTGGGCAGCCCGCTGGAGCGCTTTTTACCCGATGCCGCTCGGGCACTGGCTTTTTCCTCGCTGACCACACAGGCCGTGCTGGGCGAGATGACGGGGCTGACTCTGTCGGGGCGTGAGATTCCCATGGAAATCAGCGTCTCCTTCGAACACCACAGCAGCGGCGACACCACCACCATCTTTGCGCGCGACCTGACCAGCCGCAATCGCGCCGAAGCCCAGCGCAATGCGCTGGAAACCCAGCTGCGCGAATCCCACAAGATGCAGGCCGTAGGCACCATGGCCGGCGGGATTGCCCACGACTTCAACAACATCGTGGGCGCAATCCTGGGTAATGTGGAGCTGGCCAAGGCCGATAGCTGCGGCAACCCGGCTGCCATGGAAAGCCTACGCGAGATCGAAAAAGCCGGTCGCCGCGCCCGCGATCTGGTGCGCCAGATTCTGACCTTCAGCCGCAATGACCTGCCCGAACGCCGTCCGGTTCAGGTGCAGGAAGTCATGTCCGACACGGCTCGCCTGCTGCGCGTGACTCTGCCTCCCTCCATAGAGCTGCAGGTGCAGGAGTCCAACGATCTGCCGCCGCTGCTGGCCGACCCCACTCAGGTGGAACAGGCGCTGTTCAATCTCTGCAACAACGCCATGCAGGCCATTGGCAGTCAGCGCGGCATCATCCAGATGCGTGCCATGCGCATTGCTCCCGACAGCTACCAATGCGAACGCCTGGGTCTGGCCGTGGCCGAATACCTGGTCTTTATGGTGCAGGACTCTGGCCCAGGCATGGACGTCGCGACTCAGCGACGCATCTTCGAGCCTTTTTTCACCACCAAACCGGTCGGCCAGGGAACAGGCCTGGGCCTCTCGGTCGTACATGGCGTGATGCGCACCCATGGCGGCGCTGTCGATGTGCACAGCGAACTGGGCCAGGGCAGCTGCTTCACGCTGTACTTTCCTCTCAGCGACCCGACTTCCAGCCACTCTACGCTGCCGCCCATGCGCATGGACAAGCCCGAAGCCCCGCTGCCCGAACCTGTCCTGGCCACGCGCGCCAGCCATGTCATGTATGTGGACGACGATCAGGCTCTGGTCTTTCTGTTTCAGCGCCTGCTGCGCCGTCGCGGCTATGAAGTCTCGGGCTTTACCGATCCCCATGAGGCCATGGCCGCCCTGCTTGAGGAGCCACAGCGCTTTGACCTCATAGTCACCGACTACAACATGCCCGGTTTCAGCGGACTGGACCTGCTCAGACAGGCTCTGCAGATCAACCCTCAACTGCCGGTTGCACTGGCCTCCGGCTATGTGACGGCCGAAATCGAGCAGGCTGCGATTGCAGCCGGAGCCAGAGCCTTGATCCACAAGCCCAACGATGTGCAGGAATTCTGCGCCACGGTGCATGAACTGCTCAACCCCTGAAACAATCGATAGCTGTTTGAATGAGTGCGTTGAACTGTGTGTATGAAGACGAGCACCTGCTGGTGCTCGACAAGCCCTCGGGCCTGCTGTGCGTGCCCGGTCGCGGCCCGGACAAGCAAGATTGCCTGAGCCAGCGCGCCCTGCAGCATTTCGGCGATGCGCTGGTGGTGCACCGCCTCGATCAGGCCACCTCGGGCCTGGTCATCATGGCGCGCAATCCGGGCGTACAGCGGCAGCTCAGCCAGGCCTTTGCCGAACGCCAGGTCGACAAACGCTATATCGCCGTGGTGGCCGGTGATCTGCAGGCGGGTCCGGAAACCGCAGATGCCAAGGGCTGGCAGCTGATCGATCTGCCGATCGCGGCCGACTGGGAACGCCGCCCTCTGCGAGTCATCGACCACGAAACCGGCAAAAGCAGCCAGACGCTGTGGCAGGTGATCGAGCACACCGTCCAACCAGGAATACCCCGCACCCGGGTTTTGCTGAGCCCGCTGACGGGCCGCACCCATCAATTGCGCCTGCATATGGCGGCCATAGGCCACCCCATGCTGGGCGATGCGCTATATGCCAGCGAAGCCGTGGCCTGCGCCAGCCCACGCCTGTTGCTGCATGCGGCAGCACTGGAGCTGGTGCACCCGGTCACCGGCGGACTGCTGCAGCTAAAAAGTGATCCACTTTTTTAATCCCCCTCAAATCGGCAGCAACCGTCAAGCTCTCAAAGTTGCCACGCCGCAACAGAAAACCCTTCAGTACAGTGCTGAGGCAGGACAGGAATCTGCGCAAAAAGACCGCTGATGCAGACACTTGCCGCACAGTTCAGGCATGGACTGCGCATATACATCACAAATGCAGGCTGCGCCATAGCCCTTGCGTACTAGCTGCTATGCACGACATAGCAAAAACCGAAAGCCTGCACCAGCCCCTGCATACCCTGTTGCCTTCGTTGACCACTCGATTAACCTGAGCTTCTTTGCGCGAACTGCTATGGCAGCAATCGCGCTTTTCGAACATCTCTCGAGATTAAGGAAGTCCTCATGAGCATTCCGTTCCGCATGCAAACCGTTGTTGCCGCCCTGGGCCTGGCTGGTGCCGCCCTGGTCTCCACCGCGCATGCCCAAATCAAGATCGCCCTGGTCATTCCCACCACTGGTGCGCTGACCCAGTACGGCGACATGGTCAAGGAAGGTGCCACCACCGCCGTTGAAATGGCCAATGCCGCTGGCGGCGTCAATGGCAAGAAGATCGAGCTGGTACCCGTGGACGATGCCTGCGAACCCAAGCAAGGCCCCGTCGCTGCCAACCGCGTGGTCAACAGCAAGATCGGCTATGTGGTCGGCCCCGTCTGCTCGGGTGCCTCGATTGCCGCAGCGCCCATCTACAACAACGAAGGCGTGGTGGTCGTCACTCCTTCTGCCACCTCGCCCGCTCTGACCGACGGCAAGAACTACCACTTCATCTTCCGCACCATTGGCCGTGACGACCAGCAGGGCCCGGCAGCCGCCAAGTTCATTGCCGAGAAGCTCAAGCCCAAAAAGGTTGCCGTGCTGCACGACAAGCAGTCCTACGGCCAGGGCATTGCCTCTTCCGTGCGTGACGACCTGAAGAAGGCCAAGATCGACGTGGCACTGTTTGAGGGCATCAACGCAGGCGACAGCGACTACTCCGCCGTCATCACCAAGCTCAAGGGCGCAGGCGTGGACTTTGTCTATTACGGCGGCTACCACCCCGAAATGGGTCTGCTGCTGCGTCAGGCTGCCGAGCAAGGTCTGAAAGTCAAGATGATGGGTCCTGAAGGCGTGGGCAACCCCGAAGTCAACGCCATTGCCGGCCCTGCCGTCGAAGGCATGCTGGTAACCCTGCCCGCCGACTTTGCCGCCAATCCCAAGAACGCCGCCGTGGTCAAGGCCTTCCAGGACAAGAAGCGCAATGCTTCGGGCGCCTTCCAGCTGACCTCGTTTGCCGCCACCCAGTCTCTGCTGGCCGCCATCAAGGCCGCTGGCGACAGCCCCGCCAAGGTGGCCGACTGGATGCACAAGACCACGGGCGTGGACACCGTGCTGGGCCCTGTGTCCTGGAACAAGCAGGGTGACCTGAACTCCTTCGATTTCCAGGTCTTCCAGTGGCACAAGGACGGCAGCAAATCGCTCGCCAAGTAATTCCACCACTCTCTCCGGAGGCAATGGCAGGGGCCATGCCTCCGGATGTTTGTTATCTGGCCCTCGGGCCTTTTCCTGTTTCAAGGGTGGCGTTACATGTCAGACTTTCTCCCCCAGCTGATACAACAGCTATTCAACGGGCTCTCACTCGGAGCCATTTACGCCCTGATCGCCATTGGCTACACCATGGTCTACGGCATCATCGGCATGATCAATTTCGCACACGGTGACATCTACATGATCGGGGCCTATATAGGCCTCGTGACGCTTTCGGCGATTGGCACGCAAAGCGGTCTGCCCATATGGGCCATCATCGGCCTGATGCTGGTGGTGGCCGTATTCGTAACCGGCGTCTATGGCCTGGTTGTCGAACAGGTGGCCTACAAGCCCGTGCGCCAGAGCCCGCGTCTGGTCGCGCTGATCTCGGCCATCGGCATGTCCATATTCCTGCAGAACTGGGTGGCTCTGGGCCAGGGCGCGCGCGATATGGCCGTGCCTTCGCTGCTGCCGGGAGCCATCAATTTCCACATGGGCAATTTCGAGGTCTTCATCCCCTATACCCGCGTGCTCATCATCGCGGTGACCGTGGTGCTGATGATTGCACTGACCATGTACATCAAGCATTCGCGCATGGGCCGTGCCTCGCGCGCCTGCGCTCAGGATATGCATATGGCCAATCTGCTGGGCATAGATACCAACAAGGTCATCTCCTTCACCTTTGTGCTGGGCGCCGTGCTGGCCGCCGTGGGCGGCGTGCTGATTGCGCTGGCTGTGGGCAAGCTCAACCCCTTCATCGGCTTCCTCGCCGGCATCAAGGCCTTCACGGCCGCCGTGCTGGGCGGCATAGGCTCCATCCCCGGCGCCATGCTGGGCGGTGTGATTCTGGGCGTAGCCGAGACCTTTGCAGCCGCCTACATCTCGTCGGAATACAAGGACATCGTGGCTTTCGGCCTGCTGGTGACCATATTGATGTTCCGCCCCTCGGGCCTGCTGGGCAAACCTGAAGTGGAGAAAGTCTGATGAAGTACAGCTTTTCCGCCGCTTTGCGCGATGCGCTGATCGCCACCGTGATGACGGCCATCGTCGTCACGCCCATCTTCAGCCTGCACCTGGAGCGCGCCGGCGTGCGCACCATCATCACCCCCGACTGGAGCATGACCGGCTGGGCCTGCCTTGCCATCTTCGTCGTGCAGATGCTCAAGCCCCTGCTCGCTGGCAAGCTGCCCAAGGTCAATCTGCCGGCTGTCCCGCAGATGAAGTCGGGCACGCGCAACGTCGTCATCTTTGTGGTGCTGATGATGGCCGCCTCCTGGCCATTCTTCGCGGGCCGCAATGCCGTCGACATCGCGACTCTGGCCATGATTTACGTCATGCTGGGCCTGGGTCTGAATGTGGTGGTCGGCTTTGCCGGCCTGCTGGACCTGGGCTTTGTGGGCTTCTATGCCGTGGGTGCCTACACCTATGCGCTGCTGTTCCACTGGGCTGGCTGGACGTTCTGGGAAGCGCTGCCGCTGGCTGGCGCAGCCTCGGCTCTGTTCGGCTTCGTGCTGGGCTTTCCCGTGCTGCGCCTGCGCGGTGACTATCTGGCCATCGTGACGCTGGGTTTCGGTGAGATCATCCGCCTGCTGCTGACCAATCTGACCAGCTTCACGGGCGGTCCCGACGGCATCTCCAGCATTCCCAAGCCTACGGTGCTGGGCCTGCCCATGACCCGCTCGCCCCTGACCGAGGACGGCACGACATTTCATCAGTTCTTCGGTATGGAGTTCAACTCCATGCACATGGTGATCTTCGTCTACCTGATGGCCTTGCTGCTGGCCATGGTGACGCTGTTCATCAGCAACCGACTGATCCGCATGCCCATAGGCCGCGCCTGGGAAGCGCTGCGCGAGGATGAAATCGCCTGCCGTTCGCTGGGCCTCAACCCCATGAAGATCAAGCTCTCGGCCTTCACGCTGGGCGCCATGTTCGCGGGTTTTGGCGGCGCCTTCTTCGCCGCTCGCCAGGGCATCGTCAATCCCGAGTCCTTCACCTTCATCGAGTCGGCCCTGATTCTGGCCATTGTGGTGCTGGGCGGCATGGGCTCTCAGCTGGGCGTGATCGTGGCTGCCATCATCCTGACCGTGCTGCCCGAGCTGGCACGCGAATTCTCCGAATACCGCATGCTGATCTTCGGTCTGGTCATGATTTTGATGATGGTCTGGCGCCCTCAGGGCCTGCTGCCCATGAAGCGACACCAAGTGGAGGTGAAGTCATGAAGCTGCACCTGAACGCTATTATTTCAATAACTACAACCACAGGCAGGGCAAACGCATGAGCGAGTATTTGCTGGAAGTCAAAGACCTGTGCATGCGCTTCGGCGGCCTGCTGGCCGTGGACAACGTGGGCTTTAACGTACGCCCTCAGGAAGTGTTTGCCATCATCGGCCCCAACGGCGCGGGCAAGACCACGGTATTCAACTGCATCAGCGGTTTCTACCAGCCCTCGGGCGGCTCGGTCGTTCTGGACGGCCAGAGCATTGCAGGCCACAGCAGCCACCAGGTCGCCAACCACGGTGTGGTGCGCACATTCCAGAACGTGCGCCTGTTCAAGAGCATGACGGCGCTGGAAAACCTGCTGGTCGCACAGCACCGCCAGTCGCGCGCCACGCTGCTCGGCGGCCTGTTCAACACGCCAGGCTATCGCCGTGCCGAACAGGAAAAGATCGACAACGCGCTCCAATGGCTGGACGTGATGGGCCTGCGCCAGTTTGCCAACCGCGAGGCCGGCAATCTGGCCTACGGTCACCAGCGCCGGCTGGAGATTGCGCGCTGCATGATCACCAAGCCTCGCGTGCTGATGCTGGACGAGCCCGCCGCCGGCCTGAACCCGCAGGAGAAGAAAGACCTGCAGCATCTGATCGACGATCTGCGCAAACAGTACGGCGTGGCCGTGCTGCTGATCGAGCACGATATGGGTCTGGTCATGGGAGTGTCCGAGCGCATTCTGGTCATGGAATACGGCAAGCCCATCGCCATGGGCCTGCCCGAGGCGATTCGCAATGATGAACGGGTCATCAAGGCCTATCTGGGAGAGGCCTGATGAGCCAGCATATGTTGCAACTGGAGCAGGTCTCCACCCATTACGGCGCGATCTGCGCGGTCAATCATGTCAGCCTGCATGTCGATCAGGGCGAGATCGTCACCCTCATCGGCAGCAATGGTGCTGGCAAGACATCGCTTCTGATGACGGTCTGCGGCAACCCTCGTGCCAGCGGCGGGCGCATTCTGTTCGAGGGCGAGGACATCACCCAGATGTCCACCCATCACATCATGCGCCGCGGCATTGCCATCTCGCCCGAAGGCCGTCGTGTCTTCAAGGACCTGACGGTGACCGAGAACCTGCAGATGGGCGGCTTTTTCCTGAGCAAGGCCGAGATCGCCGACGGCGTCGAGCATGTGTTCAAGCTCTTTCCTCGTTTGAAGGAGCGCGCAGCGCAACGCTCGGGCACCATGTCGGGCGGCGAGCAGCAGATGCTGGCCATAGGCCGCGCACTGATGAGCAAGCCGCGCCTGCTGCTGCTGGACGAACCCACACTGGGCCTGGCGCCGCTCATCATTGCGCAGATCTTCGAGATCATTCAGACCATCCGCGCAGCGGGTGTGACGGTGTTCCTGGTCGAGCAGAATGCCAACCGCGCCCTGCAGATTGCCGACCGAGGCTATGTGCTGGAAACCGGCAAGGTGGTGCTGGAGGACAGCGGTGTCAACCTGCTGAGCAATGACGAGGTGCGCAAGGCCTATCTGGGTCATTGACAGCTCGCTGAGCTCATCTGAGGTCATCGCCAGGCCCCGCCGGACGCAAGTCTTGCGGGGCTTGCTCTTTTCGGTCTTCAATCAACCGTAAGATGCTTCGCATGACAAAGCACTTAACGATTCTGACCGGTGGCTCTCGCGGCATGGGCCTGTCCATGGGACAGCAACTGCTGCAGCAAGGCCATCAGTTGCTGAGCATTGCCCGCAAGACCAGCGCCGCCCTAGCCTCCAGCGCCAGCAAGCCTGCACAGCTATTGCAATGGGAGCAGGACCTGGCACAAAGCGCTGCTGCTGCGCAGCGCCTGGCGACCTGGCTAGGCACGATAGATCCGCTTGAATGGGCCAGCATCACCCTGATCAACAATGCGGGCGTCATCCCGCAGATTGCGCCGCTGTCCCAGGTGCCTTCAGCCGACATGATCAATGCCCTGCGCGTGGGTCTTGAGGCTCCCATGGCCCTGACCGGAGCCTTTCTCGGTGCAACCGAGAGCTGGAGGATTCCCCGCAAGGTGCTCAATATCTCCTCGGGCCTGGGCCGCCGCGCGATGGCCTCGCAAGCCAGCTATTGCACGGCCAAGGCCGGCATGGACCAGTTCAGCAGTTGCGTGGCGCTGGAAGAGGCTGCCAAGCCCAACGGCGCACGCATTGTGTCTCTGGCGCCAGGCGTCATCGACACCGATATGCAGGTACAACTGCGCAGCGCAGCTTCAACCGACTTCCCTGACGTGGGGCGTTTTGCTGGTCTGCACAGCAACGGGCAGCTGACCTCGGCCGATGACGCCGCAGCCCGCGTGCTGGCCTGGCTGGCACGACCGGACTTCGGCGACCAGGTGGTTGCCGACGTACGCCAGGCTTGAGATAGCACTCAGAACGGCTGGACTCCAAAACATGGCTGCAGCCGCCTTATCCAAACCGATGACCAAAGGCACCTGCAGCTCTTGTTGCCGTGAACTACCGGACCCGAGCAAAAAATCTGGAAACAGGCGCAGCCTATTCTCGAACCAAGCCCTGGCAAGTCTTTCATGCGTGGCAGAATGTTTCCACTGGTCTGCAGCAGCCTCCGTGGCTGTGCGCAGAACCACAATCCGCACCCGTGGGCCACAAAGACAGCGACACCCGATCGGTACGCTGCCTCCGTGCTAGCAACGGCAGCAACCCTGTCGTGCAGCGCGTGCGGATGGCGATCATGTCCGTACGGCATGGCTCGCGCTCCCCGGTAAAGACAAATACCCATTGATGGCGGAACCACCGTCCCCGATCATCGAAAAGCCCACCTTCCGTGACTCTGGCTGCCGAGCTCAAGGCTCAGGCACCAGCCGCGACTGCGCCGCCCTTGTTTGCGGGCCAGCGCTCCCCCGTTCGTCTCTGGAGCTTCTTTTTCATGATTCGCCAAATTCTCATCAGCACAGCCGTGATCGCAAGCGCGGGCCTGAGCTTTTCAGCCGCTGCACAAGACCCCGCAGCCGACTACCCCAACAAGCCCGTGCGCATGATCGTGCCGTTCCCACCTGGCGGCGGCACCGACATCCTCTCGCGCGTGATTGCCAGCAAGCTCACCGAAGTCAGCAAATGGACCGTGGTGCCCGACAACCGTGCGGGTGCAGGCGGCACCATCGGCATCACCGAAGCCGTCAAGGCAGCGCCCACGGGCTATGACATGGTGATGGGCCAGAAGGACAACGTGGTCCTTGGCCCCTACCTCTACAAGAACCTGCCCTGGAACCCCAGCAAGGATCTGACCCCCGTGGCTCATGTGGCCTACACCCCCATCGTGATCGCCACGGCCGCCAACTCGCCATACAAGACGCTGGCCGACGTGGTGGCTGCAGCCAAGAAGAACCCGTCCAAGATCACCTACGGCTCGCCCGGCAACGGCACCAGCATCCACCTGGCCGGCGTGATGCTGGAAAAGGCCTCGGACATTCATCTGACTCACGTGCCCTACAAGGGCTCCAACCCCGCGATGATGGATGCACTGGCCGGCAATGTGGATCTGCTGGTGTCCTCCGTACCCTCGGCCATAGCCCAGATCAAGGCCGGCAAGCTGCGCGCCATCGCCGTGACCTCGGCAAAGCGCTCGTCCTCGCTGCCAGACACCCCGACACTGGCCGAGTCCGGTCTCAAGGGCTTTGATGTGAGCACCTGGTACGGCCTGTTCATGCCCAAGGGCACACCCGCAGCCATCGTGACCAAGGTCAATGTCGAAGTGAACAAGCTGCTGGCCATGCCCGAGGTGCGCGAGGCCATTCTGACCCAGGGCGCCGAGCCCCAGTCCATGAGCGTGACCAACTTCGACAAGATGTTCCAGGCCGACTTCAAGCAATCCAAGCAGGTCGTCGAATCCTCGGGCGCCAAGATCGAGTGACATCCCGACGCGGCGCGCAGGATTCGCGCCGCCCTGCCTGGCGCGGATAGGCCTGATCTGCATCAATGCGGCATATGACAGGCTCGTGAATACTTCTCCGGAAACCCTTGAATTTCTGGAGAACATCATGGCATTGCTGGTCTGGGTCCCCGAACTGGACACCGGGATTGCGGAGATCGACCGGCAGCACCGCCGCATCGTCGATTACATCAACCGGCTTTATGAGTTGCGCAGCTCGCCAGATCGCGAAGGGCTGGGCGATGTCATCGGCGAGATGATCGACTACACCGTCTCGCACTTCGTCTTCGAGGAAAGCCTGATCGAGAGCGCCGGCTATATGTTCGCAGGGCCGCACAAAAAAGTGCACGAGCTGTTCACGCGCCGCGTGATCGAGATGCAGACCCGCTTCGATGCGGGCGAGGATGTGGCCGCCGAACTGCATGGCATGCTCTCGCGCTGGCTGTTCAACCACATCCGCAACGAAGACCATGGCTATGTGGACTCAGCCAAGGTCTATCTGCGCATGATGTCCAAAGAGAGCGGACACACGGCAGAAAAAGAACGACTCAAAGCGGAAGTGCTGCAGGAGCTGGAATTGCAGCGCAAGAAAAAAGGCTGGCTGGCCCGGCTGCTCAATCGCTGAGCACCCTTGCTCACAAGAAAAACGGCTCCCAGAGGAGCCGTTGCTTCATGGGGCAGCCGCCTGACGCTCACTCGCGCACGACCAGCACCGGCACACGCACGGCGCCCAGCACGCGCTGCGTGACGCTGCCCAGCATCAGCTTCTCAAGACCGCGTCGCCCCTGCGAGCCCATGACGACGAGATCGGCTCCCACGCTTTCCATGGTGCGCACAATGCCTTCATGCACCGCATGGCCCTCGCCCACCAGCGTCTTCACGGGCACGCCCGCCTCATCCATGATGGCCTTGACCGCATCCAGGGCGGTGTTGGCTTCGGCGGTGGCCGCGCTCAGATACTGTGACTGGCCGTAGGCAAAGTCGGCGCCCACGCCGGTGAAAGGATAGGGATCGACCACATACACCGCCGTCACGGCGCTGCCGAAGACCTTGGAAAGCTCTGCGGCCTTGTGCGCCGCCAGCATGGAGGGCTTGGAGCCGTCGACCGGAACCAGAATGTGATTGAACATGGACATATGTTTCTCCTTTCAGGTTGCAGGCGACAAGGACCTCAAGCCAGAGGCCCGGGGCAGATGCCGCTCTTGAAATAGCGTTGAGTCTGCCTTCATCATGCCTCAGCGTGTTGACATGAATCAACCCTGAAGTTCACGCTGACTGAGGTCAGGCTCAGATACAGACATGGGCCGTCTGGTATTCGTAGCATTTGTCCAGCAGAGTGTCGGACTTGTCGGTGATCGTGATGCGAGTGCCGTCTGGGCGCAGCAGGGATACATTCTTGAAGGCTGGCTCATGGGGCTTGCTGGGCGCATCGCGGCGCACGGTCCATTCTTCCCGGACGATGCCGCCAGGCATGTCCAGCATCACGACGATCCGCTCGGTATCGTCCGAGAGTCGAATGCACTTGGCATCATTGAGCTCGACCACGGCTCCGGCCGGCGCGGCCAGACCATAAGGGCATTCCTCCACGCCGTGAATCGGTACCGAGGCATCGCCGAGGGTAATCTCAAGGCCGTTGCGAAAGTAGATCGTGGGCTCCTTGGTGTAGGCCGCCTGCGCCGGACGGTCTTGCGAAGGCTTGCAGGCCGCTACTGTGACAAGAGCGGTCAGCACTGGAATACTAAGGGCGTAAAAGCGATTCATATAAAAAACCACGCTCTGCAAGGCGTGGTGTTGGCCAGCTGATCTGGCTTGTTGGATGCAGGGAAGACTCGAAGAGGCGAAAGCTTCGCCGCGACAAGCCTGCATCATGCAGTGTTGATGACGTCACTTTGACGTATTGAGCACGTTACAGTTTTGCTCAAATTTTCCGAACAAAGTCGTCCGCATCAATCAAGCAGCCTGACCCTGCTGCTCCTGGAGCTCGGCGCCCTGGAAGTTGCCACGACGATAGGTCAGCACCAGCGTGTCGCGCACGCCACCGGGCTCGGCAGGTTGAATCGGCGTGGTCTCATGAATCATGCGTGCGTCGTCGAGCAGCATCACGGACCAGGGCTCGGTCAAGGTAAAGCGCTGGCCATTGGGGCCGGTCGCTTCGAACACGCGGGTCTCGCCCCCTTTGACGCCCTTGCGTCCCACCAGCAGCACGGCGACCAGATCGACGCCGTCGCGGTGAGCGCCTTCGGGCGTGGGACGGCCGATGCCGTCCGTGGTGTCGATGCGGAACTGGTGCGCCTCGACAAACCAGCGCTCATGCAGCTCGTCAGTGCAGAACACCTGATCCGCCAGCTGCCCCAAGGCATTGATCATCTCCAGCCATGCCGCACTCGTCGTCGTGCTGTCCAGCATGGGCTCGAACATACGCTGCATGCCGCCATGCAGAGCGTTGTATTCCACGGGCTGCCAGTGGGCGCGGTGGGGCACCTGCTGCACCTGATCGCCTTCGCTGACAAAGCAGGAATGGCGGCGGCGGCGATAGCGGCCTCCATCCTTGAGGAAGGCATCGGGCGGCAGACACTGCCAGTCCGCATCCATGGCGTGCAGATCGGCCACACTCAGGCCCATCCACTGGGCGAAGTCCTCGGGCTGCAGCACGGCATAGCCGCGCGTGCGCAAGGACTGGGCTGCCTCGGCAGCGGCAATATAGGGAGGGGAAAACATGATGTGCGCCATAAGGTCGGCAAGCTTACTCCTCGCAGGCCCCGCTGGCTTGTGCCCCGGCATCAAAATTTACGCAAGGCAGCATCAACCAAATTGCATGGATGAAAAAAATGCCTGCATCGCACACAGCAATGCAGGCAGAACGCGAGGCGCCGTGATCGGGCACCGGGCCTTCATCACCACGGTGACGAAGGCAAGGCGGTCTCGGGCTTAAACCAGAGGCAGACCCACATAGTTCTCGGCCAGCGAGGTCGAGCCGGCTTCGGAGTGGACGATGTAGTCCAGCTCGGCTTCCTGTACCTTGGTGTTGAACTCGCCCTCGCCGGGGAAGTTGTGCAGCATGGAAGTCATCCACCAGGAGAAGCGCTCGGCCTTCCAGACACGGCGCAGGCACTGCTCGGAGTAACGGTCGATGCCAGCCTCGGACTGCTCCTTGTAGTACTCGACAAAGGCTTGCGACAGATAACCCACGTCGGAAGCTGCCAGGTTCAGGCCCTTGGCGCCGGTGGGGGGCACGATGTGCGCGGCGTCGCCGGCCAGGAACATGCGGCCGAAGCGCATGGGCTCGGTCACAAAGCTGCGCAGCGGCGCAATGCTTTTTTCCAGCGATGGGCCGGTCACCAGATTGGCGCGGGCTTCGGGGTCCAGGCGCTTCTTGAGCTCTTCCCAGAACGCTTCGTCGCTCCAGTCCTCGACCTTGTCGGTCAGCGGCACCTGCAGATAGTAGCGGCTGCGCGTGGCGCTGCGCTGGCTGCACAGGGCAAAGCCGCGCTCGGTGTTGGCATAGATCAGCTCGTGCGACACGGGCGGCGTATCCGAGAGCAGGCCCAGCCAGCCGAAGGGGTAGACCTTCTCGAAGGTCTTGATCTTGTCCTGAGGAGCGCTGGCGCGGCAGATGCCGTGAAAGCCGTCGCAGCCAGCGATGAAGTCGCACTCGATCTCGTGCACCTGGCCGTCTTTTTCGTAACGCACCTTGGGCTTGTCGCTCTCGAAGTCCACGGGCTGCACATGGCTGGCTTCGTAGACCGTGGTCAGGCCCTCCTGGGCGCGCACTTCCATCAGATCGCGGGTCACCTCGGTCTGGCCGTAGACCATCACGCGCTTGCCACCGGTCAGGTCATGCAGATTGATGCGGTGGCGCTTGCCCTTGAACAGCAGCTCGATGCCGTCATGAGGCAGACCTTCCTCATTCATGCGCTTGTCGGCACCCGCCTGCTTGAGCAGATCCACCGTCACCTGCTCCAGCACGCCGGCGCGGATGCGGCCCAGCACATAGTCGGCGCTGCGCTGCTCGATGATGATGTTGTCGATGCCCGCCTTGTAGAGCAGCTGCCCCAGCAGCAGACCCGAGGGACCGGCACCGATGATGGCGACTTGTGTACGCATGAATATGACTCCTTGTTATGGCTCAAAAACCTCTCAACCGGCGAGCGTGACGACGCCGGTTGCGCTGTGCAGCAAGACTAAGTTTTGTGCTGCATCAAGACAAAGGAGAGAATCGTTGTTTGCGCGATAATCGCACAATGAGAACGATGATCGCGCAAAACAAGAACTGCGGAAGCCTCCATGAATGACCATGGCTCACCCTCCATCGCCCCGGCAGACTTCATTGCCGGCCTGGCCAAGGGTCTGGCCGTACTGGAAAGCTTCGACACCGAGCGCCAACGCCTGAATGCCACCATGGCGGCCGAGCGCGCAGGCATCACGCGCGCTGCCGCCAGGCGCCATCTGCTCACCCTGGCCTATCTCGGCTATCTGGAATCCGACGGCAGCTATTTCTGGCTGGCTCCCAAGGTGCTGCGCCTGTCGGGCAGCTATCTGGCCTCGGCCCGGCTGCCGCGCATCGTGCAACCCGTGCTGCACAGACTGGCAGCGCAGACCGGACTGTCCTACTCCTGCGTGGTGCGCGAGGGCCGCGAAGTCGTCATCGTCGCGCGCAGCGCCGTTCATGAGAAGGGCGAGCGCCTGATGGCCCACGGACTGCATCTGGGCACGCGCCTGCCGGCGCACGCCACGTCCACGGGCCGGGTGCTGCTGGCCTCGCTCTCAAGCTCGGAGCTCGACGACTGGCTGGCCAGCTATGACCTGCCCAAGCTGACGGCACACACGGTGTCCGATGGTGCGGCGCTGAAGACCTTGCTCGACGAGGTGCGCCGCCTCGACTACTGCATGGCGCTTGAGGAGCATGAACTGGCGATTCAGGCCGTGGCCGTGCCGCTACGCAATATGCGCGGGCGCACCGTGGCAGCGCTGAATGTGGTGACATCGGCCAAGCGCATGAGCCCGCAAACCATGCAGCAGGAAATACTGCCGCTGCTGCAGGAAGCCGCGAGAGCCTTGCGCCCCCAGCTTTGACGCTATCAATATCAAAGCTTATTGCACTTACCCTTCATTGATTTCATGTACAAATAAGTTTGAAATCCTTATCCAACAAGCGTAACCAGCTCCCCTAACAGGAGCATGAACCAGCAGCGGCCATGCCCCGGAGCAGGCCAGTCGTTCAGATATGCCCGCTTTCCACCGAGCACACCTGCATGCTGAGGCGGCGCAGCAGCTCGGCCGTGCGGCGCATCAGCGGCGTGGACTTCTTTTTGGCGGGCTGCACCAGGCACAAGGTGCTGACGATATGCGGCGACTTGATGGGCACCTCCACCAGCGATGCATCCGTGGCATGACTGTGCATGGCGCTGTCGGTCAACGCCGCATAGCCATAGCCGCCGCGCACCAGATCCAGAATGGCGGGCACGCTGGAAACCTCCCAGACCACATTGAGCTTGACCTGGGACAACGTGGCCTGGGCCTCCATCAGCTTGCGGAAAATCTGCCCGTGCTGGGGCATGATCAACGGAAACTCGGCCAGATGCTCGAACGGAATGCTGGTGCGCCCTGCCAGCGTGCTGGCCGGGCCGATCAGGCACAGGCGCTCTTCGAGCACGGGCGAGACCTCGATCTGCGGGTGTGGCTCCGGCGTGTAGACCAGACCCAGATCCATGCGCCCCGAGGTCAGCCACTCCGAGATATTCATCGAAAAACCTTCGACCACCGCCAGCCTGGCCTTGGGCATCTCACGGCTGAAGCCGTCGATCAGGGGCAAGGTCAGGCGCCGCGCCAGGCTCGGCGGCAAGCCGACCGTGATACGCCCCACGGGCTCGTCGCGCTGACTGCCCAGGTCTTCCTTGGCCATGGCCACGCGCTGCATGATGGCATGGCCATGCTCGAGCAGGCGGCGCCCCGCATCGGTCAGCGTCACGCCGCGCCCGGTGCGGATCAGCAAGGTCTCGCGCAACTCGGTTTCAAGGGCCCGCACCTGACGGCTGAGCGCCGGCTGGGCGGTGTCCAGCAATACCGCAGCCTTGCTGAAGCTCCCCACTTCGGCCACCCGAACAAAGGTCTCTATCTGCTGCAGATTCATGCTCACACCTTTCAAAACAAGCTATGCTATTTTGCTATAGCTGCTAGCCTCAGCTAGACCTAGGTGTTTATGCCCCAAGTGACACAATGTAATCAACTGGGCCTGAATATCTAAAAATAACAGCCGACGATATCAACAATGCGTGGTCCACACGCAATTCATCATCGACATCCTTCCAGGGAGACAAAATGACCCATCAGCTCAATATGAGCCGTCGCCAAGCTGCATTCGCACTCGGCGCCATTGCCGCAGCCGTGGCAGCCCCCTCTTTCGCCCAGAGCGACAAGTGGCCCACCAAGTCCTCGCGCATCATCAACCCCTTCCCCGTAGGCGGTGGCCCCGATGGCCTGTCGCGCCTGGTGGCCGACAAGCTGGGCCGCGCCTGGGGTCAGCCCGTGGTGGTGGAAAATCGTCCCGGCGGCAACGGCTTCATCGCCATCAATGAATTCAAGCGCGGCGCCACCGACGGTACGGACATGATCCAGCTGGACAACGTCCATATCGCCGCCTACCCCCACCTGTTCAAGAAGCTGCCCTATGACTTGAACAAGGACTTCGAAATCCTGATGCCCTTGTTCCGCAACTTCTTCTTTGTCTGCGTGCCCGTCAACAGCCCTTACAAGACCATCGGCGACCTGATTGCCGATGCCAAGGCGCACCCCGGCAAGCTGAACTACGGCTCCTGGTCCGTGGGCAACCCTGTTCACCTGGGCTCGGCCCTGCTGGAAAACCAGACCGGCACCAAGATGGAGCATGTGATCTACAAGGAAACCAGCCAGCTGTACCAGGGCGTTGCCAATGGCGAGCTGACTTTTGCCCTGGGCTCCCTGGGCACGGCAGGCCCGCTGGTGCGTGGCGGCAAGCTGCGCTTCCTGGCCGTGGCAGCTCCCAGCCGTATTGCCGGCTTCGAGAACGTGCCCACGGTGTCCGAATCGGGCGGCCCCAAGGACTTCACTGCCATCGGCTGGAATGCCCTGGCCGTGCGTCCCGGTACACCCCCCGCCGTGATCGAAAAGATCCGCACCGATGTGCGCCAGGCACTGACAGGGCAGGACGTCAAGGACAAGTTCGCAGCCTTCGGCTACGAATCCTTCAATCCCACGCCTGCCGAGTTCAAGGCCTTCATGGCCTCCGAGAGCAAGCGTTTCGGTGATGTCATCAAGAAGGCCGGTCTGGCTCTGGACTGATCCGTCTTCCAATCGATAAAAAGCCGCCTCTTGCAGGCGGCTTTTTCATGTCCTCTGGTATCAAGAAAAACGCCCGATGCAAGCACCGGGCGTTTTGCAGGGAAGTTCACTGACTTCTTATTGGTCGCGCGCCTCGATGGCACGGTTGATGCCCAGGGCCGCCAGCGTGCACAAGGCGCCCGACAGCAGATAGATACCCAGAGCCACCAGTCCGAACTTTGCCGAGACACCCAAGGCCACCAGGGGCGCAAACGCCGCACCGATCAACCATGCCATATCGGTGGACAAGGCTGCACCGGTGTAGCGGAAATGAGGTGAGAAGTTGGAGGTCACGGTACCCGATGCCTGCCCGTAGGACAACCCCAGAAGGATGAAGCCCACAATGATGAAGACATTGTTTCCCACCGTACCGCTGCCCAGCAGCCAGGGCGCCAGGAAGCTGAAGATGCCGATCAGACAAGCCATGGTGCCCAGCGTATTGCGGCGGCCCACACGGTCGGCCAGCCAGCCAGAGAGCATGATGGCCATCCCCGCCAGAAGTGCGCCGATGATCTGCACCACCAATACATCGGTCACCGACTGATTCGAGTACATCGAGATCCAGGACAGCGGGAACACGGTGACCAGATGGAACAGTGCAAAGCTGGCCAGCGCTGCGAATGCGCCGATCATCACATTACGGCCTTCGCTGGCCATCAAACGTGTGACGCTGACAGGCTCCAGTTCGCGCTCCTGCAGCGCCTGTGTATAGGACTGGCCCACAACCAGGCGCAGACGAGCAAACAAGGCCACCACGTTAATCGCAAAGGCAACGCAGAACGGGAAGCGCCAGCCCCAGCTGAGAAAATCGTCGGCACTCAGGCTCGAATACAGATAGGCGAACAGCGCTGCGGCAATGATGAAGCCCAGCGGAGCCCCCAACTGCCCGATCATCGAATACCAGCCGCGCTTGTCCTTGGGTGCCGACATGGCCAGCAGCGAAGGCAGACCGTCCCAGGTACCGCCAAGAGCCAGGCCCTGCCCGACGCGCAGGATCACCAGCGCCCAGACCGCTTTCATGCCAGCGACTTCATAGCTGGGCAGGAAGGTCATGCCCACGGTGCAGACGCCCAGCAGCAACAAGGCCAGAGTGAGCTTGGTGGCTCGCCCCCAGCGGCGCTGCACGGCCATGGATAGCGCCGTGCCGACAGGACGGGCCACAAAGGCCAGCGAGAAAATGGTAAATGCCGCCAGCGTGCCATCGAGCTTGGACAGATCGGGAAACAGCAGTGACGGAAACACCAGCACGCAGGCAATGCCGAACACAAAGAAGTCGAAGTACTCGGAAGAGCGCCCGATGATCACCCCCACGGCAATCTCGCCGGGGGTCACATCCTCGTCGGTATCCGCATAGGCCAGGGTTTCCGAGTTCTCATAGTCTTGCTGAGTAAGACCAACGGACGGGTTCATGCTTGTCATAAAGGTACAACTCCTTGTCTTACTTTTCAGTCCCGGGGACGCTTTCCGTTCTACGCCCAAGCATGTGCAGCTGCAATAGAGTTTTTGCCCTGAACACTGTCAGCCCAGCCCTGTGCAGGCCCCGTTTCTGAGGGCTGATTTGACAATTTCAAGCCCTGTCAGCTCAAAGTTTGTCCACACGCCAAAGCCGCTAAACCCTTGTCGCATAGCGCATTTCCAATCCCGAGCTGTTGACCTTGGACAAAATGTCCAATGGACAAGCCCCTGTTTGGTATTACATTTGCCGAGATCCAGTAATCCGCGTTTACACCTAAGCGCGACTTTGTCACGCCCAAAGCATGTTAAAAATCAAGGAAATCCGTGGGCCCGCGTGGCTCTCAGCGGCCGCTTTGACCGCAACCCTCGCCGGTTGCAGCAAGGCCGTCGTCCTCAACCCAGCTGGCGATGTCGCCAAGCAGCAAGGCGACCTGGTCATTACGGCCACTTTGCTGATGTTGCTCATCATCGTCCCCGTCATCTTTTTGACGCTGCTGTTTGCCTGGAAATACCGCCAGTCCAACACCGAAGCCAAGTACGACCCCGAATGGCACCACTCCACTGCGCTGGAGCTGGTGATCTGGACGGTTCCCCTGCTCATCATCATCGCTTTGGGCGCCATTACCTGGATCAGCACCCACAAGCTCGACCCCTATCGTCCCCTGGACCGCATCTCCGCCACCAAGGCTCTGGACCCCAACGTCAAGCCTCTGGAGATCCAGGTCGTGTCGCTGGACTGGAAATGGCTGTTCTTCTACCCCGAACAAGGCATTGCCACCGTCAACGAAGTGGCTGCCCCGGTGGATCGCCCCATTCACTTCAAGCTGACCTCCACCCACACCATGAACGCGTTCTACGTTCCTGATCTGGCCGGCATGATCTACACCATGCCCGGCATGCAGACCGAGCTGAACGCCGTGATCAACAAGCCCGGTGTCTATGGCGGCAAGTCCTCTCATTACAGCGGCGCTGGTTTTGCGGGCATGACCTTCAAGTTCCACGGCCTGGAAAACGAGCAGTTCGATCAGTGGATTGCCAAGGCCAAGACCGAAGGCAAGGTTCTGACACGCGACGCCTATATCGATCTGGCCAAGCCCAGCGAGCGCAACCCCGTTGAACGCTTCGCCAGCGTGGACGAAGGCCTGTACCACAAGGTCCTCAACCGCTGCGTGGAAGACGGCAAGATGTGCATGAACGAAATGATGGCCATCGACGCCGCCGGCGGCAAGCCACCTGCACACCACAGCAAGACCTCCAGCGTGGCCCTGCCCCTGGATGTCTGCACTTCCAAAGACGCTGACCGCGTTGTCGCCCTGCTCGACGAAGTCGCCGCCTCCGGAGCTGTCGCACAGCAATAAGTAGTTCACGGTGCGGATGCGCTCACCGCCCAGCCGCTCCAATACGACAAAAGAGACTCAACATGTCTGAAACAACAACCCCGGCCTCCCACTGGCTGTTGGGCCGTATCACATGGGACCAGATTCCCATGACGCATGAGCCCATCGTGCTCATGACCTTTATTGCCGTGGTGCTTGGCGGCCTCGTCGTGGTCGGCGGCATCACCAAGTTCCGCCTCTGGGCTCCGCTGTGGAACGACTGGATCACCTCCATCGACCACAAGAAGATCGGCATCATGTACATGATCCTCGGTCTGGTCATGTTCCTGCGCGGCTTTGCCGATGCCGTGATGATGCGTCTGCAGCAGTCCATGGCCTTCGGCGACAACATGGGCTACCTGCCTCCTCACCACTACGACCAGATCTTCACGGCCCACGGCGTGATCATGATCTTCTTCGTGGCGATGCCCTTCGTGACCGGCCTGATGAACTACCTGGTTCCTCTGCAGATCGGCGCACGTGACGTGTCCTTCCCGTTCCTGAACAACTTCAGCTTCTGGATGACCACCGGCGGCGCCGTGCTGGTGATGATCTCCCTGTTCCTGGGCGAGTTCTCGACCTCCGGCTGGCTGGCTCTGTCCAATCTGGGGCACCAGAGCGGCAGCACGGGTCTTGATTACTACATCTGGGGCCTGCAGGTCGCCGGTGTGGGCACGACCTTGTCAGGCATCAACCTGATCGTGACCATCATCAAGATGCGCGCTCCCGGCATGAACCTGATGAAGATGCCCGTCTTCACCTGGACTGCCCTGTGCACCAACGCCCTGATCGTGGCCTCCTTCCCCGTGCTGACCGCAGCCCTGGTGCTGATGTCGCTGGACCGCTACGTCGGCACCAACTTCTTCACGAACGAGCTGGGCGGCAACCCCATGCTGTACGTGAACCTGATCTGGATCTGGGGCCACCCCGAGGTCTACATCCTGATCCTGCCCTGCTTCGGCGTGTTCTCCGAAATCGTGGCAACCTTCAGCCGCAAGCGCCTGTTCGGCTACACCTCGATGGTTTACGCCACCGTGTGTATCACCATCCTGTCCTACCTGGTGTGGCTGCACCACTTCTTCACCATGGGCTCGGGTGCCAGCGTGAATACCTTCTTCGGTATCACCACGATGATCATCTCCATCCCCACGGGCGCGAAGATCTTCAACTGGCTGTTCACCATGTACCGCGGCCGCATCCGCTTCTCGGTGCCCATGCTGTGGACGGTGGGCTTCATGGTCACCTTCGCCATCGGCGGCATGACCGGCGTGCTGCTGGCCGTGCCTCCCGCAGACTTCGTGCTGCACAACTCGCTGTTCCTGATCGCCCACTTCCACAACGTGATCATCGGCGGCGTGGTGTTTGCCGTGTTTGCCGGCATCAACTACTGGTTCCCCAAGGCTTTCGGCTTCCGACTCAACGAGTTCTGGGGCAAGGCTTCGTTCTGGTTCTGGCTGGTCGGCTTCTGGGTTGCCTTCACTCCCCTGTACATCCTGGGTCTGATGGGCGTGACTCGCCGTGCCAACCACTTTGACGATCCCTCGCTGCAGATCTGGTTCATCATCGCTGCCTGCGGTGCCGCCCTGATCGCTGCCGGTATCGGCTGCTTCTTCATCCAGCTGGCCGTGTCCATCTGGAAGCGCGACGAGCTGCGTGACGTGACCGGCGACCCATGGGAAGGCCGCACACTGGAATGGGCCACTTCCTCGCCCCCTCCCCAGTACAACTTCGCCTTCACCCCCGTGGTGCACGACATCGACGCCTGGACCGACATGAAGAAGCATGGCTATCAGCGTCCGCTGAGCGGCTTCGAACCCATCCACATGCCCGCCAATACCGGCGCCGGCGTGGTGATTGCCGGCCTGTCCACCGTTCTGGGCTTTGCTCTGATCTGGCACATGTGGCCTCTGGTGATCGCTTCGTTCGCCGCGACCATCCTGGCTTCGATCATTCATACCTTCAACTACAAGCGTGACTACTACATCCCTGCGGCCGAAGTGGCCACATCGGAAGAAGCACGTACCAAGCAGCTTGCAGCAGCCCATGTCTAATACACATATCAACGCCGGCGGCGCAGCCGCCCTGGCTACTCGCGAGTACCACCTCGCGCACGAGCCTCATCCGGAAAACGGCACCTCGCTGGGCTTCTGGCTCTACCTGATGAGCGACTGCCTGATCTTTGCCGCACTGTTCGCCACCTATGGCGTGCTGGGCCGCAGCTATGCAGGCGGCCCCTCGGGCAAGGATCTGTTCGATCTGTCGCTGGTGGCCGTCAACACGGCTTTCCTGCTGATGTCGTCCATCACCTTCGGCTTTGCCATGCTGCAAAAGCAGAAGAAGAACGTGAACGGCACTCTGCTGTGGCTGGCCGTCACCGGCCTGCTGGGCGCAGCCTTCCTGGCCGTGGAACTCTATGAGTTCCACCACCTGATCCATCAAGGTGCGACGCCTCAGAGCAGCGCCTTCCTGTCGTCATTCTTCACGCTGGTGGGCACCCACGGTATCCACGTGACCTTCGGTCTGGTCTGGCTGATCACCCTGATGATCCAGATCAAGAAGCACGGCCTGATCAACGAGAACGTGCGCCGTATCAACTGCCTGTCCATGTTCTGGCACTTCTTGGACGTGGTCTGGATCGGTGTGTTCACCTTTGTGTATCTGATGGGGGTGCTGTAAATGAGCGCACACGATATCCACGCCGGTCATGACGATCACCACGATCACGACGACCTGCACGTCACCATGGGCGACTATGTGAAGGGCTTCATCCTGGCCGTCATCCTGACCGCCATCCCCTTCTACCTGGTCATGAACAACATCATCACCGACCGCACCACGGCCGTGGCCGTGCTGGGCCTGTTCGCGGTGATCCAGGTGATCGTGCACATGGTGTACTTCCTGCACATGAACGGCAAGATCCAGGGCGGCTGGACCATGCTGTCCACCATCTTCACGGTGATCTTCCTGGCGATCGCGATCTCCGGCACGCTTTGGGTCATGTTCCACATGAACACCAACATGATGCCCGGTCATGAAATGCACCAGGCTGCAGGCCATGCAGATCACGCAGGTCACACGGCTCCCGCTGCTGTCACACCTTGACTGACCTCATGAAGAACCAGAGCGCTGCGCGGCAGCGCTCTCCCTTCGCCAAGGCGATGCTCGCGTTTGTGGGCATCGCCTTGTTTTTAGGCTTCATGGCTCTGGGCACCTGGCAGGTGCAGCGCCGCGCCTGGAAGCTCGATCTCATCGAGCGCGTGGAGCAGCGCGTGCACAGCGCCCCCGTGGCGGTTCCCGAGCCCGGCCAGTGGCCGCAGATCAATGCCGCCAGCCACGAGTACCTGCCTGTCAAGGCACAGGGCCAATGGCTGGACAAGCAAAGCGTGCTGGCCAAGGCCTTGACCGAGGCCGGCGCGGGCTTCTGGCTCATGACGCCGCTGCAGCTGGGCGATGGCACACAGATTCTGGTCAACCGCGGCTTCACGCCCGAGAAGCTGCGCGGCCAATGGCTCAAGCAGATTGCCGAAGCCGGCCCGTCCGCAGCGACCGTCACCGTCATCGGCCTGATGCGCATGAGCGAGCCCGGCGGCGGCTTTTTGCGCAAGAACGACCCGGCCAACGGCCAGTGGTACTCACGCGATGTCGCCGCCATTGCCCAGGCCCAGGGCCTGAGCAGGCCCGCCCCCTACTTCATAGACCAGGGTGTGCCCGCCAGCAACCCGGCCTATGCCCGGGCAGAGGCCGGCACCGAAGTCCTGCGCCCCGGCATGACGGTCATCCGCTTCCCGAACAGCCATCTGGTCTATGCGCTTACCTGGTATGGGCTGGCCATCATGGTGATCGGAGCGGCCTGGCTGGTACGCCGGCACGACAAGGCGGTTGCCAAAAGCTGATGCCTCCCCCTGAAAAGCGCTCCCCGGAGCGCTTTTTTTCGGCCCTTTAAGGCCGCGCCTACATCAGGAACGCATAGCCCCAGAGGCGTCCGTGGCAGGCATGCTCGGTGACAATTGCGCGGTGAGCCAAATTTCCGATTCCCTGTTTCGCGTACAGCGCCTGACCGAGCGGCAGAACATGCAGCTGCTGATTCAGCTGCGCTGGATTGCCGTGGTCGGCCAGGTCGTCACCATCTCGCTGGTGCACTACGGCTTTCAGATTGCACTGCCCTTGCTGCCCATGGCGCTGGTGCTGGTGGCCCTGGTGGCCACCAACCTGGCCTATATCTACTGGAGCCAGGGCCTGCACCGCCCCGTGACCTCGCGCAGCGTCTTCTATGCGCTGCTGGCCGATGTGCTGGCCCTGACCATTCAGCTGTACCTGAGCGGCGGTGCCAGCAACCCCTTTATCTATCTGTATCTGCTGCAGGGCATTCTGAGCGCCGTGCTGCTGCCCGCCCACTACACCTGGTGCGTGGTCGCGGCCTCTTTTGTCGGAGTCCTGGGCCTGACCCTGTTTCACCAGCCCCTGCATGTGCAGTTCGTGAGTCAGGAAGGCCTGCCCAGCCTCTACGTCGTGGGCGTGCTCATCAGCTTTGCGCTGACCAGCATCCTGACCATCGTCTTTCTGACGCGCATCGTCGAGAACACGCGCCGCCGCGACAAGCGCATCTCCAATATGCGCCAGCGCGCCAGCGAGGAAGAGCACATCGTGCGCCTGGGCCTGCTGGCCACCGGCGCGGCCCACGAACTGGGCACGCCCATGGCCACCATGTCCGTGATCCTGGGCGACTGGCAGCATATGCCGGCCCTCATGCAGGACGAGGATCTGCGCGAGGACCTGCAGGAAATGCAGCGCCAGCTGCTGCGCTGCAAGTCCATCGTCTCGGGCGTGCTGCTGTCGGCCGGCGAAACCCGGGCCGAAGGCACGGAAAGCACCACCTTCGCGAGCTTTGTGCAAGGCGTGGTCAGCCACTGGCAGACCCATAACAGCCTGCAGCACTTTGCGCTGCACCAGCAGGGCGTGAAGGACTTCGCCATGCTCTCGGATACTGCATTGCAGCAAATGATTTGCAATTTGCTGGACAATGCCCTCGAAGCCTCGCCCGACTGGGTGGAGCTGACCCTGAGCAGCGATCACGACCAGATACGCATCCAGGTGCGCGACCATGGTCCGGGCTTCGATGCCGCCGTGCTGCAGCAGCTGGGCCAGTGCCATGTCTCCACCAAGCAGGAGCGTCCTGGCCGCGGCCTGGGCCTGTTTCTGGTGACCAACGTGGCCCGCGCCCTGGGCGGCCGCGTTCATGCCGGCAATCTGCCGGCTCAGCAAGGCGGAGGTGCTCTGGTGGAGGTCAGCCTGCCCCAGTCCGCTCTCGCGATTTAAGACATTGTGGTTTGCATGGAAGAAGACCGTTTACTGCTGCTGGTTGAAGATGACGCGGCATTTGCACGCACCCTCAAGCGCTCTTTCGAGCGCCGGGGCTACCGCGTGCTGCATGCCACCAGCGGCGAGGAAGTGCAGCTGCTGCTGACCCAGCACCGGCCGCAATATGCGGTCATGGACCTGAAGCTGGCCGGCAATGCCTCGGGCCTGAACTGCGTGCAGATGCTGCATCTGCACAACCCCGATGCGCTGATTGTCGTGCTCACCGGCTACGCCAGCATTGCCACGGCGGTGGAAGCCGTCAAGCTCGGAGCCTGCCACTACCTGGCCAAGCCCTCGAATACCGACGATATCGAAGCCGCCTTCGGGCGGGTCGAAGGCCGCACCGACGTGGAGGTCAGCAGCCAGACCACCTCCATCAAGACGCTGGAATGGGAGCATATTCACGAGACCCTGGCCGAGTCCGGCTTCAATATCTCCGAGGCCGCACGCCGCCTGGGCATGCACCGGCGCACGCTGGCGCGCAAGCTGGAAAAGCGCCAGGTCAAGTAACTGGCGTCTGGCGCAAGCAGCAATGTTGATAGCTGACTCCGCTCTTCAGCATTGCCTTTCAAATATGAAAGTATCTGAAATCGTCATGCAGCAAGCGATAACAGCTCCTTTTTTCATTGGTTTCGCGACCTCGTTCCAGCGCACCGGCAGACGTCCATGAAGCAGCAGCAACAGCGGCAACCCCGACTCATAGGAGCCACCGGCCTCGGCCTGCTGGTTCTGTCCTATGCGACGGCCCTGCCCTGGCTGCTACGGGGCGAAGCCGTGGACCTGGTGCCTTTTCTCTGCGCCCTGGTCTTTGGCTGCTGCCTGATCCGCCCTGTCACGCTCGCCTTCGAGCGCGCATCCAAGCGTGCCAAGGCCCTGGCCGTCACGCTGCTGGCCCTGCTTGCCGCAGCCATCGCGACCGCCGTGGCCGGCGGCCATGTTCAAAGCTGGCTCGCACATCTGCGTACCATGCCGCTGTGGCAGGCCAACCACCTCTTCTTTCTGTTCTTTGCCTTGCTGCCTCTGACCAAGGGCATCATCGTCGCTGCGCTCAACTTCATCAGCCAGGCCGCACGCGGCACAACAGGCAGGCCCTAGGCATGCTCCAAAGCCGTTTTCTTGCGGCAGTCCGGCTCAGCAACCTCGGCCGGCCGTCACGACAGGGCAGCGCACCGGGTCCGGTCCGAGTCGGCCGCGAAGCCCCGCATTCACGGCTGAGCCATCTATAGTTGCCGCGGAGATGCACGATATGAAAACCCTGAGCCGACTTGTTTTCTCCACCTTTCTGGCACTGCTTGCCAGTCTCGCCGTGGCGGCGCTTTTTCTGCCGTTTCACAGCATCTTCCTGCCGCCCGACGGGGTCAGCTGCCTGAATGAAGGCATAGCGGAATGCATGCGCGCCCTGGAGATAAGCCTGCTCGTCTACGGCCCCCTGTTCTCCATCATCGGCGTTCTGATCGGCACTCCGATCTTCATGCTGCTTCTGTACCTGCGCGATTGATCAGGCAGCCCTGCCTGGGCATTGACGTGCGGCCCTATCGTGGTCCGCAGGACAAAACATCCTGCCAAAGCCTGCGCCCATTCAGGCTACAAGCACCGAAACGACCTCATTGGCAGCTGCTGCATCCGCCAGGACCAGTCCATAGAACCTGATGGGCGAATCATCATTCATAGCCGACTTCGCCCGCGACCAGCAGTACTCAGGCACAAAAGCACCTGAATTACATGCCAAACAAGCGATAAAAGCTCTCATAAAGAGAGCAAACACAGGCCAGGCGGACAACAAAAAACCGGCAGTGTCGCCACTGCCGGTCTCTGGTTTCAGCACCCCATACGGGCGCCGACGAAGGCCTTATTCGGCCACGGCCTGCTCGGGCTCGGCCTTGGGCGCGTCCTTGGGCAGCTCGGTAATGGTGAGCTTGACATCACCCTTGCCTTCGTTGCCCGCTTCGTCCCACTCCACTTCCAGGCGCCCGCCATTGGTCAGACGACCGAACAGCAGCTCATCGGCCAGCGAGCGGCGGATGGTGTCCTGGATCAGGCGCTGCATGGGGCGTGCACCCATGAGCGGATCGAAGCCCTTCTTGGCCAGATGCTTGCGCAGGTTGTCGCTGAAGGTGACCTCCACCTTCTTCTCGGCCAGTTGCTGCTCGAGTTGCAGCAGGAACTTGTCGACCACGCGCAAGATGATCTGCTCGTCCAGCGGCTTGAAGCTGACGATGGCATCCAGACGGTTGCGGAACTCGGGCGTGAACAGGCGCTTGATATCGCCCATTTCATCACCGGCTTCACGCGGGTTCGTGAAACCGATGGTGGCCTTGTTCATGGTCTCGGCACCCGCATTCGTGGTCATGATGATGATCACGTTGCGAAAGTCGGCCTTGCGTCCGTTGTTGTCGGTCAGCGTGCCGTGATCCATGACCTGCAGCAGCACGTTGAAGATGTCCGGATGCGCTTTTTCGATTTCATCGAGCAGCAGCACCGAATGCGGCTTCTTGGTCACGGCCTCAGTCAGCAGACCTCCCTGGTCAAAGCCCACATAGCCGGGAGGAGCGCCGATCAGGCGGCTGACCGCATGACGCTCCATGTACTCGGACATGTCGAAGCGGATCAGGTCCACGCCCAGGATATAGGCCAGTTGCTTGGCAGCTTCCGTCTTGCCGACGCCCGTGGGGCCGGAGAACAGGAAGGAGCCGATCGGCTTGTCCGGCTTGCCCAGACCCGAGCGAGCCATCTTCACGGCAGACGACAGCACTTCCAGTGCCTTGTCCTGACCGAAGACCACGCTCTTCAAGTCTCGCTCCAGCGTCTGCAGCTTGCTGCGGTCGTCGTTGCTGACATTGGCCGGCGGAATGCGGGCGATCTTGGCCACGATGGCTTCGATCTCGGCCTTGCCGATGGTCTGCTTGCGCTGGGCTTCGGGCGCGATACGCTGGGCAGCACCGGCCTCATCGATCACGTCAATCGCCTTGTCGGGCAGGTGACGGTCGTTGATGTACTTGGCCGACAGCTCGGCAGCAGCCTGCAGGGCTTCCTGCGCATAGGTGATGCTGTGGTGTTCCTCGAAGCGCGACTTCAGGCCCTTCAAGATGTCCACGGTCTCGGCCACGGTAGGCTCGACCACATCCACCTTCTGGAAACGGCGCGACAGGGCCGCGTCTTTCTCGAAGATGCCACGGTATTCCGTGAACGTGGTCGCACCAATGCAGCGCAGCTGGCCGCTGGACAGCGCGGGCTTGAGCAGATTGGACGCATCCAGCGTACCGCCCGAGGCCGCACCGGCGCCGATCAGCGTGTGGATCTCGTCGATGAACAGGATGGCATGCGGCTTGTCCTTGAGCGACTTGAGCACGCCCTTGAGGCGCTGCTCGAAATCGCCGCGGTACTTGGTGCCGGCCAGCAGCGCGCCCATGTCCAGCGAGTAGACCACGCCTTCCTTGAGCACCTCGGGCACCGTTCCCTCGGTGATGCGCCAGGCCAGACCCTCGGCAATCGCGGTCTTGCCCACACCGGCCTCGCCCACCAGCAGCGGGTTGTTCTTGCGACGGCGGCAGAGGATCTGGATGGTGCGCTCCACCTCGTACTCGCGCCCGATCAGCGGATCGATCTTGCCTTCCTTGGCGGCCTGGTTCAGGTTCAGCGTGAACTGCTCCAGCGGCGAGGCCTTTTCATTGCGCTCGCCAGCCGCGCCTTCTTCGCTCTCCGAGGGAGATTCGGCCTTGGCAGGCTCGGGCGGCTCGCCCTTCTTGATGCCATGAGCAATGTAGTTGACCACGTCCAGGCGTGTGACGCCCTGCTGGTGCAGGTAGTACACGGCATGGGAGTCCTTTTCGCCGAAGATGGCCACGAGCACATTGGCGCCCGTCACCTCCTTCTTGCCATTGCCTGTGGACTGCACATGCATGATGGCGCGCTGAATCACACGCTGGAATCCCAGCGTGGGCTGCGTATCCACCTCCTCGGTGCCGTCCACCTGAGGTGTGTTGTCCTTGATGAAGTTGGACAGCGATGAACGCAGGTCGTCGATATTGGCCGCGCATGCGCGCAGCACTTCAGCTGCACTGGGGTTGTCCAGCAGGGCGAGCAGCAGATGCTCCACGGTGATGAACTCGTGGCGCTGCTGACGGGCCTCGACAAACGCCATGTGCAAGCTGACTTCCAGTTCTTGAGCGATCATGTGCGACTCCTTTCGGCTTGCTTGGTTGACTCTCTGCTAACTAATCTGAGGGCGGACTGCGCTTATTCAACAGGCTCGAATGTGGCCTGCAAGGGATGGCCCGCTTTCTGGGCCGCCTGCAGCACCTGCTCGACCTTGGTCGCCGCCACATCCTGGCTGTAGACGCCGCAGACACCGCGGCCGTCCAAATGAATCTTGAGCATGATCTGCGTGGCCGATTCTCGGTCCTTGCCGAACAGCTCCTGCAGCACGGCAATCACGAACTCCATGGGTGTGAAGTCGTCGTTGAGCATCACCACCTGATACATGCGTGGCGGCTGCAGCCGCTGGCGGCGCCGCTCGAGCACCAAGGAATCTCCATCGTCAGGCGTTCTGATCGCTGGCGAGACCGGGGGAATTGATGGGAGTTGGGTAGCCATGAAATCCATTCTAGCGAGCCGTTGCAATGTTTTTGCGCTGGCATATGCATAGCATTGTTAGGGATTTCAAGGCGGCCGGAAGCAAATTTGGCAAAACCAAGGGAAATCCATGGAAATCCCTTAACCAGCAAGCGCTCTGCGCTATCAAAAAATCAGGCTCTTATCCGACATTCGAGTGCAATCGGCTCTCAAGGCCAGCCATGATGTCTATTCATAAACCACTTTGACCTGGCCTGCCGCGGCCGAGCCATACCAGGCAGCCAGTGCGGCATCCGAGGGATAGAAGCGGCTGCTCTCGCCCAGCGCCAGCTCGCAACTGGCCGAGCCACGCTCGTCGCGGCATATCAGGTCCAGACGTACCTTGACGCCATGGTTGATATTGCCGCTCTCGGTTTCCTCGACCTTGGCCGGGAACTGGCGCAGCAGCGCCGGCACATCGGGCATCTTCTCCCCGACGCTGACCTGCAGATAGCGCGCAAAACGGCAGCGTGCATCGGCCAGGCTCCACATCTGCTGCACCTTCATGCGCAGGCCGCCGCTGAAGCGGTCGGGCTGGAGACGGCCCGAAACCACGACAAACTCGTCTTCCTTGAGCACATCGGCGCAGGCTGCCATGGTCTTTTCGTCGACCGAGGCCTCGATCACCGCCGATTTGTCGTCCAGCGTGAAGATGCTGAGCCTGCCGCGCTGGCCGTTGATGGTGCGCAGCCCCCCGATGATGCCGGCCATGGTCTGCGGCTCGCGGCTGTCGCGCATCTCGCCGATAGGAGTGCGCACAAAGCGGCGCACTTCGGCCTCGACCTCGTCGAACAGATGGCCTGTCAGATAGAAGCCGATAGCCGTTTTTTCCAGCGTCAGCTTTTCCTTGACGCCCCAGGGCAGCACATCGGCCATGGGCGGCTCCGCCGTGCTCGAGCCCAGCGCGTCATCGCCCATCATGTCGAACAGACCACCCTGGTCGGCGTTGGCGATCGAGGTGGCCGCAAAGCCGAAGGCCGTGTCCAGCGTCGCCATCAGCGAGGCGCGGTTCATGTCTATCGTGTCAAAGGCGCCGCCCTTGATCAAGGCTTCCACGGTGCGCTTGTTGATGCGGCTGCGATCCACGCGCAGGCAGAAGTCGAACAGGCTCTTGAACGGGCCTTTCTCGTGGCCGTTGGGGCCTGTGCCCTCGCCGTTGCGCGCGGCCACAATGGCTTCGATGGCCGCCTGCCCCGTTCCCTTGATGGCTCCGAGGCCGTAGCGTATGACCTTGTCGGTCACCGGCTCGAAGCGGTGCACGCCGCGGTTCACATCGGGCATCTCGAAAGTGATGCCCATCTTGAGCGCGTCCTCGTACAACACCTTGAGCTTGTCGGTGTTGTCCATTTCCACGGTCATATTGCCGCAGTAGAACTCGGCCGTGTAGTGCACCTTGAGCCAGCCCGTGTGATAGGCCAGCAGGGAGTAGGCTGCCGCGTGCGACTTGTTGAAGCCGTAGCCCGCGAACTTCTCCATCAGGTCGAAGACCTCGTCGGCCTTTTCCTCGCTCAGTCCGTTCTTGGCTGCACCTTCGCGGAAGATGCCCCGGTGCTTGACCATCTCCTCGACTTTTTTCTTGCCCATGGCCCGGCGCAGCAAGTCGGCGCCGCCCAGCGAGTAGCCACCCAGCACCTGGGCGGTCTGCATCACCTGCTCCTGGTAGACCATGATGCCGTAGGTTTCGGCCAGCACCGACTCGACCAGCGGATGCGGGTACTCCACGACTTCCTGCCCGTGCTTGCGGGCAATGAAGGTGGGAATCAGATCCATGGGGCCGGGACGGTAGAGGGCGTTCAGCGCAATCAGGTCTTCCAGGCGCGAGGGCTTGGCCTCCTTGAGCATCTGCTGCATGCCGCGCGATTCAAACTGGAAGACGGCTTCGGTCTTGCCGTCGGAGAACAGCTTGTAGGTCGGGTAGTCGTCCAGCGGAATGTTCTCGAACTGGAAGTTCTCCTGGCCCTTGTGGCGCTTCATGATGAATTCGCGCGCAATCTCCAGGATCGTCAGCGTGGCCAGGCCCAAGAAGTCGAACTTCACCAGGCCCACGGCCTCCACGTCATCCTTGTCGTACATGGCCACGGCCGAGGTACTGCCGGGCTGCTGGTACAGCGGACAGAAATCGGCCAGCCTGCCCGGAGCAATCACCACGCCGCCGGCGTGCATGCCGATGTTTCGCGTCATGCCCTCCAGGCTCTGCGCCATCTCGATCAGGGTCTTGACGTCTTCCTCGCGCTCGATGCGCTCGGCCAGAATCGGCTCCTCCTTGATGGCATAGGTGTATTTATCGCCTTCCTTGGGCGGATTGGGCGGGTACTTGAGCGTGACATGCAGGCCGGGCTTGTTCGGGATCAGCTTGGAGATGCCGTCGCAGAAGGTGTAGCTCATGTCCAGCACGCGGCCCACGTCGCGGATGGCCGCACGTGCGGCCATGGTGCCGAAGGTGGCGATCTGGCTGACGGCATCGCGGCCGTAGCGATCCTTGACATAGTCGATCACCCGGTCGCGGTTCTGCTGGCAGAAGTCCACGTCGAAGTCGGGCATGGACACGCGCTCGGGGTTGAGGAAACGCTCGAACAGCAGGTTGTATTCCAGCGGATCCAGGTCGGTCACCTTGAGCACATAGGCCACCAGCGAGCCGGCACCCGAGCCACGGCCCGGCCCCACTGGGCAGCCATTGGCCTTGGCCCACTTGATAAAGTCCGACACGATGAGGAAGTAGCCCGGAAAGCCCATCTTCATGATGGTTCCCAGCTCGAACTCCAGCCGCTCCACATAGCGCGAGCGCTGGGCGTCGCGCTTGGCCGCATCGGGATAGAGGTGGACCAGGCGCTCCTCCAGCCCCTGGTAGGACTCGTGGCGGAAGAACTCGTCCATGCTCATGCCGGACGGCACGGGGAAATTGGGCAACTGCGGGTTGCCCAGCTCCAGCGTCAGGCTGCAGCGGCGGGCAATTTCCACCGTGTTCTCGATCGCGCTCGGAATGTCGGCAAACAGCTGCTCCATCTCGGCAGCGGTCTTGAAATACTGGTCGCGCGTGAACTTGCGCACCCGCTTGGCATTGCCCAGGATCTCGCCTTCGGCAATGCAGACGCGGGCCTCGTGGGCCTCGTAATCGTCGGGCTTGGCATACTGGATCGGGTGCGTCGCAACCACCGGCAGATTCAAGCGGCTGGCCAGCTTCACGGCCGCCAGCACATGCGACTCGTCATCGGCACGGCCCGCGCGCTGCAGCTCGATATAGAAGCGGTGCGGGAACATGGTGGCCAGGCGCTGGGCAATCTCGGCCGCCCCTTTTTCATCACCACGCGTCAGGGCAATGCCCACGGGGCCGGCTTGCGCACCGGACAGCACGATCAGCCCCTCGCCCAGTTCCTGCAGCCATTCCCACTTGTGCTGCGCCTGATCACGCACTACATTGCGCGTCCAGCCACGTGCCAGCAGCTCGGCAATATTGTGGTAGCCCTGCTTGCTCTGCACAAGAACGATGATCCGCGAAGGCGGCGCGTCACCCAGCCCTTCGAGCATGATCTCGGCGCCCAGCAGGGGCTTGACGCCTTTGCCACGGCCTTCGCGATAGAACTTGATGCCGCCAAACAGATTGTTGAAGTCGGTAATGGCCATCGCCACCTGCCCGTCTTCGGCGGCGGCCTTGATCATGGCATTGACGCGGGTGGTTCCGTCGACGACGGAGAATTCGGTGTGCAGGCGCAGATGGACAAACATGGCCGCTATTGTAGGAAGAGCGCTTCGTCCCTGCGGACTCAATGCCTCTAGATTCGCTGCGGCCGTAGCGTAAAGACGCCAGCAACTTGCGAGCGCGATCCGGCGGCCCATTACAATGCGTCGATCCTTTTTCAGGAAGGTCCGGGCCTGGTGGTGTATGGTGTAGGTTTTGCGCCTTGCCGCCAGATGCGACGGGCCTGCCTCCTATTACCGCTAATGATTGTCAGAAAACTGTCCACCATGCCGCGTATTTCACTGACTCTAGTCCCTGCCGTGTTAATCGCCGCCACGCTGGCGGGATGCTCCAGCACCAAGGACGACCCGACGGCCAAGTGGACACCCGAGCGCATCTATACCGAAGCGCGCGATGAATCTTCCTCCGGTGCCTATGACAAGGCCGTGCCGCTGTTTGAAAAGCTCGAAGGCCGTGCCGCCGGCACGCCACTGGCCCAGCAGGCTCAGCTGGAAAAAGCCTATGCCCAGTACAAGGCCGGCGAAAAAGTGCAGGCTCTGGCCACGCTGGACCGTTTCACCAAGCTGCATCCTGCCAGCCCCGCCATGGACTATGCCCTCTACCTCAAGGGCCTGGTCAACTTCAATGACAACCTGGGCATGTTCGGCTGGCTGACCCGCCAGGATCTATCCGAACGCGACCAGAAAGCCGCCAAGGACTCCTTCGAGTCCTTCCGCGAACTGGTGACCCGCTTTCCAGATTCCAAGTACTCCGATGATGCCCGCCAGCGCATGCAGTACATCGTGAACTCGCTGGCCCAGTACGAAGTCCATGTCGCCAAGTACTACTACAGCCGAGGCGCCTATGTGGCGGCCATTGCCCGTGCGCAGGCTGCCATCAAGGACTACCAGAACGTGCCTGCGGTGCGCGAAGCCATGGTGATCCTCGTCAAATCCTATGACGCCCTGGGCATGACTCAGCTGCGTGACGACGCGCAGCGCGTGCTGGAGAGCAGCTATGGCGCCAACACCGAGCAAAGCGTAGAGAAGAAAAAAGAATCCTGGTGGAAGCTCTGGTAAGCAGCGTTTGCCGCCCAAGGGACAAAAGGATGCGTCAAGCGCATCCTTTTTCATTTCTACACCTCTGAATCCTGCACCGGCGCCTGCTCGCCGTCACGCCCGGCATGTTGCGCCGACAACTGCTCCAGCGCCGCCTCGAACTCCGGCTGACTGCCCAGCACGCGCATGGGAGGCAGCGCCGACATCAAATCCGCTCCATAGCCCATAGTCATCAAGCGGCTGTCGCAGATGACCAGCACGCCACGATCGGCTTCACTGCGGATCAGACGCCCGGCCCCTTGCTTGAGGGCCAGTGCCGCCTCGGGCAGCATGTAATCATGAAACGCTCCTCGCCCCACGCTTTCCAGCAGTCGCGAGCGGGCTTCGACCAGCGGGTCGTCAGGTGGCGGAAACGGAAGCTTGTCGATCACCACCAGCTGCAGCATGTCGCCGGGCAGGTCCACCCCCTCCCAGAAAGTGGCGGAAGCCACCAGAACAGCTCCTCGTCCGGCGACTGCTCCGGCGGCCATAAAGCGCTGAATCAAGGCCAGCTTGGGCGCCTCGCCCTGTACCAGCACATCGAGATCAGCAAACAGGCCCAGGCTGGTGCGCAGCGATGCGCTGATCGCGTGCAGGGCCTTGAGGGTGGTAGTCAGCACCAGGGTGCGGCCGCCTATGCGCTGCGCTGCATCCAGCACCAGCTGGGCGACCTGCTGGCTGTGCTGTGCGCTGCCGGCCGCAGCAAAGGGCTGGGGCACATAGACACCGGCTTGCCGATGGTAGTCAAACGGGCTTTCCACCTGCAGCACCTGTGCTCCGCGCAGGCCGCAGGACTCGACAAACCAGCTCAGCTGGGCGTCATTGCCCAACGTGGCCGAGGTGAAGATCCAGGCCTTCTTCCTTGAAGAATCGGGCTCCTCGCCCTGGTCCGTGCCGGCATCCTCCAGCGAGCGCTGAAGCAGCCTCTGCTGCATGATGCGGGCAATCGACAGCGGAGACTCCAGCATGCGCAGATACTGCGCCCCGACCTCCAGCCAGCGCACGCATTCATCATCTGCAGGAGCAGCAAAGCGTGCCAGTCGCGCGAGCAACTCTGCTCCGCGCTCATACAGACGCTGCAGCTCTGCCCCTGCCCCCTCCAGGCTTGAGAGCGGAATCAACAAGGCACGCAGGCTCTGCCCCAGCCGCACCAGTGCCGCACGCCATTTCACCGCATCCAGTCCCTGCGGGGTCACCGCTTGCCACGCAAGCCGTCCTCCGACCGGAGGCTTGCCGGCCTGCAGGCGCAACTCACGCATGGCCTGCTCCAGCGTGGCACAGAGCACCAGCCAGTCGGCCATGCCGCGTGCATGTTCCTGCGTCAGCCTGAGGGCATCGCGTGCATACCCCACCAACTGCTGACTGGACAGAGCCTCTCCGGCAAACTGCACGCCGATGTCGTTGAGCCGATGGGCTTCATCGATCACCACCACGCCGGTGTTGGGCAAAAGATGAGCCATGCCGCTGTCGCGCACATCGAGGTCGGCAAACAGCAGGTGATGATTGACCACCACCACGTCGGCCTCCAACGCCTGCTGACGCGCCTGATTGACATGACAGCCCTGCCAGTGCGGGCAGTCAGACCCCATGCAATTGTCCTTGGTGGAGCTCACCAAGGGCATCACAGGGGAGCGCTCATCCAGCGCCGTCAGCTCGGCAAGATCGCCGGTACGCGTGACCCTGGCCCAGCGTTCCACATCGGCCACGGCGCGCAGCACCTGCGGATCCTGGGGAGCCGTGCGACCCTGGCGCACACGCTCCAGCCGCTCCGTACATAGATAGGAAGAACGCCCCTTGAGCCTGGCCATGCGCAGAGGCAGGCCCAGACCATGAACCAGGCGCGGAAGATCACGGGCAAACAACTGGTCCTGCAGCGCCTTGGTGGCCGTGGACACCAGCACGCGCTGACCGCTGAGCAAGGCAGGCACCAGATAAGCGTAGGTCTTGCCAACACCCGTGCCGGCCTCCACCACCAGCACCCCGCCCTCCTCTATGGCCTGAGCCACCGCCAGCGCCATGCGGGTCTGGCCCGGGCGCGGCGTGAATGCGGGCTCAGCCAGCGAGAGCGCACCTTGCTGTGCAAACACCTGCGCGACCGCCTCCTGCAAATGAGTCAAAACCGTTTCACCTTCCAACAAGCCAAGTCAGCGCAAGCTCACATAAGATCACAAATATTCGCCGAGGCCCAGCCTCCGCTCGATAAAATGTAACGCAACGTTAAATCTCGCTCCGCGAGCGCATTCGCACACACTCATGTCATCCAGCTACCGCATTCAGGCGGCCACCGGCATTCATCGCGGTGACCGAGAATACCAGCAGGACCAGGTTCTCCTCATGGCGCATCCCTATGCCAAGGGCTGCATTCTCGGCGTGGTAGCCGATGGCATGGGCGGGCGCAGCGGCGGGAGAAAGGCATCCGATCAGGTCATGCTGACGGCCCGCCAGGTTTTCGAGCGCTTTGAGCCCGCCAAGGAAGACTGCACACGCATGCTGCGCACCATTGTGCAGGATGCCCACACCGTCATTCGCCTTACCGCAATAGCAGCGGAACAGGAGCCCCACAGCACCATCGCGGTCTTTGTGGTCCTGCCCGACAGTCGCTGCCACTTCATGCACTCCGGCGATTCGCGGCTCTACCATTTTCGCGGCTCTTCCCTCGTGCACCGTTCGCTTGATCACTCCTATGTACAGGCACTGGTCGACCGCGGCGAGCTCACCGAAACCGAGGCTCAGCACCACCCACAGTCCAATATCTTGCTGGGCTGCCTGGGTGCCGAGCCGCCGCCGCCCATGAGCCACCACATGATTGAGAAACTGCTGCCGGGCGACAGCTTGATGGCCTGCTCAGACGGCCTGTGGCATTACTTCACCGCACAGGAGCTGGGCACTGTGCTCGACGGACTCTCGCCACGCGAAGCCTCGCAATTTCTGATTGAAAAAGCCAGGCGGCGCGCGACCGGGGGTGGTGACAACCTCTCGCTGGCAATACTCAAGCTGGACACCTCAGCCGCAGCGGCAAACGCTTGAAGAGCTATTCAGTCCAGCCAAGACTGCTTGAGCGCCTTGGGCGCAGGCGCTTGCAGCAATTCTCCCGGCAACACCCTGCTGTAGAGCACTGCCGATCCTCAATGTATCAGGGAGCAGGTGCTGGCAGCGGCGCCGCCGTCTGACCGCGCTCCTTGGCCTGCTGCAAAGCCCTGGCTTTGTGTTCGGCTGCAGCCTTTAGCTTGGCCTCATGATCTGCCCGGGCCTTGGCTTCACGCTCGGCTCGCCCCTGATCGGCTTGTGCACGGTTTTGCTCGTGGCGGCGCACATAGTCGGCCTGCTTGCTGGCACGCTGCTGAGCCTCGGTCTGGCGCTGTGCCTGCGCCGCCTGCTCGTCAACCGCAGGTTTGGCACCCGGGCCGGTGGGCAGGGGCTGGCTCTTGCCATTCTTCTCGCGTTGCTGAGACTTCATGGGAACGGCAGCGTTTTCGGCTTTTTTCTCTTCAATGGCCTGCAGCTTGGCCGCCGCCTTTTCCTTGCGCTCCGCGTCGTTGATTTCCAGCTCGCGCGCACGCAGCGGCGCATCTTTTTCACGTGCCGCCCTGCGGGCATCGGCCAGACAGCCCTCCACGGCAAATTTCTGGTAGCAGAGCTTTTCATCAGCCACCCGCTGCTGCTCGATAACGGCGCGCTTGCCGAGAATCTCGTCGCGCTCGGCTTCGCGCTGCTGGTGCAATTGCTGGCGCGCCTTGTCGGCAACTTCCTTCTGCGCCTGCTTGTCGGTCTGCTGCGCCGAATCCACCTTTACCTGGGCCATGGCCGGCACACAAGCCAGCCAGATGGCGGCCAGGGGCGCCAGTGCAAAGCCTGCAATGCGGTGGCGGATCGGCTGGGCAAGGATAGTGGGCATCGTCATCAACTCAGAACTCGAAGTACAGGCTGGCATCTTAAGGCCGCAGGCAGTTGCCCGCAGGCGATCAGGTCAAGCTGGTGTCCACCACGCGGCGCTCAAGCGCCAGATATTCCTTGGAGCGCATCTCATTCAGGCGCGAGACGGTGCGCGGGAACTCGTGGGACAGAGGACCTTCGGTATAGATCTTCTCGGGCGGCACGGCAGCCGACAGAATGAGCTTGACATGGCGATCGTAGAGCACGTCCACCAGCAGCGTAAAGCGCCGTGCGGCCGAAGCCATGTTCACATGCAGCTCGGGCACATCGGACAGCAAGATGGTGTGAAACTGCGTGGCAATTTCCAGATAGTCATTTTGCGAGCGCGGGCCGCCGCAGAGTTCGCGGAAGTCAAACCACACGACGCCGCCGGCACGGCGCTTGGCTGCAATCTTGCGGGTTTCGATCTGCATCACCGGCTCTTCGTCATGGGCTTCGGCCAGGCGATCGAAGGTCTCCTGCATCGCAGCATCGGCGTCCGGGCCCAACGGGCAATGATAGAGCTTGGCATCTTCGAGAGTGCGGCGGCGATAGTCGGTGCCGTTATCCACATTCACCACTTCCATGCGCTCCTTGAGCAGGGCAATCGCAGGCAGGATCCGGTCGCGGTGCAAGCCACCAGGATAGAGACCGTCAGGCTCGAAGTTGGAGGTCGTCACAAAGCCCACGCCGTTGGCAAACAGCGACTCGAGCAGCTTGTAGAGAATCATGGCATCGGTGATGTCGGCGACATGAAACTCGTCAAAACAGATCAGCTTGTACTTCTTGGCGATCTTGGCGCCAAGGGCATCGAGCGGATTCTGCGTGCCTTGCATGAGATGCATCTCGCGGTGCACCTCGCGCATGAATTCGTGAAAGTGCAGTCGCACCTTGCGCTTGAGGGGCACGGCATTGAAGAAGCATTCCATCAGAAAGCTCTTGCCGCGCCCCACCCCGCCGTACATATAGACGCCCTTGGGCAGATCGGGGTGATTGATCAGTTTCTTGAGAGCATTGGAGCGCTTGCCCTTGTACACGGCCCACTCGTCGGCACAGCGCTGCAACGCATCGACTGCACGCAACTGCGCGGGATCGCTTTTGAAACCCTTGGCGGCCAGTTCCGCCTCGTAGGCTTGTCTTACATTCACCGTCTTGTCTCCAGATGCTCAAAAAAACAATAGCTGCTACCGCTTATGCACTAAGCGTTAGCAGCCATTTTGTTCTGAATTCTAAAAGAAACTCAGCCTGCGCGCGGGCACTTCACAGCCATGTCAAAACCTGCGCGCAAGACTGAAAAAACTTAGAAGTTCAGGGTACGCTTGTCCACGGCCAGAGCCGCTTCCTTGGTGGATTCGGACAGCGAGGGGTGAGCGTGGCAGATACGGGCGATGTCTTCGCTCGATGCCTTGAACTCCATGGCCACCACGGCTTCGGAAATCAGCTCGGACACCATGGGACCCACCATGTGCACACCCAGGATTTCGTCAGTCTCGGCGTCGGCCAGGAACTTGACCATGCCGGTCGTGTCGCCCAGTGCACGCGCGCGGCCGTTGGCCAGGAAGGGGAAGGAGCCAGCCTTGTACTTGACGCCTTCAGCCTTGAGCTGCTGCTCGGTACGACCCACCCATGCCACTTCGGGGCTGGTGTAGATCACCGAAGGCAGAGTGGCGAAGTTCACATGGCCGTGCTGGCCGGCAATGCGCTCGGCCACGGCCACGGCTTCTTCCTCGGCCTTGTGCGCCAGCATGGGGCCACGCACCACGTCGCCAACAGCCCACACGCCAGGCAGATTGGTCTTGCACAGATCGTCCACCACGATGGCGCCGCGCTCGTCCAGAGCCAGGCCCACGGCTTCTGCGTTCAGGCCGATGGTGTTGGCGGTACGGCCGATCGACACGATCAGCTTGTCCACTTCCAGGGTCTGGGCTTCGCCCTTGGCGTTGGTGTAGGCAACGGTCACGCCCTTCTTGCCGGACTTGACTTCACCGATCTTCACGCCCAGCTCGATCTTCAGACCTTGCTTGTCGAAAGCCTTCTTGGCTTCCTTGGCGATCTGCTCATCCACCACGGGCAGGAACTTGTCCATGCCTTCGAGCACGGTCACTTCCGTACCCAGACGGCGCCAGACCGAGCCCATTTCCAGACCGATCACACCGGCACCGATCAGGCCAAGCTTCTTGGGAGCCTTGCCCAGGCTCAGAGCGCCGTCGTTGGACAGGATGTTCTCTTCGTCGAAAGCCACGCCGGGCAGGGCACGGGCGTTGGAGCCAGTGGCCACCACGATCTGCTTGCCGGTGATGACTTCCTCTTCCTTGCCGGCAACCTTGATTTCATAGCCGCCTTCGACAGCCTTGACGAAGGAGCCGCGGCCGTGGAAAAAGGTGACCTTGTTCTTCTTGAACAGGTACAGGATGCCGTCGTTGTTCTGCTTCACGATCGCTTCCTTGCGGGCGATCATTTTGGCCACGTCCATCTCGACCTTGCCGGTGGAGATGCCATGGTCGGCAAAGTGCAGCTTGGCATGCTCGAAATGCTCGGAAGACTGCAGCAGCGCCTTGGAGGGAATGCAGCCCACGTTGGTGCAGGTGCCGCCGGGAGCAGCGCCGCCAGCGGCGTTCTTCCACTCGTCGATACAGGCGACGTTGAAACCCAGTTGTGCAGCGCGGATGGCAGCGATGTAGCCGCCGGGGCCTGCGCCGATCACGACGACGTCAAATTGCTTGCTCATGATTTGAATCTTTTCTCTGTTTAACTCGAAAAAAGCCCACCGCTTTTGGTGGTGGGCTTTGTAGAAGCTCGATCTGCTGAATTACAGATCAAACAGGAGGCGAGAAGGATCTTCCAGCGCGTCCTTCATGGCCACCAGGCTCAGCACGGCTTCGCGGCCGTCGATGATGCGGTGGTCATAGGACATGGCCAGGTAGTTCATGGGACGGATCACGATCTGACCGTTCTCGACCACGGCGCGATCCTTGGTGGCGTGCACGCCCAGAATGGCGGACTGAGGGGGGTTGATGATGGGGGTGGACATCATCGAGCCGAAGGTGCCGCCATTGGAGATGGAGAAGGTGCCGCCGGTCATTTCTTCAATGCCCAGCTTGCCTTCCTTGGCCTTCTGACCGAATTCGACAATCTTCTTTTCGATGTCGGCAAAGCTCATCTGGTCTGCATTGCGCAGGATGGGCACCACCAGGCCGCGAGGCGAGCTCACAGCGATACCGATGTCGAAGTAGCCGTGGTAGACGATGTCGTTGCCGTCGATGGAGGCATTGACTGCGGGGAACTTCTTCAGGGCATGCACTGCAGCCTTGACGAAGAAGGACATGAAGCCCAGCTTCACGCCATGTTCCTTGGTGAACTGGTCCTGGAACTTCTTGCGCAGTTCCATCACGGGAGCCATGTTCACTTCGTTGAACGTGGTCAGGATGGCGTTGGTAGCCTGGGATTGCAGCAGACGCTCGGCAATACGGGCACGCAGACGTGTCATGGGCACGCGCTGCTCGGGACGGTCGCCCAGGTTTTCCTTGGTCACGGGAGCTGCCACCTGAGGCAGAGCCGCCTTGGGAGCGCCGGTGGGGATGGCTGCGCCAGCCTTGATGGCACCCAGAGCGTCACCCTTGGTCACGCGGCCGTCCTTGCCTGTGCCGGCCACGTTGGCAGCGGACAGGTTGTTGTCGGCCAGGATCTTGGCAGCAGCAGGCATGGCCACGCCGCTCTTGTCGGCGCCGGCAGGAGCGGCGGCCACGGGGGCAGCAGCAGGAGTCGCAGCAGCAGCGGGGGCGGCAGCAGGAGCAGCGGCGCCTGCGACGGCTTCGGAGTCGATCTTGGCGATCACTTGCTCGGCAGCCACGGTTGCGCCGTCGCCTTGCAGGATTTCGGTGATCACGCCAGCCGAAGGAGCGGGCACTTCCAGCACGACCTTGTCGGTTTCGATTTCGATGAGGATTTCATCGACGGCCACTGCCTCGCCGACCTTTTTCTTCCAGGTCAGCATGGTGGCTTCAGTGATGGATTCGGACAGCTGGGGGACTTTAACTTCAACGATTGCCATTTTGAATTCTTTCCAAAGATGTTTCTTGTGCCCCCTGTCCTCGGACAGGGGGTGTCGCCTGTATTACTTGGTCAGGACAAAGCCCTTGAGCTTGGCGAATGCGCCTTCCACCAGTGCCTTTTGTTGCTCTTGGTGCAGATGTGCGTAGCCAACGGCGGGCGAAGCGGACGCAGCGCGACCGGAGTAGCCCAGCTTCTGGCCTTCACGCATGTTCTCGTGGATGTTGTGCTGGATGAAGAACCAGGCACCCTGGTTCTGAGGCTCATCCTGGCACCACACGATGTCAGTAGCGTTGGCGTACTTCTTCACTTCGGCGGCGAACGCCTTGTGGGGGAAGGGATACAGCTGCTCGACGCGGATGATGGCGACGTCCTTGGATTCCTTCTCGGCACGCTTCTTGACCAGATCGTAGTACACCTTGCCCGAGCAGGCGATGATGCGCTTGACCTTGGCAGCGTTCTTGACGATGGTTTCGTCCTGCTCGGGGATCACGGTCTGGAAACCACCAGAGGTGAATTCGGACAGGGGCGACGTGGCGTCCTTGTTACGCAGCAGCGACTTGGGAGTCATGATGACCAGCGGCTTGCGCAGGCCACGAACCATCTGGCGACGCAGCACGTGGAAGATCTGGCTGGCCGTTGTGGGCTGCACGATCTGCATATTGGTGTCGGCAGCCAGCTGCATGAAACGCTCCAGACGCGCCGAGCTGTGCTCGGGACCCTGGCCTTCATAGCCGTGAGGCAGCATCAGTGTCAGGCCGTTGACACGACCCCACTTCACTTCACCGGATGCGATGAACTGGTCGATCACCACCTGGGCGCCGTTGGCGAAGTCGCCGAACTGGGCTTCCCACACCACCAGGGTGTTGGGATCGTTCGATGCATAGCCGTATTCAAAGCCCAGCACCGCCTCTTCGGACAGGATGGAGTCGATCACGACAAACGGAGCCTGATTCTCGGCCACGCTCTGCAGCGGGATGTAGGTGCCTTCGTCCCACTTCTCGCGCTTTTGATCGTGAATCACAGCGTGACGGTGCGTGAAGGTGCCGCGACCCGAGTCTTCACCCGACAGGCGCACGGGATAGCCCGAAGCGACCAGGGAGCCGAAGGCCATGGTTTCACCCATGCCCCAGTCCACGTTCACATCGCCGCGGCCCATGGCTGCGCGGTCGTCGTACACCTTCTTGACCAGAGCGTGAGGGTTCACGCTGGCAGGCAGGGTGGTGAGCTTCTCGGCCAGACGCTTCCACTCGGTCAGAGGGATGGCAGTGTCGCCGGCGTCGGTCCAGGTCTTGCCCACGAAGGGGCTCCAGTCCACAGCGTACTTGCTCTTGAAGTTGGTCAGCACCACGTCCTGGGTGTGACGGCCTTCGTCCATGGCTGCGCGATAGGCCTTGACCATGTCGTCGCCCAGCGTGTCGCCCAGGCCCTGGGTCGCCAGCTTGTCAGCGTACAGCTTGCGCGTGCCGGGGTGGGCAGCGATCTTCTTGTACATCAGAGGCTGTGTCAGTGCAGGTGTGTCCTGCTCGTTGTGACCCAGCTTGCGGAAGCAGATGATGTCGACCACCACATCCTTGGAGAACTCCATACGGAATTCCAGGGCCAGCTGCATGGCCAGGCACACGGCTTCGGGATCATCGCCATTCACGTGCAGCACGGGCGACTCGATCATCTTGACGATGTCGGTGCAATACAGCGTGGAACGCAGGTCGCGAGGGTCAGAGGTCGTGAAACCGATCTGGTTGTTGATGATGATGTGAACCGTACCGCCGGTGGTGTAGCCACGGGTTTCGGACAGTGCCAGGGTTTCCTGGTTCACGCCCTGGCCGGCGAAGGCTGCGTCACCGTGCACCAGCACGGGCAGCACTTGCTTGCCCATGGGGTCGTCGCGACGGTCCATGCGCGAGCGCACCGAACCTTCCACCACGGGGTTGACGATTTCCAGGTGCGAGGGGTTGAAGGCCAGCGACAGGTGAACGGGGCCGCCCTTGGCAGACACGTCGGAGCTGAAGCCCTGGTGGTACTTCACGTCACCGGCAGGCAGATCTTCGGGAGCGGTATGGTCGAACTCGGCAAACAGATCCTTGGGCGCCTTGCCCAGGGTATTGACCAGCACGTTCAGACGGCCACGGTGAGCCATGCCGATCACGACTTCCTGCACGCCCTTGGCGCTGGCGGAGTTGATCAGCTCGTCCATGGCGGCAATGAAGGACTCGCCACCTTCCAGCGAGAAGCGCTTCTGGCCCACATACTTGGTATGCAGATAACGCTCCAGACCTTCGGCAGCGGTCAGGCGCTCCAGGATGCGCTTTTTCTCGTCGGCGTTGAAGACGGGCTTGGAACGGATCGATTCCAGGCGTTGCTGCCACCAGCGCTTCTGATTCTGATTGGTGGCATACATGTACTCGGCACCCAGGGTGCCGCAGTAGGTTTCGCGCAGAGCATTCATCAGCTCGCGCAAAGTCATGGTTTCCTTGCCGAAGAAAGTGTTGCTGGTGTTGAACACCACTTCCTGGTCGGCGTCGGTGAAGCCGTAGAAGGAAGGCTCCAGCTCGGGAATTTCGGGGCGCTCGGTGCGCTTCAGAGGATCCAGATCGGCCCAGCGTTGACCCACGTTGCGGTAGGCTGCAATCAACTGCTGCACGGCCGTGCGTTTGCGACCCAGCTCGGAGTCAGCGCCGGAAGCCACCACCACCTTGGTACCGCCCTGCTTTGCGCGCTCTGCAAAAGCATTGATCACGGGCAGATGGGGAACGTCCTTGTTGTCGGTGCCGTCGACTGCAGGCACATGCTGCAGGGCATCGAAGTATTCACGCCAGGAATCGGGAACGCTGCCGGGGTTGGCCAGGTAGTTCTCGTACATCTCTTCGACATAGGGCGCATTGCCGCCGAACAGATAGGTGTTGCCTTGATAGGCTTGATAGATCGTTGACTGATCGCTCATATCTCGCTGACCTCCGCTTTCCTTCGGAAAGCATTAGCTGGTTTGTAGAACCTCCCGCGACACGGCTGTACCGATTGGCGGATGCGACTGTGGCTGGGGAAGGGCCTTGAGTTGCGGCAGCCATTGTGCCACTGTTCAAAGTCTTGGTCTTATAAAAGACAAGATGTTTACACCCCTGGGAGTCGCTTACATTGCGGGAACTCCATAAACAAGGACTCGCATGCCGCTTTTGCCGCTTCACAAACGTGCATTCATTCTTCTTTTAATAGCAGTAACCGCAGGATTCGGCTTGGTTCTAGAGGAATATGCCGTGGCCATCTTCTGGGGCGTGGTGTTTGCCATCGTCTTCGCCCCCCTGCACCGCAAGCTGCTGATGCGCATGCCCAACAAGCCCACGCTGGCCGCGTTGGCAACCTTGCTAATTAGTCTGGTAATGGTCATTTTGCCGCTGTCTCTGATAGGCCTCTCGCTCATCAAGGAGACTGCCGCCATCTACGATCGAATCAGCAGCGGCAACCTGTCCGCCGGCAGCTACGTGGAGCAAGTCTTCAATGCACTTCCCTCCTGGCTGACGCCATGGATGGAAAAACTGCACCTGGGCACTCTGGAGGAAATCCAGACCAAGCTCTCCAACATCGCCCTGCAGGCCAGCAAGCTCGCCGCCACCAAGGCTGTGGGGCTGGGTCAGAACACCCTGGGCTTTGTGGTGGGCTTTGGCGTCATGCTCTATCTGATCTTTTTTCTGCTGCGTGACGGCAAGGAGTTGGTCGCACGCATCTGGGCAGCCACGCCGCTCGCGCCCGAACACAAGCGCGAACTGGCCATCAAGTTCATTACCGTCATCCGGGCCACCGTCAAGGGAAATCTGGCCGTTGCAGCCGCCCAGGGCGCGCTGGGGGGGCTGATTTTCTGGCTTCTGGGCATTCAGGGCGCAGTACTCTGGGCCGTGGTCATGGCCTTTCTGTCGCTGCTGCCAGCAGTGGGGGCAGGCCTTGTCTGGGGGCCGGTGGCCATCTACTTTCTGGCCACGGGCGCCGTCACCAAGGGACTGATCCTTGCCGCTTATGGTGTGCTGGTCATCGGCCTGGTGGACAACGTGTTGCGCCCCCTGCTGGTCGGCAAGGACACCAAGATGCCCGACTATGTGGTTCTGATCTCCACCCTGGGAGGCATGGCCTTGTTCGGTCTTTCGGGCTTTGTGCTCGGTCCCGCCATTGCCGCCCTGTTCATGGCGGCCTGGGAGTTGTTTGCCACCATGCAGGAGCAGGAGGAAAAGCTGCTGAACCGGGAAATCGCGCAAAAGCGCACAACAACCGATCCGCAACAACCTGTAGAAGGCCCTGCCCCCACCGTCGCTCCCCCTCCTGCCGAAACACGCAAAAGCGACACAGATTAGGGATTTCCTGTTCAACCCGGCCTGCTGACCGATGGCTTTTCGAGCAGAAAGTTGATAGGTTGAGAGGTGCAGGTTGAAAACTATCGCCGTCATTAAGAAAAACAAAAACGAAACATAAAACTCAAAGTCGCTCAACGTTACTCAAGAATTAAGGGTTTGTAACTGCTATCAAAAATGGGGGGGGTCGTAAAATTTGCTTTCACATAAGCGTTCATACGAAAAGGTACCCCACAATGGACCAATTCTCCAGACGCCAGTTCATGAAAGTGACTGGTTCGACTCTGGCGGGTTCAAGCTTGGCGCTGATGGGCTTCTCACCCACAGCCGCCCTTGCTGAGGTGCGACAGTACAAACTGTCAGCCACCACCGTAACCCGTCAAACCTGCACCTACTGCTCCGTAGGCTGCGGCATCCTCATGTACTCCCTGGGCGACGGCGGGAAAAACTCCCGTCTGTCCGTGATGCACGTGGAAGGCGACCCGGATCATCCGGTCAATCGCGGCACGCTGTGTCCCAAGGGTGCATCGCTGCTGGACTTTGTCCACAGCCCCAGCCGCCTCAAGTACCCCGAATACCGCGCCCCCGGTTCGTCCGAGTGGAAGCGCATGTCCTGGGACGAGGCACTGAACCGCATCGCCAAGCTGCTCAAGGAAGACCGCGACGCCAATTTCGTTGAAACCAACGAAAAAGGCCAGAAGGTCAACCGCTGGCTGACCACCGGCATGCTGGCCGCTTCGGCCTCCAGCAACGAAGCCGGCTACATCACGCACAAAGTGGCCCGCTCCTGGGGCCTTCTTGCACTCGATAACCAAGCACGTGTCTGACACGGCCCGACGGTGGCAGGTCTTGCCCCGACGTTTGGCCGTGGAGCGATGACGAACCATTGGGTCGACATCAAGAACGCGGACGTTATTTTGATCATGGGCGGCAATGCCGCCGAAGCACACCCCTGCGGCTTCAAGTGGGTGACCGAAGCGAAGGAGCACAACAAGGCTCACTTCATGGTGGTCGATCCGCGCTTCAACCGCTCGGCATCCGTGGCTGACTTCTATGCGCCGATCCGCTCCGGCTCGGACATCGTCTTCCTCGGCGGCGTGATCAATTACCTGCTGACCAACGACAGGATCCACCACGAGTATGTGAGGAACTACACGGACTTCTCATTCATCGTGCGCGAGGACTTTGCGTTCGACGAAGGTATTTTCTCCGGCTACAACCCTGAAAAGCGTACCTATGACAAGGCGTCGTGGGACTACGAACTGGGCGAAGACGGCTTCGTGAAGGTGGATCCCACTCTGGAACACCCTCGCTGCGTCTATCAGTGGCTCAAGAAGCACTACGCCGGCTATACCCCCGAGAAGGTGGAATCCATCTGCGGCACACCCAAGGAAAAATTCCTGCACGTGTGCGAGAAGCTTGCTTCGACCGCCGAAGCCGGCCGTGTTGCCACCATCCTGTACGCACTGGGCTGGACCCAGCACACCACGGGTGCGCAGATCCTGCGTACCGGTGCCATGATCCAGCTGCTGCTGGGCAATATCGGTATCGCTGGCGGCGGCATGAACGCGCTGCGCGGCCACTCCAACATCCAGGGCCTGACGGACCTGGGCATCCTGTCTGCTTCGCTTCCCGGGTACCTGACGCTGCCGAACGAAGCCGAACAGGACTACAACCAGTACATCGCCACTCGCACGCCCAAGCTGCTGCGTCCCGGCCAGATGAATTACTGGTCGAACACGCCCAAGTTCCATGTCAGCCTGATGAAGGCGTGGTGGGGCCCGGCGGCAACTGCTGAAAACAACTGGGCGTTCGACTATCTGCCCAAGTTGGACAAGCAGTACGACATGCTGCAGATCTTCGAGATGATGACGCAGGGCAAGGTCAACGGCTATATCGCTCAAGGCTTCAACCCCTTGGCGGCGCTGGCCAACAGCAACAGCGTGCGCGACGGTCTCAAGAAGCTGAAGTTCCTGGTCATCATGGATCCGCTGGTTACGGAAACTTCGGAATTCTGGAAGAACCACGGCGAATTCAACGACGTGGACTCGGCTTCGATTCAAACCGAGGTGTTCCGCCTGCCTACCACTTGCTTCGCTGAAGAAGACGGTGCCGTGGTCAGCTCCTCGCGCGTGCTGCAGTGGCACTGGAAGGCTGCCGAGCCCCCAGGAGAGGCCAAGACCGACATTGCCATCATGTCCGGTCTGCACCTGCGCCTGAAGGCTCTCTATCAGAAGGAAGGCGGCAAGTTCTCCGAGCCCATCACCAACCTGTACTGGCCTTACGCTGAAGCCGATCATCCCTCTTCCGAGGAAGTGGCCAAGGAATACAACGGCCGTGCGCTGGTGGATCTGTTCGATCCCAAGGACCCCACCAAGCTCATCCGCAAGGCCGGCGAGCAGTTGGCGGGCTTTGGCGAAATGCGCGATGACGGCACCACCCTGGGTGGATGCTGGATCTGGGCTGGTAGCTGGACCTCTTCCGGCAACCAGATGGCTCGTCGTGACAACAGCGACCCGACAGGCATAGGCAACACGCTGAACTGGGCCTGGGCCTGGCCTGCGAATCGCCGCGTGCTTTACAACCGCGCGTCTTGCGACCGCCAGGGCAAGCCCTTCAACCCAGAACGCGTGCTGATCAAGTGGAACGGCAAGCAGTGGGGTGGAGCGGACGTGCCGGACGTGGCCGTGGGCCTGGATCCCGAGGTGATCAATCCCTTCATCATGAACCCCGAAGGGGTGGCCCGTCTGTTTGCCCGCAAGGGCATGGCAGAAGGTCCGTTCCCCACGCACTACGAGGCGTTTGACAACCCGCTGGGCTACAACCCCATGTACCCCAACAACAAGCAGGCCGTCATCAGCCCCGTGATGCGCATCCTGGCAACTGCCAAGGACACGCAGGGCGACCCCAAGGACTACCCGCATGTAGGCACGACCTACCGCCTGACCGAGCACTTCCATTACTGGACCAAGCATGTTCAGCTGAACAACATCGTTCAGCCCGAGCAGTTCGTGGAAATCGGCGAGGCACTGGGCAAGGAACTGGGCATAGAGACCGGCCAGAAGGTCAAGGTTTCGTCCAAGCGCGGTTTCGTGAAGGCGGTTGCCGTGGTGACCAAGCGCATCAAGCCCATGAAGATCGATGGCAAGACCATCCATCACGTGGGTGTGCCGATTCACTGGGGCTTCTCCACGACGGGACGCAAGGGCTATCTGGCGAACAACCTGACAGCCTCCGTGGGTGACGGTAACAGCTTGACCCCTGAATCCAAGACCTTCCTCGTGAAGGTGGAAAAGATCTAAGGAGCCACGCTGATGTCCTCAACCATGTCTCTCGATATCAAACGCCGTTCGGCCACGACAACCCCCTCACCGAGCGCACGCGGTGCGCACGCGGGGGAAGTCGCCAAGCTGATCGACGTCTCCAAATGCATTGGCTGCAAGGCTTGCCAGACCGCCTGCATGGAGTGGAACGACCTTCGCGACGAAATCGGCACGGTTGCCGCAGGCGTCTACGACAACCCGACGGATCTGACGTCGGAGTCTTGGACCGTGATGCGCTTTGCCGAATACGAAAACGAAGCCACAGGCAATCTGGAGTGGCTGATCCGCAAGGACGGCTGCATGCACTGCGAAGACCCGGGCTGCCTGAAGGCCTGTCCCTCGCCTGGCGCCATCGTCCAATATGCCAACGGCATCGTGGACTTCCAGCAAGACCAGTGCGTGGGCTGCGGCTACTGCGTCACGGGCTGCCCCTTCAACATTCCGCGCATCTCCAAGAAGGACAACAAGGCGTACAAGTGCACCTTGTGTTCGGATCGCGTGGCTGTTGGCCAGGAGCCCGCCTGCGTCAAGACCTGCCCCACGGGCGCCATCCAGTTTGGCACCAAGGAAGCCATGCAGGAGCAAGCGTCCCGCCGTGTCGTGGACCTCAAGGAACGCGGCTACGAAAAGGCAGGCCTCTACGACCCGCAAGGCGTGGGCGGCACGCACGTGATGTACGTTCTGCATCACGCGGACAAACCTTCGCTGTACAAGGGCCTGCCGGACGATCCGTCCATCAGCCCCATGGTGTCGCTGTGGAAGGGTGTAGCCAAGCCTCTGGCCATGGCCGCACTGGGTGCAGCCGCAATCGGCAGCCTGTTCCACTACATCACCAAGGGACCCAACGACGTGTCCAAGGACCTTGAGGATGAAATGGAACGCAAGGACGCCGAAGCGCTGAACAAGGAGAACGGCAAATGAAACGCAATCCTCGCGACCTCGTGCGCTACAACGCATCGGAGCGCGCCAACCACTGGGTGGTAGGCATTTGCTTCATCTTGCTGGCCCTGTCCGGTCTGGCGTTCTTTCACCCGGCCTTCTTCTGGTTGACCAATCTGTTCGGTGGCGGTCCCTGGACCCGCATCCTGCACCCCTACATCGGGGTTGTCATGGGCGCATTCTTCGTCATCATGGCCTGCCGTTTTGCCAAGCTCAACATCGTTGAGCCGCGCGACATCGAATGGCTCAAGAACGTCAACAAGATGATCGATGGCGACGACCACGACATGCCCGAACAGGGCAAATACAACGGTGGTCAGAAGCTGTTGTTCTGGGGCCTGGTAATCGGCATGCTGCTGATCGTGATCACCGGCTTTCTGATGTGGCGCGCTTGGTGGACATTGCCGGTCAACGTGGTGCGAGCGGCTTCGGTGGTTCACGCCATCGCTGCCGTGTGGATGATCGGTCTGATCATCATGCACGTGTATGCCGCCATCTGGACTCGTGGCACCATTCGCGCCATGCTTTATGGCACAGTAACGCGAGCCTGGGCCAAGCAACACCACCGCGGCTGGTACCGCAAGATGACGGGTGACAACGACTAAGGTTTTTAGTCCTCTCCCCTAACAACCCAGCCGCCAAGCGTTTATCGGCGCTCGGCGGCTGATTCATTTGGAAACCCTGTCAATGCAACGCATTCTTCAACCCGGTGAAATCGAAGCACTGGATCACACCAGCTTTCCCCGCATCTTGCTGCCCCAGGTAAGCAGTCTGTTCGCCGAACGTGCTGCACGCCTGCGCCAGCTGGCCAATGGCAATCCCATTGCAGACTATCTGCTGTTCGTGGCCCAGATCATGGATGCGCAGCACAAGGCAGCCGCCACCATCGAGATATCTGCGCCCGATGCCGAACTCATGGCGCGTGCTCAGGAGCACTCCATGCCCCTGCTGCCCGCAGTGGACACCATCGATCCCGCCTGGCAAGCCGTACTGGACAATATGCTCGACACGCTGCAGGGCAGCGAAGGCCTGCCTGCACCGCTGCAGCCCCTGCTCAAGGAGCTGCGTGCACTGACTCCCGAGACCCGTGCAGACATTGCCAAAAAGCTGTTGCAAAAGGAAGTCGCCGCCCGCCATGTGGGCATGGCACCCTTCATCATGGCTGCGCTGCAAGTGACCTTTGCCAAGCGCTCGGCCAGTCTCAGTGGCCGCGACGTTCCCTACACCGACCCCGCCAGCATCTGCCCCGTCTGCGCCAGCGAGCCTGTGGCCAGCGTCATCCGCATTGGCGGCAAAGTGGCCGGTCACCGTTACGCTCATTGCGGCACCTGTGCCTGCGAATGGCATATGGTTCGCGTCAAGTGCACGCACTGCGAATCGACCAAGGGCATCCACTACCAGGGCATTGACGGTTCGGGCGAAGAAGTTCTGGCCGAGACATGCGACGAATGCGGCAGCTACCGCAAGATCGTGAATCAGGAAAAGAACCCCATGGTCGAACCTCTCGTCGACGATCTGGCCAGCCTGATGCTGGATCTGCTGATGAGCGAGACCCAGTTCCAGCGCGCCAGCGCCAATCCTCTGTTGTTTGTGGCCGTGGCCGAAGAGCAGCAAGGCGAGGCCGATCACGAACTGGTGGACCCTGCGGCGTAAACCTGCCGGCTCCAACCGCCACCATAATGAAGGCGGCAGGAACTCCTGCCGCCTTTTTCATTCTTTTGACGACCCGACACACCTTGGCCATGAGCAATACCGCAGCGACCGCCCCTGAAATTTCGCACCCATCTCAGCTTCCCGCCGTGGACAAGGTCTTGCTCGCGGTCGAGATGCAGGTGCTGCGCGAGTCCTACGGCCTCGATGCCTGCACCAAGGCAGTCCGCGATGTGCTGACGGGGTTGCGCCAGCAGCTCCTGGGTTTTGCCGATCAGCCCGGCCAGAGCGTGCAGGCCGACATCGCCAGCATCGTGCAAGCTGCGCAGCGCCAGCTTCAGGCCCGGTTTGCGCCACGCCTGCAAGCCGTCTTCAATCTCACCGGCACGGTGCTGCACACCAACCTGGGCCGCGCATTGCTGCCGCAGGCCGCGATCGATGCCGTGGTACAGGCCATGAACTCCCCGGCCAATCTGGAATATGACCTTGAAGACGGCGGTCGCGGCGATCGCGACGATCTGGTCGAGTCGCTGATCTGCGAGCTGACCGGCGCTGAAGCCGCCACCGTTGTCAACAACAACGCCGCAGCCGTGCTGCTGGTGCTGTCCACCATGGCCACGGGCAGGGAAGTCGTGGTCTCGCGCGGCGAGCTGGTGGAAATCGGCGGCGCCTTCCGCATTCCCGATGTCATGACCCGCGCCGGCGCCAGGCTCGTCGAGGTCGGCACCACCAACCGCACGCATGAGAAAGACTATGCAGAGGCCATAGACGAGAATACGGCCGCGCTCATGAAGGTGCACTGCAGCAACTACGCCATCACCGGCTTTACCAAGGCGGTGAGCGACGCCGATGTCGCCCGCATTGCGCACGACAGCAATCTGCCGATGATTGTCGACCTGGGCAGCGGCACGCTGATCGACATGCGCGACTGGGGACTGCCCTATGAGGTCACGGTGCGCGAGACGGTCGAGTCCGGTGCCGACATCGTCACCTTCAGCGGCGACAAGCTCCTGGGCGGCCCGCAGGCCGGCATCATCGTCGGCAAAAAGGAGCTGATCACCCAGATCAAGAAGAACCCGCTCAAGCGCGCGCTGCGCGTGGGCAAGATCACGCTGGCGGCACTGGAGCCCACGCTGCGCCTGTATCTGAACCCCGAAAAGCTGGCCCAGGAGTTGACCACGCTGCGCCTGTTCACGCGCCAGGCCGCCGACATGCAGATCCAGGCCGAGCAGCTGCAGCCTCTGCTGCAGCAGGCACTGGGCCAGGACTATGTGGTGGAGATGGCGGCCATGAACAGCCAGATCGGCAGCGGCGCCCTGCCCGTGGAAAATCTGCCCAGCTTCGGCCTCAGGATTTATCCGGCCAGCGGCAAGCATGCGGGTCGCCAGCTGACCCGGCTCGAAGCGCGCTTTCGCGCCCTGCCCCGGCCCGTGATCGGGCGGCTGCATGACGATGCTCTGTGGCTGGATCTGCGCTGCCTCGAACACCCGGCGCAGGCCCTGTTTGCCGCGCAACTGCCGCAGCTGGCCTGAGGCAGCCCCATGGCCCCGCCCCCCGGAATTCATACAAAAACACCTTGCATCGCTTGATACACAAGCGCCAGCAGCCAACAAAACTACAAGCACACCATGATCATCGGAACCGCAGGCCATATCGACCACGGCAAAACCACGCTGGTGCGTGCGCTCACGGGCGTGGAAACCGACCGTCTCAAGGAAGAGAAAGCCCGCGGCATCTCCATAGAACTCGGTTATGCCTACAGCCCGTTGCCCAACGGCGATGTGCTGGGCATCATCGACGTGCCGGGCCACGAGAAATTCGTCCACACCATGGCCGCCGGAGCCGTGGGCATTGACCACGCCCTGCTGGTCGTGGCTGCCGACGACGGCGTCATGCCCCAGACCCTGGAGCACCTGGAAATTCTGCAGCTGCTGGGTGTCAGGCGTGGCAGCGTGGCGCTGACCAAGGTCGATCGCGTGCTGCCGCAGCGCATTGCCGACGTGCATCGCGAAATCAACGCCATTCTCGGCGTCACTGCACTGGCGGACAGTCCCATCTTCGAGACCAATGCCGCAGAACCCGGCAATGCCGGCGTACAGGCCCTGCGCGAACATCTGCAGGTGCAGGCCCAGATGATGCAGGCGCGTCCCCGAGACGGATTGTTCCGGCTCGCCGTGGACCGCGTCTTCACGCTGCCGGGCCAGGGCACGGTGGTCACGGGCACGGTCTTCAATGGCCAGGTGCGGGTGGGCGACACGCTGGCGCACTCGGCCAGTGGTCAGGCCGTGCGTGTGCGCAGCATTCATGCACAGAACCAGAGCAGCGACAGCGGCGTCGCCGGCCAGCGCTGCGCACTCAATCTGGCGGGCATAGGCAAGGACGAGATCGAACGCGGCGACTGGATCATGGACCAACGTCTGCTGCAGGCCACGGACCGCCTCGACATTCATCTGCACCTGCTCGGCGAAGCGCCCTTGCTGGCCCAGTGGACGCCCGTCCATGTGCACCTGGGCACCAAGCGCACCACGGGCCATGTAGCGCTGCTACAGGACGAGGCCATAGAGCCCGGCACCGAGGCCCGCGTGCAGTTGGTGCTCGATGCGCCGGTCTTCGCCCTGCCCGGCGACCGCCTGATTCTGCGCAACGCCCAGGCCAGCCGCACCATCGCCGGCGGTATGGTGCTCGACCCCTATGCCCCGAGCCGCAAGCGCCGCAGCGCAGAGCGCATGGCCTACCTCGACGCCATGGAGCAGCTAGTCGCCCGCAGCGACTTCAGACCGCTGATCGCACAGGCCCCGCACGGCATTGCGCGTTCGCAGCTGGTGCGTCTGAGCGGCCATGCCTTCCCCGAGGCCAGCCTTGCCGACACCATCCAGTTGCCCATCGCCGGCGGCGATGCCCTGGTGCTTGGCCTGCAGCGCTGGCAGCAGTTGCAGACCCAGCTCATCGACAGCCTGGCGCGCTTTCATGAAAAATCGCCCGACGAGCCCGGCGTCAACGCGGCCAGACTGAGGCGCATGGCCTTGCCCGGCCTGCAGCAAGGCAGCTACGACGCGCTCTATCAGGGCCTGGTCGATGCCCTGCTCAACAGCCAGTTGCTGGCCAGCACCGGCGCCTGGCTGCATTTGCCGCAGCACAGCGTGCAGCTGAGCAGCGCCGAGCAGACGCTGGCCGAAAAACTGCTGCCCGCCATTGCTGCAGGCCGCTATGACCCGCCCTGGGTGCGCGATCTGGCGCGCGACCATGCCGCTGGCGAAGAGCCGGTGCGCCAGCTGCTCAAAAAGCTTTCGCGCCAGGGCCAGCTGTTCCAGGTCGTCAAGGACTTGTTCTATGCACCGGTGCGCATGGATGAACTCGCCGCCCTGGTTGCCGACATCGCCAGCCAGCACGCCAGGGGAGAGGTGGAAGCCAGCGCATTCCGCGACGCCACTGGTCTGGGCCGCAAGCGCGCCATCCAGATTCTCGAATTCTTCGACCGCACCGGCTACACACGCCGCGTGCGCGACGCCCATCTGCTGCGCCCTGACGTACAGTGGAATAGCACGCCACGCTGAGCCTGCAAGGAAAACCAGCGGAAATCAGTCCAGGTTCCTTATCCCGCTTGGGCAACAAGCTATCAAATCAGGGTAGAGCCGGATATGCGGCCTTGACGTGCTGTTTGTCATCAGCTGCCGGATTGCTGGCTACAATCACCGTCTTATCTTCTACAAGAGTGGCAACTTCCACTCTTGACTCAAAGGAAGGCAATCGTGCCCGGTGGCGCGGCCGGGCTTCAAACCCGGTGGGGGGCGTCAGCCGCTCCCGGGTTGGTTCGACTCCAGCTGCTTTCCGCCACTCCCCCTCTTTGCATTTCAGACCGCGGCTTCCTGCTCCTGCAGCATTCGCCACATCACCTTGCCGCTGCCGCTCTTGGGCAAAGCCGTCACGAATTGCACCCGACGTGGGGCCTTGTAGACTGCCATATTGTCATGGCACCACTGGATGATCTGCTCTGCCGTCGTCGCCTCATGGCCGGCACGCAGCACCACCACGGCCTTGACGGTCTCGCCGCGATAGGCATCCTTGGCGGAGATCACGCAGGCCTCCTGAATCGCCGGATGGCGGAACATCAGCGACTCCACCTCGGCGGGCCATACCTTGAAGCCGCTGGCATTGATCATGCGCTTGAGCCGGTCGGTGATGAAAAAGTAGCCATCCTCATCCACGCGCCCCAGGTCCCCGGTGCGGAAAAAGCGTTTGCCATCGAGCTCCATAAAGCTCTGCTCGGTCGCCTCGGGGCGTTGCCAGTAGCCCTCGAACACCTCGGGGCCGTTGACCACGATCTCGCCCTGTTCGCCCTGGGCCACCTCTTCCAGCGTGTCGGGGCTGATCACGCGCGCATCGGTGCTCATGAAGGGGATGCCCAGACATTGCTGCTTGGGATGGTCGGGCGGATTGCTGTGCGAGGGTGCGGCGGTTTCGGTCAGGCCATAGCCCTCGCAAAAACGCAGCCCGTACTGTTCCAGCAGTCGCTGGGCCACGGCCTGGGGCATGGCGGCGCCGCCGCCGCCGATGTATTTGAGGCTGGACAGATCGAAGGACGCAAAGTTGGGACTGGCCAGCAGATCGATCACCATGGTCGGGATATTGGTCCAGCTGGTGACCTGATAGTGCGAGATCAGGCGCCCTGCCAGCTCACGCTCCCAGCGCGGCATGATGATCAGCGTCGCCCCCATGTAGATGGCACTGTGCAGCACGGAAACCATGCCTGTGATGTGAAACATGGGCACGACGGCGAGCACCACGTTCTCGCTGCTGCCCGTGCCCCACATCGCGCCGGAAACGGCGTTGTGGTTGATGCTGCGGTGCAGGTGCATGCAGCCCTTGGGCTGGCCCGTGGTGCCGCTGGTATAGGGCAGCAATGCCAGGTCGTCACGACCCGCGGTATGCGGCGGCGGCAGCTCGCTGCAGGCCAGTGCCTGCGTCCAGGCATGGACCTTGCCATGGCTCAGGCTTGCGGGTTCGCGCTCGCCGAGCAGCCAGTTGCGCCAGGCTTCGGGCGGTGCATCCGGCCCTTGCACATCGGCATCAAAACCGTCGGTGAATCGGGTGACCAGCAAGTGCTGCAATGCTTCGGACTGCGGCAAGGCATTGCTGGCCTTGGCCAGCTCCGGCGCCAGATCGGCCGTGGTAATGGCCACCTTGGCGCCCGAATCCGTGATGTAGTGCTTGAGCTCCTCCGCCGTATTCATGGGGTTGACCGGCACCACCACCGCATTGGCTCGAAAGATGGCGTAATGCGCCAGCACCAGTTGCGAGCTGTTTTGCATCAGCACGATGACGCGGTCGCCTTTTTGCACGCCCAGGCCATGCAGATAGGCGGCCATGCGCTCCGTTCCCTCGCAGAGTTGCCGATAGGTCGTGGTGCGTCCCAGAAACACCAGCGCGGCCTTGTCCGGATAACGCCTGGCATTGATAGCGAGGTTTTCCCAGACACTGGTTGCTGGGACGGTGATGGAATATGGCAGCCGATTGGGCCAAAACTTGTGGTGAGCGGGCATGAGTCAGGCAATCAGAAAAGCGTATACATAGTCCGGGTGGACTAATCAGTCCGCAAGACTAGGCCTGCAACCTCGGCCCGGCATCCGGGATGGCCCCAACAGTCGGTCACGCAGGTGACGCTCGACGCGGCCTGGCGCGGTTCAAGCTGGTCCGGCCCCGCGCTCTGGCTTACCATGCGCAAATGCCTCATGAATCACGCTTGCAGCAGTCGCTGCGCCAGCTACTCGCCAGTCAGCGTACTGCCGCCCTGGCCGTTCAGCCACAGGCCGGTTCATCAGCGCCCGGTTATCTCCCCGCCCCGGGCCTGTCGCTGGTGCCATGGGCCTGGAGTGGCGAATTCAGCTGTCTGATACTGCATGTCAGTGCGCTGGCTAGCCACACACAGGCCATGGAGCTGCATCCTGCCGTCAGTCTGCTGATGAGCAGGCCAGAGTCCGCTGGCGAAGCCGTGCATGCGCTGGAGCGCATCAGCATTCAGGGCGTGGCTTCCACTCCCCCACGCGACAGCGGCCTGTGGCAAGGCGCCCGTGCCAACTATCTGGCGCGCTTTCCCGAAGCCGAGCCCATGACGGCGCTGGGCGACTTTCGTTTTGTCTGCATCACGCCGCAAAGCGGCAGGCATGTCGCAGGCTTCGGCGCGGCGCGCGATGTGGACGAGCACGATCTGATAGCCGCACTCAACCCGGCTGCCTAGCCTTTGCTGGCTCGGCCCGGCCTGGTCCGGCCGGCTTGAGCCTTGAGCACATGCTCGGCAATCAGGCACATGCAGGCCAGAGGCTGGCCCTGCACCAGGGCCTGAACATGATCCTGCCAGATCTGACCCTGCTGCTCCACGCTTGCGTCCGGAAAGCACTGCAGCATCTGCTGCGGATCTGCACAAGCCTGATAGTGATAGGGATCGCGCCGCAGGCATGCCGCGCGCAGATGCAGGCCGAACGCCTCCCAGGTCACCGCCCTGCCTTGCAGGCGCTGCCACTGATGCAGCAGCTCATGGGCGAAGACGCCAGCCACCACAGGGTGGGCAAGCCGCAGCGGCTTATGCGGGTCCCGGTGCTCAAAAAAGCTGCGCGGCAGATAGATGCGCCCGCCGCCCAGGGACAGCGCGCGCCTGGTATCGCCCAGACGCCGCACATGCAGACGCATGCCGGGCAGCAGTTCATCCAGCGTAGTGCCGAAAAGCCGCTGCGCGAAACCGGCCTCGACCGGCATCAGGCTTCGCCGCCAGAACATCATGCAACAGGCCGTGCGCAAGACGGATTCAGCATCTCGGAGACTCCCGGCACGCTCTAGAACTCGAAGACCTGAGCCGGCTGCGGAACCTGCACCGTGAAATGCAGGCGCTCGTGCAGCAGCGTGGCCAGGGCCAGGGAGGCATGCGACTCGCCATGCACCACAAAGGTCTGCTGCGGCGGGCGGGTAAAAGCGGCCGCCCAGTCCAGCAAGGCTTGCTGGTCTGCATGGGCCGAAAAGCCGCCCAGGGTATGGATGCCGGCACGGACCTCGACGTCATCTCCAAACAGGCGCACCTGCCTGGCACCGTCGACCAGCCTGCGGCCCAGCGAACCTTCAGCCTGAAAGCCGCAGATCACCACCGCACACTCGGGCCTGGGCAGATTGTTCTTCAGATGATGCAGCACCCGTCCCGCATCGCACATGCCGCTGGCCGAGATGATGACCGCGCCGCTCTTGATGCGGTTGAGCTTGATGGAGTCCTCCACATCGCTGATGAAGTGAATGTGCGGCGACTCCTTGAGTCTCCTGACGCTGCCCAGCAACTGCCTGGCCTCCTCGTCGAACACGCCGAAGTGCCGCAGCGTGATATCGGTGGCCGCCACCGCCATCGGCGAATCCACAAATATCTCTACCGGCGGCAGGCGCTGCTGCTGGATCAGCTGCAGAAAGTGATAGAGCAGCTCCTGCGTGCGCCCCACGGCGAATGCCGGGATGACCACATTGCCATGAGGAACCGTGCGCGTGACCACATCGACCAGCTCTTCCAGGGTATCGCCCGTGCTCTTGTGCTGCCGGTCGCCATAGGTGGACTCGATGAGCAGCAGATCGGCCTCCAGGATCGGCGTGGGATCGCGCAGAATCACCCGCCCCGGCTGGCCCAGATCGCCGCTGGCCACCAGCTTGCGCGTGCCGCCATGGCCATCTGCCAGCCATAGCTCCGCAATGGCCGAGCCCAGAATATGCCCGGCATCCTGAAAACGTACCGTCACCGCAGGATGGGGTTCGAAGCTGTGGCCATAAGGCACGGCCTGGACCTGCTCCAGCGTGCTCGCCACATGGGCCAGCGAATACAGAGGAACCGTCGGCTCACGCTCGTGCCCCCGGCCTTCACGCCGGCGCCGCGCCGCCCGTTCGGCATCCATCATCTGGATATGGGCGCTGTCCTTGAGCAAGACCTCGAGCAAGTCCTTGGTGGCCAGCGTGGCATAGATAGGGCCCTTGAAGCCCTGGGCCACGAGCTTGGGCAGCAGGCCGCTGTGATCGATGTGCGCATGGGTCAGAACGACGAAATCCAGACCTGCGGCATCAAAGGCAAAGGCTTGCTGGTTGTGCTCGTCAGCCTCGCGGCCGCCCTGAGCCATGCCGCAGTCGATCAGAAATCGGCAGCCATGCGCCTCAACCAGGAAACAGGACCCCGTGACCGACTGCGCCGCACCGTGAAAAGTGATGTTCATGAAGCATCCATTGACGATCCACATGGACCGTCAATGAATCTAGCACCACTGGCGCCTGCGTTTCCAGAGCCTCAAGTCTTGCCTTGATGCCCATCAAACCGCTGAGCCTGTCCGGGCGCCGCAAGCACCGGCTGGCTGTGCAGCAGGAGTCACCAGCCGGCAAATCGGCCGCCAGGGCGGACGGGACTGCTCTCGCCTCAGCTGCTTGCCGCCACAGGCTCTCCGCTGTCCCAGCCGCCGCCCAGCGCACGGATCAGCGCCACCGTGGCCGTGTACTGCGCGGTACGCACCTGCAAAGCCTGACGCCGGTTGCGCAGCTCGTTGCGGCGCGCATCGAGCAGCTCCAGCTGGCTCACCAGACCGTTGCGATAGCGCACGTCCGAGAGGTGCGTGGCACGCTCCGAGGATTGCACGGCCTGCCCCAGCACATGGGCCTGGCCCGAGAGCAGGCGCAAGGCACTGAGCTGATCCTCGACCTCCCTAAAGGCCGCGAGCACCTGACCGCGCTGGGCGGCCACTGCAGCCTCCAGGCGCGCACGGGCGCCCTCTTCCTGCGCGGCGCGCTGGCCGCCGTCGAAGATGGGCAGGGACAGCAAAGCGCCTATGCCCCAGGAGCGCGCCGACCACTTGAACAGATCGCCAAGCTCCGGCGAGGCATAGCCTCCATTGCCCGTGAGCGTGATGGCCGGAAACCATGCGGCCTGGGCCACGCCCACGCGCGCCTGGGCCGCCAGCACCGATGCCTGGGCCGCCGACACATCGGGGCGGCGCGCCAGCACCGTCGCGGGCACGCCTGCCGGAATCACGGGCAGCGCTGCCAGCACCGGCTGCGCGGCCAGCGTGAAGCCAGTGGCGACATCGCCGACCAGCACGGCCAGCGCATGCGTGAGGGCCGCCTGCTGGCGCTCCAGCGCCAGCGTCTCGGCCTCGGTGGCCGAAACCTCGGTCTGCATGCGCGCCACGTCCAGCTCGGCCGCATCGCCGGCACGGAAGCGCTTCTCGATCAGCATCAGCGTCTCGCGATAGGCCGCCAGACTCTGCTCGACCAGCTGGCGCTCGGTCTGCAGCGAACGCAGCTGCAGATAAGTCTGCGCCACATCGGCCTGCACCATCAGGCGCGTGCTCTGCAGCAGGGCTTCGCGTGCATTGGCATCCTCGCGCGCTGCTTCGCTGGCCCGCGACAGCCTGCCGAACAGATCCGCTTCGTAGGAGAGGTTCAGGCCGGCCGTGACCAGGGTGGCGGGCTGCAGGCCGTTCGCGGTGTTCAGTCCGGCCTGGCGCACAGCGCCGCCCGAGGCCCCGATCTGCGGCTGCCGCTGCGCATCGGCCGAGCGCAGCAGCGCGCGGGCTTCGGCCAAACGTGCCGCAGCAGTCTGCACATCGGTATTGGCTTCACCCGCACGCTCCACGAGAGCGCTGAGTTCGGCGTCGGCAAATACCCGCCACCAGGCACCGCGCGACTGGGCCTCGGCCGGGGCGGCCTGCGTCCAGCCCGCGGCTGCGGCCTCGGCGCTGAAGCTTGCGGGCATGGCAACGCCGGCATGCTGGTCCACCGTGGGCGGAGCGCTGGCGCAGCCCGCCAGCACCAGGGCTGCCGCCAGTGCGCTCAGGGAGGGCATCAGGGATCGAATGCCTTGCATCGTTTTCATATCGGAATCCATGGTTGATTGGGGCTTATTCGTCATGGCCGCGCGGCGCGGCAGGCATGGGCAGGGCCGAGGCGCCGTGACCGGGCTCGCTGATCGGCGCCACATGGCTGCCGTGCTGCTGCAGCGGACGGTTGCCGGCCAGGCGGCGCAGCACCACATAGAACACCGGCGTGAGGAACAGGCCAAAGGCCGTCACACCGATCATGCCGGCGAACACCGCCACGCCCATGGCGCTGCGCATCTCGGCGCCCGCCCCCGTGGACAGCACCAGCGGCAGCACGCCCATGACAAAGGCCAGCGAGGTCATGAGGATGGGGCGCAGGCGCAGGCGACTGGCTTCGATGGCGGCCTGCACGGGAGTGCGGCCGGCAAATTCGAGCTCGCGGGCGAACTCCACGATCAGGATGGCGTTCTTGGCCGACAGCCCCACGAGCACGATGAGCCCGATCTGCGTAAACACATTGTTGTCGCCGCCGCTCAGCCACACGCCCGTCATGGCAGCCAGCAGGCCCATGGGCACGATGAGGATGATGGCAATCGGCAGGGTCAGGCTTTCGTATTGCGCCGCCAGCACCAGAAAGACCAGCAGGATGGCGATGGGGAACACCAGCACGGCGGAATTGCCGGCCAGGATTTCCTGGTAGGTCAGCTCGGTCCACTCGAAGCCTATGCCGGGCGGCAGGGTTTCGGCAGCAATGCGCTCGACGGCGGCCTGAGCCTGGCCCGAGGAGAAGCCGGGCGCGGGCCCGCCATTCACGTCGGCGGCCAGAAAGCCGTTGTAGCGCATGGCGCGTTCGGGCCCGAAGCTGGGTTCGAGTTTCATCAGCGCCGACAGCGGCACCATCTCGCCTGTGGTGGAACGCACCTTGAGCAGACCCACGTCTTCGGCGCGCGCCCGGTAGGCGGCATCGGCCTGGACGCGCACGCTATAGGTGCGGCCAAACTGGTTGAAGTCGTTCGCATACAGACTGCCCAGGTAGATCTGCAGCGTCTCGAAGATATCCGTCACGGGCACGCCGAGCTGGCGCGCCTTGGTGCGGTCGATGGCGGCATAGAGCTGGGGCACGTTGACCTGCCAGCTCGTGAACAGGCCGGCCAGCTCGGGCGTCTGGTAGGCCTTTGCCATGAAGGCCTTCACGGCCGCGTCCATGGCGTCGTAACCCAGCGAGGCACGGTCCTCGATCTGCAGCTTGAAGCCGCCGGTCGTTCCGAGGCCGGCCACGGGCGGTGGCGGGAACATGGCGATAAAGGCTTCCTGGATGCTGCCAAAGGCCTGATTGAGCTGGCCCGCCACGGCACCGCCGCTCTGGTCGGCATGCTTGCGCTCGGCAAAGGGCTTGAGCGTGACAAAGACGATGCCCGAGTTGGAGCTGTTGGTAAAGCCGTTGATGGACAGTCCGGGGAAGGCGATGGCGTCTTCCACATTGGGATTGTTCTTGACGATCTCGCCCATGCGGCGGATCACGTCTTCAGTGCGGTCCAGTGTGGCGCCATCGGGCAGTTGGGCAAAGCCGACCAGGTACTGTTTGTCCTGGGCCGGCACAAAGCCACCGGGCACCAGCTTGAACAGACCCCAGGTCGCGCCCACCAGCACGGCGTAGATCACCAGCATCAGCGCCTTGCGGCCGATGACGCGCTGCACGCCGCCGCTATAGGCATCGGAGCCGCGGCGAAACAAGGCGTTGAAGCGGCGGAAAAAGCCGCCCAGCACGCGCTCCATGCCACGCGTCAGCGCGTCCTTGGGAGCATCGTGGCCGCGCAGCAGCAGCGCGGACAGCGCAGGTGACAGGGTCAGCGAGTTGATGGCCGAGATCACCGTCGAGATGGCGATGGTCACCGCGAACTGGCGATAGAACTGGCCCGTCAGGCCGCTGATGAAGGCCAGCGGCACGAACACGGCCACCAGCACCAGGGCGATGGCGATGATGGGCCCGCTGACCTCCTGCATGGCGCGGTAGGTGGCCTGGCGCGGCGACAGCCCGGCCTCGATGTTGCGCTCCACGTTCTCCACCACCACGATGGCGTCGTCCACCACGATGCCGATGGCCAGCACCAGGCCGAACAGGCTCAGCGCATTGATGGAAAAGCCCAGCAGGTGCAGCACGGCAAAGGTACCCACCACCGACACCGGCACGGCCAGCAGCGGAATGATGGATGCTCGCCAGGTCTGCAGGAACAGGATCACCACCACCACGACCAGGGCCACGGCTTCAAGCAGGGTCTGGATCACGGACTTGATGGAAGCCCGCACGAATTGCGTGGGGTCGTAGGCAATGCGGAACTCCACGCCCTCGGGCATGTGCTTTTGCAGCTCGGCCATGGTGGAGCGCACATTGGCCGAGATCTCCAGGGCGTTCGAGCCCGGGGCCTGGAACACGCCCATGCCTACGGCGGGATCGTTGTTGAGCAGGGAGCGCAGCGAATAATCGGCCGCGCCCAGCTCCAGCCTCGCTACGTCGCGCAAGCGCGTCACCGCGCCGTCGGAGCCGGTCTTGACGATGATGTCGCCGAACTCCTCCTCGGTCTGCAGACGGCCCTGGGCATTGATGGACAGCTGCATGTCAACGCCAGGCAGGCCGGGCGAGGCACCGACCACGCCGGCCGCGGCCTGCACGTTCTGGCCGCGGATGGCAGCCACCACGTCAGCAGCCGAGAGACCGCGCTGCGCCACCTTCTGCGGGTCCAGCCAGGCGCGCATCGAATAGTCGCCGCCGCCGAAGATCTGCACCTGGCCCACACCCTGGATGCGCGCCAGGCGGTCCTTCACATTGAGCACGGCATAGTTGCGCAGATAGTCGATGTCATAGCGGCCGTTGGGCGAGACCATATGCACGACCATGGTCAGGTCGGGCGCGCTCTTGACCGTGGTGATGCCCAGGCGGCGCACTTCCTCGGGCAGGCGCGGCTCGGCCTGGGAGACGCGGTTCTGCACCAGCTGCTGGGCCTTGTCGGGATCGGTGCCCAGCGCGAAGGTCACGGTCAGCGTCATCACGCCGTCGGTCGTGGCCTGGCTGCCCATATAGAGCATGCCTTCCACGCCGTTGATGGATTCCTCCAGCGGCGTGGCCACGGTTTCGGCAATCACCTTGGGGTTGGCGCCCGGGTACTGGGCGCGCACCACCACCGAGGGGGGAGCGACCTCGGGGTATTCCGAGATCGGCAGCGTCCGCATGGCGATCAGGCCAGCGAGAAAGATGAGCACCGACAGCACACCCGCGAAGATCGGGCGGTCGATGAAAAATCGGGAAAGGTTCATGGTGTCGGAGGATTAAGGGTTCTCAGACCGTGGGTTGCTTGGCTGCGCCGCGGCCATCGGCCAGCTCGGCCTTGGCATTCATGGGCACGTCCTGAGGCGCGACCACCACGCCGGGGCGCACACGCTGCAGTCCGTTGACGACGATGCGCTCGCCGGCCTTGAGGCCCGAAATGACCACGCGCAGGCCGTCCACCGGCGCGCCCAGTTGCACCTCCCGGTACTCGGCCTTGTTGTCAGCGCCAATCACCAGCACGAACTTCTTGCTCTGGTCCGTGCCCACGGCGCGCTCATTGATGAGCACGGCCTGGGTGGTCTGGGGCTGGCCCATGCGGATGCGCGCGAACTGGCCGGCCATGAGCGTGCCGTCCACATTGCCGAACACGGCCCGCACACGCACCGTGCCGCTCTTGGCATCGACCTGGTTGTCTATGAGCTGAAGATGACCGGCGTAGGGCGTGCCGCCGCTGGTACCCACCCCCATCTGCACGGGAATGGTTTCAATCAGCGCACGCGTGCTGCGTCCCTGGCTTGCGCTCTGCAGACCCTGCAGCGCCTGGGCCACGATCTGCTCGTCCGCGTCGAAACTGGCATACATCGGGTCCACCGATACCAGGGTGGTCAGCACCGGCGCTCCGGCCCCCGAACTCACAAGATTGCCCACCGTGACCTCGATGCGACCCACGCGCCCGCTCACCGGCGCCTTGACCTGGGTGTAGCCCAGGTTCAGCTTGGCGGTCTGCAGCGCAGCCTGGGCGGCGCGCAGATTGGCATCGGCTTCGCGCCGGGCATTCACGCGCTCGTCGTATTCCTTTTGCGCGATCGCCCGCTCGTCCCACAGACGCGTGGCGCGCTCGGACTCGCTCTGGGTATAGGCCATGCGCGCCTTGGCGGCAACGACCTGGGCTTCGGCGCGATCGACTTCTGCCACATAGGGAGCCGGGTCCACGGTGAACAGCAGATCACCGGCCCTGACCAGCGCACCCTCCTTGAAATGCACGGCCTGCACCGCCCCCGAGACGCGCGGCTGCACATCCACACGCTGCACGGCTTCGAGGCGGCCGGAGAATTCATTCCACAGCGTTACGTCCTGCTGCAGGACCTGGGCTGCCGAAACCGGCACGGCTGGCGCGGCGGCTTGCGCAGCGGGCGCTTCGGCATGCGATGACAGGCCCAGCATGGCGGCAGTCGTGGCGATCACGGCAGCGGCGACGCCGGCGGCGGCCCACCGGCGGCGGTTGGAGAGTTTGGAGTGCTCGTTCATGGCAATGTCTTTATTCAAGGGTTGAAAGCGGTAGCGGCTCTTTCGGCGGCAGGCAAGACTCATCCCTTCCAGCGCTCAGGCCAGGAATCGAATGAGAAAGAGAAGAAAAAGGCGCAGCCGTGCTGCGTCCGGCCTGCGGGGCCGGATCAGGTCAGCTGTCTCAGCAGGGCAAAATCAGCTCAGAGCCGACATCGGGTGGTTTCGAAAAACTGGCGCAGTTGCTCCTGCAACTGCGCGGCGCAAGGGCAGGACTCGGGCGGCTGCTCCAGCAGCGCCTGCGGCCATTGCCCGGCTTCGGCAAACACATGGCGATGCACGCTCAGGCCGGCTGCTTCCAGGCGCGCGCCATAGTTCAGTGCCTCGTCACGCATGGGGTCGGCCTCGCCGACCAGAATCAGCGTCGGCGGCAGTCCCGCGAGACGGCGGGCTCGCGCCGGCACCGCATAGGGGTGCTCCGCATCATGCGGCTCGCCCAGGTACTGGCACCAGCCCGAAGCCCATTTGCATTCGACGGACTCGCCCTGAGCGGCACGCTGCGAAGGCGTGGCCGAGCAGGGGTCCAGCATGGGAGAGATCAGAATCTGCCCGGCCAGCGGCGGCTGCTGCTGATCGCGCGCCATCATGCAGACGCCGGCCGCCAGATTGGCTCCAGCCTCTTCACCGGCCAGATAGAGCGGAGCGCCCTTTCCGGCCAGCTTGCTGCGTTGCTTGTAGGCCCACAGCAGCACCTCGTAGCCCAGCTCCAGCGGACGCGGAAACGGATGCTCGGGCGCCAGCGGATAGGCCAGCGAGACCACGCAGGCCCCGGCCGCCGCCAGCGAGCTGCCGACGGTGCAACCGTTGTCCAGATCGCCGGCCACAAAGGCGCCGCCATGGAAATGCAGCACCAGCGGGACCACTTCGCCGCGCCGCTTGCCGCCGTATATGCGCACATCGGCCTGCACACCGTCGGCCACGGAGATCGTGGTGTCGGTATGAGGAATCGGCTGCGATGCGGTGGCTTTGGTGTTTGACATGGATTTTCCGGACAGGACCGGGTGATGGAACAGAAATGTAGCAACAGCAAGTGACGGCATAAACCCCGCAAACGCGGCCACACTGTTTCCAATTCTCGAACAATGACGGTGTGAGCTGTGTGTGAGAATCCCGCATCCTCGGCGAGTCCGGGTTTTCGCGAGGACAAGGAGATCCCATGGATCAGATACAGGCCATGCGTATTTTCGCGCGGGTCGTGGAAGCCGGCACTTTCACGCGTGCAGCCGATTCGCTGCAAATGCCAAAAGCCAGTGTGACCAAGAACGTTCAGGCTCTGGAAGAGCGCCTGCGCGTGAAGCTGCTCAACCGTACCACGCGTCGCGTCACCGTGACCGCCGATGGTGCGGCCTATTACGACCGCGCTGTGCGCCTGCTCGCCGACTTCGACGACCTCGAGGCCAGCGTCAGCCAGGCCCGCACCACGCCGCGCGGGCGTCTGCGCGTGGATGTGGGAACCACCGTGGCGCGTCTGCTCATCATTCCCCATCTGAGCGAGTTCCAGTCTCGCTATCCCGAGATACAGATTGATCTGGGCGTGAGCGACCGCACCGTGGACCTGATCAGCGACAACGTGGACTGCGTAATCCGCGGCGGCGAGCTGGCCGACCAGTCCCTGGTGGCGCGCCGCATCGGCAATCTGGAATTCATCACCGTTGCCGCACCCGAATATCTGCAGCGCCACGGCGTGCCACAGCACCCGCGCGATCTGGAGTCCGGCCATCGCAACGTGATCTATTTCTCACCGGTCTCGGCGCGGCGCTATCCGCTGGAATTCCACAAGGGCGGCGAAGTGATAGAGATCGCCAGTCCCGCCCACCTGGGCATCAACGAAGGCAATGCCTATATCAGCGCCATCCTTGCCGGCCAGGGCATAGGACAGCTCAGCCGCTTCCAGATTCACAAGTACCTCGAAAGCGGCCAGCTGCAGCGGGTGCTGGAGGACTGGAAACACCCTTTGCTGCCGATCTACGTGGTCTATCCGCCCAACTCCCACCTCAGCGCCAAGGTGCGCGCCTTTGTGGACTGGGTGGTGGAGCTGTTTTCGCGCAATCCGCTGCTGCAGGGCGAAAGCCGGCCCGCCTAGTCAGGCAGAGCCCCATTCGTCAGGCCGTCAGACCGGCATCACTGCTGCAGCTGCGCCCAGACCTTGTCCAGCCGCTTGGCACTGACCGGATACGGCGTGCGCAGCTCCTGGGCAAAAAAGCTCACGCGCAGCTCCTCCAGCATCCAGCGGTACTCCTGCATGCGGGCATCGATCTGCCCCTTGCGCTCGGCCACCAGCCGCCAGTAGCGCTGCTCCAGCGGCAGCAGCTCCTTGAGCTTGGCGGCATCGCGCGCCGGATCGGCCCGGTACTTGTCCAGACGCGAGCTAATGGCCTTGAGGTAGCGCGCGTAATGACCGAGCTGCGCCCAGGGGGCCACGGCGATGAAGTTCTTGGGCATCAGCTTTTGCAGCTGCTCGCTCGCGTCCTTGGTGGCCTCGGGCGCGTTCTTGGTGTCCTTGATCTTGCGCGCTGCGGCCGCATACTCGGCGAGGATGGTGGCCGACATGCGAGCCACCTCGTTGGCAATCAGCGTAAGGCGCCCACGGCCGTCCTGCACGCGCTGCTTGAAGTCGGCCTCGTTGCTCGGCAGCGGCTCCTGCAAAAAGGCGCGGTCTATGGCCACATCGATGATCTGGCCGCGCAGCTCTTCCTGCGTGCCCAGCGGCATATAGGCCACGGCCATCTTCTGCAGATCGGGAATGTTCTTTTCCAGATACTTGAGCGCATCGCGAATCTGCAGCGCGAACAGCCGGCGCAAACCCACGCGGTGCTTTGCGGCAGCGGCTTCGGGTTCATCGAAGACTTCGATGCCGACGGCGTCGCCATGGTCGATCAGGGCCGGAAAGCCGATCAGCGTGGTGCCGCCCTTCTTGATCTCCATGAGCTCAGGCAGCTCGCCAAAGCTCCAGTCCTTGTAGCGTGCATCATGCGACTGGGCCGGCTTGCCCGCCGCAGACTTATCATTTTTAGGAGCTGCTTGCGCCTTACCCTTATCATTTTCAGATTCTTTCTGCTCTGAAGTGACCGGCTCACCAGCGCTAGCAGCTACCTTTAATGAAGCAAGCGCCTGGAATGCACCGCGTGCCTTGGCGCCCCACTCGGCCTTGAGCGCGCCCAGATTGCGGCCCTGGCCCAGCTGGCGGCCATGCTCGTCGGTAATGCGGAAGTTCATGAACAGATGCGGGCTCAGCATGTCCAGCTTGAAGTCGGCGCGCTTCACATCTAGCGAGGTCTCGTCGCGCACCTGCTTGAGCAAGGCGTCGATCAGCCCACCCTGGGCCCAGCGCTCGCTCTCGGTGAACAGCTCGGCCAGCCGCGCCGCGCTCTCGGGCAGCGGCACGAAACGGCTACGCGGGCGCTGGGGCAGGCTCTTCAGCAGTGCCTGGATCTTGTCCTTGAGCATGCCCGGCACCAGCCACTCGGCGCGCTCCTCCGACACCTGGTTGAGCACGAACAGCGGCACGGTGACCGTGATGCCGTCGCGCGCGTCGCCGGGGCTGTGCAGATAGCTGGCGCTGCAATCGGCACCGCCCAGCTTCACGGTCTTGGGAAATTTGTCCGTGGTGATGCCGGCGGCCTCGTGCCGCATCAGCTCGTCCTTGGACAGGCGCAGCAGCTCGGGCTGGCTCCTGCTTTCGGCGCGGAACCACTTGTCGAAGCTCGCGCCGCTGTACACATCCTTGGGCAGATGCTGGTCGTAGAAGGCAAAGATCAGCTCGTCGTCGACCAGCACGTCCTGGCGACGGCTCTTGTGCTCCAGCTCCTCGACCTTGCGCATGAGCTTGAGGTTGGCGGGCAGGAAATGCCACTTCGTTTCCCACTCGCCCTCCACCAGGGCCTGGCGGATGAAGAGATTGCGCGCCTCATGCGGATCGACGCGGCCGTAGCTCACGCGGCGGCCGTTGTAGACCACCAGACCGTAGAGCGTGGCGCGCTCCAGCGCCACCACATCGGCCTGCTTCTTGCTCCAGTGCGGGTCCAGCAGCTGCTTCTTGAGCAGATGGCCGCCCACCTCCTCCAGCCACTGCGGCTCTATGGCCGCAATGCCGCGGCCGTAGAGCCGCGAGGTCTCGACCTGCTCGGCCGCCACGATCCAGCGGCCGGGCTTCTTGCTCAGGTGGGCGCCGGGATGGGGGTGGAACTTGATGCCGTGCGCGCCCAGATAGCTCTCGCTTTCCTCGGCTTTGTAGCCAATATTGCCGAGCAGCCCTGACAGCATGGACAGGTGCACGGCCTCATAGCCCGCCGCCTCGTTGTTGAGCAGCCATTTCTGCTCCTTGACCACGGTCAGCAGCTGAGAGTGGATGTCGCGCCACTCGCGCACGCGGCGGATATTGATGAAGTTCTGGCGCAGCAACTGCTCCCACTGGCGGTTGCTGATCTTGTGCGTGGCCTCGTCGGCAGGTTGGGCCTGCTCGGCGGGGTTGAACAGCGCCAGCCGCTCTTGCACCGTGCCTTCGAGCTGCGCGCCGCTGGCACGCTGACTGACGGGCAGGAAGGCCTGGTTGCGCGCACTGGGCCTGGCGGCCGGCGCGTGCTGGGCCGCCATCTCCTTGCGGCTCTTGGCCACGACCTTGCCGCCGCGCGCATCCGACAGCCACTTCCACAAACGCAGATAGCCGCTGAATTCGCTTTTCTCGTCGTCGAACTTGGCATGTGCCTGGTCGGCCTGCTGCTGCGCTTCCATGGGGCGGTCGCGCACATCCTGCACGCTGAGGGCCGAGGCAATGATCAGCACCTCGGCCAGGGCGCGGCGCTCGCGCGCCTCCAGAATCATGCGGCCCACACGCGGGTCCAGCGGCAGGCGCGACAGCTCCTTGCCCATGGGCAGCAGATGACCGTGATCGTCCACCGCACCCAGCTCGGCCAGCAGCTGATAGCCGTCGGCAATGGCGCGGCCCGAAGGCGCTTCGAGGAAGGGGAAATGCACCACATCGCCCAGACCCAGCGACTTCATGCGCAGGATCACGCCGGCCAGCGAGGAGCGCAGGATTTCGGGGTCGGTGAAGCGGTCGCGGCTGACAAAGCTCTCTTCGTCGTACAGGCGAATGCAGATACCGTTGGCCACACGGCCGCAACGGCCCGCGCGCTGGTTGGCGGCGGCCTGCGAGATCGGCTCGACCAGCAGCTGCTCCACCTTGCTGCGGAAGGAATAGCGCTTCACGCGTGCCGTACCGGCGTCGATCACATAGCGAATGCCCGGAACCGTGAGCGAGGTTTCGGCCACATTGGTGGCCAGCACGATGCGCCGGCCCGTATGGCCGTCAAAGATACGGTCCTGCTCGGCCTGGGACAGGCGCGAGAACAGCGGCAGCACTTCGGCGCTGCGCAGCGTGGGCGAGTGCTGCAAATGCTTGCGCAGATGGTCGGCGGCTTCGCGAATCTCGCGCTCGCCCGGCAGGAAGATCAGAATATCGCCGCCCTTGCCGCCGGCCCAGAGCTCATCGACGCCATCGGCAATGGCGTCGTTCAGGTCCTTGTCCTTTTCGCCCTCGAACGGGCGATAGCGCATCTCCACCGGATAGGTGCGGCCCGAAACCATGATCACGGGCGCAGGGCCGTTCTTCGATTCGAAGTGCTTGGCAAAGCGGTCGGCGTCGATGGTTGCCGAGGTCACCACCACCTTGAGATCGGGGCGCTTGGGCAGGATCTGCTTGAGATAGCCGAGCAGAAAGTCGATGTTCAGGCTGCGCTCGTGCGCCTCGTCGATGATCAGCGTGTCGTAGGCCTTGAGCAGCGGATCGGTCTGGGTCTCGGCCAGCAAGATGCCGTCGGTCATCAGCTTGACGGAGGCGTTCTTCTGCAGCGTGTCCTGAAAGCGCACCTTGTAGCCCACCACTTCGCCCAGCGGAGTGTTCAGCTCCTCGGCAATGCGCTTGGCCACCGAGCTGGCGGCAATGCGGCGCGGCTGGGTGTGGCCGATCAGATGGCCGCGCACCTGGCCGTTGGCATCGGGGGCGGCATTGAGCCTGCCCCGACCCAGCGCCAGAGCGATCTTGGGCAGCTGCGTGGTCTTGCCCGAGCCGGTCTCGCCGCAGACGATGATGACCTGATGGCGATCCATGGCCTCCATGATTTCCTGGCGACGGCTGGATACGGGGAGCGACTCGGGGAAGTTGATCTTCAAAGACATAAGGGCTGGGATTATCCCCGTCCTTGACCAGTCTTGCGCAGCAATGGCAAAAGCAGCCGTGCCGCGCCATTTTCAACGCACTGCGTTGCGCCGGTGACAACGGCTGCAGCAGCGTTCATCGCGGGGACGCCAACGCTTGCTATGCTCGCGGCAATTTTCGGTTTCCCTCCTGCCCATGGTTTCGACTGCTGCTTTCGTCATTCCTCTTCTGGCTCTCTGGCTCTGGTGGCCTGTCTCCAGCCTCAACGGTACTTCTCGTCTTGCCCGCCTGCTGGCCGCGCTGATCACGGCCTTGCTAGGCATTGCGCCGGCCTTGCTGCTCAAGGCCGTGCAGACGAATGCCCTGCCCTACGCCGTGGTGGCGCGCCTGCAGGTTCCCGGCGGCTGGATTCTGGCCATGCTGCTGATGCTGGCGCTGTTCGTGCTGCTGCGCGATCTGCTGTGGCTGATCGCCCGACTCATGGGGCGAACCAGCCTGGCGCAGCTGCTGCACCTTCCCGCACTTACCGCAGCCGCCGTGGTGGCGACCGGCTGCCTGAGCGCCATCGGCGTCTTCAACGCCCTTCAGCCGCCCAGGGTGCATGAGCAACAGATCGCGGTCAGAAACCTGCCCACCGCCCTGCAGGGCCTGCGCATTGCCGTGCTGGCCGATATCCACGCCAGCCCGGTCAATGATGCAAGCTATGTGCAGACCATCGTGCAGCGCACCCTGGCCACCACGCCCGACCTGATCGTGCTGCCCGGCGACATGGTGGACGGCGATGTCGCCACCAGCCGCGCCCATGTGGCGCCGCTGGCCGCCTTGAGCGCGCGCTACGGCGTCTGGGCGGCGCCGGGCAACCACGAGTACTACAGCGGCTACAACGCCTGGATGGGCGAGTTCCGCCGCCTGGGCCTGAATCTGCTGGAAAACCGCATGCAGCTGCTGAACATCAAGGGCAGCAAGCTGGCCCTGTCCGGCATCGGCGACCCGGTGTTCGGCCGGACCTCGCCCAACAACGCCGACCCCGAGGTCGCCGAAGGCGTTCCCCCCGATGTGGATGCGGTTGCCGCCCAGGCCCGCAAGGCCGGCGCACAGTTTCATATCCTGCTGGCGCACCAGCCCAAATTCGCGCGCGACAACGCGGACAAGGGCGTGAACCTACAGATATCGGGCCATACTCACGGCGGACTGATCCTGGGCATGGACCGCTGGCTGGTGGCACCCGTCAACAACGGTTTTGTGCGCGGCGAATATGACGTCGGCAATATGAAGCTGCTGGTCAGCAGCGGAGCAGGCCTGTGGGCCGGTTTTGCCATACGCCTTGGTGTGGCGCCGCGAATCGAGCTGCTGACGCTGGTTGCGCAGCAGTGATTACCGGCCTTGCTGACTCCCGGGGTTCAGCAAGGCCTGTATTTCGTTGAAATCTTTACAGCGCAAAACACTCTCAACCATTTGAAGCATTTGCAAAAATCAAACAGATTTCGAGATCCGAGCTTTTCCCGGCAATCCCGGCTTCCATAAAGCACCTGATTTATTGCCTTCTTTTCAAATCAGTCACTTACGCCATAAGTCCCTTGAAACTCCGCGCAGCTCCATTAATCCAAACCCCATTCATGGATTGCCATACCTGACAAAAAGCTGTCAAAACCGAACGTGCTTACATTCCCGCAAAGCGATCCGACAGGCTGCGGCAAATGCGCCGCTAAGATACAAATCATTTTTCAGGGTCCGTACCGGTTCATGCCAATGCGCAAAAACCGGCCCATATTCCACGCATTGCCCAGGCAGCAATGCCGCCGAGCGGCCATTCCAGCGGACTCTTTTCTCGATTGCAGACCATGAATTGTTCCCAATGCGGCAATCCGCTCTCTCCGAATGCCAAGTTCTGCAAGAACTGCGGCGCCAGACAAGCACCGGAAGCGGCAATCACTGCTGTTGAAAAAACCTGCAGCCAATGCCAGGCTGTCTGCAAGCCCGAGGCCCGCTTCTGCACACAATGCGGCCTGGTGTTCGAGCGCCCCGGCGATAGCCATGCCGCAGGGGCAACTGCGCCGCCCATGCCTTCAGGTGCCTCGCGGACCATTGACAACGCAAGCCTGGCCCCTCCCCTGATCGAGCCCATGGATACACCCGCGCCAAGGCCGCCACAGTCGGAGCCTGCCGCAAGCTTTGCGCAGCGCAATGACCGCACGCCGGCCTTTCCCCAGGAACCGGTGCGCGGCAGCAATGCCTGGATCAAATGGGTGGCACTGGCACTGCTGGTCGCAGCCATTGCAGGCGGTGTGATGATGGCAAGCAATATGAAGGGCCTGACCAGCTCGGGCAATAGCGCATCCAGTTCGTCCCAAGCCGGCAAGGATGGGATTTCGCCCGAAGACAAGGCCAAGGCCGACGCCCTGGTCGGCCCGCTGGGCGGCAGTACCGCAGCGCAAACGACACCAGCCGAAAATGCCTCGATTGCCGGCGCCGTAGACAACGCGCCCGCCACGGCAGTCACCCCCGCAGCGACGACAGCAAACACTGCCAGCGACGCACCCGCGCCTGCGGCCAGCCCGGAGCCGTCCTCAGCCCCGGCATCTGGCAAACCGCCCGTGCCGGCCCCTGCAAGAACACCTGCAGTCAAGAAGAATGCCGCGCCATCCCTGGATGACCTGCTGGATTGAAAGCCATGAAAAAACTCAAACTCACTGTGCTCGCCTGCGCCGCAACCCTGCTCGGCGGCTGCGCCACCTTGCAAGATGCCTCCACATCGCTGAGCTGCATGCTCTCGCGCGTCACCAACTCCGCAGACCCTAGCTGCGGCCCTGGCGGCGGCGCGCCCGCAACCGCTGTTTCGGGCGGGCAGAACGAGCGCTTTGCCCGCTTGCAGGCTGCTCTGGATCAGGAGACGCAGCATGCGCAGAGCATGCAGGCCCAGGCCGTGCAAGCCATGCAGAAGCTGCCGGCCAAACAACGCGCCGTGGCCGGGCCGTTACAGACCAGGACCGTCAGCATTGCCGATGGGCAGTCGGGACAGACACACCAGATGCGCAGTTTCTCAGCACTGACCGTGGAGATGCCGCTGGCCGCCAAGGGTCGCAAGGAATATACCCAGGCCATGAATGTGCTCAAGGAACTGGCCAATGAACTGGCCGACAACCGCGGCTCGTCGAGCATCGTGGTCGATCAGTCCGACGAGGATGTCAGGGCCGGGCGTGTGAATACCGCCACTGGCACCACCCAGTCCAAGGGCGGCAAACCCGTGACTGTCATCAAGAAGATCGATACTGGTCTGCCCGCCGGCGTGGAGCGCTACACCATAGAAGCCGGCGAGATCCGCGGCAAGCTTTGACCCCCGGCCAGCCAGCGGCTCATCGCGCCACACCAGCCAGCCTCAACCACCAGACAGGACGAAAAATGAGAGAGCAACCCCTGGGAGAAATACGTTTTGCCACCCTCGCCAGAGCCGCCGAAGGACTGACGCAATGGCGACCGCTGCTGCTGTGCTTTCTGACACTGCTGCTGACCGGTGCACTGATAGCAGGCGCGGCCTGGATGCTGGTCAAGGCCGGCTTCTTCATGTACCTGATCTTCATGCTGGCGGCCGTGGTCGCACTGCTGGCCGGCTCTTCGGGCGTCGGCATCATGCTCATGGACAAGGCCAGGAACGAGCCCGTACGCTCCTTCTCGGCAGCGGCATCGGCCGGTCTGCTGTGCCTGCCCAAATTCCTGCTGGTCGGACTCGCGATATTTGTTGCCACGCTGGCCTACTACCTGCTGGCTGCCGTCATTTACTTCATCTGCAAGATTCCCGTGCTCGGCGGCATTCTGGCCTTTGTGGCCCACCCGATTCTGGTGCTGGTCGCCGCAGCCTTGCTGATCGCCATGATCTGGGTCGTCGGCCCCTTGATGGGCCCTGCGCTGTGGAGCGGCCTGTCCGTCAAGGCTGCGCTGGCCAATGTGCTGAGCATCGCTCGCAAGCGTCTGGTCGAAGTGGTGCTGATGGAAGTCGTGCTCTATGTCATTTTGGGCCTGGTCTGCTTCATGCTGTTTGCCGGACTGGTGCCTGCCACCGTCTCCCTGACCGGGATGGCCATGAGCATTACCGGAGATGCCGGCTCCATGGCCGGCATGTTCATGGGCGGCGGCTACGGCCGTGGCTACGGTGGTGGCTTCAACCCCATGGGCATGATGGGTGGCGGCAGCACCGGCCTCATCGCCGGCCTGGGCGTTCTCTACTGCGTGGTGGGCGCACTGCTGGCCCAGGTGGCCATCATGGGCATGAATCTGATCTATCTGCAGGCCCGTGAAAGCGTGGACCCGGCCGAGGCCGAGGGTGCACTGGACAGCCTGATTGGCGATGTGCGAAAAAAAGCCGAGGAAGCCAAGGCCCAGACCATGGCTGCGGCCGAGCGCGCCAAGCAGGCTGCCAGCGAGCGCCTGCAGGAAGCCACAGCCAAGCCCGCCGCCACCGACACCCCGCCCGGCAACGACAGCAATGCCAGCGCTGGCGCAGCAGCGGCTGCCGCAGCAACGGCTGGCGCAGCAGCGGCTGCCGCAGGCCTGACTGCCGCCACAGCGGCATCCACCGAACAGGCATTTGCCGAGCAGCAGGCGCGCGAGCGCGCTGCCGCCGATGCCGCGGAAAAAGCTCGTCAAAGCGCTGAAGAGGCAGCCGCCCGCCAGCGTAGCGAAGCCGAGGCGGCACGCCTGCGCGCCGAGGCCGAAGCAGCCCGCCTGAAGGCTGAAGCCGAGGCCGCCGAGCAAGCTGCACGCGAACGTGCTGCTGCCGAAGCTCAGGAACTGGCCGCACGCCAGCGGGCCGAAGCCCAGGCAGCAGAGCGTGCAGCACAGCAAAAGGCCGCTGAGGAGCGCGCCGCAGCCCAGGCTGCCGAAGAAGCACGTCAGCAAGCAGAAGCCGAGCGCTTGAAAACCCAAGCCGAGCAACTGGCCAGGCAGCAGGCTGCCGAGCGTGAAGCAGCCCGGGCCCGTGCCGAAGCAGAGGCCACCGAGAAAGCCCGCCAGGCTCAGGCTGCGCCGAGCTGCCCAGCCTGCAGCGCCCCGGTAGCCGCCAATGACCTGTTCTGCGGCGAATGTGGAAACAAGCTCAAGTAGAAGCTTGCATGGAAAAGCCTGCAGCGCTTGCGAACGGGCGCTGCAGGCCAAAAGCAAAAAAGGGGCTTACGGCCCCTTTTTTTGTGTACCCCGGACTCAGAGCCCGCAAGCCTGTGCGACCTGCTCCTTGAGCCCCTCGGTCGATGGCTCGCGCCCCGTCAGCGCCAGCAGCCCGCAGGCCAGCGAACCCTGCCAGTGCACATAGTCATGACCGGTGCTGTGCACACGCTGCACGACCTTGTTGCCCTTGGCACGCAGCACATCACCCAGCTCCTGGCTGGTTTCGCGTATGCCTGCCTGACCACCGCGAGCCCCTTCGTATAGGCCGGCATCAAAGTAAAAGCGAATGGGCAGTTGCGGTGCTTGCTCATACTGGCGAGCCAGCCAATTGGGCGACTCGCCCTTGGGTGCCCACCAATAGGAGCCCGAGAGACTGAGCACATTGCCAAACCACTGCGGATAGCGCAGCGCCACATAGCTTGAAGCCAGGCCGCCATAGCTCGATCCTGCGATCACCGTGCGCTCAGGTCCGGCCGCTATGCCCTGAGCCTTGAGCCAGGGCATGAGCTGCTTGCCCATGAAGTCGGCAAACGCCGGGTTGGGCGGCAGCTCGCGGCTGCGCGCGTCGCCTGCGCCATTGGCCACCAGCACGACGGCTGTTGCAGGCAGCAGGCCGTCGGCCATGAGGTTGTCGATGATGGCGGGCGTGGGAACCTGTCGCAAATAGGCCTGGGCGTCGAACAGCACCAGCAAGGAACGCTGAGCCGCATCGGCCTGCTGCCAGCCTTGCGGCTTGTAGATCCAGATATCGCGCCCATTGCCCAGCGCCTGGCTGCCCAGCCAGTGACGCTGCAACTGGCCAGTTGCCACGCTGGCGCGAGACTGGCTCCAGGGTTGGGGCGGCGCCTTGGCCAGCGTCAGCACGGAGCGTCCGTCGTAGCGATCCTGCACCGCCTGCAGATCCGCAGACCGCCCCCAGCTCTGGCGATTGAGCGGATCGCGCTGCAAGGTGGACAGAATGGATCGGCGCTGAATCATGGCATCGGCCGAGACCGCAGGCACATCGGGCGCAAAGCCATAGCTGAGCCGCGCATCCCTGGGCATGACGAAACTGGCCCACCAGACATCGCTGCTTCCGAGGCGCTGCAAAGGCTCATGGTTGCCCGATGGACTTCCGAACAGCCGCACGGACTGTCCGGCGCCGCGCCAGACAAAGCTCACCAACTGGTGCTTCGCATCCCAGGGCTCGATCAGCGGCGTGCCCTGGCGTTCCATTTCCTGCCAGAAGCCGCGGCTGTCGCCGCCCTGCGCCAGCCGCGCCTGCAAGGCCTTGAGCCTGGGGCTGCGCAGCGGCTCGGGTTCGATCTCTGCGGCAGGCGCATGGCTGGCCGCCAACGGCGCCAGCACCTGGGTGATCGTCAGCTCGTAGGCGCCAGGAATGGGCGCAGCATAGGTCGGAGCACCGATGTGTCCGTCCTGCGCCGCCGACACGCCGTTTGCCGCCGACGCATAGGGCTGGACCTTCTCGGCGCGCAGCACCAGACGTTCCTTCGCCATGCCCCGGCTTTGCCAGGTGAATGCGTGATCGACGCCTGCGCCCTGGCTCAGCCGCCGCAGATGGCGCCCGTCAGGCGTTTCCACATCCAGCACAACGCCCAGCGCCTGCAAATTGCCGCGAACCACTGCGCCGGCCGGAGCCTCCAGCTGCAGGCTCAGCTTCTGTCCCGACGCAAGCCTGCCGGAGAACGGCTCCCGCACCGAAAGCAAGGAGGCCGCCTTGCCCGCGCTCTGAACAGTGCCGCCAGGCAAGGGCCGGGCCGCACCGGCCGCACCGGCCGAGCCGCCGATGCCGACGCTGGCCGCAAGCAGACCAGGAACAAGCAAGGTGCGCAGCCCTTTGCCCGATGGCCTGTGGCCCATCATCGGCAGGCACAAACCTTGAAGATCTTCATGCATTGATGCTTCCCTCGCCTCAGAAGTCCACGGCAGCGCTGATGCGCACGGTGCGCGGTGCGCCCACGGTCAGGAAGTTGTCGGTAAAGGCGCCGGCCCAGTAACTGCGACCAAAGACGTTGTCCACCGTACCGCGCAGCACCACTTTCTTGTCGGCAACGCGCGTGGTGTAGCGGGCGCCGACATCAAAGCGCGTCCAGCTCGGTGCACGCAAGGTGTTGGCCGAGTTGACCCACTGCTTGCCCGTATGCACCAGGCGTGCGTTCAGCGCCAGACCGGCCACGCCCGGCACATCCCAGTCTGCCGCCAGATTGGCCGCCCAGCGCGCCGCGCCGAAAGCATCATGGCCGTCGTTGTTGCCGCCCTGGGTGCTGGTCAGCTTGGGCTGCAGATAGGTGACGCCGCCCAATACACGCAAGCTGGAGCTCACGGCACCAAAGGTATTCCACTCCACACCGCGATTACGCTGCTCGCCATTGAGCTTGAGGGTATTGGCCGCCGTATCGATGGTGGTCGAAGGCTTCTCGATCTGGAACAGCGACAGCGTATTCGTCCAGCCTGCGCGGCGCCACTTCACGCCCGCCTCCATCTGCTTGGATTTGTAGGGTGCGAATGTCTCGCCTGCATTGGCATAGGTGGGACCCACCTCGAGACCGGGGCTCAGCCCCTCGATGTAGTTGGCGTAGAAAGACAGATCCTCGCCCCAGGGCTTGGCCACCAGGCCCAGCATGGGAGTGACGGCGCTCTCGTCGTAGCCCTTCATCTTCTGATTCACGCGCTGGTGGCGTGCGCCCAGCGTCAGCAGCAGCCTGTCCTGCAGCAGGCTCAGGGTATCGGCCACGGCGAAACTGCGAATCACATTGTCGTTTTCCTGGCGCACGGCATTGCGCGGGCCTGCCAGAACCGGCAGCACCGGGTCGTAGATATTGGTGGTGTAGCTGCTGCTGACCACGATGGGCAGCGCGCGCCCGCCTTGCTGCTGCAGCTCGTTGAACGAGAACACCAGTTGATGACCCACATCGCCGGTCTTGAAGCGGCCGCGCAAACCCGCGTCCAGCGCCGTGCTGTTGGTATAGCCCTGCAGGTTATAGGTCTGCCCTACGGCGGAGCCGTCGCCCACGGCATTGAGCACCACGCGTGTGCCCACGGGCTGGCCAACATAGTCATGCCAGGCCTTGCCCAGGCTGCCGTAGAGCTGCCAGCTGTCGCTGAGCTCGAAACTGCCGCGCAGCGCCACCGACTTGTTCTCCACTTCGGTGTTGACGCCGCGGAACAGATTGTTGCTGGCATCCGGTGCGCCGATCAGATTCTTCATCTTGCCAAAGCTCACCATCACCGGGCTGCCGTTGTCCAGGTTCACCTTGTAGTGATAGGCATCCAGCCCCAGCGTGAAGCGATCGCCCTGATAGTCGAGCGCCACTGCGCCCAGACGGCGGCGGCGCTTCTGGTCGTCAACCTCGGTCTCCCCGCTGGACAGCGCGCCGTTAAAGCGTATGCCCAGGCGGCGCTCGGGGCCGAAGCGCCGCGACACATCCACATGCTCCTGCAGCTGCGAACCCGAGGTGAAAGTGGTGGTCAGCCGCGTCAGATCATCGGCCAGCGGCTTCTTGCTGACCACATTCACCACGCCGCCAACCGCCCCACTGGGAGCCATGCCGCCGAGCAGCGCACCCGGGCCCTTGAGCAGTTCCACGCGCTCTATCATCTCGGTCGGTACATGGCTGTCGGGCGCCAGGCCATACAGGCCGTTGAACGCCACTTCGCTGGCGTTGACGTCGAAGCCCCGAATCACATAGTTCTCGTTGACATGGCCGGTATTGGTGGTGAAGCGCACTGAAGAGTCGTTTTCCAGCACGGCAGCCACCGTGGCCGCATTCTGGTCGCGGATCAGCTCTTCGGAGTAGGCCGTGATGTTGAAGGCGGCATCCATCACATCCACATTGCCCAGCAGCCCCAGGCCTGCGCCCTTGGCGACCTGAGCACCAGGGGCCAGCGCAGGCAGAGCGCTGCCGTCCTGCTTGCCTGAAACCGTGACTTCGCTCAGGCGTTTTTCCTGCTGGTCCGGTATCTGGGACTGCGCCTGGGCGCTGGCACTCAAAACCACCAACACCGCCAGCCCCACGGCTGAGCGGGGGCTGCGGCACGCCGCAGCAGACAGCCAATGCGCAAATGGAGCGAACTGCGTGGATGCGAGCGCTGAAGCCGACGGCGCCTTGCCTGCGCCGCCATGAACTGGGGTTGCCATGTAGACCTCGTTTTCGATCGATCTCCTATGGCTAAAACGAAGTGCGTGGCTAAGGCTTGTTGATAATGAATCTCAATTAGATGGATTGTATAACAAGCAAACCTTCTCAAAACGATAGCAGCAAGCGATTTCCATGCATAGCGATAAACCGCTTTCAGGGCTGCCCCCCTGCGGGATTTTCCGTTTCGCAGTTCTGCTCGGCGTTCTCGCTCATCAGCACACGCACCACCTTGTGGGCATCGGCATCGAAGACTGCGATATCGGGGCAGTAGCGGGCACCTTTGGGCGTATCGACCTTGCGGTAACTTGCCCCATAGGCCTTGAGGATCTGGGGCGGCTGTCCGGGCCTGGGCTCGGCCAGCACCTGTACCTGGTTCTGGCCCCTGGTCGCGGCAGGATCATCATCGCACCAGTCGGCAGCGGGCTCCTGCCCCAGACTCAGCTCGCCTCCCCGCTGGTAGAGGCCTGCAGGCCAGCGCACATGGCCTTGCGCATAGTCCGGCACTTGATAGCAGGCCATGAGCTTGCCGCCCTTGCGCACTGGCAGCATATAGCTTTCAGCCTGCTCGACCAGTTCCAGCCCCGCAGACTTCCAGGCATAGATGTTTACGCCATGGCTGCAACAACTGGCACGCCATTCGCTGTAGATGCGCCTGGCCTTGCCATCGAAGGCGGGCGAGCTGATGTCCTGCAGGGACTGCGGCCCCAGCACCAGCTTCTGCGTGCCCGGATCGTAAAGCCAGGTGCGGTGCTGAATATTCGGCCCCGCAGGCAGATCCAGCGGCTGGGTCAGGTCAGGCCAGCCGTCAAAATTCGCATCCACCCAGCGCGGCTGCACCAGCCAGCAACTGCCCACGGCAGCGGTTGGCAGGCTTTGCTTAAGACGCCCCTTCTCATAGACCTGAATGGCGGAAACCAGGAGATCCGTATGTTCGCCGCAGTCAGCCAGAGAGCGCAGCCTCTGATCCATCAGTAGACGCAACTCGTAATGCGGCGCATGGGAGAAAGCCGGGGGCTGGCGCAGCAGATTGACCGGCCAGCGCTTTTTGCCGTCCATGGACTGCCACTGGCCCTGCAAACGCGGGGGCGCCATGCCAGGCAAGGCCGCCAGCGACCAGCGGCCCGAAGGCTTGGGATCGCTTGCACCCGCCATCGGCGTCTCGGTCAGTTGCCCGCTTGCCGAGCCTTTTAGATCAAGTGTTGCGCCAGGCCGATTGCAGGGCTCGTAGCAATAGCTGCCTCCGACGGCGCCGTCGAGCCGCCACAGCTCCAGTTTGACCGCCTTGCCGGCGATCTCGCCGCGATAGCTGGCCGACCAGACCACCGCTTCATGCGGGGCGTCTGCCGTCCCGGCATGCGCCATCGATGCCCAGCTCATGAGCACCAGAGCAGTGCTCAGGCCTGCAACCCGGCCAGTAAGGCATTTCAGCGTCATATCACTCCCATTCACTTCGATCACCATTCGATCACCAGGCTCGCGACTGCACCATACCCGCAACAAACCTTTTAATGTTCGGCCAATATGAATGCTGCAAGATGTGACAAATCTGCGTACAAGCATGGACAGCCGAAGCGATTTATGCAATCAGACAACAACATACAACAAAGCCGCAATATGGGCCTGCTGGTCGCAGCCCAGTCTCTGGGAGGTGCCTCTCCGCCCATCATCATCTCACTGGGCGGTCTGGTCGGGCAGCAACTGTCGTCCAACCCCACTGCGTCCACCTTGCCGGTCAGCATCTACCAGCTCGGGCTGGCGCTGTCCACACTGCCGGCCGCCTGGATCATGAACCGCATGGGCCGCCGCACGGCCTATGTGCTGGGCGCCGTTCTGGGCGTGATCTCCGGCGTGGTCGCCGCGCAAGGCATTGCCCACAGCGACTTCGTCACCTTCTGCATAGGCACGGCGCTGGCCGGCTTTTATGCGGCCTGCGTGCAGAGCTACCGCTTCGCCGCCACCGATATGGTGAGCGAGCCCGCGCAACAGGCCAAGGCCATTTCGCGCGTGATGATCGGGGGGCTGATTGCCGCCATCATCGGGCCGCAGGTGGTGATCTGGACGCGCGACGCCCTGCCCGCCACACCGTTTGCCGGCAGCTTCTACAGCCAGGCGGTGCTGGCTCTGCTGGCCCTGCCCTTGCTCATGGGCCTGCGCCTGCAGCCACCTCAGACCAAAACCGCCGTGGCTGGCGACGCCAGGCCACTGGGAGAAATTGCCCGCACCCCCCAATTCGTCGTGGCCTGCGCTGCCGGTGTGGTCAGCTACGGCTTGATGGCGTTCCTGATGACCGCCGCCCCCATGGCCATGGTGGGCTGCGGCCATAGCGTGGGCGAAGCCGCCATGGGCATTCAATGGCATGTGCTGGCTATGTTCGTGCCCAGCTTTTTCACCGGCAAGCTGATTGCGCGTTATGGCAAGCGGCCCGTGACAGCTCTGGGCCTGCTGATGATAGGCGCGGCCGGCGTGCTGGCCTTGATGGGGCTGGATATCTTCCACTTCTGGGGCTCGCTGATTTTGCTGGGCGTGGGCTGGAACTTCGGCTTCATCGGTGCCACGGCGCTGCTGACCGAGTGCTACCGCCCCTCGGAACGCGCCAAGGTGCAGGCACTCAACGATTTCCTGGTCTTCGGCACAGTGGCCGTGGCCTCGTTCGGATCAGGGCAGTTGCTGCACAGCGCCGGCTGGAACGGCATCAATATCGGCATGCTGCCCCTGGTAGCCGTCGTACTGGCGCTGCTGGGCCTGCACAGCCAGCGCAGGGCAAACGCCTGAAGCCGGCAAGACGATTGCTATCAACATCAAAGCTGCTGGGGATTGCGAGATGAGCGCATCCGGGTCTTTCTGCATCGAAGTCATTGCATATCAATCGCCAGGCGCTATTTTTCGATAGAGCCGTATCCGATGCGAATGCGCTCATCCTGCATCGGATGGACTGAGCCTGCCCCCACAGCAGACAGGCAACCAGACCGCAGCCTTGGCGCCTGGCGAACAAACTGCCTCGGCACATGACTGCGGGCTGTCGAGGATTACCTCGGCCCCATCCCTCAAAGCGGCTACTCAACCCTGGCTCCGGCCTTGTCCAGAGTCACGGACCCAACATACCGAGGCAGCCAGGCCGGGCACCGGCAGGCACTGCAAGCTTCTAAAAATGGGTAACGCTCTAAGCACAGTTCAGCGTGCCCCAAGCCTGCGCCGAGAGCAGCGGCCAGGCAGGAAGCTGGCCTTCGCAGGCCTGCGCGATTTGCTCGGAAGCTATCAAAGAGCCCAGACACTCGGGCCCCGAGCCCACGCCTTACAGGTCTCTCGCTCACGACCCAAGACCCACCATGCGGCGTGAACCGATCTGCGTCAGCCAGCGCATGAGACCACTGCTTACGCAACCTACAACGGCGTCACATTTGCATCTCATGCAGATTAGAAAAATCCTTACGAACTCAAATATTGATAAGCGATTTCTATAGGAATAGTATTTCCACAAAATTAAACAAAAGAATGAAGTTGATAGAGAAATTGTATTTAGTCACACATCGCCCGAATCCTGTGGACACCAGTCAGATGAGCTGAACGCAGCAGACAGCCAGCGTCAACTCTGAGGCCCGAACAGGATTCGCTGAACACAGGACTGGAGGTTGACCATGACATCTTCCGAACTCAGCGCAGCATCCGAACTCGTGGCCGCCGTTTTCACCGAGCCGCGTTCGCTGATCCTGTTGCTGCTTTTGCTGGCAGCCAGCATCAGTGACCTGCGCACACGGCGCATCCCCAATCGCCTGACCTTCGGTGGCATCACCCTGGCCCTGCTCTATGGTCTGCTGGCCCACCACCCCCATGGCGGCGGCTTTTTCTGGGCGCTGGGCGGCATGGCAGTAGGCCTGGCATTGATGCTGCCTCTCTATCTGCTGCATGCCATGGGAGCCGGCGACGTGAAGCTGATGGCCATGGTCGGCAGCTTTCTAGGCCCCGCCGCCACCTGCCAGGTCGTGATCTTTGTCTTTATCACCGGCGGCCTGGCAGCCATCAGCTACGCACTCTGGCATCGCATGGTCGGCAAGCTGGTGCGCAACTCGGCCGAGGCAGTGCAGTTGCTCTACGTCAATGTCGCTGCGGGGATCCGTCCCGATGCCCGCTCCAACTCGGCGCATTCGGTAGGCACCTTGCCTTACGGCGTCAGCATCGCCCTGGGAACCCTGGCGTTCCTGGTCGCTCGGCAGTTCACCTGGGTCTAGTCACTTACATCACGGCATAGCGGGAGCCTCCCATGAAAAACCTCAAAGCTTTGGGTCTGTTTATCCTCGCAGCGCTGGCCAGTCTGGCAGCGGCTGTCTACGCCGCCAACTGGGTGGCCCAACGCGGCAGCCTGGACGCCGACAAGGTAGTTGTCGCTGCCACCGACATTCCACTGGGCGGCAAGATTTTGCCGAACATGCTGAACACGGTGGACTGGCCGCGGGGCTCCATACCCGATGGCGCATTCCATGACATGCAACAGCTGCAGGATCGCGTCGTCAAGGTCGGAGTGCTGCGCGGCGAAGCCGTGCTCGAAGGCAAGCTGGCCCCCGTAGGCACCAAAGGCGGACTGGCTGCCGTCATCGCTCCGGGCAAGCGAGCCATGACGGTACGCGTCAACGATGTGGTCGGTGTTGCGGGCTTCGCCCTGCCCGGCAACTACGTGGATGTGGTGGTCAATGCCCAGCAGGAGCAGAACGGCAAGACAGAAGAGTCGCGCCAGATCAGCAAAACCGTGCTGGAGAACGTGCTGGTTCTGGCCGTGGCCCAGGAAGCCGATCGTGACGAGACCAAACCCAAGGTGGTGAGTGCCGTCACCCTCGAGCTGAGCCCCGAAGATGCCGAGAAACTCGATCTTGCACGCAGCGTGGGCAATCTTTCACTGGTGCTGCGCAACCAGATTGACAAAGATCCCACCAGCACTGCAGGCATCACCAAGCACCAGTTGTTTGGAACACCAGAGGCAGCCCCTGCACCGGTCAAGGTCGCAGCTCCTGCCAAACCCGTGATGCAGCGAGCCAGGCCCGCACCCCAGGCTTCGACAGCCACCTGTGTCGAAGTGATCCAGGGCGGCGCTCGAACTCTCAACTGCTTCTGATCTTCTACTCGCAACAACTCAGAGAGGTCGGCCGTGCAACACCATCACCTATACATAGCAGCTAGCATGCTGCTCGCCAGCTCAGCGCCTGTGCTGGCCCAATCTGCGGGCACGCCTGCTCAGCCCGGCCCTGTGGCTGCGGCGGCTCCCGCAGCTCCTCGCACCACCCTGCCCGCCAGGAATTGCACGGCCATCCGCACGGAGGATCCGACCACGGTCACTCTGGGAAAATCCGTGGTCATTCCGCTGAGCTCGCCCATGGCGCGCATCCTGGTCAGCGGCCAGACGCCCGGAGCGGGCCAGGCAGCAGCGCCCATGGCCGCAAATGCCCAGCCGCAAATGCAGAACGGCATGGGTGATATCGAGGTCCAATTGCTCAGCCCGCGAGACCTGTTCTTTCGCGGCCGCAAGTCGGGGTCCATGAACGTCATCCTGCAAAACGCCCAGGGAGCCTGCTTCATCAAGGACGTGATCGTCACCATGGACCCGGGGCCGCTGCAAGCCAAGCTCAGCGAGCTCATGCCCGAGGAACGCAGCATCCGCGTCCAGGGCGCCGACAATGCCCTGGTCCTGAGCGGAGAGATCAGCAATCCGCTGCGCCTGGACGATGTGGTGACGCTCGCCGGCGCCTACAGCGACAGCAAGAAAATCGTCAACCTGCTGCGCACCACTTCGCCTCACCAGGTGATGCTGGAGGTCAAGATTGCCGAGGTCAGCAAGACATTGCTCGACAAGCTCGGTGCCAGTCTTGCGGGCCAGCGCATCACCAGCAATGGCATGAATACATTCTCCATCGCCTCCAACTTCCTCAGTGGCGGCGGCGGGCTGCTGAGCGCCATGCGCATAGGCAAAGGCTCGATCAGCATTGACGGCCAAAAAGACGACGGCCTGGTGCGTATTCTGGCCGAGCCCAACATCATGGCCATCAGCGGCCAGCAGGCCAGCTTTCTCTCGGGCGGCAAGATCTTTATTCCCGTGGCACAGAGCAATACCACTGGCGTGCCAGTGATGACGCTGGAGGAAAAAGAGTTCGGCATCGGCGTCAAGTTCACACCCACCGTGCTGGGTGGCTCGCGCGTGAACCTCAAGCTGGTCTCAGAAGTGTCCGACCTGTCTCAGACAGGCTCACCCTTCACCGCCATCAATGGCGTCACCTCCGTCATTCCCTCGCTTTCGGTGCGACGCGCAGACACCACGGTGCAACTCAATGACGGGCAAAGTCTGGTCATTGCCGGTCTCATCAAAAACAACATCACCGAGGCCGTCAAACGCTTTCCGGGACTGGGGGAAATACCGGTTCTCGGCGCACTGGCTCGCAGCACCGAGTTCCAGACCGATCAGACCGAGTTGATGTTCATCATCACTCCGCGCCTGGTGCAGGCACTCGCAGAAGCACCCAGAGTGCCCACCGACAACCATGTCCCGCCCTCACGCGCCGAGGTCTATCTCAACGGTGCGCTGGAGAGCTCCAAGCCCGCGTCAGCCGCGAAGACTGCGCCCGCCGCAGCCATGCCATCCGGCACTGCAACCCCAGCTCCGGCACCTGCCCCGGTAGCAGCACCTCAGGAGCTGCAACCGCAAGCACCGGCCGAGCCCTCGGTTGACCGTCCCGCCCCCCTGAACCCGCCCACCTGAACCGGAGGCAAGCCATGATCGAACGCAATATCCTATTTCCCGTGGCCCTCGCCGCCCTGCTGGCGGGCTGCAGCAGCACAACCCCCCACTACGACGCGCATTTTGGCGAGGCTGTGCGTACCGCGCGCATGCAGATGACCATCAATCCCGATGCAGGCAAAAACGTAGGCATTGGAGTAGATGCAGCCAACGGCATGGACGGTCGCGCCGCCAAACATGCCATGGACAGATACGAGCAAAGCTACAAGACCCCACCGCAAGCGGTCAATGTCATAAATATCGGTGGCTCACTAACCAGCAATAACCAAGGCAGCGGTAGTGGCGGAGGCGGTACAGCTCCGTATTAAGCCCGAAATTTTCTGGCCGCTGACCAACCGATTCCATCCCATTGACATAGAAGGAGTACAGACCGCATATCGGCCTTGCACGCCAATCACCGGCGCCTCCGACAAACCGGCAGGCATCGCTTGTATATGTTTCCAAACTTTCAACACTTTTGAGGTGTTCTCATGACCAACATTGCTCAACAATTTGGCAACTCCCTTCAATCCTTTGTCCGTGACGAAGAGGGAGCACAAGTGATCGAATACGCACTAGTCGTGGCAGTGGTTTCGATTGCCTTGGTGATATTGATGAAATCTTCCATTACTAGCAGCCTATTTACCACTTGGCTTAGCAGAGTAACTGCCTGCTTGGGAGGAACAGGTGCCTGCGCTTAAGTTGCACATTCTGTAGCTAACCAACGCAGTGAAAACCACTATTACTCTCTGGCAAACCGGCAGGCATCGCTTGTATATGTTTCCAAACTTTCAACACTTTTGAGGTGTTCTCATGACCAACATTGCTCAACAATTTGGCGACTCCCTTCAATCCTTTGTCCGTGACGAAGAGGGAGCACAGGTGATCGAATACGCACTAGTCGTGGCAGTGGTTTCGATTGCCTTGGTGATATTGATGAAATCTTCTATTACTAGCAGCCTATTTACCACTTGGCTTAGCAGAGTAACTGCCTGCTTGGGAGGAACAGGTGCTTGCGCTTAAGTTGCGCATTCTGTAGCTAACCAACGCAGCGAAAACCACTATTGCTCTCTGGCAAAACGATTTTCGCTGCGATACGCAGTTACTAACCAATCGGGGATGCTTCATGAAAACCATCTGCACTCATGGCACAGGACCGGCCTCATGCAAGGTTCATCCACTGCATTGCGATGCAATCGTGTGCTTCCTATCTCATTGCGCTCACGTTGCTCCTACCGAGCTGCATGGGCACCGCGCTGGACTTTGGCCGACTCTTCGCTAGTCATTCAGGTTCCCACGCTTTCACTCAATCTTGAGGTGTCATCATGAATATGAGCATTCAAAAATTTGGTAATTACCTGCAATCCTTTCTTAATGATGAAGAGGGTGCACAGGTCATCGAATATGCACTAGTCGTGGCGGTGGTTTCAATTGCCTTAGTGATATTCATGAAATCCTCTATCGGCAGCACCCTATTTGACACATGGCTCGCCAGAGTGAGCGCATGTCTAGGCGGAGCGGGTGCCTGTGTCTAGATTACGTAATCTGTGACGACCATCCACGGATTATTTCTAACACAACGGTCTTCGCTGAAATACACAACCATCATCCTCTCCTATGCATCATGAAAAACCATCCGCACTCTTGGCTCATGACCCGGCCTATGCGAGGTGCTGCCGCCGCGCTGCGGCGGCAGCATGGTGCCTTTCTGATTACCTTTGCGCTGTTTATGCTGTTCCTGCTGGGCTTCATGGGCCTCGCGCTGGATTTTGGTCGGCTATTTGTGGTCAGAACCGAACTGCAAACCGCGGCCGACAGCTGTGCACTGGCTGCAGCGCGCGAGCTGGATCTGCAACCCAGCGCCGTGACCCGTGCCACTAGCGCCGGCGGCACGGTGGGCGGCCGTAATGGAGTACAGTTTCAAAGCGGGTCGGCGAACCTGATCACTATCCGTTTCAGCGATACGCTTATCGGCAGCTATAGCTCTAGCTTTCCCGCAGCCTCAGCCAAATACGCCGAATGCCAGTATGCACTGACAGGGTTAAAGCCCTGGCTACTGCAGGCGCTGGCGGCCTTCAGCGGTAACAGCGCCTATGCCAATAATCTCTCCGTCGCGGCCCGAGCCGTTGCCACGCGCGCACCTTCGCAAACTGCCTGCATTATTCCAGTAACTCTGCGCTGGGATAGTGCTAGCCTGCCCACCGTCGGTAAATGGATTCCCTTCGACCCTGGCCAATCAAAATCAGGAAATATGACCTGGGGTAATCTGAATGGCAGCACGAACGCCTCCACGACCGAGGCCGACATGCTTAACGGCTATTGCGTTTCTCCCACCCCTAAGGCGATCTTCACACCTGGTACGCAAGCCAATACGATCGCCGAGGTTTGGAACTACCGTTTTGGTATTTACAAAAACAATTACAACCCCAGTACCACAGGTCACCCCGACTACTCTAGCTATCGTTACTACTACAACAGTGCGGCAGACAACAATTGGACGGGACGCGACGCCGATGGAAACATTGGCAACGCCTCCCAGGACTTCCTGGCCAAGCGCCTGAACTTCACGGCATGTGGCGCTAACCCCGCAGCCTGCGGTTTAAGTAGTGGGGGTTACAAAACCGTGTCTCAAACGCCTGCCCTTCAGGCCAATGGCGCGGACCGCCGCATCGTGACTTTGCCCATTACCACCGGATCTGGCAATTATTTCAATAACAAGTTTGCCTGCATGCTGATGCTGACGCCTCTTCAGCCATCCACTATGACGTCGACTTTCGAATACCTGGGTCTGGCCACCGACGCCAGCAGCCCCTGCAAAGGCAATGGTCTGGTGGGCGGAACTGTCGGCCCGCTAATTCCCGTTCTAGTGAGGTGAACACCATGCGCAAACATCGCCTGCAGCAAGGGATCGCGCTAATTGAGCTGGCGCTTAGCATCCCCCTCATGATCATGCTAAGCATGATGGTCATCGAATTCGGCCGTGCCATGTATGAGTACAACACGGTGACCAAGTCAGTGCGCGACGCCGTGCGCTATCTGACAGTACAGCTGCCTCCGGCACCCACAAGCTGTCCACCGGAGGCCACGAATTTGGTGCGGTACGGCCTCACATCTCAAGCCAGCACACCACTGGCACCTGGCTTGGTTAGTGCGACCATCAACTGCACATGGCAGACCAACGGAACCTATCCTCAGATCAGCACCACCGTGACCGTTACTGTGAGCGGCTATCGTTTCAAGTCCATGGTCTCCAACGTATTCGGCCTCCAGCTGTCCGATAAAAACGGCGGAATCAACTTCGGCAATATCGCTGCCACGATGAGGATGCCAACATGACACACCATGCACAGCGCGGCGCCACGCTCATTGAATTTGCACTGGGGCTGCTGATCTTTCTGATGTTCCTGCTGGGCGTGGTTGACTTCAGCCGCATGCTCTACACCTGGGCCGCAGCCACCGAGGCCACGCGCGCGGGTGCACGCTATGCGGTGGTGTGCGCCGACCCGCAATACGCAAACTCCAAAAATCTCGTACTGGGTCAGATGACGCCTTGGCTTCCGCAGCTCACCTCCTCCAATGTCACCATCGATTGGTATGACCCAGCAGGCAACAAAAGTACCACGTGCGACTCAACCAGCTGCGGTGGAGTAAGGGTGCGCATCGACCCCCAAGCCCCTCTGAAGTTCCAATGGATTGCTCCCGTCATAGGGCAAGCGATACAGCAAATTCCCATGCCGGAATTCGCCACCTATCTACCACGTGAAATCATGCGCCAGGACCCCAACAGCAGTACGGCCTGCGCATCCTGACCAGGGAGCGCCACTATGAAAATCACCATCATCTCCCCCAACACCGCCCATCTGCGCGAGATGGCCCATGTGCTGCAAGAGCAATCGCATCAGGTGCAGACCTTCGAGGGAGGCAAGACCCGCATGCCCACGATTGCCGAGCAGGAGCAGCCGGATCTGATGATCGTCGATGGTATGTGCTGCGACCCCGCAGACCTGGCCCCAGTGGAGCAGGTGACCACCCATCACCCACGCATGGCCGTGGTCCTGCTGTGCGCCCAGCAGACACCAGAGTTTCTGCTGCAATCCATGCGGGCGGGCGTGCGCGAGGTTCTGCCATCGCCGCCGCCACCGCAAGCGCTGGCCAATGCCGTTCAGCGCCTTGCCAGCAAATTGCAGGACAGCTCCCCCATCCGTGCACAAGGGCAAGTCATGGCCTTTCTGCCCTGCAAGGGCGGTGCCGGCGCCACTTTCCTGGCCACCAATCTGGGCTGGGCGCTGGCGCAAAAGCACTCCGTGCTGCTTATCGACTTGAATCTGCAGTTTGGCGATGCGCTGCCCTATCTGCATGAAGGCAAGCCAAGCTCGACATTGGCGGATGTGGCACGTGACCTTCACCGCCTTGACGCCTCTTTTCTCACAGCCAGCACGGTAAAGATCACACCGCGTCTGCATGTGCTGGCGGCCCCCGAAGATGCCATGCATGCCATGGAAGTGGAGCCCGGGCATATTGAGGCCATCGTGCAACTGGCTACCACGCACTACGACTTCGTGCTGCTGGACATGGGGCGTGTGCTGGACCCCTTGGCTCTGCGCGTGCTCGACAAGGCGCAGTGCATTGTTCCTGTGCTGCTGCCCAACGTACCCGCCGTGCGCAATGCGCAAAAGCTGCTGCGCATGTTCCACGACCTGGGCTACCCGGAAAGCCGCCTGCATCCGGTGCTGAACAGGGTGGACAGGCGCAGCGAAATCGGTCTGTCTGAAGTGCGCAAGACCCTGGGCCTGGAACAGCAATGGCGCAGCATTCCCGACTCTGCCCAGGAAGTACAAGCAGCCGTCAATGCGGGAGCACCGCTGGCCGAATCCGCACGCAGCAGCAGCGTGGTGCGCGAGCTGACGGCCTGGGCCGATGCACTGTCACCTCGAACTCATGAAGAAAACGGTAATTTTCTGAACCGGCTCTTTCGCCGGGCGTAGGCATCCGTATTGCAGAAGGAGACTGTCATGTCACTACGAGATTTCTTGACCGCGCCATCGACACGCACGCCCAAGCCTCTGCTGAAGGTCGTGTCTGAGTCCGCAGATATGTCGGCCATGCCCACAGCAGAGCCTCCTCCGCCATCCACCCCCATCTATGGTCATTCTGCTGCCTATCTGGCACTCAGAAGCCGCATTCATGCCAAGCTGCTGGAGCGGTTTGATCTTGCTGCCCTGGATGCGGTATCCGTGCAGACATTGCAGCAAGAAATTGCGGCCATGACCGAGCGACTACTGGCGGAGGACTCCGCAGCCATCAACGATCTCGAAAGAAAAATGCTGATCCGAGATATCCAGCACGAGATGCTGGGGTTCGGTCCACTCGAGCTGTTGATGGCCGACCCTTCGGTATCGGACATCCTCGTCAATCGCTACGACCAAATCTATGTGGAACGCCAAGGCCGGTTGGAGTTGACGCCTGTTGTCTTTACCGATGAAAAGCATTTGCTGCGCATCATTGACAAAATCGTTTCACGCATAGGCCGGCGCATCGATGAATCCAGCCCCATGGTGGATGCCCGCCTGCCAGATGGCTCACGCGTGAATGCAGTCATCCCTCCCGTGGCTCTTGATGGCCCCATGATGTCGATCCGGCGCTTTGCACACATCCCTTTGCGCATGGAAAATCTGATCAACGATCTCAAAAGCCTGACACCCGGCATGGCCCTGGTCCTTGAGGCTCTGGCCAAGGCCAAGGTGAACATGATCATCTCTGGCGGCACCGGGGCGGGCAAGACAACGCTGCTCAACATCCTCTCTAGCTATATTCCCACTGTGGAGCGCGTGGTCACCATTGAGGACGCGGCCGAGTTGCAATTGCAGCAGCCTCATGTGGTGCGCATGGAAACGCGCCCGCCCAATATAGAGGGCCGTGGCGAAATCACACAGCGATCCCTTGTGCGTAACGCACTGCGCATGCGCCCTGACCGCATCATCATTGGCGAAGTCCGGGGCGCCGAAGCGGTAGACATGCTGCAGGCCATGAACACCGGCCACGAAGGCTCATTGACGACCATCCATGCCAATACGCCACGCGACTCTTTGGCTCGACTCGAGAATATGGTCGGCATGGCAGGCCTCAATCTGCCGCACCAGGCCGCACGACAACAGATTGCATCGGCCATTACGGTGATCGTGCAGGCACTCCGGCTCACGGATGGCAAACGCAAGATCACCAGCATCCAGGAGATCACGGGCATGGAGGGTGATGTGGTGACCATGCAGGAGATCTTTGCCTTCACGCAGACCGGGGTCGGCGCCAATGGTGAAGTCCAAGGGTATTTCCATGCCACGGGTGTCAGACCCAAGTTCGCCGATCGGCTCAAAGGCTTCGGCATTGCGTTGCCCGACAGCATCTTCGCTCCAGAACGTCACTATCAATGAACTCCGCAAAAAAGGTGCCGCCATGCTGTCCTTTTTCTCTTCCCACTCGATCTTGGTAATCATCGGTCTGGTGTTTGTAGCAGTGCTTCTGCTACTGGAAGCACTGCACACGATCTGGAAGCAGTACAAGAGTCCTGAGGCAAAGCGGCTTGAGCGCCGGCTCAGAGCCTTATCAGCAGCCGATGACAACAGCAATCCGACCAAGCTGGTCAAGGAGCGCGTACTTAGCGATATGCCCAGAATGCAGCGTGTGCTGCAAACCATGCCGCGCGCACACCAACTTGACCGCTTCATTGTTCAATCAGGCCTGGACTGGACGGTTTCTGGCTTGCTGCTCGGCAGTGCAATACTGTTTGCGCTAGGTATGTTGACAACCATCATGCTTCGCCAGCCTGTGGAGTTGGGCGTGCTTTCAGGCTTGGTGCTGGGTTCCCTTCCATGGCTGTTTCTGCAACGCAAAAGACTGCAGCGCCTGAAACGTATGGAGCGCCAACTCCCAGAAGCGCTGGACCTTATAGCGCGCGCATTGCGCGCTGGTCATGCATTTTCCGCAAGCCTGCAAATGGCAGGAGAGGAACTAACCGAACCTATCGCCGACGAGTTCCGCCTGGTGCATGACGAGATCAACTATGGCACATCGCTGCAGCAGGCCTTGACCAATCTGGGTGAGAGGGTACCGATCACAGATCTGCGCTACTTCATTGTCGCCGTACTCATACAGCGCGAATCTGGCGGCAACCTCACCGAGATGCTCAGCAACCTGAGTCGCCTGATCCGCGAGCGACTCAAACTCCACGCCAAGGTCCGCGTACTCTCCGCTGACGGACGAATGTCGGCCTGGATTCTGGGTTTGATGCCATTTGGACTGGTCGCTCTGCTCAATCTATTGAACCCGGAATTCATGCATCCGCTCTGGACAGACCCTATTGGCATCACCATTCTGAAATGGTTGGCTGCACTGATGGTCATAGGTCTGCTGCTGCTGCGCCGCATTGCCCGTATCAGGGTATGAGCCCATCTGAAACGCAAGGAGTCCAAAATGTTGATCGTCGCCCTGCTCACTTTCACCGCCGTCATGCTGGCTGCAGGAGCCTTGTTCTTCTGGGCAACACCAACAGTCGCCGAACGGCGTTTACAGGCACTGACGCCCACTTCTCAGGACAAGGGGTGGACGGAAACAGTCGTCAAACTGGTTGGCCCATTTGCACACCTGTCGTCACCCACCAAAGACATTGATGCAACGCCATTACGCCTGCGCTTTCTGAATGCCGGCATCCGCCACGAGAGTGCACCACTGCTGTACTTTGGAGTCAAAACGCTGCTGCCTCTTGCTTTGGGGCTGGGGGTGTACTCGCTCATGCTGACAGCCAGCAAGGCAGACAGCACCCTGCTATTGTTCTTCCCCTTGGTGACCGCTCTTGTGGCGTGCTACCTGCCGAATCTGGTTCTGCGCTGGATGGCCGCGCGCCGCAAGCGCGAGATCTTTGAAAACTTTCCCGATGCCGCCGATTTGATGCTGGTCTGCGTAGAAGCAGGCATGGGCCTGGATGCCGCGCTGGGCAAGGTAACCGATGAAATTCGCATCAAAAGTGAAGCCCTGGCGGAGGAGCTCCACTGGACCAACCTGGAAATGCGTGCCGGCAGCACTCGCGAAAAATCCTTGCGAAATCTGGCCGCCCGCACCGGTGTAGATGAAATTCACACTTTTACGGCCATGCTGACACAGGCAGACCGATTTGGTACCAGCATAGGCGAATCGCTCCGGGTTTTCTCGGATGATCTACGCCACAAACGGCAGATGCGCGCCGAAGAGCTCGCTGCCAAGATCCCCACCAAGATGCTGCTGCCGCTGGTGACCTGCATCTTCCCGGCCATCATCATGGTGGTTCTGGGTCCGGCCATCATTCGAATCGTGCGCATGATCCTGCCCATGATGGGCGGCAACATGTGAGGGCTCCAACAGTGGTCCGGATTCGCCTCTCGGGCTAGATATCCTGAAAGCAATCCCAACCACTTTGATCTAATCCACAGGGACGGCAATGACCTGCAGAGGCCATGTGCTCACTCCATGACGCTTGGATTGACAACTTGAGCCGGAGCCCCCTCTCGACGTGGTCGAAGAATGCGCCGCCAAATGAAACGTAGGGATAGATCTGCGCAAACGGCAACCGGACGATTGACCGAGTGTCTATCTTTGCCTCGCATGGTTTCGACGCTGACTACCACCAGGAGCTCTGCTCAAATACAAGTCGTCATTTTTTGAAAACACCGCGCCACAAAAACCACAAACTGTGCGATCAGCGCGCACAAAACCCTGCTGCAACCAGCGAAGGCAAGCGAGTAACCGCTACACTTTGCGCCTCAGGCCTGCGTAATACCCGACGCAGGCCTTTTTTCCCGCTTTTCGAGGTTCTCGCGCACCGCCATGTCCACCGTCTTCAATTTCACCTTTGTTCCCTGGTTCAGGTCTGTGGCCCCTTATATCCACAAGTTCCGACACCAGACCTTTGTGGTGGGCCTGACTGGTGAAGCCATTGATGCGGGCAAGCTCAGCTCCATCGTCCAGGATCTGGCAATGATCCAGGCCATGGGCGTCAAGATCGTGCTGGTGCACGGCTTCCGCCCCCAGGTCAACGAGCAATTGCGCCTCAAGGGCCAGGAGCCGCGTTATTACAACGGCATGCGAGTCACCGACTCCATTGCGCTGGACTGTGCCCAGGAAGCAGCCGGCCAGCTGCGTTACGAGATCGAAGCCGCCTTCAGCCAGGGACTGCCCAACACGCCCATGGCCGGCGCGCGCGTACGCGTGATTTCGGGCAACTTCCTCACGGCCCGTCCCGTGGGCATTGTCGACGGCGTGGACTTCATGCATTCCGGCCTGGTGCGCAAGGTCGACGTGGAAGGCATTCGCAGCGCCCTGGACTCCGAAGCCATGGTGCTGGTCTCGCCCTTCGGCTTCTCGCCCACGGGCGAGGCCTTCAACCTCAGCATGGAAGAAGTGGCCACCCGCGTGGCGATCGAGCTCAAGGCCGACAAGCTGCTGTTCCTCACCGAAGTGCCTGGCGTGCGCATGGACCCCAACGGCCCGGCCGACGAGAACAACCCCATCGATACCGAGCTGCCGCTGGACGCCGCGCGCCGCCTGCTGGCCCAGCTCCCGCCTGCGCAGCAGCCTACCGATGTGGGCTTTTATCTGCAGCACTGCGTGCGCGCCTGCGAGCATGGCGTGGAGCGGAGCCACATCCTGCCCTTCTCGACCGACGGAGCGCTGCTGCTCGAGATCTATGTGCACGACGGCATAGGCACCATGGTCATCGACGAAAAGCTCGAAGAACTGCGCGAGGCCACGATCGACGACGTGGGCGGCATCATTCAGCTGATCGAGCCCTTCGAGCGCGACGGCACGCTGGTCAAGCGCGACCGCACCGAGATCGAACGCGATATCGCCAGTTACACCGTCATCGAACACGATGGCGTGATCTTCGGCTGTGCCGCCCTGCACCCCTATCTGGAAGCCAAGACCGCCGAGATGGCCGCCGTCACCGTCTCTCCCAAGAGCCAGGGTACGGGCGATGGCGAGAAGCTGCTCAAGCGCATCGAACAACGCGCCCGCGCCCTGGGTTGCGAAACCATGTTTGTGCTGACCACGCGCACCATGCACTGGTTCATCAAGCGCGGCTTTCAGCCTGTCGAGCCCGAATGGCTGCCGGAGGCCCGCAAGGCCAAGTACAACTGGGGCCGCAAGAGCCAGGTGCTGGTGAAGAAGCTCTAATGCGCCTTCATTATTAAAAATAGCTTCCGGCGCTTGATAAACAAGCGTTGGAAGCTATTTTCGGAGCAAAAGATCTTGATGCGGCAGGCGCTGCAAGAACGGCTAAGGCCGCGTAGCCCGGCCTGCCGACGCAACAAACTCCGATGGCGGGCGGCCGAACTGGCGGCGAAACGCAGCCGAGTATGCGCTATGGCTTTCATAGCCGCTTTCCAGCGCCACGGTCGTGATGGCCATGCCCTGCAGCAACTGAGGGATGGAGGCCATCAGGCGCATCTGCTGATACCACCTGCCCCAGTTCATCCCGGTGCTTTTCAGAAAGCGGCGATGCAGCGTCTTTGGCGTGAGCGCGTGCTGCCGCGCCAGGGCTTCCACCGTGGTGCGCTGCGCCGGTGCACTCAGCATGCTCTCGCAGATACGTCGCATCAGCGCATCCTGGGGCCAGGGCAGGTAATACGGCAGCGGGGCCAGGGCGCTGAGTTCCTCCAGCAGCAAACTGCCCAGCAAGGCATCGCGCGGCCTATGCGGCCCCTCGTGGGGCAATGCCACCAGGGCTGTCATTAGCTCGCGCACCAGCGGCGCGACATGCAGCACGCCGTCCCGGGCCGGCAGCTGTGCGGACCAGGCCTCGTCGACGAACAGGCCATAGGCCCGCACCGCCGTGGTCGCCGTGATCTGGTGCAGCATGCCCGGGCGTAGCCACACTGCCGTGGTCGGCGGAACCAGCCATTGGCCGCTGGGGGACTCGACCAGCAACACACCTTCAGACGCATAGATGAGATGGCCGCGCGCATGGCTGTGCTGCGGCACCACATGGCCGGGCGGATAGCGCTGCTCCACGCCCGTGACAGGCAGCGAAGAGGCCTGGGCATGCTGCAGATCCAGCGCATGCGCACCATGTTCGGGGGAAGCAAAACCCATGGAATGTCCAAATTTCTACAACAAATGAATATCTATCGATAGAAGTCTATACCTCTGGCGACATAAAGTAGCCGCATTGCCTCCATCAAGCACCTTGCCGTGAAACACCGCCACCCGCTTTCGCTACGCCTACTGACTCTGACATCTGGTCGGGGTCCGCATGCACGCGTTCGCGCATGGTCCCATCCTGGTCTTCCCAGACCCCGGCCTTAGCCAGTCCCTTGCGGGCAGGGAGACCAGGTGATTGTTGCAACCCATTCCAAGGTCTCTATGCTGGCTGATCCCTCTACCAAATACCGCGCATTTCCCGTTGTGGACTTGCCCACCCGCCAATGGCCTGCCCGTACATTGACGCAAGCGCCCGTGTGGCTTTCGACTGATTTGCGCGACGGCAACCAGGCGCTGTTCGAACCCATGAACCGCAAGCGCAAGCTGCGGCTGTTCGAGGAGCTGGTCGCCATCGGTTTCAAGGAAATTGAAATCGGCTTCCCCTCCGCTTCCCAGACCGACTTCGACATCGTGCGCCACCTCATTGATGCACAGCTGATTCCCCACGATGTCACGCCCATGGTCATCACCCAGCTGCGTGAGGACCTGATTGCCACCACGGTGCGCAGCGTGGCCGGCGCACGCCGCGTGATCGTGCATCTGTACAACGCCGTGGCACGGGCCTTCCGCGAAATCGTCTTTGGCATGGAAGTGCCGCAGATCATTGCCATGGTGGAGCACCATGTACGCCACCTCAGGCAACTCACCGAGCAGCACACCGAAACCGAATGGGTGCTGCAGTACTCCCCGGAAACCTTTTGCATGGCCGAGCTGGACGTTTCCCTGGCCGTGTGCAATGCCGCCATTGCCGCCTGGGATGCCGGTCCTAAGCGCCCCATGATCATCAACCTGCCGACCACGGTGGAGGTTTCCACCGCCAATGTGTTTGCCGACCAGATCGAATGGATGGACCGGCGTCTGGCACGGCGCGAGCACATCACGCTTTCGGTACACCCCCATAACGACAGAGGCACTGGCGTGGCCTGTGCCGAGCAGGCCCTGCTGGCCGGCGCCCAGCGTGTGGAGGGCTGCCTGTTCGGCAACGGCGAGCGCAGCGGCAATCTGGATCTGGTGACGCTGGCCCTGAACCTCTACACCCAGGGCATTGCTCCGGGCCTGGATTTTTCCGACATCGCTGCCGTGGCACGCATTGCCGAAGCCTCGACGGCCCTGCCCATCCATCCGCGCCACCCCTATGTGGGCGACCTGGTGTTCACGGCATTTTCCGGCTCACACCAGGATGCGATTGCCAAGGGCTTTGCGGCGCAACAACCCAACGCCCTGTGGCGCGTACCCTATTTGCCCATAGACCCACAGGACCTGGGACGTACCTATGACAGCATCGTGCGCGTCAACAGCCAGTCCGGCAAGGGCGGTATTGCTTTCCTGCTGCAGAAGGACAGGGGCATCACCATGCCGCGGCGCATGCAGATCGAGTTCAGCGCCATCGTCCAGGCCTGGGCCGACAGCAGCGAAACAGAGCTCAGCAGCGCACAGATCTGGGAGCTGTTTGAAGCCACCTACCTGCATGCCCAAGCCGGGTCCCGGTCACTGCGTTATGAAAGCCACCGCCTGTTCGACAGCCCGCAAGGCCAGGGTATCGAACTGCACTGGCACGATGCCAACGGGCAACCCAGGCTGCGCAGCGGCATCGGCAACGGCCCTATTGCAGCCACCGTCGCTGCACTGGAGTTGCCGCTGCGCATCGACAGCTACGAAGAGCGCAGCCTGGGCAACGGCGCCGACGCCTGCGCCGTTGCCGTCATCGAAGCCGCATGGCCTGGCGTGCCCGGTTCACGGTTTGGCGTAGGCATGCACGCGAACATCGTCACCGCATCAGTGATGGCGGTCGTGAATGCCGCTGCGCGCTTTGAGGGGGACATGATTCAGACCCGCGCGTAGCCTTCGATAGATCGTTGCGTCTCCCTCTTGTCGGCCGATACCGTTTGAAGCTCGGCCTGCGCGGTGCCCTGACTCATACGCCGTCCCGGTCTTTTCCGTCTATTCTCGACGGGTCTGTCACAATTTTGAGGCAGGCCCGTTCTGGCGATGGAGGCTTCTGGCCACTTGGTGCATCGCCGATGTTGCGCTGCATCACAGCACCACCAAACAGTCTGGGCTACAAAGTCAGCATCCGATTAGCATGAGGCATGCCATGAACACACTCCCTCCTCAGGCCATCAGCCAGGATGTGCTGGCCGAGAAATATCTGGCCGACGGCGAGCAATCCGAGCAAGAGCTGTTTGCCCGCGTGGCACGAGCCCTGGCCGCTGTTGAAAAGCCTGAGCTTCAGGCGCATTGGGAGCAGCAATTTCTGGCCAATCTGCAGCGCGGTGCCATCGGTGCCGGTCGCATCATGGCAGCGGCGGGGCTGGACACCAAGGCCACGTTGATCAACTGCTTTGTGCAGCCCGTCGCCGACGCCACCAATGGTTTCGACAGCCAGGGCAACCCCGGCATCTACACAGCGCTTTCTCAGGCAGCCGAGACCATGCGCCGCGGTGGCGGCGTGGGTTATGACTTCTCCAACTTGCGACCGCGCGGTGCGTTGGTGCGCGGCACCAACTCCTTTGCGTCGGGCCCCTGCTCCTTCATCGATGTCTTCGATGCATCCTGCACCACGGTGGAGTCGGCCGGTGCGCGCCGCGGCGCCCAGATGGGTGTGCTGCGCATTGACCACCCCGATGTGCTGGAATTCATCACCGCCAAGCGACAAAAAGGCCGCTGGAACAATTTCAATGTGTCTGTGGGCGTGAGCAGCGCGTTCATGCAGGCGGTCAGAGACGATGCCGAATGGGAGCTGATCCATGTCGCCAGTCCCAGCGAGGCACAGATACAGGCCGGCGCCCATCGCCGCGACGATGGCCTCTGGGTCTATAAAAGCCAGCCTGCGCGTGCACTATGGGATGCCATCATGCGCTCGGCCTATGACTTCGCCGAGCCCGGAATTCTCTTTCTCGACAACATCAACGCCGACAACAACCTCTGGTATGCAGAGCAGATTTCCGCCACCAACCCCTGCGGCGAGCAGCCCCTGCCTCCCTATGGCTGCTGCGATCTGGGTCCCGTCATACTCACGCGCTTTGTGCGTGATGCGTTCACACCTCAGGCTTTCTTCGACATGGAGGCCTTTCGCGCCGCTGTCGCGGTTCAGGTGCGCATGCTGGACAATGTGCTGGACGCCACCGTCTGGCCCCTGCCCGAGCAGCAGCGCGAGGCGCAGCAAAAGCGCCGCATCGGCGTGGGCTTCACGGGGCTGGGAGACGCCCTGATTCTGCTGGGCCTGCATTACGCCAGCGATGCTGGCCTGCAGCAGGCCGCATCAATAGCCCGTGCCATGCGCGATGCGGCTTATGCCGCGTCGGTGGAGCTGGCACGGGAAAAAGGTGCCTTCCCTCTGTTCAACGCCAAGCAGTATCTGAAAAGCGGCTTTGCCAAACGCTTGCCCAAGGAGCTGCGCGCTACCATCAAAAAACATGGGCTGCGCAACAGCCATCTGCTGTCCATCGCCCCCACGGGCACAGTATCACTGGCCTTTGCCGACAATGCGTCCAACGGCATCGAGCCGGCCTTCTCGTGGACCTATACGCGCAAAAAGCGCACGGCCGACGGTGGAGAGCAGTTCTACACTGTGCAAGATCACGCCTACCGCCTCTACAAGGCCTTGCACGGCGACGATGCCCCGCTGCCCGAGTGCTTTGTCAGCGCCCTGGAGCTGAGCGCCAGCGAGCATGTGGCCATGATGCGCTGCGTCCAGCCCTTTATCGACACCTCGATTTCCAAGACCGTCAATATCCCGGCCGACTATCCCTTCGAGGACTTCAAGCACCTCTATATGGAGTGCTGGGAGGTCGGCCTCAAAGGCTGTGCTACCTACCGTCCCAACGACACGCTGGGCGCGGTTCTGTCTACCGATTCAGCCCCCACTCCCTCTCAAGCGCCTACCGATAAATCGCAGGCTGCTATCAACTCGGTTAGCAGCAGCGGCATGACGGCCGTGATCGAGCGCCGTCCCGAGGGTCCGCTCAATGCCGTAGTGGACAAGATTGAGTATTTCACGCATGACGGCATACGGCGTCTTTATCTGGTCGTCAGCTTCATGGTGGTCGACGGTGTGGAGCGTCCTATCGAATTCTTCATGCCCGTGGGCCAGACCGGGGAAAGCCAGCAATGGATCACGGCCACCATGCGCAGCCTGAGCCTGGCCGCGCGTGGCGGCTTTCTCGACAAGGCCCTGGCCGATCTGCGCAAAGTGGCCTGGGATCGCGGCCCGGTGCGCTACGGCAGCAGAACGCGTGACGACGGCAGCCGCATCCCGCTCTGGCATGACAGCGAAGTGGCGCTGCTGGCCTATGCAATTCAAAGCATCATCGCCAACCGCGGCCTGCCCCAGCCAGCGCCCAGCACGGCGGCCACGCCGGCATCTCCGCCCGAAAACAATGCCTCAGTCAGCGGTCAAAAGTGTCCCGACTGCGGAGCACATGCCATGATCAAAAAAGATGGCTGTCAGTTCTGTACCGCCTGCGGCTTTGTGGGGTCATGCGGTTGAAAAATGGATAGCGTGAGTCGCGATCAAGCTGAGCAGTGCGATGGATGACTGAGTCCGCAGCAGCAGCGTCCATTCGGGTGGCTACCCAAAGCAGCGGTCAGACGCGACTTCGGACCCAACACCCTTAGCTCAACAATGCGACGGGTGACCGAGGCATGTGGAAACGCTAAGTACAGACGTTGATATCGAGGCCATCGATCATCGCTCTCCAACCTGAAAGGTGTTCCGTCATGAAAGTCAAAGTCCTCTGCTTCGGCATCTCGCTGGACGGTTACTCCGCCGGACCCAACCAGGATTTGCAGAACCCGCTCGGCGTCGGTGGACCTGAGATCCTTGAGTGGTTCTTCCCCACCCAAGTCTTTCAGCGCATGCATGGGGGGTCTCAGATCGGCGAAACAGGTATCGACAATCAGATGGCTGAACGCTCCTTCGAGAACATCGGCGCGTGGATTTTGGGGCGCAATATGTTCGGCCCGATACGCGGCCCTTGGCCCGACGAAAGCTGGAAGGGCTGGTGGGGCGATGAGCCGCCCTATCACGTGCCCGCATTTGTCCTGACCCACCATGCGCGGCCCGCGCTGCGCATGCAGGGAGGCACCGATTTTCACTTCGTCACGGATGGCATTGCATCGGCGCTGGCGCAAGCCAAGGCAGCCGCAGGTGATCGCGATATTCGCATTGGCGGCGGCGTAGCCACCGTGCGACAGTTCCTGCAGGCGCGACTGGTCGATGAGATTCACCTCGCCGTACGTCCTCTGTTGATGGGTTCAGGCGAAAACCTCTGGCAAGGCTTGGACATGCGCGCTCTGGGCTATGAGGTCGCCGAAGTGAGGCAGGGTGAACGAGCCATGCATGTGATGGTGCACAAACAAGCCTAACACCTGAAAACCGGGTCGCACTTGATACCACAGGCATACTCCTGGCTGTCCGGACTGTTCAAGCCCATGGACCTGACACTTGTGACGCTCATGTTCCAACCGGGACGGCGAGCGACAGTCGTAGCCGGGGCCAGGCCGGCGCCGCAAATGCTCTCAGTCGTAGGCCTCGCATACATCACCAATGGCGAGCTCGCCCAACTTCTCGCTCTTTGAATATCACATTCCAGCTCTTGCCTCTCAAGCTCGACCATCAGGTACTCACGGTAAGCATCCACTCGGACCTTAGGCTCGGTGGTCGTGCTTTGAAGCGACTTATTGAGTTGTTGTTGCTCATGCAGCATGCCCTTCTGGCGATAGAGCAAAGGCTGGAGTCCGGCATCCAGCGTAATAGACTGCGTGCGACGCTTCGCTCAGGCTAGGGCCTGAAGCGCCATGCACTGCGACTCTCTCAAGGAGCCTGTAGGCCCGGCTCACCGATTGCGCCGCGCGCCCAGGATCAACTGAACCCCTGACTTCACCCAGGCATCACCACCGCTGGCCCAAGCTAGCTCAATTCCGCGTGGACGCTGCTCATGGATTCAACTGACAGTCTAGACTTGACGCGATTTTTGCAGTGCATCAGGCTCGGATGACTCATCCAGCGCCACTGGCTGCGTGGACTCCGCCGGAGCCGCAGCGGTTTCTGGCTCCGGCTCCTTGGGCAAAGAGGCCCTTGCCACTTGGAGCATGTGCAGGGCCAGCGATTCATACAGAGGCCGCGCAATCATGCGCGAGATCATGCTGGCGATCATGGCCGATGCCATGAGGCTCAGCACCAGTGCATGGCCGTCCACCATCTCCATGACGATGATGAAAGCCGTCAGTGGCGCCTGGGTGACCGCCGCCAGAAAGGCAGCCATGCCCATCGCTATCAATGCAGGAGCTATATCCGTAGTTCCAACAATCGATGCAACGTTATTCCCCACGCCTGCACCAATCGACAGCGAGGGCGCAAAGATACCGCCGGGTACGCCCACCCAGGCTGATAGCCAGGTGGCGATGAATTTGAGCGTGACATAGAACTCGGGCACATCGGCCTCGCCCTGCAACATATGCTTGACGGCTTCGGAGCCCGCACCAAAGGTGGCGCCGCCGGTGACCACGCCGATGACGGCAATCAGCAGGGCCAGCACTGCGGCGAAGCGGATCGGAAAGCGTGACCTGAGCTTGTTGAGGCGCTCCGTGGATGAAGTCAGCGAGTGGGTCATGAGCTTGGCGAACAGGCCGCCCAGCACACCGCAGGTCAGCGCCACGGCAAGACAAGGCAGCAGGTCACGCCAGCCGAGTTCGGCCACGCGGATGCGGCCAAAATAGCTCAGATTGCCGAAGACCGAGACCCCCATCAGACCGGCCAGCACAATGGCTGCGATGATGAGTCCGCTGGAGCGCGACTCCAGCTTGCGCGAGAGCTCCTCGATGGCAAACACCACGCCCGCCAGCGGGGCGTTGAAGGCTGCTGCAATACCTGCCGCCCCACCAGCCACCAGCAAGGCATGGGTGTTGATAACGGACTTGGGGCCCAGCCAGCGCCGCGCCGAATGCATGACACCTGCAGCCACCTGCACCGACGGTCCTTCGCGCCCTATCGACAGCCCAGCGAGAAATCCCGCGCTGGACAGCACGATCTTGGCAAACGACAGCCACAGCGACACAAAGCGCTTGCGCAGACTGGCATCGACCGATGGCTCAAGCGTGGCAATCACCTGCGGGATGCCCGAGCCGCTGGCACCCGGAGCCCATTTGCGCGTGGCCCAGACCGCTGCCGCCGTGATGGCCGGCATCCAGATCAGCACCAGCCAACCATGGACGCCGTGGTAGATGCTCTCGAAAAAACCGAAAGCCGCCTCGGCCAGCAGCGTGAAAGCCACCACGCTCAGCCCCGCTGCCGCGGCATAGGCCAGCACCACCGTCCGCTCCAGCCAGCGCTTTCCATCGCGCATCTCTTCATTGAGGTTGTGGAAGAAATCTGGCTCTTGCTGCATGGGCGGGCAATCGTTTCGGGGCGGCTGCAAAAATGGGCGAAGACCCACATTCTGCGCCCGCCCAAGGGCTTGCCAGATCGGCAATAGCCACAACGATTGCCCACACAGGTTTTTACAACGACCGCCCGAGTCGCACATCTATTGCGAATCGCCCGGCTAAAGCCCGAGGGAATGCCCATGCGGTCATGCCGCGCAGGCCCGTCTCCGCCGTGGCGGTGACAAGCCTCTGTGTCCGGGCCTGCTGGTTCCAACCCGGCAGCTCTCATGCCGTATAACTCATCCCGTGAATGCCACCCAAAGCGTCCCGGCCAAGGCAGCCAGACCTCCCATGGCCACCAGCACTGCACCGGGCCCAGGCACATAGGCGAGCAGCCATGTGAGGGCCAGCGCGGCCACACTAAGGCAGCCCAGCCAGACGATGGTTCCCACCGCTGCACCCCGCAAGCCTGTGCATAGCCACAGTGCGAGCAGCATCAGCGCCGCCCCCGCCAAGCGCAGCACGACCCGCAGCGCCGGCCCGGGCTCGCCACGCGATACAAGCTGATCGCAATGCCTGTCCATGGCCTGGCTCAGCACCAGCATGCCTGCCAAGCACAGCGCCAGGGCGCAGACCATCACCTGCCACAGACTCATGCCACACCTTTCAGCGCCTGCAGCGCAGCTGTCAGCAAGACTGCCGAGCCCGCCATCCATGCCGTCACGCGCAGTAGGCTGCTCACATGGAAGGCCCAGAGCGCCACTGCGGTGTAGAGCACAAAGCTGAGCAAGGTGGAAAGCAGCACGGCAGGTGCACGCTGCATAGCGCCCACGGCCACAAGCACATGGGCCATCACGGCGCAGGCCAGCGCCGTGAGCGCATAGCCGCCCAGCGTGGCCATCAGCACGCGCAGCAGCACGGCCCAGCGATGGCGCCTGGTCTGAGCCTTGGTCATTGCCGCCGCTTTCATGCGAGACCTCCTGAGACAACGCCACGGCCCGCACGCAGCTGCGCCATGTTCTTGCTGCGCTGCGACTTTTCATGCCGCCATGCGCCCCAGGCGACCAGCAGGCCCAGCGCCATGCAGGTCAGCTCCAGCCCTGCCCGCTGACCATCGCCCTGCGCCAGGTACAGCAGCAGGTGCTGGCCTGTAGTCATGACATTGAGCAGCGGCAAGCCCAGACACAGCAAGGCAAGCATCCATAGCTGTTCGCACCAGGCCTGGCGCGCCGTGCGCAGCAGCGCATGCAGCAGGCTCAGGGCCCAGACCGCAAAGAACACGCGGATTTCCCAGCTGGAACGCGCCTCCAGCACCAGGGGCAGCAGACGATTGCCATACAGATAGGCAATGGACGCCAGCGCCGAGCCTGCCAATGCAGCCACATTGAGCGCATCGATGCAGCGGTACATGGAGGGCGTCGCCGCTCCCCATTCATGACCGCTTCTTGCACGGCGCTTGACCGCAAACAAGATCGATCCGCTGGCAATCATTGCCGTGCCGACCAGGCCCAGGACAAAATACAGCCACTTCATCGTCCAGCCACCAAAGGTGACCAGATGCAGCGCGCTGATGACGGGATAGGTGTCAGTCGCCAGATTGCCGGATGCGGGATTGTTTGGTGCTTGCAGCAAGCGACCGCTGGCGGCATCAAGGATTAGTGAATTGGCGCTGTTGACCATTCGGCGCGTCACTGCCGTATCCGGCTTGCCTTCCGTGAAGCGTATCGTGGCCGGCGCACCCTCTGGTCGCTGCACCACCACGCCCACAACAGGCTCCGTCAACAGGAACTGGGCCTGCTGCGCAAGGCTGACAAGGTCCACAACTGCAATGGCTGGTGCATTCGAGGGCGTATGCGCCTCGGGTCTGGCGTTCAACGCGGACTCGTAGCGGCTGTAGGCCGAACGGTCCTGCCCATACAGCGATTGCAACGGCCAGGGCATATAGCTGGTGTAGAAATGCGCGAGCCCCGTGTAGACGATCATGAACAGAAACGGCAGCGTGAGCACGGCCGACGCATTGTGTGCATCCAGCCAGGAGCGCTGACCCTTGCCGGGCCGGAAGGTAAAGAAGTCCTGAAAGATGCGCCGGTGCACGATCACGCCCGAGAGCAGCGCCACCAGCATGCACATGGACACCAGTCCCACCACCCAGAAGCCAGCGATACCACCCTGCAAGGAATAGTGAAAGGACATGAAATGCCGACCGCCTTCGGTCTGACGCATGGCAGGTTCTGGCAGGACTTCGCCCGTCTGCACATGCAGGCTGGCCTGCAGATCGCCGTCCTGGGCGCGCGCGAATACCTTGACCCCATCGCCTGTGTGCAGCGGCAAACCGATGCGCCAGATACTGGCATCCGGCGCCGTCTTGCTCAGATGCTGCTCGGCCAGCCGCAAGGCCTGCAGACGCTCTTGCGGAGAAAGCGGCTTCTGGCCGCTGCCCTCCAGTGGCAGTCCCTGCATCCATAGCGTGATGGGCTCACGGAACACGCTGATCGAGCCCGTGAGAAAAATGGCGCAGAGCAGCCAGCCGCACACCAGGCCGCACCAGGTGTGCAGCCATGACATGGTCTGGCGAAGTCCGGGCCGGGATGCTGGCTTGCCGCCCATGTCAGCCCGCTCAGAACGCGCCACGCAAGGTCAACAGCACGCTACGCGGCTCGCCATACCAGTTGCCGCTGCCCGAGGTCCCAACCGTCTTGTAGTAAGTCTTGTCGAACAGATTGTGCACATTGAGCGCAGCCGACCAGTTGCGATTGATGCGGTATTGCACGCTGGCGCCCCAGACGGCGTAGCCGGCCTGGGTGAAGCGGAAGGGAACGGCATTGCCATCGTATTGGCCCGATGCCGGGTTGTAGCTGTTGGCCGTACCGCTGACATAGGTGGCACTTTGCAGCGTCACGCCACCGCCCAACGTCCATGGCGAGAGCTGGCCCTGCAACTGATAGGTGCTCCACAGCTTGAGCAGGTGCTTGGGTGTGATGGAGCTATAGACCAGTTGCGACGGGTCGGTCTTGTTGCGATTGTGGTTGTAGGTATAGCCGGCAAACAACTGCCAGCCCTGTGCCAGCTGACCGGTCACTTCCATGTCCACACCCTGGCTGATGATCTTGCCCTGGGCCACATAGCAGCAGCTCAGGCCCAGATTCCCCACATCCGTTTCCGGATAACGCGGATCACGCACCGCCTGCCCCTTGCGCTCGATACGGTAAAGAGCCAGCGCTGTATTGAGCTTGCCATCGGCGAGTTCCCCCTTCATGCCCAGCTCGAAGCTGCGGCCTTTGATCGGGTCCAGCGCGGCCCCCGGTGCCGGCCCGGCCAGCATATTGGCCTGCGACTTGTGGATCTCGGTCACGCTGCCATAGGCCGTCCACTGCTTGCCCAGGTCATACACCAGGCCCGCATAGGGGGTGAAGATACCGCTTTCGCTGTAGTACTCGCGACCGCTCGCCCGAACACTGCCATCGGCGTTGTAGTTGATGTATGGCGTGTCGTAGGAGTAGCTGGCATAACGTCCTCCGACAATGGCAGTGAGCTGATCCGTCAGGCTCAGGTTGGCACGACCATAAAAGCCTTTTTGCGTGGCGCCGTAGCCGGGATAGCTGCGCGTCTTGCGCTCGCTTACTGCCGAGGGAATTCGGCCGGGCTCGAACTCATAGACATTGGTCAGAGACAGCGGCGTATCCATCTCGGAGTAGTAGGTGTCCTGATCGTCACGGACCTTGCTCCAGTCCGCGCCGAGCAGCAAGCGGTGCTTGCGGCCGAACAGCGAGAACGGGCCGCTGGCATGCACATCCAGGCTTTTTTTCTCCGAACGAAAGTCGTTGGAAAAGCCGGTCCAGTTGGCGCCAAGACCTGTTGCAGGGTCAACGGCTCCGCTGAGGCTGGCCAGCCGTGAATCGCTGTCCACCTTCTGATAATTGACTTGAGCCTTGAGCTTCCAGTCCCCCGCCAGTTGCTGGTCGAGCTGCGCAAAAATCTCCTTGGCGCTCTTGTCGTAGTGGCTCCAGCCCGCCATCAGCGCAGTTTTGCGGGACAGCTTCAGATCGCCGCCATTGGCGGCACGCGGCAGGCCTTCGCGCCAGGGAGTGGCCTTGAGCTTGTCGTAGCTGGCTCCCAGGCTCACACGCGTGGAGCTGGTCACATCGGCTTCCAGAATGCCGTAGAGCAAGCTGTTTTGCGAATCCGCTCCGCGATAGAAAAAGTTCTTGTCCGAATGCGCGAGCACGGCACGACCTCGCAGGCTCCCTGCTTCATTCAACGGGCCCGCAACATCCAGCTCGGCCTGCTTGCGACTCCAGCTGCCGACGCCCGCCGAGCCCAGAATCTGCTTTTGCGCCGTGGGACGCTTGCGCACCAGATTGATGGCACCGCCAGGCTCCCCATTACCGCTGAACAGACCGTTGGCGCCGCGCACCACCTGCACACTGTCATACATGGCCAGATTGGGGTCGAACAGCTGCTGGCTGAACGCGTCCACACTGGCACCGTCGATCTGCACATTGCTGATCTCGAAGCCGCGCGACAGAAACTTGGTGGCCGCACCGCCCAGTCCACCCGCGCCGCCATAGTCCACCGTCACGCCGGTGGTCTGCTGCATCACTTCCCCCACATTGCTCATGGCCTGATCTTCAATGCGCTGGCGCGTCACCACCGAGATCGACTGTGGTGTCTCGCGGATGTCCTGCCCTTTGCCCAGGGACACGTATGAGGCGGCATACGAGCCACTGCCCTCTGTGGCTTCGCGTTCGGCCTGGGCCGTCACCGTCACCTCGCCCAGCATGCCGGTCTGGCTGCTGTGGCGGCGCACGGTGATGGCCGCTCCGACTGGGACAGCTTCCAGCCCGCTCCCAGCCAGCGCCTTTGCCAACGCCTCGTTCAAGGTCTGAACGCCTTGCAGCGCCGGCGCCGTGCGGCCTTCCACCAATGCAGCGTCAACCGAGACCGACACCCCCCAGATGCGGGCCAGTGCATTCAATGCCTGTCCCAGCGGCTGCGCAGGCAGGCTCAGGCTGCGCGAGATGGACATGGCCGTCTGGCTGCTGGCGACCTGGGCATGAGCCGTCGGTAACACCGCCAGAGCTGACCAAGCCAGACAGGCCATGGCACTGGCCAAAGCCACTGCGCGCAGACCTCCGCAATGCGAACCCGCAGCCATACCCTCCTCTTGACCAGAAGAAAAATGAGAGTGATTTCTTTTCATCAAATGCATCCTGTGAATTGCTTGTCTAAGTGCTTTCACAGTGAAGACGCATGAAATGGCTTGTACCGGACAAAAACTTTCATCCGGCCTTGCCGGCCGTCAGCGCCGACGGATGACAGTGCGGCCATCGGCCAGTGGCTCCACGCGCACCGGAAGGGAGCGCGACAGGCTGGCAATGAAGATGGCAGGCTCGCGCAGCTTGAAGCTGCCGGTCAATCGCAGGGATTGCAAAGAAGCCCCATCGTCCAGCAGCATCGGCTGGGCCAGATAGTCATTCCAGCGCGCCACGACTTCGGTCAGTGGCGTGCGGTCGAACACCAGCCAGCCTTCGCGCCAGGCGCCCACATCCGAAGCATTGAGCGAGTAGTGCGCGATCTCGCCGCCTGCATAGATGCGCAGGCCTTGGCCGGCACCCAGCATGGCATCGGGGTTCTGATCCGTCATGCGGGCTTGCTGCCACACGGCTACACGGCCCTGGGCGACGCTGACCTGCAGGCCGGTAGGCCGAAGGGCCACAGAGAAAACCGTACCCAGCACACGCACCCGGCCTAGGGCCGTGTGGACCTCCAGCGGCCTCTGTGCATCATGGGCCACGTCGAGCCGGATTTCGCCCTGGCGCAGATGGATCTCGCGGCGCTGACGGTAGAGCACCACCGAGGCATCGGTGCCAGGCGCCAGATCGAGCTGGCTGCCATCGGCCAGATGGCGGCTCAATTGCTGTCCATGGCCTGTATGCAGCGCGATTTGCTCCAGTGGCTGCAGCCAATGCCAGCGGCCAAGCATGCCGGCAAGGCCTGCCACACCAGCGACTCCCAGCACGGACAGCGCACGCCGGCGCGTCTGCTGCGCACGCGCCGACTGGGTGGCGGGCATGGGCATATCGCCTTGCAAAGCACTGCCATCGGTCTGCGCCCAGCCCGCCATGGCAGCCTGGGCCGCCAGTTCATTCGCGGGCTCACTGGCACGCCAGCGTTCCAGCGTCTCTGCCGCTACCTGCGCTGCTTCGGTACTTGCGCCATGCTGGCGAGCAATCAGCAACAAGGCGTATTCCAGCCGTTTGCGCTCGGGCATCTCGGCCTTCATGACTTGAGCCCCATGCAATCGCAGACGGCACGCACCACATGTTTTTCGATGGCGGCTTCGCTGATATTCATATGCGCTGCTGCCTCGGCATGGCTGAAGCCATAGATGCGCACCAGCACAAACACCTCGCGACGCTTGCGCGGCATGGCTTGCAGGCGCCGTGACAGCAAGACCAGTTGCTGTCGCCCTTGCACCTGACGCTCGGCCGAGGGCGCCTCATCGGCCCCCACTACCGCCAGGGTTTCCAGCATGCGTGCTTCTGCAGCGCGGCGGCGCGCATCGTCGATCACAATGTTCTTGCCGGTACGAAACAGCAGTGCTCGCAAATCCCGTACCGCAAGCTCTCGCGATTGCATGGCAAAGACGCGGGCATAGCTTTCCTGCACGACATCCGCAGCCGCATCCCGGCTATTGAGCGAGCGAGCAAAGAAACTGACGAGTTCTGCGTAATAGTGCGCAACCACGGGTACACCTCGACCTCTTGCGAGGCATGCCGCCCAGGCTCTGGAATCGGCCGCAAAACATGCAGCTACGGAGCGGGAAAGCGCAGACTCTATCAGAAAATGAGAATCAATCTCATTAAATGACAGATCTCGACGCCTCTTCGCATCAATGCAGAGCCGGCGTCGCGACAAACTTTGAACTTGCGTCTGCATCGCTGGCGCGACTGGGTGAGCTCCGCCCCGGATCATCTCCTGCGGTCAGCCATTCAGGCGCAACAACTGCTGCCGGGTTTGCCCAAGTTCAAGCGCAAAGCTCGGACAGGGCTTGTGATTGGCCAGCCCCCTGCCCTGCCTGGCAGCAAACCTCAAGCCTGAAAGGCAAGCCCAGAGAGCGTCCTGCGGACTGCAATCGAGTGGATGGTCAGGCTTCTGTAACAGCGCTTCCCACAAGCCTGCAGGCATGCAAGATCCTTGCCCACGATCGAAATGACCGCCGCTGCTTCAGATCGTGTAATACCAGCGTTTGATCGCTTCGCCAGCCCTGGCCAGCACGGCTTCACGCCCCGCCCCATCGAGCGGGCTGCCGGTCAGATACGCCGTCACCAGCAGCGGCGCAGATTGTGCGGTAGGCCAGACGATGAGAGTGTCGCAAGCCGTGCCCCTCTCGCCGCTGCCTGTCTTGCCGCCCACTGTCCAGTCGCCGGGCATGCCGGCGCGCACGCGCTTGTCACCGGTACGGCTGTCCACCAGCCACTGCTGCAACAAGGCGCGGGCATAGCCCTCCAGCACATCGCCCAGCAGCAGCTTCTGCAGGCTTTGCACCATGGCTTGTGGCGTCGTTGTGTCGCGTTCATCGCCGGGCAGCGCAGTGTTCAGCGAAGGCTCGTTGCGGTCCAGCCGGGTGATGCCGTCCCCCAGCTCGCGCAGCCATTGCGTCAGCGCCGCCGGCCCGCCGCTGGCCTCCAGCAGCACATTGGCCGCCGTGTTGTCGCTGACAAGCACCATCGCTTCACACAGTTCCTGCACCGTCATGCCTCCATTGGCACCCGCGCGCTTTTCGGATATCGGCGACCAGGCCACGACTTCGGAAGGAGAGTAATAGAGCTTGCGCCACAGACGAATTTCATCTCGCTGTGCCAGATACAGCATGCGTGCAGCCAACAAGGTCTTGAAGGTGCTGCACATGGGAAAGCGCTCATCGCCGCGCCAGCCCGCCTCGGCGCCACTGACAGTATCCAGCACATACAGGCCGAATCGGCCCTGGGCCTGAATCTCCAACGCCGCCAACTCGTCGCTCAATGTTCTCGCTGCTGCGGCTTGCTGCTTGGAGATAAAAGCACAGCCGCTCAGTCCCCAGGCCCCCAGCCCCAAGGCCAGTCCTGTTATCAGCATGCTGCGTCGCTGCATAAGATCCTCTTTTGGTTAACTGTCATGGTTTGAAGCATAAATCGGTAGATTCGTATGAACCAGCAGTAATAATTGACACCATCCATTAGAAAAACTTTTATCTTGATTGAGATATGCAGCTACCACTGAACGCCTTGCGCATGTTTGATGCGGCCGCCCGTCACCAGAGCCTGACTCGCGCCGCGCAGGAGCTGCATGTGACGCAGGCCGCCGTCAGCCAGCACATCCGCAATCTCGAAGAGCGCCTTGGGAAGCCTTTGTTTCGCCGCCTGCCGCGCGGCCTGGCACTGACCGACGAAGGCCAGGCCTTGTGGCCCGTGGTGGCACAGAGCTTTGAGCGCATAGAGCAATCGCTGCAGCAGGTGGCAGAACCACGACCACGCGAAATTCTGACCGTGGGCGTGGTCGGCACTTTTGCCATAGGCTGGCTGATCCCCAGGCTGAGCCAGTTCCAGCAGTTGCACCCCTACATAGATCTTCGGCTGCTGACCAATAACAATCGCGTGGATCTGGCCGGCGAAGGGCTGGACGCCGCCGTGCGCTTTGGCGACGGTGCCTGGCATGGCACGCACGCGCAGATGCTGCTGCGCGCGCCGCTCTCGCCCATGTGCACCCCCATGCTGGCACAACAGCTGCGCGAGCCTGCCGACCTGGCTCGGCAAACCTTGCTGCGCTCCTATCGCACCCAGGAATGGGAAGGCTGGTTTGCCGGCCTTGACCAGGCTGTCCCGCTGGCGCGTGGAGCCATGTTCGACTCTTCGCTGACGCTGGCCGAGGCCGCCGCTCAGGGCGCAGGCATTGCCCTGCTGCCCGCACGCATGTTCGAGCACATGCTGCAACAGGGCCGGCTGGTGCGCCCTTTTGCCCATGAGGTCGACACCGGCGCCTACTGGCTGACCTATCTCAAATCGCGTCAGGCCAGCGCCGCCCTGCAAACCTTCAGACAATGGCTGATGACCCAGTTGCAAACCGACTGAAGCTTCCGCCCCAGGATGGCCCGAACCCTTTCATGCCAAGCGCCCCAAGCTATCAATCCGTGAGTCCTCTGCACCATCTAAGCCGCACAGGTCTGCATGGCTTCAGGGCAAGAGGTACAGTACACGCCCAGCAAGCGCTATGGCGCTTTGGTTTCATTCATCTCATCATATACCTGCCTTGACTGCCGCCGCCACCCTGCCCGTCCTGTACTCCTTCCGTCGCTGCCCCTATGCCATTCGAGCCCGTCTGGCGCTGGCCCATGCGGGCCTGGCTTGCGAACTGCGTGAAATCAATCTGCGCAACAAGCCACAGGCACTGCTCGACGCATCGCCCAAGGGCACGGTGCCCGTGCTGGTGCTGCAGGACGGAAAAGTCATTGATCAGAGCCTGGAGGTGATGCTGCATGCGCTGCACGGCAACGACCCCGATGGCTGGCTGCAACCCACGCATGGCAGCCTGGAGGACATGCTGGCTCTGATCGAGCGCAACGACGGCTTCTTCAAACAGGCTCTTGATCGCTGCAAATACCCCGAGCGCCACGATGCCGAGGCCGTGAACCAGGCCCAGGCCGACGCGCTGACCTGGTTGTCGGCACTGAACGATCAGCTCGAGGAAACCGGCTATCTGTTCGGTCTGAACCCCAGTCTGGCCGATATGGCACTGCGCCCCTTTGTGCGCCAGTACGCGCGCATCGACGAAGCGCAGTGGAACGAGCAGCCCTGGCCTCATCTGCAGCATTGGCTGCAGCGCTGGATTGACTCGGCCCTGTTTGCCGAAGTCATGGAAACCTATCCGGGCTGGTTGCCCGGCAGCAAGGGGCCGACATTTGTTGGCGAGAGCGTGGAAAGCCTCTGATGGTGAAACCATGGCTGCAGCTGCCGGAGTGACAGCTACGGCCAGTGTTTCCAAGCCATGAAAAAGCCCCGGCAGCTTACGCTTGCCGGGGCTTCATAGTTTGGATGTCGCCGGAATTCAGCGCTTTACGCCCTTGATCAACAGCATGGCCAGAATCACGAAAAATGCCACGAAGCAGACAAACGACCAGTTGGCAATGGAGCCGCCCAGCAAAGTCCAGTCAATGGCCGCACAGTCGCCCGAGCCCTGGAAGATCATGGGAATGGAGCGGCTGAAGGAGTAGTGCTCGATCATGCCGTAGAAGTCACGGCCGCAGGTCGCAAACTCGGGTGGATACCACTGCAGCCAGCTTTGGCGTGCCGCCACAAACGCACCGAAACCGCTGGCCAACAGGGCCAGAATGCCAAAGCTCATCCACCAGCCTTTTTGGTCTCTAAAGCTTGCCAGCCCTGTGAAGATAGCTACCAAAATCAGTGCATAGCGCTGTACGATGCACATGGGGCAAGGCTCCAGACCCACCACATGCTGCAGGTAAAGGCCAAACGCCAGCATGGCCACACAGGCGACGCTGATCAGCGCCAGGATGCGCCGCGGCGCGGTTTCAAACCATTGAAGCATCAATATTCTTTCTGCGAAATTTCTGAATCATGCCAGCACCAAGGATAACGCCCTCTGATGCCTGCACGACTCCTTCGCAGGAGACTGCAAGCCAGAGCCGCCTCTCGGCGACTCTGAGACTCCCGCCTGAGAGGCAGGGGTAAGGCGCATAGCGCCTCAGGGGGTATCAAATCCCAGCTGCCTCATCCAGGAACACCTTGGCCCGGCGCGGCGTCACCACCAGGGTTTCACCTTCGCGCAGACCCATGTCCTTGAACTGCTGTGCGGGAATCTGGGCTTCAATCAACCCGTCTTCCCCGGCATGGCTGGCATTTGGTGTGGTCTCGGAGGGAATAAGTTCCAGCCTTGCAATGGGGCCGACCACAATGGCGCGCGAAAGCTGAGCCACGATGCCTGTGGGGCGCCCCTGGGCGTCGAGGTTCTGGCCCGGGGAATAGCGCTCCACTTCCAGATCATGGGGTCGCACATAGGCAAAAGCCTGGCTGTCCTGGGCACCGTGCGCATCGCTGCTGTCCAGCTGCATGCCTTCGTCCAGATAGACCCGACCATCGCTGGCGCGGCCCTTGAACAGGTTCACATCGCCCAGGAAGCCGTAGACAAACGGAGTGGCGGGGTTATCCCAGACTTGCTGGGGCGTGCCTTCCTGTTCGATCTTGCCCTGATTGATGACCACCACGCGATCCGCCACTTCCAGGGCTTCCTCCTGGTCGTGGGTCACGAAGATGGAGGTCACATGCAACTCGTCGTGCAACTGGCGCAGCCAGCGTCGCAGCTCCTTGCGCACCTTGGCATCCAGGGCACCAAAGGGCTCGTCAAGCAGCAGCACCTTGGGCTCGACAGCCAGGGCACGGGCCAGCGCGATACGCTGACGCTGGCCGCCTGAGAGTTGCGATGGATAGCGCTCGGCAATCCAGTCCAGCTGCACCAGCTTGAGCAGCTTCATGACCTTTTCCTTGATCACTGCCTCGCTGGGGCGTTCCTTGCGCGGCTTGACACGCAGGCCGAAAGCCACGTTCTCGAACACCGTCATATGACGGAACAGCGCGTAGTGCTGGAACACAAAGCCCACGTTGCGGTCTCGCACATGCACATCGGTGGTGTCTTCACCGCTGAAGTGGATGCTGCCCACATCGGCAGTCTCCAGACCCGCGATGATGCGCAGCAGCGTGGTCTTGCCGCAGCCCGATGGGCCGAGCAAGGCGATCAGTTCGCCCGATTTGATATCCAGACTCACATCGCGCAGGGCCTGAAAATCGCCGAACTGCTTGCTGACATTACGAATTTCGATACTCATGATGAATCTCTTGTTCTGATCCGGGCAGCTCAGGCTGCCTTGGCGGTTTTGTTCGTTGCGAGGCTGATCTGGCCTGGGCGCTCGGGCGGTGCTTCGGCAGCGGCCCTGGCCTGCTGCTCGGCACGCCATTCGGCGAGGGACTTGATCACCAGTGTCACCAGCGCCAGCAGCGCCAGCAGCGATGCCACAGCAAAGGCGGCTGCCGCCTGATAGTCGGCATACAGCACTTCCACATGCAGCGGCATGGTGTTGGTCTGGCCCCGGATATGGCCGGAGACAACGGACACGGCACCGAACTCGCCCATGGCACGGGCGTTGCACAGAATCACGCCATAGACCAGACCCCATTTGATATTGGGCAGGGTGACATTCCAGAAGGTCTGCCAGCCCGAGGCGCCAAGCACGATGGCGGCCTGCTCTTCGTCGCTGCCCTGGGCCTGCATCAGCGGGATCAGTTCACGGGCGATGAAGGGAAAGGTCACGAACACTGTGGCCAGCACGATGCCGGGCACGGCAAAGATGATCTGGATCTCATGCTTGGCCAGCCAGGGGCCCAGCCAGCCGTTGGCGCCAAACACCAGCACGTACATCAGACCGGCAACCACGGGCGAGATGGAGAATGGCAGATCGATCAAGGTGGTCAAAAAGGCCTTGCCCTTGAACTCGTACTTGGCGATGCACCAGGCGGCGGCCACACCGAAGACCAGATTCAGGGGCACGGCAATCAGCGCCGTGATCAACGTGAGCTTGATGGACGAGATCGCATCAGGCTCGCCCAGCGACGTGACATAGACATCCCAGCCCTTGCGCAACGCCTCGCCAAAGACGGACAGCAGCGGCAGGATCAGGAAGATCAGCATGAACAGCAGGGCCACTGTGGTCAGAACCCAGCGCACCCAGCGCGGCTCGGTCGTGGTCATCTTCTCCAGCTTGGCGCTCTTGGGCGGGGCCGTGATCTTGTAGAGCGCGACCAGGACCAGCAGAGCAATGGCGACGATGGTGAAAAGATGCGCCCAGATGGGCAGCAGATTGGGAAACAGCGCCTGAATCGCTGCGTGAATCGAAGACATCAGCGGCCTCCCTGCGCCTTGCGCTGCCATGCCTGCAGTGCGTTGATCAGCAGCAGCAATACAAAAGAGATCAGCAGCATCACCACGGCCACGGCCGTGGCACCAGCCACATCGTGTTGATCCAGCTTGGCCATGATGATCAGCGGAGTGATTTCCGAGACCATGGGAATGTTGCCGGCAATGAAGATCACCGATCCATATTCACCCACGGCGCGCGCAAAAGCCATGGCAAAGCCGGTCAGCAGCGCCGGACCGATATGCGGCAGTATGACCTTGTAGAAAATCTGCCAGCGCGATGCGCCCAGGCTGGTTGCCGCCTCTTCCAGCTCCTTCTCGAAGTCTTCAAGCACCGGCTGAACGGTACGCACCACAAAAGGCAGACCGATGAAAATCAGTGCAATGGCGATGCCCTTGGGGTTGTAGGCCATCTGAATGCCCAGCGACTCGAAGTACTGTCCGATCCAGCCATTGCCCGCATACAGCGCCGACAGCGAGATACCGGCCACGGCCGTAGGCAGCGCAAACGGCAGATCGACCAGCGCATCCACCACCTTCTTGCCGGGGAACTGGTAGCGCACCAGCACCCAGGCGATCAGCATGCCGAACACCACGTTCACGCAGGCCGCGATAAAGGACATGGTGAAGGACAGCTCGTAGGAAGCGACCACGGCCGGCGCCGATACCGCAGTCCAGAACTGTTCCCAGGTCAATGAGAAGCTTTTGAACAGCAAGGCTACCAGCGGGATAAGCACGATGATGCTCAGATAAAAAATGGTGTAGCCCAGCGTCAACCCGAAACCGGGCAACACTCGCTTGGCACTACGCGCCTTGCGGGGGGCTAGAGCAGCAGAGGACATATTCAAAAGGCGATGTAGAAAAAGTGATTGCAGCCAACATGCCGGGCCTATGAACAGGCAGGCGCCCCACAGGGACGCCGAGCAAGGGCCGCCCCTTACGCTTGGGGCGTCGCCCCCTCCCGCGCAGCGAGAGAGGGGGAAGCGGCATAGCCGCTCAGGGGGAGTCTTTATTTACCGGGGGTGTAGAGCTTGTCGAACTGGCCGCCATCGTTGAAGTGCACCTTCTGCGCTTCGGTCAGCGAACCGAAGTACTTGGCCACGGTGAACTGCTTGATGGGCTTGAACTGGTCGGCGTGCTTCTTCAGCACTGCTTCGGAGCGTGGGCGGATCGCATGCTTGGCAGCGATTTCCTGGGCTTCGTCGGAGTACAGCCATTGCAGATAGTCGGTGGCCAGCTGGGTCGTGCCCTTCTTGGCGACGGTACGCTCGACCACAGCCACAGGGTTCTCGGCCACGATGCTCACCGATGGGTAGACCGCGTCGACCTTGCCCTGGCCGAATTCACGGTCCACGGACACGACTTCGGATTCGAAGGTGATCAGCACATCGCCGATATTGCGCTGCAAGAAGATGCTGGTCGCATCGCGGCCGCCCTTGCCCAGCACAGGCACGTTCTTGTAGAGCTTCTGCACGAATTCGGCCGCTTGCGCATCGGTGCCGCCCTTTTCACGCACCGAACCCCAGGCTGCCAGATAGGCGTAGCGACCATTGCCACCGGTCTTTGGGTTGACCACCACGACCTTCACATCTGGGCGCACCAGGTCTGACCAGTCCTTGATGTTCTTGGGATTGCCGTTGCGCACCAGGAACAGCATGGTCGATGTAGTGGGCGATGCGTCATGCGGGAACTTCTTGTTCCAGTCCTTGGCGACCACGCCGTTCTGGGCCAGGAAATCCACATCGGTGGTCGTGTTGAAAGTCACCACATCGGCAGCCAGGCCGTCATTGACGGCGCGGGCCTGGGCACTGGAGCCGCCATGGGACTGATCCACCTTGATGTCCACGCCCTTGGTCTTCTTGTAATGAGCGATGAAGGCAGCGTTGTAATCCTTGTAGAACTCGCGGGCCACGTCATAGGAGACATTGAGCAGTTGAGTCTGTGCCGAGACAGCGCCTGCTGCTGCCAGTGCGATGGATGCCAACAATGTCTTGAGCTTCACGGAATGCATGGTTCGCTGCCTTTTCTTGAGCAATGTGTATAGATGTACACATTGTGCGAACGACTCCTTAAAACTCAAAAGAATATATTTTTCTTTGTTTTTCTGAAATTCAATATAAAGAATAAAACAGCACGCGATTTCAAGGTAAAAAATAGCCGTAAGCGCTCTACCAGCAAGCGCATGCAGCTATCAAAAAAGAAGCATTAAAGAGAAACAACCCCGGGATTTCAGGCCGCAAGTGCAGCTGCCTGCAAGGGCCGGGCCGAGGCCTGAGCATTCCAGCCGCCCTGCTCGGTCAGCGACTGCAGCAGTGCCAGCCCCAGCGGCCAGGCTCCGAAGCCCGACTCGATATTGATATGTCCGGCGTTCTGCAAACGCACCAACTCGCTGCCCCAGGCCCTGGCATAAGCGCCCGCACGGCGAATGGGGCAGAACGGATCATTGCTGCTGGCCACCAGCACGCTGCGATAGGGCAGCGGCGCATAGGGCACGGGGGCGAAGTCGGCAAGCTGGGCGCGGCGCTCGGGGTCGGCAGGAGCCACGAGCAAGGCGCCATGAACGCGCGCCGCGGCAGCCTCGCCCAGATGCGCGGTCGTGATGCAGCCCAGGCTGTGAGCCACGATGACAGCAGGACGTTCATCGGAGAGCAAGACTCTTTCCAGCTCCGCCACCCAGGCATCGCGGTGCGGCACCAGCCAATCCTGCTGCTGCACGCGCACGGCGCCTTCCAGCTGCTCAGCCCACAGGCTTTGCCAATGGCCGGGACCGGAGTTGCGCCAGCCAGGCACGATCACGATGCGAAATGGGGATGTCATGCTGCCTCCTGTAATCTCGGAGCGCCAGCCGGGCCAGAGGAAAAAGCCCGGCGTGCTCCTGATCTGATAACAAGGCAGTCATTGTGGGCAAGGCCTGCCCAAATCCCAACGAATGTTTTGTTGTTATCTTATGGGCAGAAGCTAATGCTGCGCCGAGGCCGATGCTGCCTTTTGCACGGCAGAGATGCTGCTGCCCGGCATGCGCTCCCCAAGGAAGTCCAGGAAATGCCGCACCGCCGGTGCCAACCCACGCCGCGAGGGGAACACCGCATGCACGATGCCGCGCGGAGGTGCCCATTGCGGCAGCAACTGCACCAGAGTGCCCCGGGTCAATTCGTCCTGACACATATAGTCAGGCAGCCAGCACATGCCGCTGCCGGCCAGGGCCGCAAATTTCAGCGTCAGCAAGTCATCGACCACATAGCGCGGCTGCAGCTGCAGCCGGTGCTCCTTGCCTTCGGGCCCGACGAGCAGCAGGCTGGAATGACCGTCGACTGCCGTCATCGCCATGCTGTCCAGCAACTGCAAGTCCTCCAGCGACCTGGGCGTGCCCTGGCGCTGCAGCAGATCGGGGCTGGCCACCAGAATCTGGCGCGAGCTGTCGAGTCGCTTGACGACCATGGAGCCGCTGTCCTCCAGCGTGGCACGCACGCGCAATGCGACATCAACCCCCTCCTCGACCAGATTGACTGGGCGGTTGGTGACCTGCATCTCCACCTGCACCAGCGGGCAGCGCTTGAGGAATTCGGGCATCAGCTCGCCCAGGACGGTCTGCGCCAGCGTCACCGGGCAGGTCACACGAATGGTGCCGCGCGGCTCGGTCTGGACTTCGGCCACGGCATCCGACGCTGCCAGGGCGGCATCGCGCATGGCCTGGCCGTGGCGCAGAAAGGTCTCCCCCACTTGTGTCAGAGACAGCTTGCGGGTGGTGCGTTGCAGCAAGCGCACCCCAAGGTGGGCCTCCAGTTCAGCAACACGGCGCGAGAGGCGCGACTTGGGAATACCCAGTGCCCGCCCCGCAGCGGCAAAGCCGCCGCGCTCGACCACTTCGACGAAGTACAGCATGTCGTTGAGATCCACCATGCATATATCCTTGGACTCGATTGAATTGATATTTGGAACGATCTATCGCATTTTTGCAGACTTATTGCCGAATCTAAACAAATCTACAATCTATCCCATTGCAATTCAAAACGAATCACTGTTTTGCCGCAACGCAGCATCCGAGCTGGGCAAGAAGTGCTCTCTTACTCATTTTTAGAGGTATAGGTACCAATATGCAAATCCTGCACATCGACTCTTCCATCACTGGCTCCAGTTCCGTCACCCGCTCCCTGACAGCCGATATCGTTGCCAACCTCAAGCAGGCCAACCCCGAAGCCAAGGTGGACTACCTGGACCTGGCCGTGAGCGCCCCCAGCCACCTGAGCGCGCAATCTCTGGGCTTTCGCACCGGCCAGGCCGCTGCCACCGAAGTCGAACGCCAGGAAAACGCCGTCTCCGAAGCGCTGGTCAGCCAATTCCTGGCTGCTGACGTGATCGTGGTGGGTGCCCCCTTCTACAACTTCACCATCCCCTCGCAGCTGAAGGCCTGGCTGGACCGCATCGCCCAGGCTGGCCGTACGTTCAAGTACACCGCCACCGGTCCCGTGGGTCTGGCCGGCGACAAGAAGGTCATCGTCGCTTCCGCTCGCGGCGGCGCATACTCCACCAGCGAAGCGGGCCAGGCCATGGAGCACCAGGAAAGCTACCTGAAGGTGATCTTCGGCTTCATGGGCGTGACCGACGTGACCATCGTTCGTGCCGAAGGCGTGGCCATGGGCCCCGACGCCAAGGCTGCCGCCATGGAAGCAGCCAAGGCTCAGATCGAGCAAGCACAAGCCGTCGCTGCCTGATAGCTGGCAAAGCTGCAAAAGCCGGTACCGCCCAGGGCGTACCGGCTTTTTTGCGCAAAAAACTTGCTCACGACCAAGGTTTTGGACATTTCCGACTGAAGTTCTGGAAAAAACTGCCGATCTGAAGGCCTGAACCCGCTATTTTTGATACGCTGAAAACAGTTAGATACCGATCAGGTCCGAGTCTCGGTTGCTCGGACATGCTTTCCTAGATGCCAGCTTCCCGTCCCATGCCCACCGCCGTCCGTCAATCGCCTCAGCGCTCCGACGAGAACCTCGTCGTCACCGCTATTGCCGTATTTCTGGTGGCAGCACTGATTCTGGGTACGGTCGCCTATCGATACTTCAAGCATTCACAGCAGCAGCAGGAGCAGACTCGCAGCGAGCGTCAGGCCTACAAGCGCTATAACGACTATCTGGACTCCACCGAACAGGCAACTGCCAAGCCTGCCGCCAACCCGCCTTCCCCCGTACAGGCCAGCGCTCCTGCCGCAGCGCCCAGCATGGCCGAGAAGCTGCTCAGCCACCCTGCCGTCACGCCAGGCCCAGGCTTCAACGCTCCCGGCGTGCAGCAGACCGGCGTGGCCATCATCGACGCGATGGACCACGCCCAGGCAACCGCCAAGCAGTAAGGTCAAGAAGGCAGACAGGCTTTGCCTTACTGCCCGGCAGCTCAGCGCATCACCAGACCGCCGTCCACCAGCAGCAGCTGCCCGGTCATGAAACCGCTGAGCTCCGACGCCAGGAACAGCACCGGCCCAGCCACATCTTCGGGCCGTGCCAGTCGGCGCAGCGGCGTAGCCGCCATCAGCGATTCACGAAAAGACTCCTTGCTGCCCTGTGTACCCTGCGTGGGATAGACCAGACCGGGCGCCACACAGTTGACGCGGATGCCCACAGGCCCGAGCTCGCTGGCCAGATTGCGGCTGAAAGCCAGCAAGGCCCCCTTGGATGTCGTGTAGTCGTGATAGGCGACAACAGGCTGCTCCACCAGATTGCTGACGATGTTGACAATGCTGCCGAGCGCGCGCTGGCGCATCAGCGGCAGCACCGCACGACAGACATTGAAGCTTGCACCGACGGCCCCGTCGAACTGGGCCTGATAGTCCGCCCATTGCAGATCGTCAAAACGGCTGCGGCGTTCCGGATCGAATGCATAGGGCCTGAAGGCATTGTTGACCACGATATCGATGCCCCCCGCTTCGCGCACTATGCCGTCCACCATGCTCTGCACCGCATCGGGCGAGCCCACATCGGCCTTGACCGCCCAGGCATCGCCGCCCGAGTCCTTGCCCGCGGCCAGGCAGGCATCCACGGTGCTGGCTGCAGCCTCGTCATTGGACAGGTAGTTGACGGCCACCGCCGCCCCCTCGCGCGCAAACGCCAGGGCAATCGCCGCACCGATGCCGCGGCTGGCGCCCGTCACCAGCACCACCTTGCCGCGCAAGCCCATTGAAGAAGACTGACTCATATTCACGATTTCCGTTCAAACACTGGCAGATCCCCGGGAAGAGACAGCAGGCAAGGGCCTTGGCGGCCTCGCCGCCCCGCTGCAATGCTGTCCTCCCCCAAGGCGCGGGGCCGCACAGGCAACGCGCCTCCAGGGGGAGATTTACAGCGGCACAACCACATCCGCCACCTTGATCTGACGCTGCACCATGCCCAGCGCACGATAGGCATCGGCACCTTTTTGCAGCGCAGCCATATCGAAGCTGCCCAGCGGCTGGCCCTGGACTGCCGGCATGGAAGAGGCGTTACGCAGGCGGATCACATCCAGATTGATATCGCGACGCGTGCCGTCGATGGCATATTTGCTGGCCAGCACCGAGGCCTCCTCGGGATTCGCCATCATCCAGGCAGCGCTTTCGCGGTAGCCCTTGACGAATGCCTTGAGCAAGTCCTTCTTCTGCTGGAACACCTCCTCGCGCACCACAAACATGTCGCTGGACATATTGAGGTGGTCGCTGACCTGCATCACATTGACTTCGCCGATGCCCTTGCGCAGGCCCACGGCCAGGCCGGTATCCGTGGCGGCCGTGGCGTCAACCTGCCCTTGCATCAGGGGCGCAAAGTTCAACAGGCCGGTCACGACAATGCTCACATCCGACTCCTTGAGGCCGGCCTGATGCAGCATCACCAACAGGTTCTGGCGCGTGCCGCTGGCAAGGCTGTAGACACCGATCTTCTTGCCCTTGAGGTCCGCGGGCTTGCGAATGCCCGAGGACTTGAGCGAAACCACATTGAACACGTTCTGCGGATAGATGTCGTAGATCGCCACCAGCTTCTCGCCCTTGTCCAGAGCCATGAAGAAGGAGCCGGGGTCGGTAAACGCCACGTCGGCCTGGCCGCTGAGGATGTTGCGAATCGCATCGCCGCCGCCCGCTCCGGGCAGATAGGCCAGTTCCACGCCGTTCGCCTTGAAGAAGCCTTTTTCGGGCTCGACCAGAATATTGGTGATCTCGCTGATGGGCTTGCTCCAGCCGGCCAGGCGAATCTTGCCCTGCAGAGGAACCGCCATGCTGGTGCCGGTCATGGCAAGGCCGCTCAGGCCTGCACAGGCGCCGAGCAGGCTGCGGCGAGAGATGAACGAAGTCTGGTTGCTGGAGTGCATGACAAATGGTTTGAAGATGCAGTCAGGCCCGGTCGCCCGACTGCGAGGTTGAAAAGTGATGGGAGCGCAGCAAATAGCGCTCCAGAACAAGGCAGGCCTGATACAGCAGCAGGCCCATGGCGGCAATCAGCACCAGCGCCGCAAACATCAGCGTGGTGTCCATCATTCCCTGGGCGGCAATGACCACGGCACCCAGACCCTGGCTTGCACCCATGAACTCGGCCACCACGGCACCGACCAGCGCCAGCACGACGGCCACGCGCAGCCCGGCCAGAATCGCGGGCAGCCCGGTCGGCAGTTTCAGGCGCAGCAAGGTCTGCAGCCTGGTTGCGCCCAGCATGCGAAACAGCTGCAGGCGCTGGCCATCCACCTGCCGCAGGCCCGTCAATGTGTTTTCCATCAATGGGAAAAAGCAGATCAGCGCCGTGATCAGCACCGTCGGCAGCATGCCGAAGCCGAACCACAGCACGAACAGCGGCGCCAGAGCCAGCTTGGGCACGACCTGGCTGACCACCACATAGGGCTTGAGCACGCGCTCCAGCAACTCGGACTCGGCCAGCGCCATGCCAGCCAGCAAGCCCACGGCACTGCCTATGAGCAGCCCCAGCAGCAAGGCCTGCAAGGTAGCCCAGAGATGCGGCCAGAAATAGCCGGACGCCAGACCCGACCACAGCGACAGCGCCACCGCCGAGGGCGCGGGCAACACCAGCGCCGACAGGCCAAATTGCCTCGCAGCCAGCTCCCATATTGCAAGAACGGCTATCAAAAGCGAGGCGGACAGCCAATGTGTCTTGTTCAGCAAGCTGCTCATGCGCAACCTCGGTCCATGGATGCGCGAATGCGCGCGCAATAGTCGTTGAACGCCGCACCGTGGCGCAGGCTCTGCTGGCGCGGCTGTGGCAGCTCGACGGACCAGTCGTCCACGATGCGGCCGCCATGCATGAGTGCAATGCGGTCGCCCAGATAGACGGCCTCGTTGATGTCGTGGGTAACAAAGAGCACCGTCGTGCCATGGCGCTGGCAGGTGCGCAGCAAATCGTCCTGCAGCTCGGCACGCGTAATGGCATCCAGCGCCGCAAAAGGCTCGTCGAGCAGCAGCAGCGGCGGCTCCAGAATCAGGGCTCGCGCCAGCGCCACGCGACTTTGCTGACCGCCCGAGAGCTGGCGCGGATAGAGCGAAGCATGTTCGGCAAGGCCCAGTTGCTCCAGCAACTGCATGGCCGCCTGTCGGTCCTGCTGCGTGGGTTTGCGCTGCAGCGACACGGGCAGCAGCACGTTGTCGATCACCGTATGCCAGTCCAGCAGCGTCGGTGCCTGGAACATAAAGCCCAGCTGCGGCCCCGGCGCTGCCAGTTCGCTGCCGCGCAGCAAGACATGCCCCGACTGGGGCCTGAGCAGGCCTGCCGCCAGCTTGAGCAGCGTGGTCTTGCCGCAGCCGCTGCGCCCCAGCAGGCAGTGAAACTCTCCAGCCCCGACCTGCCAGTTCACACCATCCACCACCGGCGCTCGTCCCGGGTAGCTGAATCGGGCCTGCTTGAACTCCATGAATGCCACGACGGTATCCACTCCCTCAGTCCGCATAAGAGGCCAGCGGCTGGGCCGCCAGTTCTGCCGACTGCTCGATCTCCGTCATGCGCACCAGATCCAGCAGGTTGAAGCGCCCGTCATGGTGCCAGCCGGCCTCGGGCATGCTCATGGAGCCGATGGCGCTGATGCGCGTGACGCCAGCCGCGCCCAGCAGCCCGGCCAGGCGGTACAGCTCTTCGGGGCCGGCCGCAATGCCCGCGGTCTGCAGATAGTCGCGCTGAGCGGTCACCACGGGCAGCACGGCATCGAGCCGGTCCACGGCCACCACGGCAATCGTGCGGTACAGCGCGGTCGGTGCCAGGGGCTGCAGACTCTCGCTGTAGGCCACGCTCCAGGGTGCATCCACAGGTCCCAGCAGCTGGTGTGCTTCACCGCCCCACTCCATGTTATGCTGCCAGCGTGCCAGCGCCGCACCTTCTTCCAGATCCAGCTCGCGGCGTGCGAAACGTCGCTGCAGATTGGCAAGCTCGGCCGCCAGATAGTCGGCAAAAGCACGCGGAGAGACCGGCGCCCCACGCTGCACATAGAACACATGGGGCGAGTAACAGCCCTGCTGGTCATAGCGCATCACGTCCCAGGCGGCCAGCCTTGCCATGCCCGGAGCCTTGAGCGTATCCAGCGCCTGCGCGTCGATCAGGCCAAAACCCAGCTTGTGGCCATGGGGCAAGAAGCGCGTCGTCACGGGCAGACGACGGCGCAGCGCATCCAGCGTCTGGTTGCCGCCATAGGCCAGTACCGTATCGGCCTGGGCATAGAGCGCGTCGGCCTCCTCGCCACCTGCACCGCGCCACCAGACCACGGCCAGGCAATCGGCCAGCGGCGGGTGGACCTCTGCCAGCAAGCGTGCAAACCACCCCGCAAACAAGGGCTCGGCACTGGCCAGCTTGCCGATCGCCGGGGCCTTGACCAGCAAGCCGCAGACCAGGCTCCACAGCGACAGCGCAGGTACGTTGCCGGCCCAGCTGTGCACCAGCAGGTCCGGGCCGAAAGCCCGTACGGCCCCGCCCTTGGCTGCCGGTTGAAAGCCATCGAGCACTGCCGGATTGGCAAAATCCTCGGCCACAAAGCGCTTGAGCTGCGCTGCACGAAAGGTCTTGAAAAATCCTGTCAGCCCCAGCCGCACCATATCGGCGTCATAGCCGCTGACCACGGGCAGCCAGGCTTCGGCCTGCTGACGGTAGGTGTCGTTGCGATCCAGCAGGCGGGCCATCGCACGATCGACGGCATCGATGATCTCGGCCACCGGCATCGGGCGCAGATGGGCGCATGCAGCCGCGCGAACGCGAGCAGCCAGAGCCTGCATCTGCGGCGCCGTCAGCACGGGCACGCTGACTTCCAGCCTCTGACCGTCGCGGGACTCGAAGTCCAGCGTCTGCCACTGTACTTCCTCGTCGCCGAGGCCGGGCAGATAGCCTGCCTTGATACGCTGCACCTTGCGCTGCTTGCTCATGCGCCGGCAGCTTTCACAAACTCTTCAACCGCCAGCGAGCAACCCTTGGCGGCGGCGCCCTCGGCGCGCCCCAGCAGCAAAAAGCCGTCTTTTTCCTGCGGGCCGGCCCACAGGCCCACATCCTCGGTCAGGATGGTGGTCACCGCGTTGTAGTTGGCCAGATCGCAATGCACCAGAATGCCGCGCTCACCAGCGGCCACATCCCTGCCGGTGATCGGCTCGACCAGACGCGAACGGATCCAGTGCGGACCGGACTTGACCGAGGGCAGAACCGCATTGCCATCGTCATAGAACTGGGTGCTCAGCTCGGTCATGCCATACATATTGATGCACAGACTGCGCGGCACGCCCAGCAACTGCGAAAGCTCGGCATAGAACTGCTCGAGCGGCAGCTCACGCGACTGCCCCTTGTAGCCGCCCGTATCCAGCACGCGGCTGCCTGCGGGCAGGCGAAAGCTGCGGCCCTGCGCACGCAGGGCATCCATCACATGGACCAGGCTGAAGCTCGCGCCCAGCAGCGCAAACGGCTGGCCGCTGCGCTCGGACTCTTCCAGCGCGGCACACAGGGCCGGCATGTCCAGCCCTTCCGAATTCAGATAGTAGCGGCTGCCTGCCGAGCCGAATTCGGACCGGGCAAGTGCCAGATAGTGAGCCAGCGAGGAATTGGGCATAGCCTGCTCATCGGGAAACAGAATGCCCATGGGCATGCGCTCCAGACCCTGCATGAAACGTCTGGCGAAATAGCGCTTCATGGACAGGTCGTAGACATCGAGCTGCGGATGGAAATGACGTCCGCGCGCAGCGCGGCCCGTGGTGCCGCTGGTCATGAACACGCGCTCGGCGGGCGACGGCGGCTCGCTGCGCAGCTCCATGGCCTTGAAGGCATCGATGGGCACGGCCGGAACATCGCGCCAGCTCCTGACATTGCGCAGCGTGGCACCGCGTCGCTGGCAAAAGCTGCGAAACGGCGCATTGCATTCGTACTGGTAGGCGAAAAGGCGCAGGGCGAGTTGATTGAACTGGTCGTCGGTGCAGTCATCCATTGCGATGAAAGCAAGCAGATCGGCGACCAGCGAAGCGGCCTTGTCCATGAAATTCCTTCGAGAGCGGGGACATCATGCTCCGAAGGCTTGCTGACCATGCGAGAACGCACTGCCCTGAGGTCAGCTTGCAAGCTCTTCTTCCGCCGGTATGAACCGGGTCAAGTTCGCGGGTGTAGATCTCAGCACTGGCGTGCACCCCGGAGCGCGGCGCCATCTTACCCCAACGGCATCGCTGCACGGTGCCTGAGCCGCCGCATGAAAGTCGCGTCACTTGTAACCTGGGGTAATGCTCTATCACAGAGAAGAAGGTCATCTACAGTAGAAATCATTAAAACATTACCACCCGAATACAATTGGAGCAAAAATTGCGAACGTGCCCGACACGCACCTTGCCATGGCACCAACAATGATGCAGACGCGCACTGCCTGAGCGAGCTTCACGCCGTAGCAAGAAACGCTGTCAACAGAGCTTGCGCCATCCAGGGCACCGAACGTCCACCCCGAGCCCCAGAGATATTCACATGCATTTTTCGCGCCTTTGTCATCTGGCAGGCTGGCCTGTGGCCGCCGCCGGACTGCTGCTGACGGCACAGTCCGCAATGGCCCAGCAAGCCGCCGCCCAGCCGGAACTGCCCCAGTTGTCCGAAGTCACCGTGCGCAGCACCTTGCAGGAGTCTGCACTTGAGCAAACCCCGGCCTCCGTGACCGTGCTCGACGGCGAGCGCATGCGCGAGCGCAATCTGCAGGTCAATCTATCGGAGTCCCTGAGCGCAGCTCCGGGCCTGCAGTTGCAGAACCGCCAGAACTACGCGCAAGACCTGCAGCTGTCGATTCGCGGCTTTGGCGCGCGCTCCACCTTCGGCGTGCGCGGCATACAGATCTATGTGGACGGCATCCCCTCCACCATGCCGGACGGCCAGGGTCAGACCAACAATATCGATATCGCCTCGCTGGAGCGCGTGGAAGTGCTGCGCGGTCCTTACTCCGCCCTCTACGGCAACGCCTCTGGCGGCGTGATCAATGCCTATACCGAACGTGGTGAAGGCGCACCCTCGGTGGAAAGCAGCTTTGCACTGGGCAGCGACGGCCAGAAGCGTCTGGGCCTCAAGGCCAAGGGCGAAGCCAACGGGATTGGCTATGTGCTCAGCGCCAGCCGTTTTCTCACCGACGGCTACCGGGCCCAGAGCGCGGCGGACAAAAACCTGTTCAACGCCCGCATCGATATCAAGCCCGACGAATACAGCCAATTGACCCTGGTGGCCAACCATGTGGACATCGATGCCAAGGACCCCGGCGGCATCACGCCCAAGGACTGGGCGGTAGATCCGAAGGCTGTGGCGTCCAACCCCTTGCTCTACGATTCGCGCAAAAGCGTGAAGCAGACCCAGGCCGGCCTGACCTATGAGCGCCAGCTGGACGGCGGCCAGGCGCTGCGCCTGATGGCCTATGCCGGTCAGCGCGAAATGATGCAGTTTCAGTCCACGCCCAAGGCATCGCAGACCGGCTACAGGGGTGGGGTGATCGGTCTCAAGCGCGACTATGGCGGCATCGATGCGCGCTGGAGCGGCAAATACGAGCTGGGCAGCGGCAGCCTGGGCCTGATTGCGGGCCTGGCCGCCAACACTGTCAGGGAAGACCGCCAGGGCTACAAGAACTTTGTGGGCAACCAGTTGGGCGTGGTCGGCGAGCTGGTGCGTGACGAGCGCAATACCCTCACCAGCATAGACCCCTATTTGCAAGCCTCCTGGGCCTTTGCACCGCGCTGGAAGCTTGATGCCGGCCTGCGCTGGAGCAATGTGCAGTTCCAGTCGCGCGACCATTTCCTGGCCGACAAGAACGACAGCGGCAATGCCGGATTCCATAAGCTGCTGCCGGTTGTTTCGCTCCAGCACGAGCTCAATCAGGACATCAATGTCTATGCCTCGCTGGGTCGCGGCATGGAAACACCGACCTTCAACGAGATCTCATACCGCCCTGGCCCCAACCCGCTTCCCGGACTGAACTTCGGCCTCAAGCCTGCGGTATCGACCAGTGCCGAGCTGGGCATCAAGCAACGCTTCAATGTGGCCGGCCTGCGCGGCGACTGGTCTGCCGCGCTGTTCCAGACCAGCACCGACGATGAAATCGTGGTGGCCAGCAACGACAACGGCCGCACCTCTTATCAGAATGCCGGCAATACCCGCCGCCGCGGCATGGAGCTGAGCACCAGCACCTGGCTGATGCCCCAGTTGCGCCTGAACGGCGCGCTGACCTTGCTCGATGCCAGTCTGCGCAGCGGCTATTGCGACAGCAAGGGCCAGGACTGCACTCCCGCCGGCAAGCGCATTGCCGGCACGGCCAGGCATCTGGGCTATCTGGGGCTGGAATGGATTCCCGCCACCGACTGGCGTGTGGGTCTGGACTGGCGTCATGTGGGCCGTATTGCCGCTGACGACAAGAACCAGGTCTATGCCCCCAGCTACAACGTTGCCAGCCTGAGCGTTGGCTACACCAAACGCCTGGGCGCCTGGAAGCTCAGTGCTTTTGCCCGCGTCGACAATCTGACCGACAAGAACTATGTGGGCTCGGTCATCGTCAACGAAGCGACCAAGCCCGAGGGCCGCTACTACGAACCGGCCCCGGGGCGCCAATGGATGGCCGGAACCAGCCTCAGCTACCAGTTCTAGGCATGTCATCCGCATAATCGGACAGCAGCAAGCGGGCCTGGTGCCCGCTTTTTTCATGTCCGGACAGATCAAAGACGATTTTTCAGAAAAATATTTGGTGCCTGCAAACTGCCTGTTTGAGCCCGAAAGCCGCCAATCCCGCGCCGGTTTGACTGCCTGGCGGTAGATGCCTCCAGCATGCTTGCGCCCTTCAGCAGTGCAAGCCACGTCAAAACATCGCTATCCACGTCCAATCTCACGAATCTTCTCGCCAGCGCTCGTGCAGTTTGAGCGAAGTTAGCCCCTGAAGCAGGCATGAACGGCACACAGAAATTCTTCACTCTGCAACACGCTGCCATCAGGCGTGCAACTTCTACGAAATGCAGGGCAAATGGCAACAGGTGACTCCCCAAAGTAAAGAAATCATTTCTTATAGGAAATTCACATAAAAAGAGCTCAGATGGCGGGCTTTTGAAAGCAAATTCACAGCGCTAGAATCCGCCACCAGCACTGCCTCGTATGTTTTAAGCCGGGGCACGGTTTCAGACTCCTCCGTATGTCAGCCCTTTTCGTTTCTTGCCATCCACATTCCAGCCCGGCACCTTGCAGCCCTGCCATTCCAGCAGCCGGAGCTGATGTATGAGTGACGGTTTGCAAAGCCCCGCCCAACAGGGCGTGCAGTTGGTCGACATACGGCTGCAGCGCGGCCAGACCCAGGTGTTTGACGGTTTGAACCTAGCCCTGACGGAACAGCGCATCGGCGTGATCGGCAACAACGGCGCCGGCAAGTCCAGCCTGTTTCGCCTGCTTTGCGGGCTCGAGCTGCCCCAGGCCGGACAAGTACTGGTGGATGGCATGCCCTTGCTGCAGGCCCGCCAGCACAAGCCCGGCCTGATCGGCCTGATGTTCCAGAATCCGGACGATCAGATCATCTTCCCCACCGTGGAGGAAGAACTGGCCCTGGGCCTTCGCCCTCAGGGCCTGAGCAAGCAGCAGGCCAGAGCCAGGGCGCGCGAGTTGCTGGCCGCACGCGGCCTGGCCCACTGGGCCGAGCGTGCCGTCAGCAGTCTGAGCCAGGGCCAGCGCCAGCAGGTGTGCTGGCTCTCGCTGCTGATTGCCGCACCGCAACTGCTGCTGCTGGACGAGCCCTTTGCCAGCCTGGACCTGCCCGGTCAAGCCCGCTTGGCCCAGGATATTGCCAGCGCACCGCAACAGGTGCTGGTCTCCACCCATGTGCTCGACCATGTGCGTGACTTTGAGCGCGTGATCTGGCTGGAGCAAGGCCGGCTGCGCGCCGACGGCCCGGGCCGCGACATCTGCAGCGCCTACGAGACCTCAGTGCGGGAGCAGTTGCTGAAGAAAAGCTCGTACGGAGACCTGCATGGGTAGTCTCTACAGCGAAGTTGCGACCTGGCTGCATCGCTGGTCGGCCGGCCTCAAGCTCTTGCTGCTGGCGGTTTTTGGCACGCTGTTGTTTCTGATAGCCAACCCCTGGGTGTTGGCGGGCTGCGGCGTGGCTTGCCTGCTTCTCTGGATCTCGCTGGGCGAGGCCACACAGGTGGCGCGCCGGCTGATGCGCTCGGTTATCGTCGCGGCACTGCTGGTGGCGGGCTTTCATGTCTTCATGGGCAACCCTGTGCTGGCAGCCGTCAGCAGTCTGCGGCTGATCTGCGCCTCGACCCTGGGCATTGCGCTGACCATCACCACCCGCCCCAGCGATCTGGTCGAGGTACTGGAATGGCTGCTCGCCCCGCTGGCTCGCCTGGGCATCCCCACCGAGCGCGTGGCCATGCAGCTTGCACTCATGCTGCGCTTTACCGAACATTTCTTTGTTCAATGGACAAAGCTGGACGAGGCATACCGCCTGCGCACCGGCAAAAGCGGCGGACTGCGCCTGATTGCACCGCTGACGATTCATATGCTGCAGGCCACGCGCCGTGTGGCCGACGCCCTCTGGGCAAGACTGGGTTTCTAGGAGACCGTTGATGACTACCAATCCCTCTCACACCGTATCGCGCGGCGGCGCACGCTCCATGGCTCAGGTATCGCTGTTCGCCGCCCTGATGGCCGTGATGGGCCTGATTCCCAAGATCGACCTGCCGTTCGGCGTGCCCATCACCATCCAGTCGCTGGGCGTGATGCTGGCAGGCGTCATGCTCGGGCCCTGGCGCGGCCTGCAGTCCATGGCACTGTTTCTCGCGGCCGTGGCCGTAGGTCTGCCACTGCTGTCTGGCGGTCGCGGCGGCATCGGAGTCTTCATGGCACCGTCTGCCGGCTATCTGATCGGCTACATGCTGGCCGCAGGCATTACTGGCGCCGTCATGGCTGCCCTGCCGCAGAGCACGCCGCGTCGCACGGCGCTGAGCGCCTTCATCGCCTCCTTGATCGGCGGCCTGTTGTGCCTGCATGCCTTTGGCGTACTGGGCCTGATGCTGGTCGCCAAGATGAGCCTGAGTCAGGCCTTTGCCGTGACGCTGGCCTTTGTCCCCGGCGACTTCATCAAATGTGTTCTCTGCGCCATCATCGTCCACACCGTGGCGCGCGGAATGCCTGACTGGCGTTTTGGCGGTCGCCGGTGAACGCGCTGTCCGCGGCGGCACCGCTGCAGGGCTTCTGGCAGCTGGTTCATGGCCCGCTGGCCTATTGGGCGCAACACCGGCCCGATGTGGTGGCCCTGCAGAGCGAGGCCGGCTCCTGGACCTTTGGCGAGCTGCATGCCGAGGTCGAGCTGCGCTCGGCTCGCCTGGTGGCGCAACGCGCGCCGCAGATGCTGCTGCTGGATGCCAGCCGCTCCACGCTGGAGCGACTGGTGGACTTTCTGGCCGTGATCCGCAGCGGGCGCTGCGCGGCGGTCGCCGACCCCGACTGGCAACCGGCCGTGCGCCAGCGCATTGAAGGCTGGCTGCCCGGGCAGGCCTGCGAGCTGGGATCGGCAGCACCGACAGCCGCCTTCTATACCGGCTTCACCTCGGGCAGCACCGGCCTGCCCAAGGGCTTCAAGCGCCACCATCTATCGTGGACGGAGAGCTTTCGCGTCGGCCTGCAGGATTTCGGCCCCGTCGTCGCCCAGCGCACGCTGGCACCAGGGCGCATCTCGCACTCGCTGTTTCTGTTCGGCGCCATGCAAGGCATCTGGTATGGCTGCGGCGCCGTCATGCAGGAGAAGTTCTCGGCCTCGCGTTGTCTTGCAGCCCTGGCGCGCGGCGATATCCCCTGTCTTGTCGCCGTGCCCAGCCAGTTGCTGCTGATGCTGCAATGGGCGCAGCATAGACAGCTCGCACCGATTCCCGAGGTCGAGCTGATCACCATCAGCGGCGCACGCTGGATGCGCGCCCACACGCCGGCGCTGCGCGCCCTCTTCCCCAAGGCCCGCATCATCGAGTTCTATGGAGCCTCCGAGGCCAGTTTTGTCGCCTGGATGGATGCCGATGAAGCCAGCGGCCCGCAGGCCGTGGGCAGGCCATTCAGCAATGTAAAGCTATCCATTCGTCCCACCGGCAGCGATGCCGCCGAGAATGCGCTGGCCGAGCATGACACCAGCCATGCCGGCGACGGCCTGATCTATATCCGCAGCCCCATGCTGTTCATGGACTATGTGGGCGATGCCCATGACGCCACGGCCGTGCTGCGCGATGGCGACTGGCTGTCCGTGCGCGACATGGGCCATATCGACGAACGCGGCATGCTGTGCCTGGCAGGACGCCAGAGCCGCATGCTCGTCACCCAGGGCAAGAACCTGTTTCCCGAGGAAGTGGAGAACCTGCTGGCCAGCCACCCGGCGATTGCCCAGGTCTCGCTGCACGGCCAGGCCGATGCGCTGCGCGGCCTGCAGGTACACGCGGTGCTGCAATGGAGGCCGCAGACTGAGGCGCCTTCGGCCCTGGAGCTGAACCAGTGGCTGCGCGAGCGCACCGAAGCCTTCAAGGTGCCGCGCCAGTGGTGGGTTTGCGAGCACTGGCCGCACACAGCCAGCGGCAAGACCGATCACGGTCAGCTGGCCCAGGCCCTGCGCGCCAGCATGGCCGGGCCTGCGGGAGCTGCCATATCCCCTGCCCAGCTCCCCGCATTGCGGCCGTGGCAGAGTTGAGGCCCATGCCAAGCAAGACCCCCATCATTGCCTGGGCCCGCAGCCCGGTGGCTCCGCTAGGCTCGGCCCTGGCCCAGCTCAGCCCCCATGAACTGGGCCGGCCGCTGCTGCTGTCACTGCTGCAGCAAAGCGGCTTGCCGGCCCATGCCGTGGACGCGGTGATCGTCGGCAACGCCCTGGGCGCTGGTGGCAACCCGGCGCGCATGCTGACACTGGCCGCAGGCCTGCCCGATGGCTGCGCCGCGCACACCATCGATACCCAGTGCTGCTCGGGCCTGGATGCGGTGGCCATGGCCGTGGGTCTGCTGCAATCGGGTCAGGCCGAGGTGGTGATTGCCGGCGGCATCGAGGCCTGGAGCCGCGCCCCCATTCGCCAGACCCGCCCGCAGCTCCCAGGCGAGCAGCCCCAAAGCTACGAGCGCCCGCCATTTGCGCCCGATCCCGAGCGCGATCCCGATATGTTGCAATCGGCGGCAGACTATGCGCTCGCGCATGGATTCAGCCGCAGCCAGCAGGAGCAGTACGCGCTGCTGAGCCACAGCCGGGCCCTGGCCGCCCAGGCGCAACTCGCCCCGGAAATCGTGCCCATGGCAGGACTTGAGGCCGATGCCTATCCGCGCGCGCTGCAGCCTGCACGTGCCGCGCGCATGCCGACCCTGGCCCGGGGCAGCTGTGAGGGCGCGAGTGCCGACGATATCGCGGCCCACGCACTCAGCCCCCTGACCATCTCGGCCAAAGCCGATGGTGCGGCCCTGATCCTGCTGGCCACGCCCGAGGCCTGCGCACGCTGGAATCTGCAGCCCCGCGCACAATGGCTGGCCAGCGCCAGCGTGGGCGCCGCGCCCGAAACACCGCTGCTGGCGGCCATTGCGGCGGCGCAGATGACGCTGGCCCGAGGCAGCCATGCGCTGGCCAGGCCGCACCAGTCGCCGTTGCTGGCCCGGGATCTTTCGGCCATCGAACTTCATGACGCCTTTGCCGTTCAAGGCCTGGCCTTTTGCGCCGCCATGGGCCTTGCGCCCGAGCAGATCAACAGCGCAGGCGGCGGCCTGGCGCGCGGGCACCCTATCGGCGCGTCAGGCGCGATTGCGCTGGTGCGCTGCCTGGCTCAGCTTGAGTATCAGGCCCAGTCATCGACACCCGAGGCCGGACTCGGCCTGGCGGCCATCGCCGGTGCCGGCGGCATCGGAGCGGCAACCCTGGTGCAATGGCTGAAAGCCGCTCCCTGAATTCATTTTTGATAGCTATTACCCCATGTCCAGCAACGGTTCAGTCGTAAAAACATCTGAAGGCTTCGACTTGCCGGCAGGCATGGCGCTGATGCAGCAGCGCCGCTCCACACGTGCTTTTCTGCCCGATGCCGTGCCTGACGCGCTGCTGGAGAAGCTGCTGTTGACGGCGCGCCAGGCGCCCAGCGGCGGCAATCTGCAACCAGGCCAGCTGATCGCGGTACGCGGCAAACTGCGCGAGCAACTGACTGCCGCCCTGCTGCAGGACGTTGAAAGCCAGGTGCCCGAATGCGAGGACTACGCCTACTTTCCGCGTCCCATGCCCATGCAGCTGCGCAAGCGCCAGGTGGCTTCGGCACAGGCGCTTTACGGCGCCCTTGGCGTGGCGCGCGACGACCGCGCCGGGCGCGAAGCGCAATTTGCGCGCAACTACCGCTTCTTCGATGCACCCGTGGCGCTGGTCGTCACCATCGACGCCCATTACGGCCCCGGTGGCTATATGGACCTGGGCATGACGCTCTACGGACTGCAACTGGCGGCCGCCGCCATGGGCCTGGGCAGCTGCGCCATCGGTGCCCTTGCCTCGTACCCGGCTACCGTGCGCCGCGTGCTGGGCCTGGCCGAGAACAAGCACATCGTCTGCGGCCTGGCCCTGGGCTGGGCCGACGAGACCGCCCCCGTCAACCAGACCCAGACCACGCGTGCGCCGCTGGCTGAATGGTTTCAGGTCATGGAATAAGCAAAAAACAATAGCTGCCAGCGCCAGTGATTAAATGGTTTTCCATAGAAAGAAGCGAAAATCAATGTGCAGCCAGCGCAGGCAGCTATCAACAAGAGAGCAAAAAAGCGCTGCAGGTGCAGCGCTTAGTTCAATGCCCTCAGTCAGGCATGCCCCATCAAAGAGACAGCCAGCAAGCGCCGCCGCGCAGCAATGCTGTCGTCCCCCTCAGGGGGAAGCCGCAAAGCGGCTCAGGGGGAGCTTCTAGAACGCCGGGAAGACCGAGCCCTTGAATTCCTTGTCGATGAACTGGCGCACCTCGTCGGAGTGATAGGACTTGATCAGCTGGGCGACCCAGGGCTGATTCTTGTCGGCATCACGCACCACCATGATGTTCACATAGGGGTTCTTGGCGGACTCCAGCGCAATCGCATCCTTCTTGGGGTTCAGACCTGCCGAGATCGCGAAGTTGGTGTTGACGGTGGAGGCATCCAGATCGTCCAGCGAACGTGGCAACTGGGCTGCATCCAGCTCGACGAACTTGAGCTTCTTGGGGTTGGACACCACATCCAGGGGCGTCGCCTTCAGGCCTGCACCCTCCTTGAGCTTGATCAGACCCTGGGTCTGCAGCAGCAGCAGCGCGCGGCCGCCATTGGTGGGGTCGTTGGGGAGGCCGAACTTGGCACCGGTGGGGAGCTCGGACAAAGCCTTGATCTTCTTGGAGTAGATGCCGATAGGGAAATTCACCGTGTCGGCCACCCAGCTGATCTTGTAGCCACGATCCTTGAGCTGAGCATCCAGATAGGGGCGGTGCTGGTAGCTGTTGGCATCCAGGTCGCCGGCGGCCAGCGCCGCATTGGGCTGGACATAGTCGCCGAACTCGATGACCTTGAGGTTCAGACCATTCTTGGCAGCAACCTTTTTGACCACTTCCATGATCTGCGCGTGGGGGCCGGCGGTCACGCCGATCTTGATGGTCTTGTCCTGGGCCTGGGCGGCAAAACCCAGGGTGGCCGCAGCAGCCACGGCCAATGTGGTGCGCAAAAGCGAGCGCTTGTTCAACATGCAGATTCCTTGTGCCAAAGATTGAGAGTGGCTAAGACTGTAGCGTCAGTTTCATGTGCCGGAGCGCTGTTTCTTAGACAGATTGCTCAGATGCAAACTACAGATTGGCAATGCAAGCCGCAACGGCATGCATGCGGCAACCCAAGCGCCCACAAAAAAGCCCGCTCCTTCACGGTAGCGGGCTTGTCTGCATGCACAGGCTGTCAAAGATCGGACATCGTGGGTGCTGCCAGCACCTGCTGGGCCACCACGTCGAGCACAGCATGGGACTCGTCCTGCCTGTCGATCCAGACCTTGGGCGTGAAGCTGCCGCGCAAGGCAATCGCATCGCCTTCGGAGAGACTGCGCAGCACGGCGCAGGGTGCGTTGTCGAAAGCGACGATATTCACGGGAATCGAGGAGCCGTCACCTGCATTGGCTCGCATGCGGGCCACCATATAGGGGCGGCGGTTGCGGTCTACGCGACTCTCAGGGATGCCGGTCAGTCGGCCGGTAATCAAACCATCCATCATTTGCTGTTATCTACCCAGAAAAAATCATGGCCGCCCTTGAGCAAGAGCGGCCTTTCAAAAAATCTTGAACCTGCATTTTAGGACGGCGCCTGTTTCCAGGCAGCAGCCCTTTTCTTAATTTTTTGTAATGTACGCCAGTGCTCAGCGATGGCTCAGACGGCGCACGGCCCAGTCGCCCAGGCTTTGAATGGCTTGCACAAAGAAGATCAGGATGATCACCACGACCAGCATCACGTCGGGCAAGAAGCGCTGGTAGCCGTAGCGGATACCCAGGTCGCCCAGGCCACCACCGCCGATGGCGCCCGCCATGGCCGAGTAGCCGGTCAGGCTGACGAAGCTGATGGTCAGACCCGCGACGATGCCAGGCAACGCCTCGGGCAGCAGCACCTTCCAGACGATCTGGCCGGTGGTCGCCCCCATGGACTGGGCCGCTTCGATCAGGCCGCCATCGACTTCGCGCAAGGCAGTCTCCACCAGGCGGGCCACAAAAGGCGCCGCCGCAATCGTCAACGGCACCACGGCCGCCCAGGTGCCGATGGAGGAGCCCGTGATCAGACGCGTCAGCGGAATGATGGCCACCAGCAAGATGATGAAGGGGGTAGAGCGCAGCGCATTCACGATCCAGCCGACAACCTTGTTGGCCGGACCGTTCTGCAAGATGCCGCCATGGTCGGTCAGGCGCAGGAAGACGCCCAGCGGAATACCGATCAAGCCGCCGATCAGGCCCGAGACGCCAACCATGATCAGCGTCTCCCAGAAGGAATCCAGCAGCAGCTGGAGCATCATTTCCGAAAAATTCTCAAACATCGCTCTCAATCCTTGCTGGACACGATCTGCACTTGCACACCGCTGGCACGCAGGTGCTCCACGGCCGCGTCAATCTTGGCGGCCTCGCCGCTGGCGTACACCGCCAGCGAACCAAAGGTCTGCTCCTGGATCTCGTCGATCTGGCCGTGCAGAATCGACAGGTCCAGACCCAGCTCGCGAATCAGGTGCGACAAAATGGGCTGATAGGCGCTCTCACCTGCATAGGAAAGACGCAACAGCTGGCCTTGCTGGCCGGGCTGCAACTGTGCGGCCAGCTGGTTCACACGCGTCATCACCGACTCGGGCAGTTGCTGGGGCACGATTTCGTCGATCAGGCTCTTGGTGATCGCCTTCTGAGGCCGGGTGAAGACATCGATCACAGGCCCCAGCTCGGCGATCTCGCCGCCGTCGATCACGGCCACGCGGTCGGCAATCTGCTTGATCACCAGCATCTGGTGGGTGATCAGCACCACGGTCACGCCCAGCTCGCGATTGACCTTGCGCAGCAGATCCAGAATGGAGCGCGTGGTTTCGGGGTCCAGTGCCGACGTGGCTTCGTCGCTGAGCAGAACCTTGGGGTTGCTGGCCAGCGCCCGGGCAATGCCCACGCGCTGTTTCTGCCCACCGGAAATCTGGGCCGGATAGCGATCGGCCAGATGATCCAGGCCCACCAGCTCCAGCAGCGGCGTCACGCGCTGGTAAATCTCGTCCTTGGAAATACCGGCCAGTTCCAGCGGCAGTGCCACGTTGTCATACACGGTGCGCGAGGACAGCAGATTGAAGTGCTGGAACACCATGCCGATGTCGCGGCGCGCAGCGCGCAGCTCGCCGTCGGACAGCTGCATGAGGTCGCGTCCGTTGACGATGACCTTGCCTTCCGTGGGGCGGTTGAGCAGATTCAGGCAGCGCACCAGCGAGCTTTTGCCCGCGCCGGAGCGGCCGATGATGCCGAATACCTCGCCCGAAGCGATTTCCAGATTGATGCCACGCAAAGCGTGCACCGGGCCCTTGGGGCCTTGGTATGTCAGGGATAAATCCCGAATTTCTATCATGAAAAATATCGCGAATCACGCATGAACAATGCGATTGACGCTATAAAAAGTGATTGATCCCATCCCAGCTGCAGCGCTGCCGGGCAGCGGGCAATGCAGGCCTTCGTTCTGGTAGAAACCGGCAGATCAAGCCAGCCTACTTTTAGTAGTAACCCTCAATAATGCCTGAGTCTAGGCAAACCTGAGAGCAACTGGGACAAGTGAATTCACTTATGGCGCCCCCAGCAAGCCATCCAACGCAGGTCTTGCCCGGGCCTGTCCCCACTGGCGGCGCGGCACTGCAGGCCTTAGCATGCTTGCATCTGCCTCTGGTTTTCTCTGCCGCCCTATGCAGCCGCCCCCCCTGCCCATCCGTGTTGAATGCCCGCCCGGCGCCTGCGACTGCCGGCGGGAGCAGCTGCTTGGCACGCCGGATGCGGATCTGCGCATTCTGCGGCTCACGCGCGAAGAGGAGAAAAAGCTGCTGCAGCGCCTGGAGAGCATCAGCAGCCTGGTCGATCTCGAGCATATGCAGCAGCGCATTCACGCACTCTTGGGTCTGGAGATACGCATCACCCCAGGCAACAACGAGGTACGCACCATGCGCGGCATCCAGATCGAGCTCGGCGACCTGCCGGGTCTATGCCGCAAAACGCGCCAGAGCATTCCCGCCGCGATACGCAAGGGGCTGGAGCGCAAGCCCGAGATTGCCTGGGCCCTGCTGGATGCACATGACCTGTTTGGCATGCCCGGCAGCTGAGCCAAGCAAGGGCAACGCCCGGCAGCAAAGCACGCACTTCGTCACTTGAGCCTTGGGACACCGGTAGTCCTTGCGGCCTACGCCGCCCGGCCCATGGTGGCCTTTCGCTTTCAAAAGCATCATGCTTTTTGCTGCTCTCGATACCTCTTCGTGCAATCCGGCTGGCGATGTCTCGTCGTTTGAGGCAGGCCCGGCAGCGCTGGTAGTCTTAGCCTTTGTCCGCATGCGCTTTGCAGGTCGCTTGCGCGCCCGCCCTGGCAATCCCTCAATGGCTGGAATCGCAACCATGCACTTCTCGAACATCATGGAGTCGTGCCTGTTGGCACCGTTGACCAGGATCATCAGTGGGATGCCTCTGGCATCTACAACGAGGTGTCGCTTGGAGCCGAGCTTGACTCGGTCGATGGGGTCGGAGCCCGTTTGCTGCTCCTTCGGGGGCTTGGCACCGAGGAGCCATCGATGCGGTCCCAGCTCCAATCAATCTGGTCATGTTCGCGCATACACACCAGCATCGCCAGATGCAATTTCTGCCAGCCGCCGTTGGCATTCCAGTCACGTAAGCGTCGCCAGCAGGGCATGCCACTGCCGTAGCCCAAGGACTGGGGAAGGTCTTCCCATGGAATACCTGTTTGCAGCACGAACAGGTATTCCATTGAGGACAGCGAGCATAACTGCGTTGCTGAGGCCTCTGCCGAAGTGGTATTAGCCCCATCTAAGGGTAGTCCAGTTCACTACTGAATGACCTCAACATGAGGAAGGCTGAACCTTCCTTCGAGCACTTCTGGCTTAGGTCCATAGCTACGTGCGATAAACCAAAATCGTTCTCCATTAGCGGGGGAAGGAAGCCAATTAGTAGCCTTTTCGCCAACTGGAGGCGTTGATTGAACCCAGACATCAATTGATCCATCGGCATTGCGTACAAACTCTCGTGTGCTGCTGCTGACGCGATGGCGATTAATTGGATTAGGTGTCAAGAATTGACTGTCATTCTTGAATTCATACAACGTCACCGACCAAAAAACGTTTGATGGAATTCCACCAGCTGGGATATGCAGCTTATATTTCTTTGATCCTACCAACGCCTGACCATCAGTTCCATATCCGGCCGCAGAATAAGCTGCCTCGGCAGGTGCAAGTCCGAGCATGGCTAATCCCCGTGATATTTCCCTTGCCCTCATTTTAAAATCTTTTCGCTCTGGACTTCCCATCTTTGAGCCAGGAGGTGCATAGTTAATCCAATTAGGACTTCCTTTCAATGGTCTATTTAGAACTTGGTCGAATTGGTGAGTCAGCTTATCGAAATTGGCGCGCCAAGCTTCACGCACATTTTCAGACAATTTCTCCCATTTACAGTCCTCGCCACAAATTCCCACGGCACGAAGACGTTTCATGACTTCTTTATCTCTATCAGGCGCTGGATTAAATGCGATTGCTTGGTTTACTATTGAGAAATAGTTTTCTAGATCTCCTGGAATTGGCTTAATCGATGGTGGCCTCCGGCTGACACCAGCCCCCGACTGCTTAAGCAAAAAACCATCCTGCGTGGCATTAGCCGCAACTTGATCATCAGGCCCATCAATAGCGACCCTCAGATTGATGTATACATCGTTAGTTGGAGAGCGAACGACTTGAACACCATCTGGTATTGAGCCAGTCCAGTCTGGACCAACCACCAAGTGCTTTTGTGCAGCTGTCCCTGTGTTTCTTGAGCCAACATACTTAAACGTTCCACTGAAATAGTCAATAAGCGTCAAAACAAAGTACCGACTACCCGTATCTGGCGTTTCGATCAATACCGGGCCTGCTGACAAGTCAAGCCATGCGGTTGAATAGAGGCAATCAACCAGAGGACTTGCAGCCCACGTGTCAGCAGGTGTGGTCATCGCACGCTGATGAACAAATTCATTGAGCTTTGTGCTTGTTCTTCCACCTTTTTCATTCAACGCATTCCACCTGAATATTGAAAGAGCATAAGAAGGATAAATATAATCGTAAGCTTCTTCAATTAATGCAGAATCACTTGGACCTTCTCTGGAGGTTGAATATGCGGAAGTCGGAATCATCGTCTGAGAAAGAATTAATGCAAATCCTGAGAGAGCAAGTGCACTTCTTCTATGAACATGACTTGAAGAAAATAATTCTTTCAATACACCTTGATAACTCAAATTGGATTTGAATATAGAAGTAATTTTCTGGTAGATCATATTGTCTCTGAGATTAATCTTTCGTGAGATCAGATGCTATTAAATAAAACGTTATTTTTCTTAAAGCAAATCTGATGTATCAGTATTTTTTTAATGAAATTTCTCAGCATCCTTCGAACGGACTAGTTGAAAGCTATTGACGCTACATGTGCATACGGTAGTTAGTTCATGAAAATATCCATCTTTCTATATTTGCTAGAAAGTGCATATTTTGTGACTTTTTGCGCCTATGGATTTCGGCAACTTGTGTCCCAGGCGCGCGATGACATCAGTGCAGAATGCGCGCCCCTCACCCCCGCGCGACGACTTGATATCCACGAAGTTTTGAAATTGATCGCACAAATCATCTGCACGCACTTCGTCGATCTGTTTTGAGCAAGTCTTGGTCCTTATGGCCTACGCCTATCAGCCCAGAGGCCGTCATCCACCTTAAAACCATAGAGCTTGATCTCACTCAAGCGTATTTTCATTTTGGTTTTCCCCAGGATAGACCCCACAGGTTTTCCCTTGGTTGGACAGGTTGGAAAAAGAATTGAGCAAACATTCTGTCTATGAAGTGACTTCGCTAGACCTTACGAGCTAGTCCGAACGAGCGATGGTGAGCGGCAAAGCTCGCCTGAACATTGAATTCATCGACAGGCGCCAAGTCAGCGACTAGCTGACCTGGACTAGACCTTGGCCCGATTCGCGGGCAGATCGATAGTGCAAATGCTGCACGCATACATCTTTGAGGATTCGTGATGGAAAGCAACCTGAGCTACCGCGCCCTGATCGCGCTGACCGTGACCAGCGTCATGGCTGGTGCAGCCGCCGCCAAAGGCAGCCCCGAAGAAATTGAAAAGCTGGGCAAGTCCTTGACCTGTATCGGTGCCGAAAAGGCCGGCACCGCCAGCGGCGTGCCCGAATACACGGGCAAATGGCTGGGAACGCCACCTGGAATTCAGTACACGCCGCATGCGGGTCAGCACCCGGTGGACCCCTATGCCAATGAAAAGCCCTTGTTCTCCATCACGGCCGAGAATGTCGCCAAGTACGCCGCCAATCTGACCGAAGGCCAGAAGGCCATGTTCGCGCGCTATCCCAAGACCTTCAGCATTCCCGTCTACCCGGGCCACCGCGACTTCCGCTATCCGGACTTTGCCTGCGCCTCGGCCAAAGCCAACGCGCAGAATGCCGTGATCAGCGCAGACGGAATGGGGGCTGACAATGCGGTCAAGGGGGCAATACCGTTCCCCTTCCCCAAGACCGGCATGGAGCTGGCCTTCAACAACCTGTTTCCGCTGCGCTCGTTCACCGAACACACACTGCGTGACAACGCCTACGTGATGCTGGATGGCTCCACCGTCTTTGGCCGCGCCGACAACCGCAGCATGAGCTTGCTGAACTCCCCCGAGCAGGCTGGCAAGCCGCTGGAAGGCACCATGGCCCAGGGCATGAATGTGGTCAAGCTGCCCGAACGCGAAAAAGGTGGCGTCAGCGTAAACAGGGAACCTGTCAACTTCGGCAAGGACAAGCGCCTGGGCTGGAGCTATGACCCGGGCACACGCCGGGTGCGCCAGATTCCCGAGTACGGTTTTGACCAGCCCATGGGTGGCGGTGTGGGTGCCAAGATGACGATTGATTCCGACCGTCTCTTCAATGGCTCGCCCGAACGCTACAACTGGAAGAATCTGGGCAAGAAGGAAATCTATATTCCCGCCAACGCGTACAAGATTCACGCCAACACAGTGAAGTATGCCGATCTGCTCAAACCCGGTCATGCCAACCCCGACTACATGCGCTACGAACTGCGCCGCGTCTGGGTGCTGGAAGCCACGCTCAAGGAAGGCTATCGCCATCTCTATGGCAAGCGCGTTCTTTTCCTTGACGAAGACACCGGTCAAGCCGTGATGAGCGACTTCTATGATGCACGCGGCAGTCTGTGGCAGTACGGCCTCATCAATTACTACTACGCGTTTGATGCCAACGCCTGGCATGCAGGCACGGCCTTCTACCACGACCTGATTGGTGGCGGCTACGTGGCCTACAACATGTTTCAGGAACGCCCCAAGGGCCCTGTGCTCAACAAGGGAGACATGAACCCATCCATGTTCACCCCTGAAGCCACGCGCAACGCCGGCACCTGAGCACGCCCGGCACCAAGACCATCGCCTGAGCATGCGCCAACAACTGCTCGCGGGAGACAAGTCCGGGCCTCGATGAAGAAAGCGCAGGCTCCGGACATCACTGCAAAAACACTATCTCAATCACATGTCAAGTTTGAACCGCGCCGGGCTGAGCGCCATGGCGGCTGCTGCATTGGGCCTTTGCCTGGGCATGGCCCATGCCCAGACTTCCGCAGCCACCGAAGACCAGGCTCTGGACAACCTGATCCGCGAGGCCATGCTCTACGCCTACCCCTATCAGGAATTCATGAAAATGCGGCATGAAGCCCTGGAGGTCAAAGACTCACCCACCGCCACCACGCTCAACCACTTCCGCCACTCGCGCCACCTGGCCACGCCCAAGGACCGCTGGACCAACAGCCCGATTCGAGACACTTTCTACTCCACCTCCTGGCTGGATCTGGAGAAATCTCCACTGGTGCTGTCTCTGCCGGAAACCCATGGCCGCTACTACGTGATCGCCATGATCGGGGCAGACCTCAACACCTTCTCCTACGTGGGCCGGCGCATTGGTGGTACCCAGGCTCGCAAGGTCGCCCTGGTCGGCCCGCGCTGGAGCGGCAAGATCCCGCAGGTCGACCAGGTAGTGCGCGCGCCTACGCGTGATGTCTACCTGAATCTGCGCGTGCTGGTCACCGGCGAAGACGACCTCAAGGCCGCCCATGCAGTACAGGATGGGTTTCGCATGGAGCCTGTGCTCAGAACCGACTCCGACAGTCCGCAGCTCAAGCCGCAAGCCCAGGACTGGAGCCGCTTTGTCGATGTGAGCAACGAGGCCCTGGCACGCAACCCACCGCCCGGTACGGAACAAGCACTGCTGCAGCGCTTTGCCAGCGTGGGCATCTGCGGCAAGGCCTGCAGCTGGGACAAGCTGCCCGAGGCCGTGCAGCAGCGCTGGCTGAGCTTGGCACCCGAGATCGAGAAAAACGAACTCAAGAATCGCCTGAATGCCGACCGCAAGACAGCAGACCCTAGACGCAGAAACGGCTGGACCCCTTATCGCCTGCCGGATGGCTTTGGCACAAACTACGCCATGCGTGCTCAGTCGGCAGCCATGTCGGGCGGCATCCTGGGCCTGGAGGCCGCAGAGGCCACCTATTTCGCTGCCAGTGTGGACGCCAACAATCAGGCTCTCGGCAAAGGACAGGCTTACCGCCTGCATCTGCCTCAAGGTCGCCTCCCCGCCGATGCATTCTGGTCTATCTCTCTTTATGAATTCGCAACCGGGGGCCAGTACATGGTGGAAAACCCCATCAACCGCTACTCCATTGGCGACCGCACCAAGGGCATGAAGTTCAACGCCGACGGCAGCCTCGACATCTGGTTGCAGCCCACGGAGCCGGGCCCTGACAAGCGTGCCAACTGGCTGCCCACGCCCGAGAAGAATCTGTTCTATCTGATGGCCCGCGCCTATCAGCCCTGGCCCGAGGTTCTGGATCCGTCCTGGATTCTGGAGCCCGTTCAGCTAATCAGCCCCCAATGAATGCAGTGATGGCACACATGAAAAAAATACCTCAGATCTCCCGATACGCTTTTGTCACAGCCCTGACACTGAGCCAGTTCGGCATGGCCAACGCCCACGATCAGGATGATCGCGGAGGTTCGGGAGCGAAAAGCCCCGCTGTGCTTGCTGCCCGCGCCCAGGTTTTCAAGGCCAATCCGCAAATGGTCAAGTCCATCACGGAAGGAGGGGGCTTTGGCACTGAGCTGTCGTATGCAGTGGCCAACAGCATGTACAGCCGAACCGACCAGAACGCCATTGCAGATGCCCGAGCCAAGCTCAAAGTCGAGGCCGTGGCTCCACGCACCTGGCTGCTGCGCTTTCCCATCGTCAATGTGGTGGTCTTCGAGACCGATGAAGGCCTGGTTCTGGTCGATAGCGGCTATGCACCCGCCGGTCCCGCGCTGGCAGAAACGCTGAAGAAGCTTAGCAACAAGCCGCTGCACACCGTCATCCTCACGCATTTCCATGCCGATCATGCCTTTGGCGCCTGGACGCTGATTGACCAGAAACCGCGTGTAGTGACCGAGCAGCGCTTCATCACTCAGATGGAGCTGGACATGCGCAGCAACGGTCTGATTGCGCGCAATAACCAGCAAAGCGTGGCCGATGTGCCCCGCACCTGGGCAGATGCAGTTCGGCCCACCCAGACTTTCAGGGACAAGATCACACTCAAAATTGGCGGCGAAGATTTTGTGCTGACCCATGCCCGCGGCGAGACCGAAGACCAGATCTGGGTTGCCGTGCCAGGCCGCAAGATCGTGGCCAGCGCGGATTACTTCCAGGGCTTTCTGCCCAATGCGGGCAACGGCAAGCGCCGCCAGCGCTACCCCGAGGAGTGGGCCCAGGCCCTGCGCGACATGGCAGCACTCAAACCCGAGCTGCTGCTGCCTGCGCATGGCCCGGCCATCACCAAGCCCGAGGAAATTCAGGACCGACTGCCCGCCCAGGCCCAGATGCTGGATAGCATCTCCAGGCAAGTGGTGGCTGGCCTCAACAGCGGCGAGCGCCGCGATCTGGTGATTGACAAAATCACACTACCGCCAGAGCTGGCCCGGCGAAGCGATGCGCGCGAGCTCTATGTCTCGGCCAAGGACATCGGCCGCATGGTGGTCAGCGAGTACAGCGGCTGGTGGGACGATATTCCATCGCACTGGCGCCCGGCGCCCCTGGCCAATGAGGCCAAAGAAATCGTGCAGCTAGCCGGCGGTGCCAAGCCGGTGATTCAGCGTGCTGTGGCGCTGGCAGACAGCAATCCGGAGCTGGCCTCCCATCTGGCCGACTGGGCCTGGTATGCAGACAGCGATGACCCCGAGGTGGCTCAAGGCGCACTGAAGGTCTATTCCGCGCGTGTTGCCAAGCCTCTGCCCACGCAGGAAGTGCTGGTTTATGCCGAGCACATGGTGCGCCTGCAGCTCAAGCTCAATGAGCTGAACAGCACACGCGCGGCCAGTGCCAGTCAGGGCAGCACAGCGCGTTAATCACTGCTGCAGACCCTGCGGAAGCTGCCCATTCTTGGCAAAGGCATTGATGGGCAGCTGAATATAGGTACGGCCATCGTCCTGTGCAGGCGGCAGCTTGCCGGCACGCACATTGACCTGCACCGAAGGCAGAATCAGCGTGGGCATATCCAGCGTAGCGTCGCGTGCAGTGCGCATCTGCACAAACTCCGCCTCGCTGACGCCATCATGCACATGGATGTTGCTGTCGCGCTGGGCCTGTACCGTGGTCTGCCATTGCGGCTTGCGCCCAGCCGGCGGGTAGTCGTGGCAGACCCAAATGCGGGTCTGCCCAGGTAGTTCCAGGATGCGCCGAATCGAACGATAGAGCGTCGCCGCATCGCCGCCGGGAAAGTCGGCACGTGCCGTGCCCACATCGGGCATGAACAAGGTATCTCCCACAAACACGGCATCCTCCACACGGTAGGCCATATCGGCCGGAGTATGGCCGGGCACATGCATGGCCAGCAACTCCAACTGACCCAGAGGCAGGCGTTCGCCATCCTGCACCAGATGGTCGAACTGGCTGCCGTCAGGCAAGAAGCTGCGCTCGAAGTGATAGATCTTGCGAAACACGGCCTGCACATCGCGGATATGGGCACCGATCGCCACCTTGCCGCCCAGATGGTGACGAATATGCTGGGCCGCGGAAAGATGATCCGCATGAGCGTGAGTTTCCAGAATCCATTGCAGCTGCCAGCCATTGGCTCGCACATAGTCAATCAGCTTGTCCGCGGAGCGGCTGCTCAGGGTGCCGGATTTGGGCTCGAAATCCAGCACCGGGTCAATCACTGCGGCCTGACCACTGATCGTATCGGCCAGAACATAGCTCACGGTACCGGTAGCCGCATCAAAAAACGGCTCGATATGCATCACATTGGCGGACATGGTGACTCCTAAAACGATGTACCCGAAACACCGAAGCACACCAATTAATTTACTTTTTTATATAATATATGAAAATATTTTGAAAGTGAAACAGTGAGCTCATCAACCTTTGACGAAGCACAGGCCACGCTGGATCTGCATGCCATGCGAACCCATGCAGGCGAGGCTGTGGTCATGCTCAAGCTACTGGGCAATGAAGACCGACTGCTGCTGCTGTGCCAGCTCTCCCTGCAGGAGCGCACCGTGGGCGAGTTGGAGCAACTGACAGGCGTGTCCCAGCCTACCTTGTCCCAGCAGCTGGGCATTTTGCGGCGTGAGGGTCTGGTCACCACCCGCCGCGAAGGCAAGTTCATCTGGTATCAGTTGGCCGATGCCCGCGCCCTGCAGCTGATGCAAACCTTGTATCAATTGTTCTGCCAACCAGGAGAGACAGCATGAACATCTTATGGAGTGAATTCACGCCCTGGACATCTCTGGTCGGCGGCCTGCTGATCGGTCTGTCCGCTGCCCTGCTCATTGCCTTGCTGGGTCGCGTGGCGGGCATCAGCGGCATTGCCGGGGCATTGCTGCAGTTGCCGACCTGGTCCTCCGTCAAGCAGTGGGGCTGGCGCCTGGCATTCATCCTGGGCATGATTGCCGCGCCGTTGGTCTGGTCGTTGTTTGCCCCGCTGCCAGCCATGCAGCTGCCTTCCAGCCCTGCAATCATCATCGCCGCCGGCCTGCTGGTGGGCTTCGGCACACGCATGAGCTCGGGCTGCACCAGCGGCCACGGCGTGTGCGGTCTGTCACGCCTGTCGCCGCGCTCTTTGGCCGCTACGGCAACCTTTATCGCCACAGGCGCCATCACCGTGTTCGTGATGCGCCATGTCATTGCTTGAGTCAGCAAGGAGAACATGATGATCATCAATATTGCTGCCTTGCTCTGCGGACTGGTGTTTGGCCTGGGTCTGATTCTTTCGGGCATGGGCAACCCCGCCAAGGTGCAGAACTTTCTGGATTTTTCCGGTCGATGGGATCCTTCGCTGGGCTTCGTCATGGGCGGAGCCATCGCCGTAGGCTTGATTGCCTTCACCTGGGCCAAGCGCCGCAAGACCGCTTTGCTGGGCGAACCCATGCAACTGCCCACCAGCACCGTCATTGATCGCAAGCTGCTGACAGGCTCAGCCCTGTTTGGCACAGGCTGGGGACTGGCAGGTTTTTGCCCCGGACCGGCGCTGATGAATCTGGCGACCCTTGCACCGCAAGTCTGGCTGTTTGTCGCCGCCATGCTGGCCGGCATGTGGGCGCAGCATCTGTGGGCTGCCAAGAAAAGCTGAGACCTGGCGGCGATTCGCTCAGGAGTCATCCACAAACCGAGGTGCTTGGGCCGTGCAGGCTGTCTGCGTCATTTGCCCATTGCTTTGCAGGCACTCAATTGCAGACAGCGGCCGACCGGCTGAAGTGACTCCAGCAAAGGCAGGCAAGCAGCGCCCATATCGCGTCATGCCATCCGCTGTGCCTCACTCCTTCGGCATCAGTGCCTGCGCAAAATGTCTGGCTGGCGCAGGCAGGTCGGCAAAGCTATTGGCATACAGCTTGAGGCTGCGCTCTGCCCAGGCATCGGTCAGCGGCACCGCATGCAGAGCACGAGCCTCGCCCAGTCTCTGGTATGCGCCTTCGGGCATGACGCCTACACCCAGCCCGCATTCGATCATTCGGCACATGGCACTCAGGCTGTCGACCTCGATGCGCTGGCGCAGCATTCGTCGGCCGGCGCGGGCTTCCTGATTGAGCACCTCCTGAACGATGCTGCTGTCGCGCAAACCGATCTGGGCATAGTCCAGTGCCTCTTCATAGGCCAGTTCCTGATGATGGGCCAGAGCGTGGTCATTGGGCATGATCAATACCATGCGTTCATGCCGGTACGGCATGGACTCCAGGCCCTCGACTTCGTCGCTTGGACTGCAGACCCCCAGATCAGCCATGTGATCGCGCACAGCACGCGCTACCGAGCGACTGGTTGCCTGACGCAGATCGATGCGGATATCGGGATGATGCTTCACGAAGACAGCAATATCCTCGGGCAAGAACTGCTCCACGGCGGAGGCATTGGCACTGAGGCGCACCAGCCCACGTACGCCCCGCGCATATTCGCCAAGGTCGTCACGCAGGTGTTCGACACCCAGAAGAATCGTGCGCGCATGGGCGAGCAGCAACTCTCCGGCAGGGGTCGGGCGCACCCCGCGGGCATGGCGCAGCAGCAAGGGAGTGCGGGCCAGGGATTCCAGTTCGGCAACACGCTTGCTGACCGCCGAGGCGACCATGCCGCCCTGCTCGGCCGCCCGCGCAATACTGCCGTGCTCGCAAATCAGCACGAACAGATCCAGCGATGAAAGGTCTATCTGGCGCAGAAAGCTGCGCGGCGAAGTGAAGTCGGACATGGGGCGATGACAAGCAGGCGCACGGAAGCGCAGCCAGGGATTTCAAACAGGACGCAGCGGTCAACACCCAGATGCGCAGCTCAAGCCATCACGTTTTGGAACGGCTCGATGAATTTTAGCCACTTCTTGCCGCAAGCCTGCCTACTTAACATGCCCACTTTGCCAACACACACGCTCATGCTTCTTTCCGCTTCCGACGCCCCACGCGTTGCCCGGGCCCTGGTCGGCCTCGGCGCTGTACGCATTGCTTCGCATCAACCGTTCATCTACACCTCGGGCTGGGCCAGCCCGGTCTATGTGGATGCCCAGGTCCTGATGTCCGATGTCGCTCTGCGCAGCGAAAGCATGGACATCGCAGCTCGCTGCATGCGGCCACTGGTTGCAGCCCGCGGCATCAATGCCATCGTGGGAACCGAAAGCTCGGGCATTGCCTTTGCGGCATGGCTGGCCGAGCGACTTGAGCTGCCCATGCTCTATCTGCGCAAGCGTCCTGTCGGCTGGGACATCACAGCCCAGCTCGAAGGCCGCCTGCCTGTCGATGCCAAGGTCCTGCTGGTGGATGACGTCACCACAGACGGTCGCTCCAAGGCCGGGACGGTTGCCGCCCTGCGCCGCGCCGGTCCCGTGGTCGAGGACGTGCTGGTTCTGCTCGACTATGCGCTCTATGCCCCCCAAGCAGGCACCCTGGCCGATCACGCCTTGTCCCTGCATGCTCTGGCGACCTGGAATCAGCTGCATGAAGCGCTGCTTGCGAGCGGACAGCTCAGTGCCGAGCAAAAGGCCACGCTGGCGGACTTCTCGGCCTCGCCCGTGGACTGGTCCATCCGACACGGAGGTAGCGGAGCATGATGGCCTGCAACACCATGACGGATACCAGCGCACTCGCGCAAGCCCTGCTCTCTGAAATTCGCGATGCCACCCGCGACGGCCTTGGCGTCACTCGCGAAAGCTACGGCGAAGGCGAGACTGCTGCGCTGCGCATACTTGAGGAGCGGGCCGAAGATCTGGGCCTGAACCATGAATGGGATCGAGCCGGCAACCTGTGGTTGAGTCTGCCAGAGGAAAACCGGACGGAACCCTACGTCGTCGTTGGCTCTCATGCCGATTCCGTGCCGCAGGGCGGCAACTTCGACGGACTGGCAGGCATTGTCGCCGGCATGCTGATGCTGCTTCAGCTGCGCGGCCGCCACGAACAGGCTCCGCCACTGCGCGTTCTGGCCCTGCGCGGCGAGGAAAGCGCCTGGTACGGAAAGGCCTACCTCGGCTCTCTGTCCCTGCTGGGCAAGCTGCCCGCCGCCACATTGAAACGCCCTCACCGCGATGGCGCAGGCGTGCTGAGCGAAGCCATGTCGCGCTGCGGCGCCGATATCGACGCCATTCAACGCGCCGAGCCGCTGCTGGATCTCGCGAATATATCTGCCTATCTGGAGTTGCACATCGAGCAGGGGCCGGTCATGGTCAATCGCGGCTGGCCGGTGGCCCTGGTCACAGGCATCCGCGGCAACGTCCGCCACAACCTGATCCGCTGCATCGGCGAAACCGGCCACTCGGGTGCCGTGCCGCGCTGGCTGCGCAAGGATGCATTGCTGGCGGTTGCCGAGCTGCTGTCACGCATGGACGAACACTGGCGCGTGCTGCTGCAGATGGGCATGGACATGGTGATGACCACAGGCATCTGCTCCACCTCGGCACAATCGCATGCCGTTTCCGTCATTCCCGGCGAAGTGGCATTCAGCTTCGAGGTGCGCAGCCAGGACACCCAGACACTGGAGCGCTTCTACACCCTGATGCGCGAAGAGTGTCAGGCCATAGAGCGCGCCCGCGGCGTGCGTTTCGAGTTCGACGAGCGCCTGTTCACAGAGCCTGCCACCATGGATGCAAGCTGGCTGAATCGTCTGGAAGCAGCCGCTGAGCAAGGCATGAAACTGGAGCGCATGGCAAGCGGTGCCGGTCACGATGCAGCAGTGTTCGCCAATGCAGGCGTGCCATCGGCCATGGTCTTCATTCGCAACGAAAATGGCTCGCACAATCCGCATGAAGCCATGGACATCGGCGACTTCCTGGCAGGAGTGGATTTGTTGACTCGCGCGCTGATTGCCTGAACCCTGCCCGCTCTAGCCGGGCACTTCCGAGCGTATTGCAAGCCGGCAGCCATGATTGCGCTGCCGCCTGCTACCGGGACGCCAGTCTTGGTAGCCAGGCTGCCCCTCGCCCAAGCCCAGGCTCGACTCAAGCGAGGGGGCATCGAGCTGTTCTCGACCTTTCAGATGACTGCCTTGAGCAGATTTTCCACATTCTCGTTCGATATGAATTTCTCGCTATTCGTCCAAGCGACAAATGCATCCGGACGAACCAGTATCAAGTCTGCCCCATAGCGCGCAAACTCATCCGTTTTTGCGGTTTCAACAATGGTCAGAGGCAGCTGCCTGGTGCCGGCAACATACCGAAACGTCTCAAGCGTTTGCGCAGGCATATCGGCTGCCAGCAGCGTGTAGCCCTCCCCCAAATGCTCGAATGCATTCCGGCCATCGTCGAGCGCGGCTGGAGCCAGGTGGTGACCGGCACGTGCGGTGAATATGTGTGAGCCCTTGGCACTGCAATTGCCGATGGCCGACTCCCGAGCACTGCGCACAATTGGAGAGCCTTCATAGTTGGGCTCGAAAGCATGAACCTCACCTGCGGCCCCATTTGCCCGCTGACTCCAGGCTGCTTCAAAGGCGCTTCTATCCTTTTCTGGATCGAAGCTGGCCAGAAACTGGTGATCGGTCTCTATGGACTTGGCAATAAAGTCGTCAATGGTGGATCTGAATACAGGACGGCGCTCCTGGTCATAGGAGTCCAGCAGCTTTTCGCTGCCCCAGCCCTCCAGCACGGCTGCCAGCTTCCACCCGAGATTACGTGCATCTTCCAGGCCTGAGTTCACCCCATAGCCGCCATAGGGTGGATGACTGTGCGCTGCATCCCCGGCGATAAAGACCCGGCCTGAGCGATAGCTGTCGGCAAGCATGAAGCGCAGATCCCAGAAGCCTATATGCTCGAACTCGACATCAAAAGATGCTCCGACAGCATCTTCCAGATAAGCCTGGAAGTCGAAGTTGTCTGCCGTGGTTCCCGGTGGCACTGGCGCATGGAAGAACCAGGTATTGCCCAGATCGACGCGGCCGAAGAATTTCCAGTAGCCCTTGAGTTCAGGCTGAAGCACGTTGTAGTAAGACTTGCCGGGAAAGCGCTCAAGCAACTTGTGCAGTCCCTGTGAGCGGAATACGAGCAGTACCATGAGGCGATCATGATCGGTCTTGGTCTGGCTGATGCCCGCTTGCTGCCGGATGCCAGAGCGTGCTCCATCACAGCCCACGACATAACTAGCCCGCAGCGTCTTGCTATCCGATCCGTTCTTTTCGGACACCGTGACGCTGACACCCTCGTCGTCCTGCCGCAAGCTATCGAAATTCCAGCCATAAAAGGTTTCAACAGAGGGCAGCTCGGCGGCTCTATCCCGCAGAACCGCTTCCGTGGCGTACTGAGGCAGGCGCTCGTTCGCAGTGAAGTAATAAGGCTTGACGAGATCGCGCTGAAGCCAGTCGTAAGAATAAGACCCCAGCAATGTGTTGTAGGCCGTCAGGCCCCCTATGCCGTATTCGGGCGGGATGGTACGAGCTGCGCGAAGCTCCTTTTCTGCACCCCAGGCGTGAAAATGCTCCATGGTGCGCTGGGTCAGGTTCTGCCCCTTGGGAATCGGTTGCGGCTTGGCGTAGCGCTCCACGACGATACAGCGGATACCGCGCTGGCCCAGCTCTATAGCCAGCCCCATGCCCACGGGGCCGCCGCCCACGATGATTACATCTGCATCCTTGTCTGGCGCTTGTGTCTGATTGACTTGCATATTCATTTGATCTTCTTGTTATGGCTGGCTTATTCGGCAGTAATGCCCTGGGTCTTGATGAGATTGCCCCAGCGCCTAGCATCGGCTTCGATCAAGGTTTGGAAGGCCTGGGGAGTGCTGTGCTGGGGTGTCATGCCCTGGGACTCGAAGGCTTTGGCAACTTCAGGCTGAGCAAGAATGCTCTTCAGGGCTTCGTTGATGCTGCGCACAAACTCGGGAGACAGGCCTTTGGGCCCCAGCAAGCCATACCACATATCCACATTCATATCGCCCAGGTTCAGGCTCCTCAGCGAGGGCGCCTGAGGCAGCAGCGGGGATGGCGTGTCTGAACTGATCGCAAGCGCGCGAAGCTTGCCTGCCTTGATGTGCTGCAAAGCAACGTGGATAGGGAGAAACATCAGATCAATCTGTCCGCCCAGCAAGTCGGTCAAGGCCGGGGCCGTACCGCGATAGCTGACATGTGTGAGCGATATCCTGGCTTTGCTCTTGAGCAGCTCTGTTGCCAGGTGATGGGGGGTTCCGGCACCGGGCGAGCCATAGTTCAGCATGCCCGGATTTTTCTGTGCATAGCTGATGAGCTCCTTCAGATCCGTGATCCGGGATTGAGAGCCCGTGACCAGCACCAATTGACCTACGCTGGTCTGGCTGATGGCACTGAGATCGCGAACCGGGCTATATCCCATCTTCGGATATAGCTCGGTATTCATCACCAATGTGTTCACGGTGACAAGCAAAGTCGTTCCGTCGGGAGTGGACCGGACCACCTCCAGGGTACCGATGTTGCCCGAGGCCCCAGGCTTGTTGTCCACGATGAAGGGACGCTGAAAGCGCTCCGAGAGCTTGGGACCGATGACTCGAGCAATCAGATCGATACCCGTGCCTGGTGTGAATGGCACAACCAGCCGCACAGGAGCCTGCGTATTCGCGAATGCCGAAAGCCCGAGAGGGCCCGTCGTGGCTGTGGCAGCCAGGGTAATAAGTGCCTTGCGGCGGCTGAGGGCCAGCCCTCCTATTGAAGGTGTAAGCATGGTGTCTCCTTGTGTTTTGTGCTGCAATTGCACCGCGTCCATTGATTTGAATCAAACGGGAATTTTTGGTGAATTCATCAGTAAAGCTGATTAATGTCGGGAGCCGTCAACTGCAGGCGTTTCTCGAGATATGCAGGTGCGGCAGCTTTGCGGCAGCGGCAGAGCGCATTCATCTGTCTCCTTCAGGAGTCAGCATGCTGGTCAAGGAGCTTGAGCGCCAATTGGGGGTCAGGCTCTTCGAGCGAACCACACGTGCAGTGGCATTGACCGACGCAGGCCGGCTGCTGCAGCCCTATGCCGAGAGAGTGGTGACGGAACTGCGGCAACTGGGTGTCGCGTTACAAGGCAGCACCTTGGCCTCTCGGTCAACCCTGACCATTGCCGCGACGCCTGTGATCGCGACCTGTCTTTTACCGAAGGTCGTGGCTGAATTTGCACGCAAACATCCCGAGGTGCGAATCCAGGTCATGGATGGCAGCCTCGATTCCGTTCGGCAAGCCGTTCTTGAAGGACATGCCAACATGGGCATGGCATTTTTTGTGAAGCCTGCGGCTGGCCTTCTCAGAGAATCGGTGTGCAGATTCCGGCTCATGAGCATCAGCCCAGGAGAGAGGCGGCGCAACACACATGTCCAGAACCGAACATGGAAATCTCTGGATGGCCTACCCATGATTGCTTTGCCGATGTCAAACCCGATTCAGGCCTTGATTGACAAGCATCTTCCCAGCGTCAAGGCAAGCCAGGAAGAGCGGGCAGAAATGAATTTTCTGGGCACCATGATTGCCATGGTGGAAGCAGGCCTGGGTAACGCGGTCGTACCCTCCTTCATGATGGAGGAATGCCTGCAGCACGGCTTGAACATAGCGATGCTGACCGAACCAGCCGTTCACCTCAATATGTACGTCGCGCTACGGAGAGGCGCAGATCGACAGCTTGCCGAGACTCAATTCATAGAAGCCTTGAAAATGCATATTGCCATGTCAGATGACCTGGCTTGACGCCCCTCCTCTGAATCCATCCGTCCTCGCATATGGCCTGAAAACTCGAACCCTGGCGTCTCGTGCAACTCTCACGCCAGTTCGAAATTTCTGACCAAGCCTCTCGCAATAGCTGCTATCGATAGGGGCAGTCATCGATCGGCAGCAACTTGATGACGGTTTTCAGCCCTCGCGGAACATTTGCATCACTCCATCTATTTGCTCCATCCGCTTTAGATCTGTGGAACGCCTAGATTGCTGTTGACGTGGCGCTGTTGGAAAAACGTGGTCATGATTGCTGGGTATCATTTCATTGGCACCTCTTTCGAGACATGTGGCTTGCTCTGCAAGCTCATGCCATCACACACAGCCAGGGCCTTGAACTCCGGTTCAAGACGGTCACATTCGCTTGACTTCATCTTTCGTGCTATCTCCAGAACGCCAGGGATTCATCCTTACTCGCAATTGGCGAGACACACCGGCGGGCGTCGAGCTTGAGTATTGGCTGGCAACCGATAGCGGCCCCCTGAAGGTCCTCCTGACTGCACAGAAATCTGTGGCTTTCGTCGAGGCCCGGCACAGAGAAGCGGTAGAAGCGCAACTCCCGCCCCTGGCTGGAGCGGAATTGCGGGAACTGGGACTGAAGAGTTTTCAGCAAGAGCCCGTCTTGGGTATCTATGCCAGGAGTTTTCGTCAATTACGGCGACTTGCACGCACTCTCCAGCAACTAGGCATTCCCCTTCTGGAAGCCGATGTTCGACCGCATGAGCGTTACTTGATGGAGCGCTTCATCACGGCGGGCGTCACGCTGCAAGGCGGGCGGACAGAACATGCGACGCTGGTGAACTGCAAGCTTGTTCCTGCGCCCGATTTCCGGCCGGTTCTGAAGGTCGTGTCATTGGACATCGAGACCAGTCAGCACCAAGATCTGTATTCGATCGCACTGGACGGCATGGTGGAGCGCGTCGTTTTCATGCTGGGTGAGGCTCCTGCCAAACCCGTAAGAACGCCTGGTTTCGAGCTGATTCATTGCTCAACACGCAAAGCCATGATTGACAGGCTCAACGACTGGTTTGCACGCAATGATCCGGACGTCATCATTGGATGGAATGTCATTCAGTTCGACCTGCGTGTGCTGCAGAAAACTGCAGACGAATGTGCAACACCGCTACTCCTTGGGCGTGAGCGCAAGCCCATTGCATGGCGAACCCATCCCGGCAAACAAGGCTATCTGTTTGCTCCCATGCCAGGACGAGTTGTCGTTGACGGGATTGAAGCGCTCAGGGCCGCGGTCTGGAGCTTCCCGTCCTTCAGCCTCGAGAACGTCGCGCAGGAGCTTCTGGGCGAAGGCAAGGACATCGGAGACGAATACGACAAGATGGCGGAAATCGAGCGGCGCTACCAGCTAGACAAGCCCGCTCTTGCAGCCTACAACATACGCGACTGCGAGCTGGTTCTACGAATCTTCGAAAAGGCGAAGCTGCTGCGGTTTGCGATGGAGCGCGCCCACACCACGGGCCTGCAGCTCGACCAGTTCGGTGGCTCCATTGCTGCATTCAGCCATCACTATTTGCCACGCATGCACCGCATGGGATATGTCGCGCCCAACGTGGGCGATGTTCAAGGAAAGTCCTCCCCCGGCGGCTATGTCATGGACTCCAAGCCTGGCTTCTACGACTCCGTCGTGGTTCTGGACTACAAGAGTCTCTATCCATCAATCATCCGCACCTTCCTCGTCGACCCCGTGGGTTTGGTAGAAGGTCGACATGCCAGCTCTTCTGAGCTTTTGATCAAAGGCCCAAGGGGCACGCTCTTTTCTCGCGAGAAGCACTGTCTCCCGGAAATCGTGACCACCCTCTGGCAGGCCCGAGATGAGGCCAAACGCACCAGGAACGAGCCACTGTCGCAAGCGCTCAAGCTGGTGATGAACTCATTCGCTGGGGTGCTAGGCGCGTCGGAATGCAGATTCTTCAATCCGGATCTGATTTCAGCCATTACCTTACGTGGCCACGAAATGGTGAAGCTCACAAGGGATCTGGTCGAAGAGCGCGGATACGAAGTTATTTATGGAGACACGGACTCCATCTTTATTTGGCTCAAGCGGCCCCATACCACCGAAGAGGCATATGCCGTGGCTGCCAAGCTGGCCCGGGACATCAACGCGTGGTGGATTCAAACCCTGCACCAAGAGCAAGGCCTGAAGAGCTTTCTCGAGATCGAGTTCGACACGTACTACAAGAAATTCTTCATGCCCACCATCCGCGGCTCGGACGTCGGCAGCAAGAAGCGCTACGCCGGCTTGAGTGCAGATACCGCCGGAAACGAATCGATGATCTACCGCGGCCTTGAAATGGCACGCAGCGACTGGACGCTGCTGGCTCGGCAGTTCCAGGAGGGCTTGCTCTCGCGAGTCTTCCAAGGTGTCCCCTACCGCGAGTTTGTCATCGAGTACGCCCATTCGACACTGGCGGGCAAGAAGGATGATCTGCTCATCTATCGCAAACGCCTGCGACATCGCCTGGATGCCTACGTGGCCAACGTGCCACCACAGGTCCGTGCCGCTCGCATTGCCGACGAGTACAACGATCGCGTGGGGCGCCCCAGACAGTACCAGAACGGCGGCTGGATCCAATACGTCATGACCAAGAATGGCCCTGAGCCTTTGGAAATCCGCCGCTCACGCATCGATTACGAGCACTATCTGGCGAAACAGATCAAGCCGATTGCCGACTCGATCTTGATCCCTCTCGGAGAGGATTTCGTCACTCTGACATCCTCTCAGCAGGAGCTTTTCTAGCGATCCAGGCTCATGCTCTCACGCTTTCTGGAAAGGCAGCTCGCGTGGTGTATGGCCGCTCAGCTTGGCGATGGCGTTGGCAAAAGCAGGTGCCAATGGCGGCACACCCGGCTCACCCATACCCGTGGGCGCATCGGCACTCGGCACGATATGCACGGAGATCGCGGGCATATCGGTTAAGCGGGCCACGGTGTAATCATTGAAGTTACCCTGCTCCACCTGTCCATCCTTGAAGGTGATCGCAGCCCCAGGCAAGCACATGCCAAGGCCCATCAGGGCACCACCCTGCACCTGAGCCTCGACACTCCGAGGGTTCACCGCCAGATTGCAATGCACGCCAGCTGTAACCGTATGCAGCTTGGGAGCACCATCCTTCATCGATGCCTCGACCACATAGGCAACCACCGAGTCGAAAGACTGGTGCACAGCCACTCCCCAGGCTCTGCCCTCGGCCAGTTGGCGCTTTCCGTAGCCCGACTTTTCGACTGCCAGCTGCAACGCGGCCTTGTGACGCGGATGCCTGTCGCCAAACTGCTGCAGCCTGTATGCGACAGGATCTTGCTTTACAGCTCGGGCAATTTCATCCATCAAGGTCTCCATCACATAAGCGGTGTGCGTAGAGCCCACGCTGCGCCACCAGAGAACCGGCGCATTGAGCTCGGGGTGATGCACCGAGAGTCGCATCGGCAGGTCGTACGGCTCTTTCATTCCTTCAACCGTAGTGGTGTCCACTCCGTTCTTGACCATGAAGCCCTCAAACGCCGTGCCTTTGGCAAGCGACTGGCCTACGATCACATGGTCCCAGGCGATCACCTTTCCCTTATCGTCAAAACCTATTTCGGCGCGATGCACATGCATGGGTCGGTAATAGCCCCCTTTGACATCGTCCTCGCGGCTCCAGATCATGCGCACCGGTGCCTCAATACCAGATGTTCTGGCGGCCTTGGCAATCTCGCAGGCTTCGGCCACGTAGTCACTGCGCGGGTTGGCGCGGCGGCCGAAACCGCCCCCTGCCATCTGAACATTGACTCGGACATTCTGCGGTGCCACGCCAAGCACGCGCGCAGCCGTTGCAACTTCCCAGCCCGGGGCCTGCGTGCCCAACCAAAGCTCAACCTTGGCGTCCTTTCCTGCACCTGTCACACGCACCGTGCAGTTCAGCGGCTCCATCGGCGTATGGGCAAGGTAGGGGAAGACATATTCGGCAATGATTTTGTGAACAGCACCGTTCAATGCCGAAACATCGGCATCGAACTTGAGTGCGCCCGCCTTCCTGGCCAATTCACGATACTGCGCCAGTTGCCGAGCCGAATCGACTTTGCCAACCGCCGCGCTGTCCCACTGGATTTTCAGGGCATCGCGACCCTGCTTGGCTGGCCAATAACCATCGGCCAGCACCGCAACCAGCTCGCCCCCCCACACGCTGGGCACACGAAGCACTGCACGCACACCCTTGATGGCTTTGGCTGCCGCATCGTCCACCGATTGAATCTTGCTTCCATACACCGGCGGATGCGCCACAACCGCGGTCAACATACCCGGCAGATGCATGTCGATGCCGTAGGACTGTCTGCCGCTGGACTTGGCGCGTGCATCGAGCCGTCCCGTGGCATGACCGATGATGCGAAAGTCTTTGGCGTCCTTGAGCTTCACCTGCTGCGGAACAGGCATCTTCATGGCCTCATCCGCCAATTCGCCATAGCCCAGCTTCTTGCCCCTAGGCCCGATCACCTGCCCTGCCTGAGTGCGCAGGGACTGCGGGTCTACACCCCAGCGCTTGGCAGCCGTGGCCAGCAGCATGGAGCGGGTTCGCGCCCCCAGTTCACGATACTGGACATACGAGTTCTTGATGGCAGTGGAGCCGCCCGTGAGATGCATTCCCATGACCGGATCCAGATATGCGGGATCGGCATTGCCGTGCGCGCTCTGCACCTTGGACCAATCGGCGTCCAGCTCTTCGGCCAGCACCATGGGCAGGCCGGTTTGCACGCCTTGGCCGAACTCCAGACGGTTGATGGTGATCGTCACCGCTCCATCGCGGTCAATCTTCACAAAAGCCGATGGCTGCTGGTAAGGCTTGAGTGCGCTTGTAGAAACCTCTTCGTTACCCTTCGCTTGTGCCGACACAGCCGCGGGAAATACACCCAGCGCGAAACCCGAGGCCGTCGCCAGCTTGAGGAAATCGCGCCGCTCGAGCTTTAGGCCTGCATCTATGGAGTCAGCCGCCAGCGCACGCAGACCTTTGGGCAGATCGGCAAAAAGATGGTTGGGAATAGGCATGGGATGTGCTCCTTCTTTTAGGCCGACAGGTTTTTGGCAGCATCGTGGATGGCTGCACGAATGCGTGTATAGGTTCCGCAGCGGCAGATATTGCCCGCCATGGCTGCATCGATATCCGCATCGCTGGGCTGGCGATTGCTTTTGAGCAGCGCGGTCGCACTCATGATTTGCCCACTTTGGCAATAGCCGCATTGCGCCACATCGTTGCGAACCCACGCATCTTCGACAGCCTTGCCCACCTTGTCTGCGGCCTGCGCTTCGATGGTGTCGATTTTTTGCCCTTGCGCCGCCGATATGGGCGTAATGCAAGAACGGATGGCCTGGCCATTCAGATGCACAGTGCATGCCCCGCACATGGCCATGCCGCAACCGAATTTGGTCCCTGTCATACCCAGTGTGTCACGCAGGGTCCAGAGGATGGGCGTTGAAGGATCCACATCAGCCGATGCGGGCTTGCCGTTGAGAGTGAATTTGACAGGCATGGGGGGGCTTTCTTGTTTGCTTTTCGACACGGTGACTGCTGCAGGCACCTGGGCAGCGCGTGAAGCAGAGGCAGTGTGCGCCAGGCAATGCAAAAGAAAAAGTCAAGCAGACTATTTAAGTTATTAAGTTTTACTTAAAAATAGAGGACATGAAACCCGAAATACTCGCCTATCTGGCGGCCTTTGAGCAGGTAGCTCAGCATCGCAGTCTGACCTACGCCGCCCACGCCATCGGGGTCACGCCGGCCGCCCTGTCCCAGACGATCAAGAAGCTGGAAACCCGTCTGGATGTACGCCTGTTCGATCGAACAACGCGCAGCCTCAACCTGACAGAAGCCGGAAGAATCTATCTGGAACGCATTTCCCCGGCTCTCACCAACCTGCGCGAAGCGACCGAGGATCTTCAGCTCCAAGCTGGCGTCGAAGGCGGCACGCTGCGCCTCACCATCTCTCATCCTGCTGGCCAGGTGCTCGTCGAGCCCATGCTCGCCGAGTTCTTTGCAATGCATCCGCACATTCACGTCGAGCTGGTCTATGACGACGGCTTTGTGGACATCGTGCGAGAAGGCTTTGACGTCGGCATACGCAATGGCGAGTCGCTGGAGGGCGATATGGTTGCCGTGCCACTCACACAGGATCTGACCATGTGTTTCGGTGCATCTCCTGCTTACCTCAGGACACACGGCACACCCGAGCATCCCGACGAGCTGGAGCAGCACCTATGCATCAACTACCGCATGAGCAGCAGCGGCGCACTCTACAAGTGGGAATTCAATATCGACGGCAAACTGAGCGAGCGCTCCGTGAGCGGGCCACTGACAGTCAACCATAGCGACACGGCCATGCGCGCAGCCCTTGATGGCATTGGCGTGATTACCGGCTGGCGTGAATCCATGACCGACGCATTCAACACAGGCCAGTTGATTGAAGTACTGAAACCCTATTGGGCAAGCTTCCCGGGCTTTTATGCTTATTACCCACACCGCACACACCTGCCTCTCAAGACCCGGATATTTCTTGATTTTCTGGTCCAGCATGTGCAGCGCAATGGCTTGTCCGAAACAGCCCGCGGGCAAATGAAGCCCTGACCGTGGCTGCTTCTGATGTCTTTCTTGATCAGCGACTTCCCGTCATTTATACGTTTAAGCCCCATGTCTCATCGCCGGATATTCTTCAAAGGACGGAAATCCCCCTGCCGTAGCTTGGCAACGATGGTTGCTGCTCAGGTCCGCATCGCGAGCTACCGTCAACGCCAGGTTTCTGGCCAGCAGGAGAGTATGAATGTCAGTTCCAGCCCGATGATTTGCTTGAAGTCCGCCATCAGGGCTCTGGAACAAGCGCTGCAGACTCCATGCTGCCGTTCAAACCGAGCAAGAGCAGATCCTGCGCGACGATTTCTACATCCAATGATCTAGTTAAGTTTGAGCCCCAAAGAATTCATGGGATCAATATAAATAACCGTCTCTCTTAAATAAGCTTCGGTAGATCTGATCTTCAGCTTGCAAAAATGGTTTGAATTGCTTGTAGTCCTTGTATGCAACCTCAAAACCTGTATTTTCTAGTTGATCCACAAAGCCCGTGTCTTTGATCACGTTGTTGATCTCGGCGGATAGAAATAGAGCCAGTTCGGAGGACGCTCCCTTGGGAAGAAAGATTCCTTGCCAGTATTCAAAGCTGACGCCCTGGAGCCCCCTCTCCTGAAACGTAGGAATATCGGAGAAACGCTTAGACCTGTGGGCCGATGCAATGCCCACTGCGTGCATCTTTTGGCTTTGCAGATGGGGGGCTATGGGAGCAAGCCCCGCAAAGAGCAGGTCCACTTGTTTGCCCATCAGGCTTGCAGTTGCGGAAGCAGCTCCCCCGTATGGAACATGCAATAGCTCCACACCCAGGGCTTTGCCCAAGCTCTCTCCCACCAAATGCTGCAAGCTGCCAATTCCTGAGGAGGCGAAACTCAGGCCGCTGGCATTTTTTTGTGCTGCAGTTGCGATATCACTCAGTTGATGTATTGCGGAGTCGCCACGCGTGGCAAGAACAATAGGAGCAGAGGAAATTTTGGCCACTGGCACCATATCAGCGACTTCGCCCGACCCCTGGCTTCTGGTGTAAATGGGATTGATGAAGATCTCGGCAGGCGACGCCAAGAGCAACGTATTTCCATCAGGCTTGGATTTCGCAACATAGTTCGCGGCAATGGCTCCACCTGCCCCCACTCTGTTTTCCACATAGACGGAACGCTGCAATCGCGCTGAGAGCTGGGTTGCAAACGCGCGCGCCAAGGTATCCATAGCACCACCGGCTTCGAATCCGACAACGATTTTGACGGGTTGGCGAGACGCAGCCTTGTCGGCACAGGCTGCACTCATTAGCAGCCCGCAAAGCAGGCAAGCTCGAATTAGCGTCGCAGCAAAGTTCATCTATCGGAGAACAGAGAGGTTTTGAGTGCTCGCACTCAGGGCATTCAGGGCGGGAGGCAATGCTGTGCGAAAGCTTGAAATCAGCGGTAATCTGCCGAGCAGGCATAAAAATGAGGGTTACTCAAATCTCGCTTGCCGTAGCTCAGAACATCTCCATTGAGCGCATGAATCTGGCCGCCTGCCGCGGCCAGCACCGCATGACCCGCAGCGATATCCCACTCCATGGTGCGCCCCAAGCGTGGATAGAGGTCAGCCTCTCCCTCTGCGATCAGACAAATCTTGAGCGATGAGCCTGCACTTTTGAGTGACCGCACCAAGCGCCCATTGAGAAACTGATCAAGCGCATCGGCATCGCCGTGTGAACGACTGGCCACCACATCAAGGCCATCCTCCGGAATGCTTCTGCATTCGATGGCTTGGCGCTTTCCCTGCACCTCCAGCAATGCGCCAAGTCCTCTGGCTCCCGCGTACATGCGATCCAGCGCTGGAGCGAAAACGACACCCAGCACAGGGGTTCCATTTTCGATCAGCGCGATATTGACTGTGAACTCGCCATTGCGGTTGATGAATTCCTTGGTGCCATCAAGAGGATCAACCAGCCAGAAGCATTGCCCCATCTCAGGCACATATCCCGCTGCAGCCGCCTCCTCGGAGACGACGGGAAACTGCGACTGCAAGGCGCCCAGACGCTCAAGAATCAGGCGCTCGGCCTTTTCGTCGGCTTCAGTCACGGGCGATGCATCCTGCTTGCCCCGTACCTCAAAGTCGCAGCGGTAGATCTTCATGATTAAAGCACCCGCTTCACGGGCGATGGCCATTACGTCTTCAAGCAGTGCGCTTCGAGTCTGAGTCACAAAAATCTCCTGTTTTGTTATTCATGTGGTCCGTTTGGCCTATGCGCCGATCAGAGGACAGGCCGACAGTAAATGCGTCCGGATCTTCGCGAATAAGCGAGTGAATGTTTAACAGGAATGCGCATGGCTGTTGGTAAGAAACTCAGTGTCCAGGAAATCAATCCACTGCGAATTCAAGCCGTGAAATTGCGGCTTGAAGGCAAAACGCTCAAAGAGGTCGGCAAGGCGACCGGCCTGTCCACACCAACCATCATTGCCGCCCACAAAGCCTGGCTGGAAGGGGGATGGAGCGCTGTCCTTGTGCGCGAGCGAGGCCGCAAACCTGGCGAAGGCCGCTCCTTGTCGGCCATACAGGAGCAGGACATCTATGTGCAACTGGTCAGCACCCAGCCCGCCGACCATGGCCTGCCGTTTTTGCTGTGGCAGCTGGAAGCCATGCAGCAGCTGATCTTGCAGCGCCAGCAGCTTGACTTGCCCGAGCGTACCAACGCCCAGTACCTGCAGCGCTGGAACCTGAATGCCGACCGCCCTGCAAAGCGCATGAAGCAGGCATCCAGCAATGTGCAGCGCTGGTATGCCACCACTTATCTGGATATTTGCGAGCAGGCCCGAAAAGAGAGCGCCAGCATTGTCTGGATCGATGATTTTGGTGCCCACAACAACTGCCCCGGACGCCTGAGGCATGGCATCTTGCGTGCCGTCAACAACCGCGGCAAGGTGTATTGGCAACCGTATGAAGGCAGCCTGTGCGCTGCGCATCTGGAAGATTTTTTTGATCGCCTCAGGTGCTCCAGCGAGGGCAAGATCTTTGGCCTGCTTGCCGCCATGCAGTGGCAACGCGCAGCCACCTTTTCATCGCTTGCCAGCGACAGCCACGACCGGCTGCGCCTGTTTCATCTGCCTGCTGCCACAGAGATGCTCAGCCAGTCGAACGAATTGGCCAGCCGCATCTTGAAGACTGCGCAAGACCTATCGCTGGTACCGAAGAACACCTATGCCAGAACCCCAACGTCAACGAAGCTGGACCCTATGGCGAGCATGGCGCAGCAACTTCTAAAACATCAATTCGCGCAAAGATTTGATTTAACGGACTCCTACAGTTGGCAGCACCCAAAACAAAAAACCAAGGAGAAATCTGTGGTGCTGACTCATTTGCAAAGGCTGGAAGCCGAAAGCATTCAGGCCATGCGCGAGGTTGTTGCCGAGGCAGAAAACCCCGTCATGCTCTACTCCATCGGCAAGGACAGTGCGGTCATGCTGCATCTGGCGATGAAGGCCTTCTACCCCGCCAAGCCGCCCTTCCCCTTGCTGCATGTGGACACGACCTGGAAGTTTCAGGACATGTACCGCTTTCGTGATCAGATGGCAGCCAAGCTGGGCATGGACCTGCTGGTCCACATCAACCCAGAAGGTCTTGAAATGGGCATCAGCCCGTTCAAGCATGGCTCGCAAATTCATACCGACGTCATGAAGACCGAGGGCCTGAAGCAAGCTCTCGACAAGTATGGCTTCGACGCCGCCTTTGGTGGCGCGCGCCGCGATGAAGAGAAGTCTCGCGCCAAGGAACGCATCTTTTCCTTCCGCTCGGACCAGCACCGCTGGGATCCCAAGAACCAGCGTCCGGAACTCTGGCATCTGTACAACACACGCAAGAACAAAGGCGAATCAATCCGAGTGTTCCCGCTGTCCAACTGGACCGAGCTGGATATCTGGCAATACATCTATCTCGAAAACATCCCCATCGTTCCACTCTATTTTTCAGCGCCTCGCCCAGTGGTGGAGCGAGACGGCACGCTGCTGATGGTCGATGACGAGCGCATGCCGCTCAAGAGTGGCGAAGTTCCCATGATGCGCAATGTTCGCTTTCGCACCCTGGGCTGCTACCCCCTGACGGGTGCCGTCGAATCCGACGCTAATAGCTTGCCCAAGATCATTCAGGAAATGCTGCTGACCCGTACTTCGGAACGACAGGGCCGGATGATCGACCACGACTCGGCCGCATCCATGGAAAAGAAGAAGCAAGAGGGGTATTTCTGATGTCACATGTATCCGCACTCATCTCTGAAGATATCGAGAAATACCTGAAGGCGCACGAGCAGAAAAGCCTGCTGCGCTTCATCACCTGCGGCAGCGTGGATGACGGCAAGAGCACGCTGATCGGACGCTTGCTGTACGAATCCAAGATGCTGTTTGAGGACCAGATGGAAGCACTGGTCGCGGACTCCAAGAAAGTCGGCACGCAAGGCGGCGAGCTGGACTTCGCGCTGCTCGTCGATGGTCTGGCCGCAGAGCGCGAGCAAGGTATCACCATCGATGTGGCCTACCGCTTCTTCTCGACCGACCAGCGCAAGTTCATCGTGGCCGACACGCCCGGCCATGAGCAGTACACCCGCAATATGGTCACTGGTGCCTCCACCGCCGATGTGGCCGTGGTGATGATCGATGCGCGCCGCGGTGTGCTGACGCAATCCAGGCGCCATAGCTATCTGGCATCGCTGATCGGCATCCGCAAAATCGTGCTGGCCGTCAACAAGATGGACTTGATGGGCTACTCCGAAAAGATCTTCAACGACATCGTGGCCGACTACCGCGAATTCGCCAAGAAGATCAATCTGGAAGACATCACGGCCATCCCCATGTCGGCCTTGCGTGGTGACAACATCACCGAGCAGAGCGAGCACATGCCCTGGTACCGCGGCACCACGCTCATGGGCTATCTGGAGACGGTGGAAATCGACGAAGCGCGCCAGCAAAAGCTGCCGTTTCGCATGCCTGTGCAATGGGTCAATCGCCCCAACCTCGACTTCCGCGGCTTTGCGGGCTGCATTGCCAGCGGCCAGATTCACCCCGGAGACAGCGTCCGCATCCTGCCTAGCGGACGCGTGACCAAGGTTGCGCGCATCGTTACCCAGGATGGAGATCTGCAGCAGGCGGTTGCTGGCCAGTCCGTTACCATGACCTTGGCCGACGAGGTGGACTGCAGCCGGGGCGATGTGATTGCGGTTGCGGATGCACCTTCCGATGTGGCCGATCAGTTCCAGGTCACGCTCATCTGGATGCACGAGCAGCCCATGCTCGGCGGCCGGCCCTATCTGATGAAGATCGGCGGCAAAACGATTCCCGTCACCTTCGCCGCCCCCAAGTACAAGATCAATGTCAACACGCTGGAGCATCTGGCCGCCAAGGAACTGGCGCTCAATGAAATCGGCGTCTGCAATCTGTCCAGCAGCCAGCCTATCGCTTTCGATGCCTATAAGGACAATCGCGAAACAGGCAGCTTCATCCTGATCGATCGCCTGAGCAACGCCACGGTGGGCGCGGGTCTGATCGACTTTTCGCTGCGTCGCTCACAGAACATTCATATGCAGCATGTGAATGTGAACCAGGAAGCGCGTTCCGAACGCCTGCATCAAAAACCTGCCTTGCTATGGTTTACCGGTCTGTCGGGCGCTGGCAAATCCACCATTGCCAATCTGCTAGAAACCCGTTTGCATGCGCGTGGCCGGCATACCTATCTGCTCGACGGCGACAACGTGCGCCACGGCCTCAATCGCGACCTTGGCTTCACCGATGCAGACCGCGTGGAAAACATTCGTCGCGTCGCTGAAGTGGGCAAGCTGTTTGTGGACGCCGGGCTGATTGCCATCACCGCCTTCATCTCGCCATTCCAGGCAGAACGCGAAATGGCGCGCAAGCTGGTGAAGGATGGCGAGTTCCTCGAAGTATTCATCGACACACCGCTTTCCGTTGCCGAAGAGCGTGACCCCAAGGGCCTCTACAAGAAAGTGCGCCGTGGCGAGCTGAAGAACTTCACGGGGATCGACTCACCGTTTGAAGTGCCGGAGTCTCCGGACATTCATATCTCCACCCCCGCGATGACTGCGCAAGAAGCGGTGGACAAGATCATCGCCGAACTGGTGGCCCGCGAAATCATCGCCGCGGAAGACTAAAGCAACTGGATGAACTGTGGCGTTGCCAGCCTTTGCAACGCCCCTCTTTCTTCTTTCACCCACCGCACACAGCCACCACCTGGCAATGCGCGGCACACAAAGAAAGCCAGATCATGGATACCCAAACCATTAATGAGCAACTGCTCAGCGGCGAAACCTGGTCGCAGTTCTGCGATCACCTCAAACGCTGCGGCCAGCAGATTCTGCGTCCCGAAACCCCTGCCGACCCCGCAACGCGGGCAGAAGGCTATCGCTATCTGACCCGACTGCTGCGCATCGCGCTGGAGATGCATGTGGAATTCGCCGACCCGGCGTTTCCCAGCTTCTTCAAGACCTCGCACGAAACCGCCAAGATTGGCGCGGACAACCCGGACAACATCTACGAATACTCGCGCCTCAACGGTTCCATGAAATACCGCATTCATGGCAACCGAGGCACGGTTTCGTACCTGAGCTTTTGCACGCAAAAAGGCGGCTATGAAACCGATGGCCGCATGGTTGTCACAGGCTTTCTCGATGCATCGCAGCTCAAGACCGACCAGAACGGTGACTTCGAACTCATCGTCAGCCGTGACCCGCAGCCGGGTAACTGGCTGCCCATGGAGGATGCCTCGGTGTCGTTGCTGGTGCGCCAAACCTTCATGGATCGCAAGAGCGAAGTGCCCGCCAAGCTTGCCATCGAGCGCATTGGCACCACGGACACCCCCGGCCCGCTGGATCCCCTGGTTCTGGCGCAATCGCTGCAGCGCGTAACGTCTTTTGTCGAGAACACGGCGAAGCTATTTGCCGACTGGGCACAAAGCTATCTTCCACATAGCAATCAGTTGCCGCCAGCCGATCAGGCCTACTGCCAGTCCGTGGGCGGTGATCCCAATATTTTCTACTACCACTCGCATTGGGAACTGCGCGAGGACCAGGCCCTGGTCATTCATATCGACAAGGTGCCGGAATGCTCGTTCTGGAATCTGCAGATCAATAACTACTGGCTGGAGTCTCTGGACTACCGCTACCACCAGATCTGCATCAACAAGCACCAGGCGCAATACGACGAAAACGGCGGCGTCACTCTGGTGCTGAGCGAAAAAGACCCCGGCATTGCCAACTGGCTGCAAACCGCCGGCGTACGCCAGGGAACCATGTGCCTGCGCTGGGTTGGCGCCAAGGAGCAGTGCCACCCCACCACCAAAGTGATCTCGATAGACCAGTTGCTGGAGACTGTATGAATGCCCCTGTGACACCCCAAACTCTGCACGTCGAAGAACTGCTGCAAGCAGCATGTGAGCGTGCACCAGGCCTCAACGATTTTGGCAACGACAACTACCGGCAAGCGCTGGAAGTTCTGACGCGAGCCCTGAACACCGAAGCCAAGCTGTCGGCAACCGGCATTGCCATGATGCGCGAGCGACTCGTGGGCCAGTTGGTCAATCGCCTGCTCATGGAGGACTATCTCCAGCGCTTCCCCGAAATCTCGAAGATCGAGATCGAAGACCCACTGGTCATCGTGGGCCTGCCGCGCACCGGCACCACCATGCTGCAGCGAACACTGGCCGTAGACCCGCGCTTTTACTCTGCTGCCTGGTGGGAGACCCGCTACCCTGCACCATTGACCGGCGAAGGCCCGCAGGACTGCGCCAACCGCATTGCAATGGCCACGGCGGAAGTAGCGCAGACGATTGAGGCGATCCCCCAGATTCTGTCCATCCACCCCATGAGCGCCACGCTGTGCGACGAGGAATTCATGCTCATGGAGCATTCCTTTCTCTGCGCCATGGACGCTTACGCCGATGTGCCCAGCTACACCTCCTGGCTCGATCAGCAGGATCAGCGCCCCGTCTATACGCAGCTCAAGAAGATGCTGCAGTTTCTGCAATGGCAAAAGAGCCAGCGCGGCGAGGCACAGGGCCAGCGCTGGCTGCTCAAAGCCCCGCAGCATTTGCACACGCTGGAAATTCTGCTGTCCGTCTTTCCCCGAGCTCAGGTCATTCTTACCCATCGCGAGCCCGCGCAGACCATCCCCTCCATGGCCAGCATGGCGCATACGCTGTGGCAGATCTACAGTGACCAGCCTGACCCTAGCTCGGCAGGCCGCCAGTGGAACAGCCGCATGGCGCGTGGTATTCACCACACCATGCAAGTGCGCGAGCAGCAGGACAGCCGGCGCTTTCTGGATATCCACTTCTCGGACACCGTGGCCAAGCCCATGGAGGTGCTGGAGGCTGTCTATCAGTTCGCCCAGATGCCCTTCACCGAGAAAGCCCGCACCGATGCACAGCAATGGCTGTCTGGCAACGGCCGGGAAAAGCGTGCGGGTCATGACTACAGCCTCGAGACCTTTGGCCTGAGCGAGCAGCAGATGCAACGCGACTATGCGCTGTACCGATCCCGGCATCTGCCAACCCAAAGCTGAGAGGTGCTTTCATGGAAAAAATCATGTTCAGCCTGTGGCGCCCCGCACAGCATTCGGCAGAAAGTTGGCGCCTGTCGCTGATGGATTTGCAAAGATCCCTGCAAGCCTGTGGCGCCTCGCGGATTCGTGTGATGGTTGTCGATGACGCCATGGACAAGGCCGCAAGCCAGCGCATCACTTTCAGCCAACATCCTCTCGATGGAATGATCAGTCTGTGGCTGGACAGCGCATCCATGCTGGGCCCGGTGCAAGCACTGATCGCGCAGCAGGTGGCAAGCCTGCATGCCTATCTGGTCTGCGAGTCCGAGCCCTACCCCGAAGAACGCAAGGCGCGCATTGCGCGTTTTGATGCCGAAGTGGCTTTAGGCAAGCGCACACCGGGCATGTGCCAGGTGGCGCTGTTCAGAAAGCCGGTCGGCATGAACTTTGAAGAATGGATGGTTCACTGGCGTGAAGGCCATGGCAGCAATGCCTACCCGCTGCAGTCCATCTTCGGATACCGGCAAAACCTGGTCGTGCGACGCTTGACCGAAGACGCACCGGAAGTCCACGCCATCGTCGAGGAGCAGTTTCCCGATATCGCGATCGGCAGTGCTCACGGCTTCTATGACACGCAAGGAGATGAAGACCTGCTGCGTCAGCGGCAGAAATACATGTCCGAATCTGTGACTCCCATCATGGATTTCAGCAGCCTCGATTGCATTCTCACCAGTTTCTATCAAGTCAGCGCTTGAGACTGACCCACAACCACCGGAGACAAAACACATGTTGGACCTGGAAGCCATTGAGTTGATCAAGCAGCTCAAGGCGCGCTACTTTCGCGCCATCGACACCTGCAATCTGGAATTGCTGCAGGGCATGCTGACGCCAGACATCAAGCTGGCCTTCAAAAGCCCGGCTTACGAATTCCATCTGGAAGGCATAGACAAGGCGCTGGACTTCTACAAAACCTCCTTTACCAAGACCCGTCTGGCCATGCACAACGGCCACACGCCGGAGATCGAGGTCAAGGGAGACGAAGCTACCGCGCTCTGGTATCTGAACTACGTCTTCATCAACCTCGAAGAGAAAACGCATATGCATGGCGGTGCGATCTATGAAGACCGCTATGTCAAGCGCGATGGCCGCTGGTGGATTGCAGAGACAGGCTACAAGACCTTGCTTGAAACCGTGGAGCCGCTGAGCGAGCAGTTGCAGATCACCTCCAAGCCCATCAACTGAAGCGAGCACTCCAATGACCAAAGCAGCCAACCTCGTCACCTCCATCAAGGTGGAAATCAATGCCCCCGCCAGCGTGGTCTGGGAAGTGCTGGCCGATCTGGAGAACTACCGCCTCTGGAATCGCTTCTGCCCCGACATCCGCTGTGGGCTCAAGCTCAATGACTTGGTCGAGATGAAAACACGCCATCCGCTGACGGGTGAAGTCTGGCCTGTCAATGAATACCTGGTTGCGTTTGAGCCCGAGCAACTGCTGTCCTGGGAACAGCGCCCCGTGCCCGAGAACAAGGACGCTGCGCGCCGGGATCAATACATAGAGGCGATTGACGCCAACCGCTGCACCTACTTCACCACCGATCAGTTCCTGGGACTGAACGCCGACACCATCATGCGCGAGCATGGCGCCTGGGTAAAGATCGCCTTTGACCAGGTCGCCGAGGATGTCAAGCACCGCGCAGAAGAGCTGCACTTTGCCCGCACCCGGGCTGCATTCTGAGAAACCCCCAGGCTATATATCCAAGGAGACCCATATGCTTCTGAAAGACAAAGTCATCATCATCTCTGGCATCGGCCCCGGCATGGGCATCAAGCTCGCCCTGCGCGCGGCGGAATATCAGGCCAAGGCCGTGGTGCTGGCAGCCCGCACACAGTCCATGCTCGATGAGGCAGAGCAAACGATTCGCGATGCCGGCCACTCCTGCGAGACGCTCAAAGTGTCCACCGATATCTCGCAGCCCGAGCAGTGCCAGCGGCTTGCAGAGCTGACCGTTGCCAGGTTCGGCCGCATCGATGCGCTGATCAACTCGGCCTATGCCCACGGGACCTGGGGCTCTTCGAGCAACTCCTCCATGGATGACTGGCGCAAGGTCATGGAAGTCAATCTCTACGGCTCCATGAACATGACCCAGGCCGTGGTGCCGCAGATGAAAAAGCAAAAAGACGGCAGCATTGTGATGATCAACACCATGGCAACGCGCCGCCCCAATCAGCTCGAAGCCGGTTACGCAGTATCCAAAGGCGCGCTCAAGACCGCTGTGCAATATCTGGCGGAAGACCTGGGGCCCTTCGGCATTCGCGTCAACAGCACCTACAACGGCTGGATGTGGGGCGCACCGGTCAAAGGCTATTTCCAGGCGGAAGCCAAGCGCCAGGGCGTGTCCATGGAATCTCTGGTCGATGTGATTGCCCAGCAGATTCCCTTGCGCAACGAGATTCCCGACGATGCCGATTGCGCCTCTGCCGCGCTGTATCTGGCCAGCGACTATGCGCGCGTGGTGACCGGCGCCCAACTGGACGTCAGTGGCGGCCATTACCTGCCTCACTAAATTCCAGCGGGGAACAGCATGCAAACTCTTCTGGATATTGAAGAAATCAAACAGCTCAAGGCGCGCTACTTTCGCGGCATCGACACCTGCAATCTGGAGCTTCTGAAAACCGTTCTGGCCGATGCTGTCCATATTCGCTTCGACAGCCCGACTTACCAGTATGAGATCAATGGCATTGATGAAGCCATGAACTTCTACCGCAATGCCTTCACCCATCGGCGCTTTGGCATGCACCACGGGCATACACCGGAAATCAGGGTCGACGGTGACACGGCCACCGGCATCTGGTACCTCAATGATCTGTTCATCAATCTGGATGAGCAGACCATACTCACCGGCAGTGCGCTATATGAGGACTGCTATACCAGGGTCGCCGGTCAGTGGCGGGTGCAGCGCACGGGCTACAAGCGGCTGCTGGAGATGATTGAACCTCTGAGCAGTGGTTGTCGCATCACATCGCGACCTATTACGAGCAGCTTATAAGCGACATTAAGACCGCTATTGGACTTTCCCTTAGCAGGTAGACATGTCTAGGGGCAGTCCAATGCAGGCTGATGGACGAGCAGGAGCGGAGCTCTGCCCCTAGATTCTTTTACTCCTATAAAGCGCTTTTGTGGAGCGCTTTTTGGTTCGATGCGCATCGTGCTCGTCAAGGTGATGCTTTGAGCTTGCACAAATCCAGGTTGAGCTCACATGAGACTCGTTACCGCTTCCCGTCTGGCCGAGAGGAGCGCGTCTTGAATACCGCGAGGTCCTGCGCTGTATTGAGCCACCAAATCCACAATCTGCAGCAATCTCTTGTGCAAGACTGGCTTTCTCCCGCTGATTGCCATCATTGATTACGGCCGCACGATACCCCGATTCCCTCTCTGTGTCAGTCAGGCGATCCAGTGACGGCTTTCAAGCAAGCAACAGGCGGCGGCTATCGGTTTCAGGCCAGATTTCACGCCTCAACTTCAACAGGTCAGTGCGAGATTGAGGCGCGAATTCAGTTTGCAGAGGGCTGATCCAAGCCGCGCTTGATTCCGCCGGCTATTTAGTCAACGCCCGAGGCATTTACTTGAATGTCAATTCACTCGATGAAATCTTGATGAAGGAATTGATGCAAAGCAACGAATCAAGAAGAACCTTGTTGCAAGTCAATTTTGTAGGTAATCTCGTGGCAAAGTTCGTTATCGGATCTCTATCGCCAAATCATGGATGCTCAGGCATCCAAGCCAAGGGGGATTGCTAATGACAGAACCTCAGCCTGAATCGACTCGTACCGAGGAGTTGCGCAGCTTCGCATTTCTCGCAGTTGTTATGGCACCTATATTGGCCGTTGTACTGATTGCGTCTTACGGCTTTGCGATCTGGTTTTATCAGATGATCATCGGTGGCCCTCCACATGCATGAAGAATCTGAGCCCATTGAAACTCATACCGACTTGCATATCACCAGTCTGGTTGTGCATGTGCTTCCCCATGCACTGGCACAAGTAGCTGCTGGCATCGTCACGATCAAAGGCGCCCAAATACATGGAAGTCATCCGGCCGGCAAGTTGGTCGTGACCTTGGAAGCGCCCCATGCAAGAGAAATACTTGATTGCGTGTCTCAGATTGAGCTGCTTGATGGCGTAATCAACGCATCCCTGGTTTATCAGCATGTTGAGAACTGGCAGTCGCTAAACCAAGAGGTAACACATGACTAGCACTAGGCGTGATTTTGTCCGTCAATCTGCGGCCGCAGCCGCAGGGGCCGTTGCAGGCATCCCCATAGAAGTTCTGTCCCAGGATGCAGGAGCAATGGCTGCCGACCTGAAGTGGTCCAAGGCGCCATGCCGCTTTTGCGGTACAGGTTGCGGCGTCATGGTGGCCGTCAAGGACAACCGCGTAGTGGCCACTCAGGGTGACCCTGAGGCCGAGGTCAACCGGGGGCTGAACTGCGTCAAGGGTTACTTCCTGTCCAAGATCATGTATGGCGGTGATCGTCTGACAAAGCCGTTGCTGCGCATGAAGAATGGTCGCTATGCCAAGGACGGCGAGTTCCAGCAGGTTTCCTGGGATACGGCCTTCGACGTCATGGCAGAGCAGTTCAAAAAGACGCTCAAGGCCAAGGGGGCCGACGCGGTGGGCATGTTCGGCTCCGGCCAGTGGACGGTATGGGAGGGCTATGCCGCCTCCAAGCTGTTCAAGGCGGGCTTTCGCACCAACAACATTGATCCCAATGCAAGGCACTGCATGGCCTCGGCAGTTGCCGGCTTCATGCGCACCTTTGGCATGGACGAGCCCATGGGTTGCTATGACGACATCGAGGCCGCGACTGCCTTTGTGCTATGGGGCTCGAACATGGCTGAAATGCATCCGGTGCTGTGGACGCGCGTGACCGACAGGCGCCTGTCCACACCAGGCGTGAAGGTGGCCGTGCTGTCCACCTTCGAGCACCGCTCGTATGAGTTGGCGGACATGTCTCTGACCTTCAAGCCTCAGACCGACCTGGCCATACTCAACTACATCGCCAACCACATCATCACCACAGGCAGGGTCAACAAGGACTTTGTCTCCAAGCACTGCAATTTCAAGCTCGGCAACACCGATATCGGCTACGGGCTGCGTCCTGAGCATCCGCTGCAGAAGGCTGCCAAGAACGCCAAGGACCCCAACGGTGCCAAGTCCATAAACTACGAGGAATACGCCAAGTTCGTATCCACCTATACGCTCGAGTACACAACCAAGCTCACGGGTGTACCGGCCAACCGTCTCAAGGCTCTTGCCGAGCTCTATGCAGACCCCAATAGCAAGGTGGTGTCGTTCTGGACCATGGGTTTCAACCAGCACACACGCGGTGTCTGGGCCAACAACATGGTCTACAACATCCACTTGCTGCTGGGCAAGATCGCCACACCCGGCAACAGCCCGTTCTCACTGACGGGTCAGCCTTCTGCCTGCGGAACGGCGCGTGAGGTGGGCACTTTCTCGCACCGCCTGCCAGCGGACATGGTGGTGACGAACCCTGAGCATCGCAAGACTGCTGAAACCATCTGGAAGCTGCCCGAAGGCACGATTCCACCCAAGCCCGGCTACCATGCCGTGGAACAAAACCGTGCACTCAAGGACGGCAGGCTCAATGCCTACTGGGTGATGGTCAACAACAACATACAGGCCGGCGCCAACCTGGCGCAGGAAGGCTACCCGGGCTACCGAAACCCTGACAATTTCGTGGTGGTCTCCGATGTCTATCCCACAGTCACAGCCGTAGCCGCCGATCTGATCTTGCCGTCGGCCATGTGGGTCGAAAAGGAAGGCGCCTACGGCAATGCAGAGCGCCGCACCCACTTTTGGCACCAGCTGGTCAAGGCTCCTGGTGAGGCGCGCTCCGACCTGTGGCAATTGATGGAGTTTTCCAAGCGTTTCAAGGTCGAGGAAGTCTGGCCCGAGGAACTGCTGGCCAAGAAGCCCCAGTTGCGCGGCAAGACCCTGTTCGAGGTGCTGTACCGCAACGGCAACGTGGACAAGTTCCCCTTGGCCGACATGGACCCAGCCTATGAAAACGAGGAAGCCAAGGCCTTTGGCTTCTATCCGCAAAAAGGTCTGTTCGAGGAGTACGCCTCGTTCGGCCGTGGCCATGGCCACGATCTGGCACCGTTCGACCAGTACCACAAGGTGCGCGGCATGCGCTGGCCCGTGGTCAACGGCAAGGAAACGCTCTGGCGTTACCGCGAAGGCTCGGACCCTTATGTGAAAGCCGGTACGGGCTACCAGTTCTACGGCAATATCGACGGCAAGGCCAACATCTTTGCCTTGCCGTACGAACCACCGGCGGAGGCTCCGGACAAGGATTACCCGTTCTGGCTTTCCACGGGCCGAGTGCTTGAGCACTGGCACTCGGGATCCATGACCCGGCGCGTACCCGAGCTGCATCGTGCCGTGCCTAACGCACTGTGCTACATGCATCCTGACGATGCCAAGGCACTGGGCGTGCGCCGCGGCAGCGAAGTTGAGCTGTCCTCGCGGCGCGGCTCCATGCGCACGCGCGTCGAGACGCGCGGCCGCAACAAGCCCCCGCGCGGATTGGTCTATGTCCCCTGGTTCGACGCCAGCCAGCTGATCAACAAGGTGACGCTGGATGCTACCGACCCGATTTCGTTGCAGACGGACTTCAAGAAGTGCGCTGTGAAGATCACCAAGGTTTGACGAAAGAGAGGTTGACCATGAACTTCTTCCGCAAACTCGTCCGTCTTGTGAGCATGCTGCTCATGCTCAATATAGGTATGGCCTGGACGCCAGCCGCCATCGGGGAGACCTTCTATGACTCGGCGCGTGGCCCCACGCCCATCATGCAGGCAACCAAGCCGCCAGTGCTTGGCAATGCCGTCAATGATGACGTGCGCCGCACGCGCAACTACACCTGGCAACCGCCCACGATCCCTCATCGCGTTGACGGCTACCAGGTGGACAAGAACTTCAACAAATGCATGGACTGCCATTCGCGAACCAAGGCCGAGATCTCGCAGGCAGTGCCGGTATCGGTCACGCACTATATGGATCGCGACGGGCGCATGTTGGGGCAGGTGTCCACGCGACGCTACTTCTGCCAGCAATGCCATGTGGCTCAGGATGCCGTCCGCCCTCTGGTCAGCAACACCTTCGAAGATGTGGATACCGTGATCCTGAAGGCCCTGCAGTCCCAGTCGGGCAAGACATCCAAGAAAAACTGACGCTGCGGCGCACGAGGCTCATCTATGTTGACACTTCTCAAGCGCTACTGGGCGGTGATCCGCCGCCCCAGCGTACATTTCAGCCTGGGCTTTCTGACCATCGGCGGCTTCATCGGCGGCATCCTCTTCTGGGGCGCGTTCAATACCGCCATGGAGCTGACCAATACGGAGAAATTCTGCACGGGTTGTCACGAGATGCGGGACAACGTGTTTGCAGAGCTCAAGAGCACGATCCACTACACCAACCGCTCGGGCGTACGTGCCGTGTGCTCCAACTGTCATGTGCCGCACGACTGGACCGACAAGATCGCTCGCAAGATGCAGGCCTCCAAGGAAGTGTGGGGCAAGATCTTCGGAACGATCGACACGCCAGAAAAATTCGAAGCCAAGCGGCTGGAGTTGGCGCAGCACGAGTGGGCTCGCTTCAAGGCCAATGATTCTCTGGAGTGCCGCAACTGCCATAACTACGACTCCATGGATATGACGCGGCAGAGTTTGCGTGCGCAGAACATGCACAGCACCTATTTGGCCAGCAAGGAAAAAACCTGTATCGACTGCCACAAGGGCATTGCCCACAAGCTGCCTCATATTCCTCCCGGACAGGGCCCCAGTGACACGCCAGGTCAGAAAGTGCCAGGGCCAGCTGAGGCTTCGGTTGCGTCGGTGCAGTAGCGGGATGAATGGCTTGGGCACGGCTGCTTCCAGATTTCTTTGCATATCCGGCCTGGGTTGTGTACGCGGCGGCCGGGTGGTGCTGCGCGATCTGGGCTTGGAACTCGGTGACGGTCAACTCCTGATGCTCAGAGGTCATAACGGCGCGGGCAAGAGCAGCCTGCTGCGTTGTCTGGCCGGCCTTCTGCCATGGCGTACCGGAAGCCTCCAGTGGTGCGGCGGTACGCTGTCCCCTCAGGATCCAGCCTACCAGCGGCAACTGGCCTATATGGGACATCAGGCAGGAATGAGCGACACCTTGACAGGGATGGAGAATCTGCGCTTTGCGCTGGATCTGATGGCTGTGAGCTGGAATGAAGCACGCGTGCAAGCCGTTTTGCAGGCCTTGTCGTTGACGGGAGTCGTCGCACGGCCTTTTGGCCGACTGTCCCAGGGTCAGCGTCGGCGACTGGGGCTGGCCCGTGTTTTGCTGGGCGAGCGTCCGTTTTGGTTGCTGGACGAACCCGACAACTGTCTGGATGTCCAGGGCGAACAATATCTGGTCGAGGCACTGGAGCAGCATCTGGCCTCAGGAGGAATGGCCGTGGTGGCTTCGCACCGTAACCTGATGCTGCCGACGCCCCGGGTGTTGGTGCTGGACTTATCCCGCTCCGTGGTCACGACGGCAATGAATGAGCAGGTGGCTGTTTGCTGAGAGCTGTGTGCGCAAGAGAGTTGAAATTGGCCGCTCGAAGGCCTTCCGATGCCTTGGGCGGGCTGTTCTTTTTCGTGCTGGTGGGCAGTCTTTTCCCCTTGGCTTTGGGGCCGGACGCGCCCCTGCTGAGGCAGATTGCGCCGGGCATTGTGTGGGTCGCGGCCTTGCTGGCCGTGCTGCTGGGGCAGCACCGGCTGTTCGAGAGCGACATGGCGGACGGGTCGCTGGAGCAATGGTTGCTGGCGCCTGCGCCCCTTTCGCTGCTGGTGGGCCTCAAGGTGGCCACGCACTGGTTGCTAGGCGTGTCGCCATTGTTGCTGGTGGCTCCCTTGCTGGGCTGGCAGTACGGCCTGGATGGGACGGTGGTCGGCATTCTGCTGGCATCGCTGGCCTTGGGAACGCCCAGCCTGTGCCTGCTGGCAGCTCTGGGTGCAGCACTGACACTGGGTGTGCGGGGGCAGTTGCTGCTGGCTCTGGTGGTGCTGCCGCTGAGCGTGCCCATCCTGATCTTTGGCAGCCATGCCGTGGCCCAGGCGCAGCAAGGGCTGAGTGCAGCGCCTGCTCTCAATCTGCTGGGGGCCTGCCTGTGTCTGGCGTTACTGGCCGGCCCCTGGGCTATAGCTGCGGCCTTGCGCCTCGCGCTGGAGTGATATGAATTCCCTTACTTCCAATGCATCACCGACGCCTGCAGCAGGATCCAGCGGCCGCAAATGGCGCCAACTGACCTCGCCCCCGATTTTTTACCACTGGGCGGGTCGAGTCTGGCCCTGGATGGCCGTGCTGGCTGCCGTGCTGGCTGCTGCGGGTCTATGGGTCGGATTTGGACTGGCACCTACGGATCACCAACAGGGCGAGGTCTACCGCATCATCTTTTTGCATGTACCGGCTGCCTGGATGTCCATGTTCATCTATCTGGTAGCAGCGCTCCATGCTGCCCTGGGCTTGATTTACGGCACCCGTCTCTCCCCCCTGCTGGCAAGGGCCCTGGCTCCCACGGGAGCCTTGTTCACAGCCATCGCCTTATGGACCGGGGCTGCCTGGGGCAAGCCGACCTGGGGAGCCTGGTGGGTATGGGATGCCCGCCTGACGTCGGAGCTGATCCTGCTGTTCCTGTATCTGGGCTATATGGCCATGGTCTCGGCCATAGAGGATTCGCGTCGGGCCGATGGCGCTGGCGCCATCGTGCTGCTTGCTGGCGTGGTCAATGTTCCCATCATCTATTTCTCGGTTCAGTGGTGGAGCACCCTGCATCAGGGTGCGAGCATCCGCATGGATACAGCTCCCAGCATGACGCACACCATGCTGGCCGGCATGTTGCTGATGGCGCTGGCCTGCTGGGCCTATACGCTGTCCGTCGCCCTGGTACGGGCACGCTGCCTGATTCTGGAGCGAGCCCGCGAGGAGAGTCTGTAATGCAGGATCATGCTTTTTTCATTGCTCTGGCCTACGGTGTGAGCGCGATGGCGCTGGGTATCGAGCTGGTCAGCATCTTTGTGCGCAGCCGTCGCCTGAAGGCTGAAACCGCGTCCGGACTCGAAGCCAGGGAGACCCCATGAAGCCGCGCCAGCGTCGCCTGCTGTGGGTGTTGGCAGGACTTGTGCTGGTGGCCGCAGCCGTCACGCTGGTGCTGCGAGCGCTCAACTCCAATGTGATGTTCTTCTACAGCCCCAGCCAGGTTCATGCGGGTGAGGTTCCGCATGGTGCGGCCTTTCGCCTGGGAGGCCTGGTGGAGCCTGGCTCACTGCAGCGCAGCGGCGACGGAATGCTGCTGCGCTTTGCCGTGACCGATGAAGTGCGCAGTGTGCCTGTGCAGTATCGAGGATTGCTGCCCGACCTGTTCCGCGAGGGCAAAGGTGTGGTGGTATCGGGCCGTATGCAGGCGGACGGAGCCTTCCAGGCCTCCGAGGTGCTGGCCAAGCACGACGAGAACTATATGCCGCCCGAAGCGGCCCATGCATTGAAAAACGCCGCCGGCAAGCCGCCAGAGAAGTCTGCCGACGACGCCACCGTCAGGGAAGCCGGCCAGGACAGCGCCGGTGCCGTCTCCAGCGGAGGCCGCACATGATCGCTGAACTTGGCGTGTTCGCCCTGGTACTGGCCCTGGTTACGGCAGTGCTGCTGGCGGTGCTGCCGCTGGCCGGTGCCCACTGGGGACTGACGGGCTGGGTAAGGCTGGCCCGGCCCGCAGCCTTTTTGCTATGCGCCTTGTGCGTGCTGTCTTCGGCCAGCCTGTTCTGGTGCTTCTGGCGCGGAGACTTCTCGGTGCTGTATGTGGCGGCCAATTCGCATAGCGACCTGCCCATGGCCTACAAGCTGGCAGCGTTCTGGGGCGGTCATGAAGGCTCCATGCTGCTGTGGCAGCTCATGCTCTCGGGCTGGACCCTGGCGGTGGCCTGGCGCAGCCGGGACCTGCCGCCGGCCTTCGTGGCGCGCGTGCTCGCGGTGCTGGGCTGGATCAGTGTGGGTCTGCTGCTGTTCCTTCTGTTTCTCTCCAACCCGTTTGCGCGCCTGATCCCGGCGGCTGCGCAAGGCAAGGACCTCAACCCCTTGCTGCAGGATCCCGGCATGGTGCTGCATCCGCCGCTGCTGTACATGGGCTATGTGGGCTTTGCCGTGCCTTTTGCATTCGCGCTTGCGGCATTGATCTCGGGCGAGCTGGGTGCGGCCTGGGCGCGCTGGTCGCGCTCCTGGACACTGGCAGCCTGGGGCTTTCTCACGCTGGGCATTCTGCTGGGCAGTGCCTGGGCCTATTACGTACTGGGCTGGGGCGGCTGGTGGTTCTGGGACCCGGTGGAAAACGCCTCTTTCATGCCCTGGCTGGTGGGTACGGCCCTGCTGCATTCGCTGATCGTGACCGACCAGCGCGGTGCCTTCCGCAGCTGGTCGGCCCTACTCGCCATCTGCGCATTTTCACTGAGCCTGCTGGGTACCTTTCTCGTGCGCTCAGGCGTGCTTACCTCGGTTCATGCGTTTGCCGTGGACCCAGGGCGGGGGCTCTTCATCCTGTGCTTCATCGTGGCTGTGGTGGGAGCATCGCTGTGGCTGTTCGCCTGGCGCGCACCGGAGCTGGGCCGCGGCTCCGGGGAATTTGCCATGCTCTCGCGCGAAACCTTTTTGCTGATCAACAACGTGCTCTTCACCGCTGCAGCGCTGGCGGTGCTCATAGGCACGCTGTACCCGCTGGCGCTCGATGTGCTGAGCGGCGAGAAGATCTCCGTGGGGCCGCCGTACTTCCAGGCCGTCTTTTTGCCTTTGGTGCTGCCGGCCCTGGCTCTGATGGGCGTGGGCACGGTGGCGCGCTGGAAGAGCAGCCTGGTTGGCGAGCTGTGGCGGCGACTTCGCGTGGCCCTCGTGCTGAGCCTTGCCTGCTCGGCAGTGCTGGCACTGGCAGGCGGCTGGATGGGTGTGCGCCTGTCCCCGGCCACCTTGCTGGGCCTGGCCCTGGGCCTGTGGTGCCTGCTCAGCACACTGGCCCATATCTGGCAGCGCCTGGGGCAAGGCCTGGAAATCGGCCATCTGGGTCAGCGCCTGTCGCGCCAGCCCTGGGGCTGGTGGGGCATGCTGATGGCCCATGCCGGTGCGGGCGTGTTCGTGCTGGCGGTAAGCCTGGCCGACGGGCTGGAGAGCCGGCACGAAACCACGCTGGCGCAGGGTGAGACTGCCGAGGCGGGTGGCTACCGCTTCCGCTTCGACAGCCTTGGTCCGGCCGTCGGCCCCAACTATGACGCGCAACGTGCCCAATTCACCGTCAGTCGAGCGGGGCTGGACAGCTGGAGCATGTTTCCCGAGAAGCGGGTTTACCGCGCCCAGGGCATGGCTTTGAGCCAGGCCGCCATTGACAGCGGCTGGACACGCGACGTTTTCGTGGCCCTGGGCGATCCACTGGACGATCAAGGCCTGCGCTGGACCGTGCGCCTACAGGTCAAGCCTTTCATGGACTGGGTCTGGATAGGCACACTGATGATGGCGCTGGGCGCGGGCCTGAGCCTTATGGACCGGCGCTTTCGTACAGCCAAGCAGCGAGCGCATCGCCAGTCCGGCGCTCCGGCCCTGCAAGGAGCTGTCTGATGCGCTTTGTCCTGCCCCTGGCAATATTTTTAGGCTTGGCCATCATGCTCGGGCTTGGCCTGCAGCGTGACCCACGGGCCCTGCCTTCGGCGCTGCTGGAACAGCCCGCACCGGCCATAGACCGCCCTCTGCTCGAAGACCAGCAGCAAGTCCTGCATCTGCAGGACCTGCGAGGCCGGGCCTGGTTGCTCAATGTCTGGGCCTCATGGTGCGCCCCCTGCCGGCAGGAGCTGCCCGTATTGGCCGAACTCTCGAAGCGCGACGCGGTCGCCGTCTACGGCCTGAACTACAAGGATCAGCCGGACAAGGCTCGTGCGCTGCTGCGGGTGGCGGGCAACCCCTACCGAGCTTCAGCCATCGACGGCGATGGCCGCGTGGGCATGGACTTCGGCATCCAGGGAGTGCCGGAAACCTTTGTCATTGACGGCCAGGGCCGCGTGCGCTATCGCCATGTGGGCCCGGTAACCGCAGAGATATGGCGCGACCGGCTGCTGCCGGTCATCAGGAGTCTGCAATGAAACCGCGAAGTATCGGCGCGGCCTGCACAGCGGCCTTGCTGGCCTGCATGGCAATGCTGGCCCAGGCCGGGCAGACCGCTCGGGACCAGGAACTGCTGGATCGTGAAATGGCGCTGGCTGCTCAGCTTCGCTGTGTCGTCTGCCAGAACCAGACTGTGGCCGAGTCGCGTGCCCCCATGGCCGAGGACATGCGCCGCGAGATCCGCAACCAACTCGAGCAGGGCCATAGCAATGAGCAGGTGATCAACTTCTTCGAACAGCGCTATGGCTCCTTTGTGCGCTACAACCCGCCCTGGAAGCCATCGACCTGGCTGCTGTGGAGCAGCCCGTTCCTTGCCGCGCTGGGCGGCTTTGTCCTGCTGCGGCGCACACTGCGCCAAAGGAGCATGCCGGACGAGCCACTCACTCAGCAGCAACGGGAGCGTGCACGTCAATGGCTGGACACGACCTCGAAGGAGGAACGCCAATGAGCGCCATGCACTGGTTATGGCTGGGTGCCATCGCCCTGATGCTTCTGAGCCTGGCGGTACTGCTGCCGCCTCTGCTGGCCGAGGCCCCATCGCCCGCCAGCGATCCTGATGAAGCGCTGCGCCGCCTCTACCAGGCCCAGTTGGCCGAGCTGAAGCTGGAGCGCTCAGGGGGGCGCCTGAGCGAGACCGACCATGCTCAAGCGGTCGAGGAGCTGCAGCGGCGTCTGCTCAGAGAGCTGGACAGACCTCGAGCATCAGTCGCCTGGCGCCAAAGTCCATGGCTGCGCCGTGGCAGCGCGCTGCTGTTGGCGGTGCTGCTCCCTGTCGCCGCGTTCGCTTTGTACCTGCAGGTGGGTGACCCAAAGGCTGCGGCGCAGCTGGCACAGGAACAGCCCGACGCGCACGGGGACGGCGCTGGCGATACACAGGTGCAGGCCATGGTGGATGGGCTGGCCCGGCGTCTTGAGGAACAACCGCAGAACCTGCCCGGCTGGGTGATGCTGGCCCGCTCCTATGAAACTCTGGAGCGATTTGACGCTGCGGCCCAGGCATACCGCCGGGCTTTGCAGGAGGCGCGGCGTAGCGCGATGGATGAGGAAGTCCAGGCGAGGTTATGGGCCGATCTGGCCGACGCGCTGGCATCGGACCAGGGCGGTGGCCTGGATGGCGAGGCCGGCAAGGCCATCGCCCAGGCACTGCAGTTGCAGCCGAGCCAGCCCAAGGCGCTGGCCCTTGCCGGCAGTGCCGCCGTGCGCCATGGCAAGCTGGATGAGGCGGGCAAGCATTGGCGGGCCCTGCTGGCGCAGCTGGAGCCCGGATCGGACATGGCGCTGCGCGTGCAGGACGACCTGCTCAAGCTGGAGGCTTTGGCGTCTGAAGACAGCTCGAGCATCACTGCCAAGACTGCGGCTGCCTCCAAGAGCCGCCTGAGCGGAGAATTGCGATGGGCAGCCTCCAAGGCCAATCCATCTGAACCAGCCCGGTTGGCCAAGGCTCAGGTCTTTGTCGTGGCTCGCGCCGACGGTCACCCCCGGCCTGTGGCAGTGCTGCGCCTGCCTGCGACCTCCCTGCCGGCACATTTCACGCTGGGGCCGGAGAACCTGCTCGATTCTGCAGTTTCGCTGTCGTCATTCTCGGAGCTACGTTTGCAGGCGCGGCTGTCGCTGGACGGCCAAGCCATGCCACAAGCTGGAGATATCTACAGCCAGTCGTTCTCGGTGACTCCCGGCTCCTCGAACCTGCTGCTGGAATTGAATCCGGCTTTCTAGCCAGGCAGACAACGTGCGTTATTGGCACCTCCGGGAAGGCATTGCGCCGTCATGTGCGATGACAACGAATCGGAAGACAGAGTCAAGAGCAGCCATGTTGCGAGGGGCTGCTCAATCCTGAACCACTACTCCGCTCTGGACGGTGATCGGGATGCGCGATCTGGACACAGGCAGAAATCAACCGACAGTTGAGACAAAACGTCTGTTTGAATGCCGTTCTCCACTAACGGCTTCGTACCGACAAAACAAAAATGCCCGCTTTTCAGCGGGAATTTTCTGTTGCAGACTCTGGTTTCGTCTGCACGTTTGGTAGGCGCGATTGGACTCGAACCAACGACCCCCACCATGTCAAGGTGGTGCTCTAACCAGCTGAGCTACGCGCCTGTTGTTCTGTTCGATGAAGCAATTGTAGCACGGGTTTTTCACTCATTTTTTGAGAGCTAACATTTTCTTGTCATCGAGCACTGTCAGGCGCAATCGGGACTTACATCAGCGCCTTCTGGCCGAGCGAACGCCGGACACACTGGCGACGATGCCAAGTACCTTGTTGAGGCGACCCGAATCCGCCACTTCCACCGTGAACGTCATCCACGCCGTCCCCTTGACGGACTGTGTCTGCACCCCGATGACATTGGTCTTCTCGCGTGCAAACACATCCGAGATATCGCGCAGCAAGCCTTGACGGTCGGCCGCCTCCACCGCAACGTCCACAGGGTAAACCGGTCCACCCTTGTCCACATGCTTGGGAGTGCCCCAGTCGACCTCGATGACACGTTCGGGGCTCTTGGCCATCATCTCGCGGAAATTGGAGCAATCGCAGCGGTGCACGCTCACGCCCTTGCCACGAGTCACAAAGCCGCCGATCTCGTCCGGAGGAGCCGGCTTGCAGCATTTGGCGAGCTGGGTCATGAGCGAGTCGACGCCCACCACCAGCACCCCGCCGCGCGAAGAGTCATGGCCGCGCGCCTTGCGCACCGGCGTGAATGCATCTTCCTCTGGCGTTTCTTCACTGGGACGCAGCACAACCTCGATATTGCGCAGTGAATACTCGTCCTTGCCCACGACTTCAAACAGTGCATCGGCAGACTTGAAGCCCAGCTGTGCAGCCAGCTCTTCAAGCTTGATCGCCGTCTTGCCCTCGCGCTGCAGCAGCTTTTCAACGGCCTCGCGCCCGCGCGAGACAGTTTCGTGCGTGGCCTGGGCATTGAACCAGGCGCGCACCTTGGCCTTGGCACGGTTGCTGACCAGATAACCCAGCTCGGCATTGAGCCAGTCGCGGGAGGGGCGGTCTTCCTTGGCCGTGTTGATCTCCACGGTCTGACCGCTTTCCAGAGCGGTGTTCAGCGGCACCATGGCTCCGTCCACACGCGCGCCGCGGCAACGATGGCCCAGGCTGGTGTGCACCGAGTAGGCAAAGTCCACCGGCGTAGCCCCTTGCGGCAGCTCGATCACGGCCGCATCGGGAGTCAGCACATAGATGCGGTCTTCAAACAGACCACGCTGGGCCGAGCCCGTCAGGTCGCTGCCCCAGGCCAGCAACTGGCGCAGCACGGCGATCTTGGCGTCATATTCGCTGGACGCAGACACGCCCGCATAGCCCTTGGTACCAGCTTCCTTGTAAGCCCAGTGCGCGGCCACGCCATGCTCGGCATGGTCGTGCATGGCCTGGGTGCGGATCTGGATCTCTATGGTGCGGCCGGTTTCATCGCGCACCACCGTGTGCAGCGACTGATAACCGTTGGGCTTGGGTTTGGCGATGTAGTCGTCGAACTCCTTTTCCAGCGGCGTGAACTGCTCATGCACCCAGGACAGGGCCGCATAGCAGTCCTTGACCGTAGGCACGATGACGCGCATGGCACGGATATCGAACAACTGGTCAAAGCTCAGCGACTTGCCGCGCATCTTCTTGACGATGCTGTAGATATGCTTGGGACGCCCCTGAACCGAGGCGCTGATGCTGTGGGCGCGCAAATCGGCCTCGAGCCGCGCACGCATCTGCTCCATATAGGCTTCGCGCTCGACCCGCTTTTCGTCGAGCAGACGCGCAATCTGGCGGTAGGTATCGGGCTCCAGAAAACGGAAAGCCAGATCTTCGAGCTCCCATTTGATCTGCCAGATTCCCAGACGGTTGGCCAGTGGCGCAAAGACATAGAGCGCTTCGCGCGCGATGCTGGGTGAAACCGGGCTCTTCTCGGCCGCGTAGTAGCGCAGCGTCTGCAGGCGCGACGCCAAGCGCAGCAGCACCACGCGCAGATCGCGCGAAAAGCCCAGCAGCATCTTGCGCACGTTCTCGGTCTGGGTGGCCACGCCATCGACATGCTGGCTGCTCAGCTCGGCGTCTCGCGCCTGCTGCTGCACCCGGATGAGTTTGATGGTTTCGACCGCCAGGGTCGCAAAATTATCGCCAAACGCCTTGGCAATCACTTCCTGCGGCTTGTTCAGGTGCACGCTGGCGTGCACCAGATAAATGGCCGCCTGCATGGTTTCCGAGCCACCGATTTTCTTGAGGATGGCGGCAACGGCGTCGGCGTGGGTCAGGGTGTTTTCACCGGTCTCCATGACTTCGCCGGCAATCAGAGGTTCTGCAAAGGCACGGGCGCGCGCCAGCGCATTGACTTGATCGGGCAAAACCTCGGATGTGGCGGTAATCAGATGCGGCGTAGGCTCCGTGAGCTTGGGTGCGGCGTCAGAGACTGTGGTTACGGTATCGCTGGTCTTCATGCAGCTTCCTCTTGGGCCTGCTGCGCAAGACTGATGTTCGCAGGCAAACCCTTATCCCCTTGTAAAAACTTTTGTATCAACGCCACTTGCCCCGGCACTACCAACGTCGGGGCATGTCCCACGCCCTGCAGTTCCGTGCAATGCGCCCTGGGGCCACGTTCGGTCATGGCCTTGGCGGTACGGCTGGAAAGCAGATCGGACTCGGCCCCTCGGATAAGCAATACCTGTGCCTTGATCTGGTCGTAAAGCTGCCAGAGCAAGGCCTCACCGGCCTGAGCAGTCTCGCGCGTCATCTGGGCCATGGGCACTGCAATACGGGGGTCGTAATGCAGCACCACACCCCCTTGGGCATCTGGCTTGATCATGGCTTGCGAGAGCCGGCTCCATTGCTCATCGCTATGTGGGCCGAATCCCTCGGAAATCAAGCGCATGGCAGCAGCAGCGCTCTCAAAGTTGGGAAACTGCAAGCCTTTTCCGACATAGGAGCCGATTCGTTCCAGCGACTCCCATTCAATCGCCGGCCCTACGTCGTTGAGCACCAGCCGCCGCACAGGCACCGGCAGCGGCAGACCGGGCTGCCCCACGACCCCCATCCCGATCAGGCCCCCCATGCTGGTACCGACCCAGTCCAGGGTTTCAATCGGCGCCTGAGCATGCAACTGGGCCAGCAGCGCCAACATATCGGCCGCATACAGCGGCAGCTGATAACCCATGGGGTCGGCCAGCCAGTCGCTTTCGCCGCGCCCCACCACATCGGGGCAGATCACGCGGGCAAAGCGGCTGAGCTCGGTTGCCAGCACATCAAAGTCTCGCCCCTGGCGCGAGAGGCCGTGCACGCAGACTATGACATGAGGATGCCTTGGATTGCCGGTATGGTTCCATTCCCAGTACGCCATGCGGTGCGTTCCCTCGGGCTGCGCCTCGACCTGTTGGCGGCGCTGAGCACTGGCCCAGGTGGGAGCCGTTGCAGAGGCTCCGGGACACGATACGTAATTCAGCGTAGGTTGATTCATGGAGAACGCGTTTTCAAGACCGGGGCCGATAATGGCTGTCGTCGCATCGTAATTCATTCGGAGACCTTGTATGTCCATGTTGAAAGGCAAAACCGCTCTCGTGACGGGATCGACCAGCGGAATCGGCCTAGGTATCGCAATCGCTCTGGCGCGCCAGGGTGCCAATATCGTGCTCAACGGCTTTGGCGATGTCGAAGCACCACGCGCCCAGGTGCTTGATGCCGGCAAAGCAGCCGGTATCGAAGTCGGCTACCACGGAGCGGACATGAGCAAGGCCGCCGACATTGAAGCCATGATGAAATACGCCGCCGCCGAATTCGGCCGCGTCGACATCCTGGTCAACAACGCCGGCATTCAGCATGTGGCCAAGGTGCAGGACTTCCCCGTGGAGAAGTGGGATGCCATCCTCGCCATCAACCTGAGCAGCGCCTTCCACACCACGCGCCTGGCCCTGCCCGCCATGCAGCAGGCCAACTGGGGCCGCATCATCAATGTGGCCTCGGTACACGGCCTGGTCGGCTCGGCCGAAAAATCGGCTTATGTCGCCGCCAAGCACGGCATCGTCGGCCTGACCAAGGTGACGGCGCTGGAAAACGCCACCACCGGCGTGACCTGCAACGCCATCTGCCCCGGCTGGGTGCTGACGCCGCTGGTACAAAAGCAGGTGGATGCCAAGGCTGCCGCCCAAGGCATCAGCAATGAAGACGCCACCAGGCAGTTGCTGGGAGAAAAAGAGCCTTCGATGCAGTTCACCACGCCCGAAGAGCTGGGCGAGCTGGCTGTCTTCTTCTGCTCGGCCGCGGCCAACAATGTGCGCGGCGTGGCATGGAATATGGACGGCGGCTGGGCCGCACAATAAAAGCCGCTCGACTCCGGCGAACACGTCTATCAATTAGATAGCATCTAGCGCTTGCCAGAAAACATATGTAGCATCAAATCATGATGAAAATCAAAAAGGAGCAGCGCAAGCTGCTCCTTTTTTATACACGCGACGCGGATCCTATCACTGCATCTGAATCGAGCCACCGACGCTGACCGTCACCTCGGTACGATCCGCCTCCACCGGCACGGGCGCGGCATCCGCATAGCTGGCCTTGGCCATGCTCATCATGCGCGGGCGAGGCATGGGATGCCCGCCGCCGCCGCTGCTGCTCACATTGACCTCGCGCAGGCTGTAACCCGCAAAACCAAAGCTCTTGGAGATGGCCGCAGCACGCTGGCGGAAACTCTCGATCGCCTTGGCCTGGGCTTCGCCCTCCACCTTTTCCCGTGCTTCGCGCGAGAGGCCGAAGCTCATGCTGGCCAGCGCCATGTCCTGCACCTTGGCCGCTGCCTGAGTGATGCGCACGAAGTCGCGCCCCTGCAGCACGATCTCTGCCTGGCCCTGCCAGCCTTCGATCTTGCCGTTGTTGCCATAACGCGGCGAGATGGAGAAATTACCGGTGCTCAACTCCATCTGCCGACCTTGCGCATCGTTACGCAGCGTGGTCATGGCGGACTCCACGATCTTTTGCAGCTGGGACTGAACGGACGCGGCATCGCGGCCATCCTTGCTGGCCGACAGGGTTGCCGTCATCCAGTCCTGCTTGACCTCCACGGTTCCCTGAGCCGACAGCTGCACCACATTGGCAGGTCTATGCATATCACGCGCGGCGCCCTGGGCCCATACATTGCCGCCAGCGCAGGCCGCAGCCAGCGCAAGTGCGGCAGCCGCGGCGCGAGAGGAAGAGGAAGACTTGGAAAATTGATTCATGCGGTTCACCCTTGTAAGTAAATCAGGCCATGCAGATACACATGCATTTCACCATTGCGCAAAGTCGCTGCAGCGCAGCATGTCAGCCCAGAGTGTGACTTTATGTACGAATACTCCACATTCGACACACCAACAGAACAAACACTGAAACAATAGTGCAGAATACTCTTGAAAAGTTCCTCATGAAACATTTATTGTTCCATTAATAAACGCAACAATCGTAACAAGTAGCAAGACTTGAGCTTGTTTTGCTGGATTTTTTTGATCTAGCGATAACAATGGGCCAGTTACAAATAAATCGACAAGGACGATCATGGCAACGACGAACAACCGTACTGACAAGATCCTCGTGGTGGATGACGATGCACGCATCCGCGACCTGCTGCGCCGCTATCTGACGCAGGAAGGCTTCGAGATCATGATTGCCGAGGACGGCAAGGCGCTCAACCGCATCCTGCTGCGCGAGACTGTCGACCTGATCGTGCTGGATCTGATGATGCCCGGCGAGGATGGCCTGTCCATCTGCCGCCGCCTGCGCTCCGCCAATGACCGCACTCCCATCATCATGCTGACCGCCAAGGGCGAGGATGTGGACCGCATCGTGGGCCTGGAAGTGGGCGCCGACGACTATCTGGGCAAGCCTTTCAACCCCCGCGAACTGCTGGCCCGCATTCATGCCGTGCTGCGCCGCCGCCCGCCTCAGGAAGCACCGGGCGCGCCTTCGGGCGACAACGAGGTGGTGACCTTTGGCCCCTTCACCTTCGACCTGGGCACTCGCGTGCTGCAAAAGAATGGCGAGGAGTTGCCACTCACCACCGGCGAATTCGCCATGCTCAAGGCCCTGGTGCGCCACCCGCGCCAGCCTCTGTCTCGCGAAAAGCTGGCCCTGCTGGCCCGTGGCCGCGAATTCGAGCCGTTCGACCGCAGCCTGGACGTGCAGGTTTCCCGCCTGCGCAAGCTGATCGAGGAAGACGCTGCCGCACCACGCTATATCCAGACCGTCTGGGGCGTGGGCTATGTGTTCGTACCCGATGGCATGAACTGATTCTGCCCGCCTCCATCGCAACAAGCCGCCCGCTGCGCGGCTTGTTGCGCTTGGGTACCGGCCCATAGGGCCCATAAGTCAAGCTCTTTCAACAACCACCAGTAGATAGACACTTTTTGGACAAACCGTAACCCGCGTCGCCCATATTGGGCGTACCCTCGGGCCCAGTTATTTCCGCATTGCTGTTCATGAGCGCTTTTCACCATCCGCCGCCCGACGCCACCAGCCCCGTTCCTCTGGAGTACGAGCGGCGCAGCACAGCTCGCTCCCCTGTGGGGCTGAACCTGTTCTGGCGTACTTTCTGCCTGCTGGCCCTGCTGCTGGTGGGCAGCATTCTGGCCTGGCTGCAGACATTGCGGGCACTGGATTTCGAGCCACGCACGCTGCAGACGGCCAAGCAAGTGGCCTCTTTGGTCAATCTGAGCCGCGCTGCCCTCGAGCATTCGGATGCGATCAACCGCGTCTCCCTGATCAAGACCATGGCCGACCAGGAAGGCGTGCGCATTCTGCCCCGCGAGCCCGGCGACTCCTTCGAGCTGCTGGAGCAAAACGCCCTTGGCCAGAAGCTGACCGAGGAGCTGACCACCCGCCTGGGCTACGGCACCGTGGTGGCGCGCAGCGTCAACGGAGAGCCCGGCCTGTGGGTTGGCTTCACCATCAACGGCGACCGCAACTGGATGCTGATGGACCAGTCGCGCTTCACTCCCGCCAGCGGCCAGACCTGGCTGATCTGGCTGATCACGGCCGCCCTGCTCTCGCTCATCGGCGCGGCCGCCATCGCCCGCCTGATCAACCGGCCACTCAAACAACTGTCCTATGCAGCCAACCGCGTGCGGGAGGGCGACTTCGACGCCAGCCAGCTCGACGAGGAAGCCGTGACCAGCGAAATCCGCGAAGTCAATATAGGCTTCAACCGCATGGCGCAGAAGCTGGCCAAGCTGGAGCAGGACCGCGCCGTGATGCTGGCCGGCATCTCCCACGACCTGCGCACGCCGCTGGCGCGGCTGCGTCTGGAAACCGAGATGAGCGTCTATGACGATGTGGCGCGCGAGCATATGGTGGCCGACATCGTTCAACTGGACGCCACCATCGACAAATTCCTGGATTACGCCCGCCCCGATCATCGCGTCATGCTCAGCCCCGTGGATCTGCACGCCGTGGTTGCCTCCTGCGTCTATGCCGTGCAGGACCACCGTGAGCTGCAGATCACCATGAACGTGCCCGAAGACCTCTACGTCATGGCCGATGAGGTGGAGCTGGCGCGTGTCATCTCCAACCTCTTCGAGAATGCACGCCGCTATGGCAAGACCCCGTCCACCGACACCACCGAGGTGGACGTGGTTGCCAAGGAAAGCGAGAAATGGGTGGTTATCCGCATCCGCGACCATGGCAAGGGCGTGCCGGCCGAGCAACTGGCCAATCTGACCCAGCCCTTCTTCCGCGGCGACACGGCGCGCACGGCGGCCGCAGGTGCAGGCCTGGGTCTGTCCATCGTGGACAAGACGGTGCAGCGCATGGGCGGCATGTTTGCCCTGTCCAATTCATCGACAGGCGGCCTGGTCGCCCATCTGCAGTTGCAGCGCGCCATGGGCGTGACGGCCGGTGCGGCGCCCGAACAGCGCCTGCAGCGCCCCCAGGTCAAGCGCAATCTGCCGCGCGACAAGAAAGACGATGAGACCATGGAAGACTGAATCTGCCCGCCTCATTGCACAATCGGCATCGCCTTTCAACCATCTGCCGGAGAGCTCACCATGCAAGCCCGATGCCTGTGCAAAGCCGTTCTCGTCACCGCGCCCGACACCCAAGAAGTTCATGTCTGCCACTGCAGCATGTGTCGGCGCTGGGGAGAAGGCCCAGCCTTCACCCTGCATGGCGGCACGGCGGTGCAGACCAGCGGCCCCGTCACGCGCTATGCCTCCTCGCCCTGGGCGGAGCGCGCCTTCTGCAGCAGCTGCGGCACCCACCTCTTCTACCGCCTGCTGGCAAGCAACGAGCATTTTCTGTCTGCCGGGCTGTTTCAGGATGCCCAGGGACTGACACTGGCACAGCAGATCTATATCGACGAAAAGCCCGACTATTACGCGCTAGCCAACGACACCCCGACCCTGACCGGGGCCGAGGTCCAAGCCCTCTACGGCGATTCATGACCGGCTTTCGCAGCGGCCATTGCGCCGAACGTGGCTAGGCAGTCCGTACCAGCAAGGCCACGGCACGAGCCTCCATGGCCTGCTGCTGACCCACAGGCCCCAGCTTCTCGGCCGTCTTGGCCTTGACGTTGACCTGTTCCACATCCAGCGCCAGCACCTGGGCAATGCGTTCGCGCATCTTCTCGATATGGGGTGCCAGCTTGGGCGCCTGAGCCACGATGGTGCTGTCGATATTGCCGATCTCGAAGCCCTTGGCACGCACGCGCCTGGCAGCCTCGGCCAGCAGCACGGCCGAGTCGGCCCCCTTGAACTGCGCGTCGGTGTCCGAGAAATGGCGGCCGATATCGCCCAGAGCCGCAGCGCCGAACAGCGCATCGGTGATCGCGTGCAGCAGCACGTCGGCATCCGAATGACCGAGCAAGCCCAGGCTATGAGGCACTTCGACTCCGCCGAGAATCAGCTTGCGTCCAGGAACCAGGGCATGCACATCCCAGCCCTCACCAATACGAAAATTCATAAAAATCCTTGTCAAACCCTTGCTCAGAAAGCGCAAGCAGCTATCAAATTAAATACTATCTGTGCCAATCCGACCCGGACATAGCCTTGCCCGTCGCCAAGCCCTGTCGATGGCGAATCCGTCTAGCCACGCGCCTTGCGCTGCAGCAGCACGGCCTCGGCCAGCGCGAAGTCGTCGGGGTAGGTCACCTTGAAGTTCTGCGCACCGCCCGGCACCAATCTCGGTGAGTGACCGGCCAGTTCCATGGCGCTGGCTTCATCGGTCACGGCAGCGCCCGCCGCCTGCAGCGCAGCCAGCAAGGCTGCGATACGGAACATCTGCGGCGTCTGAGCCAGCCATTTGTCACTGCGCTCCACCGTCTGCGCCACACGCGCCGGGCCTGCAGCAGCGGCCTGCTGCTTGAGGGTGTCGGGCAGTTTCAGCGCCAGCAGTCCACCCACCGCATCCGGCAGGCAGGCATCTATCAAGGCATTGACCTGCGCCGATGCGACCAGACAGCGCGCCGCGTCATGCACCAGCACCCAGTCCTCGGCGCTGGCTCCCATGCGCAGCAACTCCTGCAGGCCGTTGCTCACAGTCTCGGCACGGGTGGCTCCGCCACAGGCAGCAATGCTGAGCCGGGCCTCCGTGGCGCGCTCGTGCCAGAAGCCATCGGAAGCAGAGACCACCAGCAGCACACGGTGCATGCGCTGCACCGCCAACATGGCGGCCAGCGTGTGCATGACCATGGGCTGGCCCGCAACACTCTGGTATTGCTTGGGCAGCTCTGGGGCCGGGGAGTCTGCGGCAATGGCGCGCAGACCGACGCCCGCGCAGGGAATCAGCCCCCAGCAGCGGGGCGCAGATGCTGGCGATGAAGCCGCCGCAGCGTTTGCCTTGTCATCCGTCATGGACTCAGGCGAGAAAAACCGATCTGTCATGCACAGTATTTTAAAATCACCATTTCATCCGAAAGCTCCTGAGATCCATCGACGAGTTGCTTTCGGCTTGCATCGCCTTGAGGTGTCCCCATTTTGAGTGAATGCGCCGCCAACCATCAGCTCCGCGCTGATTGGGCTGTGAGCCCTGCCTTTGATGGCCGGACTCGCCCGCGTTCAATCTGTCCCCGTTTTTTCGCATCCAGCCCGCTCCTGTGCGTCGCTGCCTGCGTTCGTCTGTGAAAAACCATGCAACTGCCCAAGCTCACCCCCGGTAAACGCTTTCACCTGCCCCGTCCAGTTGGCAGCGCCGACGCGCTGCTGCTGGCCAGGCTGGGCGAGCGCGAAAAGCAGGACGGCCGGGTCACTGCCATCGTCACGGCCGATGCCGCCGACGCCCACCGTCTCATGGAAGAGATGGCCTTCTTCGCCCCCGAGCTGCGCTGCGCATTGTTCCCCGACTGGGAAACCCTGCCCTACGACAGCTTCTCGCCGCACCAGGATCTGATCAGCGAGCGCCTGGCCACGCTGTGGCGCATCAACCAGCGCGACAAGCAGCATGGCGCCGATGTGGTCATCGTGCCCGCCACCACGGCCCTTTATCGTCTGGCTCCACCCTCGTTTCTGGCCGGCTATACCTTTGAATTCAAGCAGGGCCAGAAGCTGGACGAAGCCAAGCTCAAGGCCCAGCTCACGCTGGCGGGCTACCAGCATGTGTCCCAGGTGGTCAGCCATGGCGAATACGCGGTGCGCGGCGGCCTGATCGATCTGTTCCCCATGGGCTCGCTCCAGCCCTACCGCGTGGATCTGTTCGACGACGAGATCGACTCCATCCGCACCTTCGACCCCGACACGCAACGCAGCCTCTACCCCGTACCCGAAGTGCGCCTGCTGCCGGGCCGCGAATTCCCTATGGACGAGGAGGCGCGCGCCAAGTTCCGCAGCCGCTGGCGCGAGCTGCTAGAAGGCGACCCCACGCGCAGCCGCATCTACAAGGACATGGGTGCCGGCATTGCCACGGCCGGCATCGAGTACTACCTGCCCTTGTTCTTTGACGAGACGGCCACGGTCTTTGACTACCTGGGCGATGAGGCCACCGTGGTGCTGCATGGCGATCTGGAGCCGGCCTTCCAGCGCTTCTGGCAGGATACCAAGGACCGCTACCGCCTGGTACAAGGCGACCCCGACCACCCGGCGCTGCCGCCCGAGACGCTGTTTCTCAGCGCCGACCAGTTCTATACCCGCAGCAAGGAACATGCCCAGCTGGCCTTGCGCCCGGGCACCGAAGATGTGGCCGACAGCGCCATCTTCCAGAAGCTAGAAGACCTTTCCGTGCTGCGCGGAGCCGATGACCCGCTGGCCAAGCTGCAAAAACATATAGCATCCAGTGCAAGCCGGGTCTTGCTTCTGGCCGAATCCGATGGCAGGCGCGAGAGCCTGCTCGACTTTTTCCGTGCCTCGGGTGTCAACCCGCCCGTGTTCGATTCGCTGGCCGAGTTCCAGGCCGATGCCACGGAAAAGGTCGGCATCGCCACCTCCAGCCTGATGACGGGCTTTGCCTGGGTCGAGGAAGGCCTGGACTTCGTCACCGAAACCGAGCTGTTCGCCAGCAGCCCCACAGGCCGCCGTCGCCGCCGCCAGGAGCAGGTCAGCGATGTGGAGGCCCTGATCAAGGACCTGTCCGAGCTCAAGGTGGGAGACCCCATCGTTCATGCCGACCACGGCATAGGCCGCTATCGCGGGCTGATCAATATGGACATGGGCCAGAAGAACACTGACGGCACGCCCGCACTGCAGGAGTTTCTGCATCTGGAATATGCGGCCGATGCCGTGCTCTATGTGCCCGTCAGCCAGTTGCACCTGATCAGCCGCTACACCGGCGTCTCGCCCGACGATGCGCCGCTGCACAAGCTGGGCGGCACGCAATGGGAAAAAGCCAAGCGCAAGGCCGCCGAACAGGTGCGCGACTCGGCCGCCGAGCTGCTCAATATCTACGCCCGCCGCGCCGCGCGCCAGGGCCATGCCTTCCGCTTCCCCACGGCCGACTACGAGCAGTTTGTGGCCGACTTCGGCTTCGAGGAAACGGCCGACCAGCGCGCCGCCATCCACGCCGTGGTGCAGGACATGATCAGCCCCCAGCCCATGGACCGCCTGGTCTGTGGCGATGTGGGCTTCGGCAAGACCGAGGTCGCGCTGCGTGCAGCCTTTGTGGCAGCCATGGGCGGCAAGCAAGTCGCCTTCCTCGCCCCCACCACGCTGCTGGCCGAGCAGCATTACCAGACCCTGGTGGACCGCTTCTCCAAATGGCCGATCAAGGTGGCCGAGGTGTCGCGCTTCCGCTCGGGCAAGGAGATCACGGCAGCCATCAAGGGCATCTCGGACGGTACGGTGGATATCGTGGTCGGCACGCACAAGCTGCTGTCCGAATCCACGCAGTTCAAGAACCTGGGCCTGCTCATCATCGACGAGGAACACCGCTTTGGCGTGCGCCACAAGGAGGCCATGAAGGCCATGCGTGCCGAGGTCGATGTGCTGACACTGACGGCCACCCCGATTCCGCGCACCATGGGCATGGCGCTGGAGGGGCTGCGCGATCTGTCGGTGATCGCCACGGCGCCGCAGCGGCGTCTGGCCATCAAGACCTTTGTGCGCAACGAGGGCACGGGCGTGATTCGCGAAGCCGTGCTGCGCGAGCTCAAGCGCGGCGGACAGATCTACTTCCTGCACAACGAGGTCGAGACCATAGAGAACCGCAAGCAAAAGCTGGAGGAAATCCTGCCCGAGGCCCGCATCGCCGTGGCCCACGGCCAGATGCCCGAGCGCGAGCTGGAACGTGTGATGCGTGATTTCGTGGCCCAGCGCTACAACATATTGCTGTGCTCGACCATCATCGAGACCGGCATCGACGTGCCATCGGCCAACACCATTCTCATCAGCCGCGCCGACAAGTTCGGCCTGGCGCAGCTGCACCAGCTGCGTGGCCGCGTGGGACGCAGCCACCATCAGGCCTATGCCTATCTGATGGTGCCGGACCTGGACGGCCTGACCAAGCAGGCCCAGCAGCGGCTGGAGGCCATCCAGCAGATGGAGGAGCTGGGCTCGGGCTTCTATCTGGCCATGCATGACCTGGAAATCCGTGGCGCCGGCGAGGTGCTGGGCGAAAACCAGAGCGGCAATATGATGGAAGTGGGCTTTCAGCTCTATAACGAGATGCTGTCCGAGGCCGTACGCAGCCTCAAGGCCGGAAAGGAGCCCGATCTGCTCTCACCGCTATCGGCCTCCACCGACATCAATCTGCATGCCCCGGCCCTGCTGCCCAACGACTATTGCGGCGACGTGCATCTGCGCCTGTCGTTCTACAAGAAGCTGGCCACGGCCAAGACGGCCGATCAGATCGATACCCTGCTCGAGGAGATCGTGGATCGTTTCGGCAAGCTGCCGCCCCAGGCCCAGACCCTGATCGACGTGCACCGCCTGCGCGTGCTGAGCCAGCCCTATGGTGTTGTGAAGGTCGATGCCGCTCCTGGCGTGATCAACATCAGCTTCAAGCCCCAGCCGCCGATCGATCCCATGAACATCATTCACCTGATCCAGAAGAACAAGCATATCAAGCTGGCAGGCAACGAGAAGCTGCGCATCGAAAAAGAACTGGAGAACCCCAAGGACCGTGCCCAGATGGTGCGCGATGTGCTGCGCAGCCTGGGCCAGCCGCTCAAGAACGAAACTGCCGCTCATGCCTGACAGGGCTGCTGACAAAGCCAGCAGGGCTATTGAGGCCCTACCGATGCAGACGATGCAAGATGGCGGCAGAACCTGATCTTCCTAGCCCCCATGTTTCTTGAAGCCGCCATTGCCCTGCTGGCCCTGTTGCTAGCCCTGCTCTGCCGCCCCTGGCGCATGCTGGGCAGCCGGGCCGGCCCCGGCGGCATGCATGACCCGATACTGTCGCCTCTGATCACGCCGCTGCTGGCCATTCTGGTGCTGCTGCCCTGGGTCTGGGCACTGCCTGCGCTGCACCAGATGCCGCTGCAGCTGCGCTGGTCTGGTGCACCGCTGGTCGTACTTTTGATAGGCTGGCCGCTTGCAGTACCCGTGCTGCTCTCGGTGGGCGCCATAGCTTTTGCACTGGCTCCTGGCTTGGGACTGGAGGAAGCCCTTGGCATGGTGGTCTGGCAAGGTCTGGTGCCGGCCACGCTGGCCATGCTCTGGGGTGTGGCAGTGCGCCGCTGGTGCTGGCACAACATTTTTGTATTCATTCTTTTGCGCGGCTTTTTGGGCACAGTTCTGTGTCTGTTTGTCGCATCTCTGGTCGGCCAATGGGCAGGCCATGTGCTGCCCAATGTCAACGAAGACCTCTCGCGCATGGCCCGCTGGCTCATGGCCTGGGCCGATGGCGTGACCACCGGCATGCTGACGGCGGTGTTCGTAGTCTTTCGCCCGCACTGGGTGGCCACCTGGTCGGATGCCATATATCTGCAGCCGCCTGGCAATCCTGAAAGCTGAGGCCGTCGAGGCGCATCAGCTCTGCCACTTTCCCGGCAACTGCGCAAACCGCATCTTTCCCATCCGGCAAAACGCCAAGGCAACTGGCACAGGGCTTGCTCATCATCGGGCTATCGCACTGCAGCCATCACCAAGCTGGTGCATATCTTGAGAAAGAGAGGGATCGCATGCTGCTCCAACCCGTCCGCAATATCGCTAACCGCAAAATTCGCCATGCCGCTCATGCCATGGCCCGCTCCGCACTGGCCTGCACACTGGCGGCAGGCTTTGCCGCCACGGCGCAGGCACAGGACGCCTATCCCGAGCGCGCGGTCAAGGTCATAGTCGCGCTGCCCGCAGGAGGCAGCGCCGACATGATTGCCCGAGTCGTGAGTCAAAAGCTGGCCAGCGAACTCAAGCAGCCTTTTGTGGTGGACAACCGCGCCGGTGCCTCGGGCCAGATCGGCACACCGGCCGTGGCACGTTCCGCCCCGGACGGCTATACGCTGATGGTCTCGCCGGCCTCATTCCTGACCACCAACAAGAGCATCTTCAAATCCCTGCCCTATGACCCCGAGGCCGACTTCGCGCCCATCAGCAAGCTGGTGAATCAGCCCATGGTGCTGGTGGTCAAGGACAGGCAGAAATTCCCCAGCGTGGCTGCCGTGGTGGCGGCCGCCAAGGCCGCTCCAGGCAAGCTGACCTTTGCCTCATCCGGCGACGGCAGCCCACAGCATCTGGCCGCGCTGATGTTCGAGACGCGCACCCAGGCCAAGATGCTCCACGTTCCCTACAAAGGCGGTGCGCCGGCCGTCAACGACACACTGGCCGGCAATGTGGACATGCTATTTGCCGTGCTGCCCGAAGCCCTGCCCCATATCCAGGCCGGCAAGCTGCATGCCCTGGCGCTGATGGCACCCAGGCGCGCGGCCATGCTGCCCAACACCCCGACCATGGCCGAAGGCGGTTTTGCCGATCTCAACCTCTCGGCCTGGGTCGGCCTGTTCGCACCGGCCAAGACGCCGCAGCCCGTGATCGACAAGCTCAACCGCGCCGTGCGCGTTGCACTGGACAGCGAGATCAAGACCAAGCTGGGTGAAAACGGCATGGAAGTCGCGCCATCGACGCCCGAGCAGCTCAGGCAGACCGTGGCCCAGGACATCAGACTGCATGCAGAACTGGTCAAGGCCGCCGGCATTCAGCCGCAGTAGGCGCCGCCCAAAGCTGCACCAGGGGGCAGACTCCTGGGTGAATGGCCAGCCGAAGCCCGCCACAACAGCGGATAATGGCGGCCATCTTGAGGAATGGCGCAGACCCGATCTCCGCCATTCCCCTTTCTGCTACCCCCTCATTCGCACGACTCGCAATGACCGACGCCACCGAATTCGCTCCCGGCCTGATGATCCGCGGCTTTACCGCCCCCCAGAAGCTGGCGGACTACAAGCTCATCGCCTTTGATATGGACTCGACGCTGATCACCATCGAGTGCATCGACGAGATCGCCGACGCCACGGGCAAGAAGGCCGAAGTGGCAGCCATCACAGAAGCCACCATGCGCGGCGAAATCACCGACTTCAAGGACAGCCTGCGCCAGCGCGTGGGCAAGCTGGTCGGAGTGACCGAGGCCGACATGGCCCGCGTTCTGGCCGAACGCCTGAAACTCTCGCCGGGTGCCGAGACGCTGGTCAGGGCCGCCAAGGCCGCCGGCCTGAAGGTGCTGCTGGTCTCCGGCGGCTTTACCTACTTTGCCGAGCATGTGCGCGGCCTGCTGGATATCGACTTTGTGCGCGCCAATGTGCTGGAGCTCAAGGACGGTGCACTGACCGGTGGTCTGGTCGAGCAGGCCTGGGGCGATATCTGCGACGGTGCGGAAAAGCGCCGCACCTTGCTGGAAGTGGCCTCGCTGATCGGCATCGATGCCAGCCAGTGCATTGCCGTGGGCGATGGCAGCAACGACATTCCCATGATGCAGGCGGCCGGCCTGTCCGTGGCCTTCCACGCCAAGCCACGCGTGCGCAACGAGGCCAAGGTCGCCATCAACGAGGGCGGTCTGGATCGCCTGCTGGAAGTGCTCCGATAGGCTGAAACAGACCAGCCCAGCACCAAGCCGCGGTCCCTGCTCCCGGGGACCGCGGCTTTTTTGCGTGCGCTGCGGCGCGGCAATCCCCGGCAGCTTTGCTACAGTGCCATGCATCTCCCCCAACCCGGTCGAAAGGTCAGAGCATGAGCCAACTCAGAATCGCCGTCATCGTGGGCAGCCTCAGCAAGCAGTCCATCAACCGCCAGCTCGGCCAGGGCCTGGCCGCACTCATGCAGGACAAGGCCGATTTCGAATTCATCGATATCAGCCGCCTGCCGCTCTACAACCGCGACTTCGACAACACCCCCGATTTCAAGCCCTTCGACGACCTCAAATCCCTGATTCGCGGCTGCAACGGCGTTCTGTTCGTGACGCCCGAATACAACCGCTCCATACCCGCATCGCTCAAGAACGTGCTCGACGGCCTGAGCCGTCCCTATGGCCAGTCCGTCTGGGCAGGACTGCCGGCCGCCGTGATAGGCAGTTCGCCCGGCGCGGCCGCCACGGCCATGGCCCAGCAGCACCTGCGCAATGTGCTGGTGTCGCTGGACATGCCCACCCTGCCCCAACCCGAGGGCTTTGTGCGCTGGTCCGACACGCTGCTCGACGCCGACGGCAAGATCGGCCAGGGCAGCCATGACTTCCTCGTCAAGTACATGACACGCTTTCTCGACTGGGTGCAGTTGCACCAGAAGCGCTAAACCAATCTTCCTCCGGCTCGATAGCATGCCCCGCTCACGTTTCAGGCGCTGCGGGGCACTTCATGACTATTTCCCTGCATTGAAGACTGCTGGAACTTTTGCGCATGCAGAGTGTTCCTACAATAGCGTGCGGCCTCATACATCACACAACATCCGGCCGTCAGGGTCTGAGCCCTGTCCTTTTACGGACAGTTTCAGTTCAGCACCTTGAAAATCCAACCATTGACTTTAAATACCATAGCAAGCAAGCCTGATGCGACAAGCGTCGCCAGGCATGCTGGTTGTCTTCGCTCGTCAGAGTGCAGGCGGCCATCTATGACAACCATGACTGGAAACCATTTCGTGAAGACTTCGTACCGTGCTGCTGCCTCCGTGATTGCCATCGCCATCGCATCGCTGACCGTGCCTTCCCTGGCTCAGGCCAAGCGCATGGGCAGCAGCAAGTCCGTTCGCCCTGCCAGCATCGGCAGCAAGGCGCCCGCTCAGCCCGCACCCGTGGCTCCTGCCGCCGCCGCACCCAAGGCTGCTGCACCTGCCACACCCGCAGCCCCCGCCGCTGCGGCAGCTCCTGCGGCTGCTCCCGCAGCAGCAGCGGCACCTGCCGCTCGTGGCTCCGGCATGATGGGCACCATGGCAGGTGCTGCCGTTGGCGCCGTGGCCGGCACCATGGCTGGCAATGCCATTGCCGGCGCCATGGGTGGCGGCGACAAGGAAGCCGAAGCCAAGAAGGCCAAGGAAGAAGAGGCCAAGAAGGCTGAAGCGGAAGCCGCCGCTCTGCAAAAGAAGCTGGACGAGGCCAAGGCCAAGGCGGAAGCCGCACGCGCGGCCGCCAAGTAATCATCAGCCCGCAACCGGGCTTCAATACAGGCCGGCCAGGAATTCAGACCTACCGGCCTCATTCGAAAAGGGATGCGCTCTGCATCCCTTTTTTCCTTCCTTTTTGCGTGCCTCCGGGTGTTTCCAGCCACCGCAAGCTGCCAGCTACGGTGCATTCCTGGCAGCAGACAAGGTCTGCAACGCAGACCATACACGGCAGCAGGGCATGCCCAGGCCTGTGGACCCATGAGGCTGGCACACGGCGCCTGCCGATTACGCGAAGCTCGGCAAGACACAGAAGGACATGCACGCATCAAGCGTCATCCGCTCGGCACCTGGCGATGATGCGCCGCCAGATCCTTGTCACACGCGCCAGACCCAAGCCAGAGCCGCCGCAGCAACAATGCAGCCAGCAGCAGTGGCCCAGCGGGCGGCGGCGCTGATCAGGGCGACGGCGAGCAGCGCTCCTATCGACAGCCAGCCCAGCCAGACCACGACTCCCACGGAAAAGCCCCAGGCGCGCAGACAGGGCATGACGGCCACCGCCAGCAGCAATGCTCCCGCGCAGCGCAGCAGCCGCGATCGAGCCCGAGAAATCTCCATGGCTCCCGTGAGCTGTTCATGATGACGCTCCATGGCAAAAGCCAGTGCCACCATGCCGGCAAAGGCCAGCGCCAAAGCCAGCACCGAAGCTTGCAAGGCATTCATGCTCCCACCTCCATCTTGACTGCAGGAACACGCCGTGTTGCATCGGCGCCGCGGCGCCTCAGATAAGCCCAGGCCCAGGCGGCAAGCAATCCCAGCGCCACGGCACACAACTCCACACCCGCACTCTCCCAGTCGCCGCGAGCAATCTGGGCCGGCAGGCTGTCCCCTACCGTGATCCAGTTCAGCAGCGGCAGCAGCAGACACAACAGGGCCAGCAGGCCTAGTTGCTCCTGCCATGCCGCGGCGGGTGCACGCACCAGGGCATGCAGCAGCGCCAGACTCCAAAGCCCGAAAAACACCGCCAGCTCCCAACCCGCTCTATGGGACAGCCCGACGGGAACCAGGCGGTTGGCCCACAGATAGCCAATGCAGCCCAGACTCAGACCTGCGATGGCCGCAACATTGAGTCCTTCGACGAGCCGGTACACGCGCGCCGTGGCGCTGCCGAACTCGCCAGCCTGTCGACCCAGATGCTTGCTGCGACGCTTGACCATGAACAGGATGGCCCCGGTTGCCATCATGGCGCTACCGGCCAGCCCGCATAGGAAATACAGCCATTTGAGCGGCTGCCCGCCGAACTCCACCTGGTGCAAACTGCCCATCACCGACTTGGCCATGGAGGCGCCACCACCGTCCACATCACCAGGCTGGCGCAGCTTCAGCACGTCTGCGCTCGCCGCCGAGAACATCACCATGCCTGTCGTGGGGCTCAGGCGCTGCTGCATTTCCTCGTCGCTGTTCCAGCCGTAGACACCGATGCGCGCCGCCGCGTCGCCCGGGTTGTCCACGACCACGGCCCGCACAGGCTGGCCCATCAGCGCCTGACCGCGCAGAGCAAACGGTTCCAGGTCCGGAACAGCCATCGCCCGGCCCGAACGCTCAGGCCTGTCCGACTCGTTGAGCGCCACCACATAGGAGTGCAGCCCCTGGCTGCCCGTACCGAAATAGGCCGCAATGCCGGCCGGCATGAATGTTGACGCGGAGATGGCAATGCCCGTGTAGGCAATCATGATCTGGAACGGCAGCGTCAGCACAGCCACCGCATTGTGGGCATCCAGCCAGCTGCGCTGACCTTTGTGGGCACGAAAGGTGAAGAAATCCTTGAAGATGCGCCTGTGCGTGATGACGCCGCTAACCAACGCCACCAGCATGGCCATGCCGGCAATGCCGACCACCCAAAGTCCCGCCTGCCCCGCATGCAGCCGATAGTGGAAATCCACAAAATGGTGGCCGCCCTGGGTGGCGCGCACGACGCCATGAGCTGGCAGCGGCTGTCCGGTAGCGGAATCCAGCTGTGCCAAGGCGTACTGGCGCTTTTCATCGAACCAGTACACACGCAGGTCGCCGGCTCCCTGGGCATCCGAGGGCCATAGTTCCCACATTTCTGCGCCCGGATGGTGTTTCTCCATGTAGGCCACGCCCCATGCCAGCCGCTGCGCGAGGCCGCCCCCCTGCTGGCCGGCGGCTGCCGCCTGCTCGGCCTCCTCTGCATGGTGCTCGGGCGTCATCCAGTGCGAAATAGGCTCCGCAAAGACCGCCAGCGTACCCGTCAGGAACACCGCGAACAGCAGCCATGAGAACCACAGTCCGCACCAGGTGTGCAGCCAGGCCTGGGCCTGGCGAAAGCCGCCCTGGCCTGCTCCGCCCGCATTTTTACGCTCGGCCATGCTCAAGCTCCTCTAGCCAGCCAGGCCAGCACGACGGTGGGCAGCAGCAGACCCAGCCAGACGCGGCCATGCGACACCGGCGAAAACGCCCAGATCACGGCCAGCACATGCAGCGCAAAACTCCACTGCATGCCCGCCAGCACCGACTCGGCACGCGGCGCGGACAGGACCGTCGCCAGGAATACGGCCAGGACGCTGGCCAGCAGATAGCCGCCGACAACAGCGGCCAGCAGCCGGGAAAGAAGATGAGCGCCCGCAGGGGCGGCGTTGGATGGAGTCATGGGAGGAGGATCGGGATGGTGACCTGGGTAGTTATCGGTTTTTCCTGGGATGGAGCGGGCGCGGGCGCCCTCTCTTCCTGTATGACAAACGAAAACCCCAAAAGGGTCACCCCGCGATGCAGCAGGCGCCCGGCTCCGTGCGCCGGGGCGGCCAGTCCCAAGGCTCAGAACTTGTAGGTCACGCTCAGGCTCACGCTGCGCGGAGCCCCCCATGTGTAGGTGTTGTACCAGTTGAAGATGGTGTAGTAGCGCTTGTCCAGCAGGTTCTTGACGGACAGCGACGCCGACAGCTGCTTGCTGAACTCGTAGCGCGCCATGGCATCCACGATCCAGTAGCCCTTGACGGTATGTGTGACGGTGCCGCCGGCGGGCGTGGAGATGTCGCCCCAGGTCTTGTCCTGCCAGCGCGCGCCGCCGCCCAGGGTCAGGCCGCTGAGGCTGCCGCCCAGCCGGTAACTGCTGTAGAAGCTGAACTGGTTGACTGGCGTGAGCGTGGACACGCGTTCGCTCTGCTGTCGCGCCACGCCATGCGAAAAGCCCGCCTGCAGCTGCCAGGCCGGGGTGAGCTGGCCCGAGACCTCGAACTCGTAGCCGCGCGTCTCCACGCCCTGAACCGCGCGGTAGGCCGTGGCGCCCGTGGGGGTCACGCCGCCGGTTTCCAGGGCGTAGTTGTCTTGCTCCAGCTGGAACACTGCGGCCGAGGCATTGAGCTTGCCGTCCAGGAAGGCGGCCTTGACGCCCAGCTCGTAGTTCTTGCCCTGCAGCGGTGCCAGGGTGCGCCCCTGTTCGTCCTGGGCGGACTGAGGCTTGAAGATGCCCGAATAGCTGGCATAGGCCGAATAGGTGTCGTCGATGTCGTACACGGCCCCCACATAGGGAACGAACACGCCCGACTCCCGCATCTGCTCGGCGCGGTTGGTGTAATTGGACCAGCGCCCGCCGGTGATCAGCTTCAGGTGGTCGCGCAGATTCCAGCGTGCGGTCGCATACAGGCCGCGCTCGCGCGTGGTCTCGTCGTTGGTGAAATCCGGCATCGCTCCCCAGGCCGGAGCGGCCACATCACCTCTCCAGAGATAGTAGTTGTCCACCGTCGTGTCATAGCTGCCGGTATCCCACCAGCCGCGGTTCTTCCAGTGCCGGTTGGTCAGGCTGCCGCCCAGCACCAGTTCATGCTCGCGCCCGCCCAGCCGGAACGGGCCGCTGGCATAGAAGTCGGCCGCATTGCTGGTGGTGCGGCCTATGTACTGCCCCGCCCACATGCTGACGCCCGAGCCGTCGGCGGGATTGGGAAAGCCCGCAGCCGCCGAGCCCAGGTTGGCGTCATAGCCGTTGATCTGCCGGTTCAGCTGCAGCTTGGCCACCCAGCCGCTGTCGAAACTGTGCTCCAGCGTGGCGAAGGCGGTGCGGGTGTACTGCTCCCAGCGGCTCCAGCGCGCACCGTTGTTGAACGAGCGCGGCATGTCGTTGAAGTCCCCGTTGGCATTGAGCAGCGGTATGCCGCCCCAGGTCGAGCCCCTGGGCTTGTTGTCCTGGAAGTCCGCGCCCAGGGTCAGCCGCGTGCGCGGCCCCAGGTCGGCTTCGAGGATGCCGTAGAACACCGAGGCATCGCGGCTGTAATGGTCCAGCTGCGTGTGCCGGTCCTGGCGCGCCGCCATGACCCGGCCGCGCACGCTGCCCGCCTCGTTGAGCGCGCCGCTCAGGTCCAGCTCGCCTCGGTAGCTGCCCCAGCTTCCCGCGCCCAGCGTCGCATGACCCTGGAACTCGCGCGTGGGCTTCTTGCGCACCAGATTGATGGTGGCGCCCGGGTCGCCACTGCCCGTGAGCAGGCCGGTGGCGCCCTTGAGCACCTCGACGCGGTCGTAGATGGAGGTGTCGCTGAGCGTGTTGCCCGCCGAATAACCCGAGTCGCGCAGCATGGGAATGCCGTCGTACTGGAAATTGTTGATGGCAAAACCGCGCGCGTAATAGACCGTGCGCTCGCTGTCGTAGGTGACCACGCTCACCCCGGGCGTGTGCTCCATCACCTCGTCAATGGAGTTGAGCTGGAAGTCGTCCATCTTCTGGCGCGTGACCACGCTCACCGACTGCGGCGTCTCCCGCGGCGTCAGCACCAGCCGCGTGGCAGTGGCAATGGCCCCCGGCGTGTACAGGCCCGAGCCTTCTGTGATCTCTCCAAGCTGGTTGGCCACCACCTTCACCTCGGCCAGCGTGGACGGCTCCGTGCCCGTGGCCGCTGGCACGAGCTGTACGGTGAGCATGCCCTGCTTCACATGCGCTTGCAGGCCACTGCCGCGCAGCAGCGACTCCAGTGCCGCGCCCACATCGCGGTGGCCTTGTACCGCGGGCGCCTGTCGGCCCTGCACCAGCGCCAGATCGAGAGCCAGTTGCAGGCCGGCCTGGCGCGCCAGCTCGTGCAGCGCACCGCCCAGCGGCTGGGCCGCGATGTCAAAAGGCACGGCCTGCGCTGGCGCCTGGGCCCAGGCGGCCTGCAGCGGCATGGCCAGACCCAGGCAGATGGCGGCGTGGGCCAATGGATGGAGACGGAAATGGGGGAGAAGCGGATGCATGCAAGTCGTCCTTGAGTCAGTGATGAGGTCAATACCCGGAGATCACTGTCTTGACGTATGGCACGGCAAACACCCTGAAAAAAACCTGGCCCGCTCACCGCACCAGTTGCGGAGCCGCTCACGGAGCCAGTGCCAGCAGCAGGCCGCCGCCGGGCTGCTGGCGCACCTGCACCGGCAAGGCCCGCGGCAAGGCCCTGACCCATGCATGGGCCTGGGCGATGCGCACGCGCCCGCTCAAAGGAAGGCGCGCGGCCTCGGGGGTAGCCTGCAGCTCAAAAGGCGCATAGCGCCCCAGCCGCTGCAGCGCCTCGCCCAACGTGGTGTCGGCAAACACCAGCTCGCCATCGCGCCAGGCCGCCGCATCCCCGGATGCGGCCTGCGTGCGCACCACCGCGCCTCTCTCCAGGCGCAGCCCCTGGCCCGCGCCCAGCTCATGCGTCTGCCAGGACCGGGCATCCGCGCCAAGCGTCTGCACCTGCACCCGGCCGGAAGCCACCTGCACGGAAACCCGCTGTCCGCTCTGGCCGCCCTCCTCGATGTCCACGCCAAAGCGCGTGCCCAGCACGGTCACCCGCACGCCGGCGGCCTCGACCATGAAAGGCCTCTGCTCGTCGCGGGCCACCTCGAAGAAGGCCGCCCCCTGGACGAGCGTGACCATGCGCCGCGCCGAGAAATACTGCACCCGGGCACTGCTGGCCGCATCCAGCAGCAGGCTCGAGCCGTCGGGCAAGCCGTGGCGCACCTGCTGGCCGCGTGCGCTGCTCCAGCTGGCCTGCCACTGCACATGGGTCTGGCGGTACAGCAGCCACTGCTGCCAGGCGGCAGCGCCGCCCAGCCCCACACCCGCCAGTCCCAGCAAGGCGCCCAGGCTGCGGCGCCGCCCCCCATGGCCCGCACGCTGCGCGTCGGCCGGGCTGCTGCCGCGCCAGCGGTGCAGCGCATCCTCGATGCAGGCATTCGCCTGGATCAGGTCACGCTCCACCGTGTTCAGCGACACGCCCAGGCGCGCCGCGATCTCTGCCTGGCGCACGCCATGCACGCGGTGAGCCACAAAGGCCTTGCGGCTGCGCTCGGGCAGTGCGGCCAGTGCGGTTTCCAGCGCCGCCAGCGCCTGCCGGTACATGACGGACTCGGCCACGTCGGGCGCATGGCTGGGAGCCATTTGCTCGCGCACGGCCTCGGCGTCCAGGTAGCGCCCATGGCGCTGGCGGCGGCGGTGCGCATCCAGGGCCATGTTCTGCGCCATGACGGCCAGATAGGCGGTCGCATCGCGCGGCCCCTGGACAGCGCCGCTGCTGTCGGCAGGCCCGGCCTGTTCAGCCTGAGCAGCCTGCGCATGCTCGGCCAGCCTCAGCCAGGCATCGTGCACGGCATCGCCGGCCTCCTCGCGGCAGCCCGTGCTTCGCGTGGCGGCGCGCAACAGGTCCGCATAGGCCCGCTCGAAGCCCAAGAGCAGCGCGCGGGTGAAGGAGGCTGTCATATCCATAGAACTGGATCATAATTCCACAAATAGGAATCATTCTCAACAACCTCATTTCACCCAGGCTTTTGCACTCAGAATGTGCCGCGCATATGGAACGCAGGAGATTTCAGACCCTAGCACTGGAGCAATAAAACAATAGCTATCCGCACTATCAAATATTTGATTTCAGATATAAAAATATCTGAAATGCAATTGCATCAAGCGATGACAGCTATGGTTATTGATAGCCCCTACCCACCTCTCAGAAGTCGTAGCGCATGCCCACGTTCACACTGCGCGGCGCGCCCCAGGTGTAATAAAGGCCGCCCAGACTGCTGACGCCCGCGAAGTATTTTTTGTCCAGCACATTGTTCAGGTTCAGGCTCAGCGACAGATGCTTGTCGACCTGGTAGCGGGCCATCAGATCCAGCACGGCATAGGACTGCTGCGCCAGTGTGTTGTGGCTGTCGCTGGTTGAGGTCTTGCTTTGCCAGCGAGTGGCCGCGCCCAGCGTCAGGCCACGCAGCGAGCCGTCGTCGAAGCGGTAGGTGCTGCCGAGCTTGAGCTGGTATTTGGGATACTGGCTGGAGCTGGTCAGCGAGCTGTTTTGCTGCACCAGGCTGCCCTGCACCTGCCAGCCGCGCGCCAGTTCACCCGACAGTTCCAGCTCCCAGCCGCGCCGCGTGGCACCGCTGACAGCTCGGTAGGCCATGTCGCCGCCAGGGGTGAAGCCGCCCGACGCCTCGGCCGAGTTGTCGGTCTTCATCCAGAAGTGAGCGATGCTGGCGTTGAGCCGCTTGTCGAAGAACTCGGCCTTGGCCCCGACCTCATAGGTCTTGCCTTGCTCTGGATCAAGGGTGCGCCCCTGTTCATCCTGCGCGCTTTGCGGCTTGAAGATGGTGGCGTAGCTGCCGTACAGCGAAACCTGGGGATGCACTTCGTAGACCAGGCCGGCATAGGGCGTGGTGACGGTTTCGCGCATATCGTAGTTCCACCAGGTGGACGTCACATCATGCTGGCGGTACTGCGTCACGCGCATGCCGGCTATCAGCTGCAGCGGATCTGCGAGACGGAAGCGCCCTGCCGCATAGGCATAGCGCTGGCGCTGGTTGAAGACATGGCGGTCATAGTTCCAGTTGCCGAAGTCGGGCTGGGCCAGCGCGCCGCCGCCCTGGGCGTAACTCAGGCCCAGGTTGGCCAGCGAAACATTCTTCGAGCTGCCATAGAGCAGGCCGCTGTGGTAGCGCGACATGCCCACGCCGGCCAGCAGCTCGTGCGTGCGGCCCAGCAGGGTGAAAGGACCTTTGACGTCGAGATTGACCGACCAGTTGCGGTTTTCCACGTCCTGCCATGGCAGATAGGCAGCGGTGGTGCTGTTCCAGAGATAGCCCAGCTTCATGTCGTCCATCTTCACGCTCTGATGGAAGAACTTCAGGCTTGCCGTCCAGTCATGGGCCAGACGTTGCTCCACGCTGCCGAACAGCTCGGTGCTTTCCTGTTCATAGCCCGACCAGGGTGCACCGTTGTTGAACGAGCGCGGCATCAGCCCCACTTCGGCACCCGCCGCGGTGTAGCGCTGTATGGGTCGGGTCGTGCCGAAGCCGCGTGCCTCGCGCTGGCGCAGCGTGATGCCCAGGTTCAGCAGGGTATCGGGGGTGAGGTCGGCCTCCAGTGTGCCGAACAGCATCTTGCTGTTGCTCTTTTCGTTGTCGCGAAAGCTGCCCGCATCCGTCATGGACGCAACCACGCGGCCGCGCAGCGTCCCCGCCTCGTTGAGCGAGCCGCCTATATCGGCCTGAGCTCGATAGGTATCCCAGCTGCCGGCATTGGCGCGCACGCTGGCCTGGAACTCGCGCGTGGGACGCTTACGGATCAGATTGACGGTGGCGCCATAGCCGCCCTTGCCGACAACCAGTCCCGACGAGCCCTTGAGCACCTCGACACGGTCCATCTCGGCCATATCGTCCAGCGCATACATGGTGCTGGTGACAAAGTACCAGCCGTTGCTGAGCTGGGACATGCCGTCGACCTGCAGATTCACGTCCGAGCCGCGGGCCTGAAAGTCCGTCGCGTTGTTCTGGCGATAGACGCCTATGCCCGGCGTCTGCTCAAGCACATCGGCCAGCGTCTCCAGCTTGAAGTCATCCATGCGCTGGCGTGTCATCACGCTTACCGACTGCGGCGTCTCGCGCAATGTCAGGCCCAGACCCGTTGCCGTGCGGCTGGGCCCCGTCTGGGTGTAGCTGCCCGTACCTTCGGTGGTGCCGCTGCGTTCGGCCTGAGCCGTGACGCGCACTTCGGACAGCGTGCTGCCCTCCTCACTCGAGACGGGCGCCACGGCCTGCCTTTGCAGGGTGTAGCTGCCGCCGTGACGCGGCACCAGCTCCAGCCCGCTGCCAGCCAGCAGGCGCTGCAGTGCCTCGCGCGGCGTATAGCTGCCGGAAAGCACCGGGCTTTGCCGCCCTTGTGTGAGCGCAGGATCGAACGACAGTGCCATGCCGGCCGTGGCCGCCACCTCGGACAACACCCGGCCCAGCGGGCCTGCTTCTATCCGGTAGGCCTGAGCCTGCCCGGCTGCGGGCGGCTCGGCAGCCTGCACGGTGGTCGCCGCCAGCGCCCAGCCCAGCAAGGCAAGCTGCGCGGCGCGCGTAACCGGGCTGATTACAGGATTCGATAGGGAACGGGAGGCCATGGAAGCAGGCATGAAAGACAGTCCTTTGGAAGCAAAAATGAGTGGTTCACCTTGCTTGCCAAACAACTTCCCGGAAAGTCTCACCTTCGTGCATTTTTTTGAAGATGCCTTGCTTGTGAACTCAGCGGGCCGCCACCGTGACCCAGTAACCCTGCCAGCGCCGGTGCACCGTCACGGCGTAGGTTTCGGCCAGCATGGCCAAGGCCCGGTCGGTATCGGCCAAAGGGTACGCGCCCGACACTTTGGTGGACACCACCTCCGGGGCACAGTGCAGCAGGCCGGGCCGGTAACGCGACAGCTGGGCGCAGACTTCTGCCATGGGCATGGCGTCCGCCACCAGCATGCCGTGCACCCAGGCCAGTTGCTGCGGTCGTACCGTCTGCAGCTCCCCTGCTCCCAGCGCAGTCAACCTCGCCCAGTTGCCCGCGGGCACCACCAGCGCCGGCCCGGAGGCTCCGAGTAATGTGACTTCGACCGCACCCTGGGTTACGGCCAGATCCACGAATTTGCCCTCGCTGTTCTGCTGCACCGAAAAGCGTGTGCCCAACGCCCGAAGGCGCCCCACGGCCGTCGCCACCAGCAACGGCCGGTCCACGCCACTGGGATCGGCAGCAGTTTCCAGCAAGATCGAGCCCCGGTGCAGATGTATCAGGCGCTGATGAGCATCAAACCGGACATCGACGGCCGTTCCTGTATCCAGCAGCAAACGGCTGCCATCGGCCAATGTCACGAGGCGCTGCTCGCCCGCGACAGTACGCAGGTCGGCTGCCCACCCCTGCTGCTGTGCCAAACGCCAGCTCATCCAGCCACCAGGCACGGCGGCCAGCAAAACAGCCAGCCTGGCCACAGCGGCCCGTCGGCTGCGACGCTGTGATCGGCCCAGCGCCGGCATGGCCAGCGCCGGCGGCAACCCGCCCAGCTTGTCCATCAGCCGCTCGGCCCGCATCCAGGCACCTTCATGGGCCGGACTGGCCCGGCGCCAGCGCTCGAAGGCAACGCGTTCGGCGGCCGTCAGGCCTTCATCGTTCAGACGGACCAGCCAATCCGCAGCCTCGTCCAGCAAACGTGCATCCATTGCAGTCATTCCATCAACGCCAGACACTGCCTGAAAGCCTGGGCCATGTAGCGCTTGACGCTGGTCAGCGATACGCCCAGCTGCGAGGCGATATCGTCGTACTTCATGTCCTCGAGCTGCGAAAGCAGAAAAGTGCGCCGTACCAGCGGCGGCAAGGCATCAAGCATGGCATCTATCTCATGCAGGGCCTCCAGCACCAGGGCCCGGTGCTCCGGCGACGGTGCTTCAGGTTCCGGCAACAGGGCCAGAGCCTCCAGATAGGCACGCTCCAGCGCCTGCCGCCGGCACCAGTTGACAAGCACCCCTTTGGCCACGGTGGTCAGATAAGCACGCGGCGACTCTAGACGCGGCGGCTCACGCACGCCCAGGATACGGACAAAAGTGTCTTGAGTCAGATCTGCTGCGTCAAAGGCATTGCTGACCTTTCGGCGCAACCAGCCCTGCAACCAACCGTGATGATCTGTGTAAAGCGCTGCGACTTCACGATGGGAGGCTGTTTCGACAACGGGCATGGTGCAATGGGAATAGATCTCAAAAAGACATCAAATGATATCAATTCTCATTTCTGTTTTCCTCAATGCCTTCACTATTTCCGCATATGCTTCAGAGCCATCTTCTGCCGGAACGCATCGCCTTGTGCCCGTGACAAGCATGGAGAAAGGGGTCGGCCCTGCACAATCACGCACCGGGAACACATCGGAGTCTGGACCCCCACTTCTGGTCATTCGCGCAGGCGGCGCCCATCTCGGGCGAATGCTCGCAGCAAGCTCCCGACACCTGCTGGATGATTGCAAGACTATTGCGCTGTTGAGCTCTGCGATGCTTTACTCGGCAGGTGGTTGATGCAAATGTCCGGAACCGAGCCGTTTCCGACCCAGGTTGGTATTCAAGGACCTCAAGAATCAAGATGACAAGCTTTCGCTCTCACAAGCTTTTGCATCGCATCGTGCTCGGCAACCTGCTGGTAGCGGCCTTGCTGTGCTTTGCCACCTGGCTTGGCGTGCATGCCAATTACCGCGCGGACATGGACCTGGGAGTAGCCGTCACCAGGCACCAAGCGCGCAGCCTGAGCTTGGAGCTGGCTGCCGAGGTGCGACTGGTGGACAACGCTCTGTCGTCGATTGCCAGTCGTTACCGCGCGCGCAGCCTTGACGGACTTTCCGCGGCCAACTTTGCCTTGTACGAAATGCTTCAGGAACAGCGTGCCCTGATTCCTTTTGTCACCGCCCTGCGCATCACAGACAGTGCTGGCGAGGTACTCATCACTCCCAGCGAAATTGATGTGCCGTTTTCAGTGGCGGAACGCGCCTATTTCGCTCAAGCCCGCGAAACGGACCGAATGGTGGTGTCCGAGCCTCTGATCAGCCACTCCTTCGGAAAATGGTCCTTCGTGCTGGCAAGGCGTCTTCAGGCCGAGGGCGGCCAGTTCCAGGGCATCGTCTATGCCATTGTCGCGGCCGAACATTTTCACCAGCTATTCCAGCGCCAGTCGTTCGGCACCAGCAGCGCCATGGCATTGCGCACCGATCAGGCACTGCTGGTCGCGCGCTATCCGGCTGCAAGCCAGGATGCCGACGCAGGTATCGGCAAGGCCGCTGTCTCGTCCGAATATCACCAGGCCATCAGCCGCAACAGCGAGGAAGGCTGGTACATCACACCGACCCTGATCGATGGCGTGGAGCGCATCACGGCCTACCATCGGCTGCCCGGATATCCTCTGACGGTGTTTACCGGGCTGGGTACGGAAGCCTATATGGCCATGTGGCGCGCCTCCGCCTGGCGTGCATGGGGTCTCGCCGGCTTGTGCATTGCCCTGATTGCTTTGGGTTCGGTAGCCCTGTACCGGCTGCAGCAGCGTGAACGCCGCATCCGCAAAGAGCAGGAGCTGCTCATCAACAATGACCTGATCGGCATGGCTCGCCTGCGCGAGCGCAAGATCGTCTGGACCAACCCCGCCATGCGCCGTCTGCTCAAGCAGCCAGCAGCTGCACTGCAGGGTGCATCCACGCGCATGCTTTACCCCGACGAAGCCTCCTACAGGCGTATCGGCGAAAAAGCCTATGGCTCTTTGCTGGCTCGGGGCAAATTTCACGCGCAGTTCCAGGTGCAGAATGCCGAGGGCAAGCTTTTGTGGGTGGATGCATCCGGCACACTGCTGAATGCCGAAGAGTCGCTGTGGATTCTGGTGGACATCGACGCCCTCAAGCGAGGCGAACAAGCCGCCAATCACCTTGCCAACCACGACGCTCTGACGGGTCTGGCGAACCGCCGAGCACTTGAGGAAACGCTGAACCAGGAGCTGGCTGACGGCCAGATGCTTGCCGTGTGCTTCATGGATCTGGATGGTTTCAAACAGGTCAACGACACCCAGGGTCACGACGCAGGCGACGAGGTTTTACGTGTGGTAGCTGCCCGACTGACGGCCCAGGCCCGTGCCGGCGACTGCGTTGCCCGCCTGGGCGGCGATGAGTTCGTGGTGCTGCTATCGGGCTTGCACACTCCCGGTGAGGCCATGTCTGTCATGAAGCGCTGCATGGAAGCCGTGCGCCAGCCCATTGCACTGAATGGTGGAGTGATGGTGCAAGTCGGCAGCAGCATCGGTATCTCCATCAGCACCGCAGATAGTTCCTCGGCCAACCTGATGCAGAGTGCGGACGAGGCCATGTACTCGGCCAAACATGCAGGCAAGGGACGCATTGTTCAGCATTCGGACCTCTCGCAAGACTCCGAGGCTTGAGGCCGCCCCCTGCGACCAGCTTCATCTGTATATGTCCAGAGCCTAGGATTGACAACGCCTTCAGGACCAAAGCAGGTCATTTTGGAGACTCGCGGCCTGGCCGCAGTCGGCCAAGCCCAAGTGCCAGTCACCTGCTTCCGGCCAAAGGCAAACTGCCAGGGCTTTTGCAGGCCCGCCTGCCGCATATTCATCTGGCCGACCGCAGCCAGCCCTCTCTTGCCTATTCCTGTGCTCTTGGCGGCAGCCCTGCAGCCTTGCGAATGGGCTCCAGCAAACCGCTGAGTCCGTTGTGGTCAAGCTCCTGCATCAAGGCCAGCAACTGACCGATCTCGCCCTTGGGAAAGCCCTCGCGGGCAAACCAGTTGAGGTAGTTGCCGGGCAGATCGGCAATCAAACGGCCCTTGTACTTGCCATAAGGCATAGGCACGCGCACCAGGCGCTCCAGCATTTCGGGATTCATGGCTGCAATCGAAATCAGATTTTGTATAAAAAACGACGCTCTTATAACCAAATAAGAAAAATGTCCTGCAGACGTCGGTACACGGCACTAGACTATGCACCTTAGTTCGCTGCGGTCCAGATGAGGCCCGGAATTTATTGCAACTTGCTGAAGAAGGTCAGAACCAATGTTGAAGAAAGCTCTCTCTGCTATCGCTATTGCCACTCTGGCGCTGTCGGCCCAGGCTGCTGACGTGCTCAAGGTGGGCGCCACGGCCGTTCCTCACGCCGAAATCCTCAATCACATCAAGCCCGCACTGAAGGCTCAGGGCATCGATCTGGAAATCAAGGAGTTCAGCGACTACGTGCAGCCCAATGCTGCCGTGGAAGACAAGCAGCTGGATGCCAACTTCTTCCAGCACCAGCCCTATCTGGACAGCTACAACAAGGACCGCAAGACCTCGCTGGTGGCCGTACCCAACGGCAAGGTGCATGTGGAGCCCTTCGGTGCCTACTCCAGCAAGATCAAGAACATCAAGGATCTGAAGAATGGCGCTACCGTGGCCATTCCCAACGACCCCTCCAACGGCGGCCGTGCACTGATTCTGCTGGCCAAGCATGGTCTGATCGAGCTCAAGGATCCCAAGAGCCTGACCCCCACTGCTCTGGACGTCGTCAAGAACCCCAAGAAGCTGAAGTTCAAGGAACTGGAAGCGCCTTTGCTGCCCCGCGCACTGGCTGATGTCGACCTGGCCCTGATCAACACCAACTACGCAATCGAAGCCAAGCTCAACCCCACCAAGGATGCCCTGTTCATCGAAGGTGCCGATTCGCCCTACACCAATATCGTGGTGGCCCGCAAGGATCGCGCCAACGGCGCCGACATTGCCAAGCTGATGAGCGCTCTGCACTCTGCAGACACCAAGAAGTTTATTCAGGAAAAGTACAAGGGCGCCGTGGTTCCCGCGTTCTGATTCGCAAAGGCCTTAGAGACGTTGGCGCTCCCATCCTCTACAGGGGATGACGGCCGCGCTGCGAAGAGCACGGTGGGCACAGGCACCTGCTGTGGCCCCGGGGCCGGACAGAACTGGCCGCCGGCCACACTTGACGACCTGACTCAGAAAAAAGCGCTGCTTCTGCAGCGCTTTTTCTTTTGATTTGATCGCTTATAGCGCTTTACAGGCAAGGGCTTCAGGCAACTTCCACTTGAGATGTCTCAATGCGAGGGTGCAGGCACCGAGTGCAGCAATACCGGTGTCTCGCCATCGCCGTTGACGCTTTCCAGATGCACGCCAAATCCCCAAAGGCGAGCCACATGCTTGAGCACCTCCTGTGCATCTTCTGCCAGCGGCCTGCCCTGGTACTGGGTATGCCGCAGAGTAAGACTGCGGTCGCCGCGCAGATTCACGCTCCAGGCCTGAATATTGGGTTCGCGCGTCCCCAGGTCGTATTGCTGAGACAGCAACTGGCGCAGTGTGCGGTAGCCATCTTCATCGTGAATGGCACTGACCAGAACATCACGTTCCTCAGGATCATCGTGCAGAGAGAACAAACGCATGTCGCGTATCAGGTGCGGGCTCAGAAACTGGCCAACAAAGCTCTCGTCCTTGTAATTGCGCATGGCGTGGTGCAGCGCTGGCAACCATGGTGTGCCGGCCATGTCGGGAAACCAGCGGCGGTCCTCTTCGGTCGGCTTTTCGCAGATCCGCCGAATATCACGGTACATGGCAAAGCCCAGCGCATAAGGATTGATGCCGCTGAAGGCCCGGTGGCCAGCGGGCGGCTGGTAGATCACATTGGTATGCGATGACAGCCACTCCAGCATCACGCCATCGGTCAGCCAGCCCTCGTCATACAGAGTGTTGAGCAAGGTGTAATGCCAGAAGGTGGCCCAGCCCTCGTTCATCACCTGAGTCTGGCGCTGCGGATAGAAATACTGGGCGATCTTGCGCACGATGCGCACGATCTCTCGTTGCCAGGGTTCGAGCAAGGGAGCGTTCTTCTCGATGAAATAGAGGATATTCTCTTCGGGCTCTCGGGGAAAGCGCTCGCTGCCTTGCGTCGTGCTGTCCTTGTCCTTGTCCCTTCGGGCTGGAAGCGTGCGCCACAGCACATTGACCTGTTGCTGCACATAGGCTTCACGTGCCTCTCTCTCGGCGCGCTCGCGCGACAGGCTTTTATGCGAGGGACGGCAATAGCGGTCCACACCAAAGTTCGACAACGCATGGCAGGAATCCAACAACTGCTCCACGGTGTCGAAGCCATAGCGTTCCTCGCATTGCGCCACATAGTCGCGTGCATAGACGAGATAGTCGATGATGCTGCCCGCGTCGGACCACATGCGAAACAGATAATTGTTCTTGAAAAAGCTGTTGTGCCCATAGGCTGCATGCGCAATCACCAGGGCCTGCATGGCCGTGCTGTTCTCCTCCATCAGATAGCTGATGCAAGGGTTGGCATTGATGACGATCTCATAGGCCAGTCCCATATGGCCTCGTCGATAGCGGCGCTCCGTGGCCAGAAACTCCTTGCCATAGCTCCAGTGCCGGTAATTGACCGGCATGCCCACGCTGGAATAGGCATCCATCATCTGCTCGGCCGTGATGATCTCCAGCTGATTCGGATAGGTATCCAGACCGTAGCGCTCAGCCGTGGCAGCAATCGCCGCGTGATACTGTTCGATCAGCTCGAAAGTCCAGTCGCTGGGGTCGGGCAAGGGAGACGCCGGTCGCTGGGACGCCATCAAAGGTGCCTGCGGCACATCGCGAAAGCGCGGCTCCCCCTGGGCATGCGAATTTCCGGCCTTTCTGCTGGCGCTGAGGTCCAGCACGGGATAGAGATTGAGGTTCATATCGATACCCCATCCTTCTTGAAGAGATCGCGGAACACCGGGTAGATCTCGTTGGCTGCCGATACCTTGCGCATGGCGAAATGGGGGAATAGCGGCAGCAGGCGGCTGTACTCTTCCCAGAGACTCTGCTCCTCGAGCACCACTTGCAGGTAAGCGTAGTAGCGCACCAGCGGCAATATTCTTTCGGCCAGAAGGCTGTGGCATTTGCCGCCGTCGTCGCTGAAGTTGTCGCCATCGCTGGCCTGGGCCACATAGATATTCCAGTCGTTGACCGGGTAGCGGGCCCTGATGATCTGTTCGAGCAGGACCAGCGCGCTGCTGACTACCGTACCGCCGCTTTCCGTGGAGTGAAAGAACTCGTCTTCGCTGACTTCTGCGGCCTGGGTGTGGTGGCGGATGAAAACAATCTCGATCTTGTCGTAATGCCTTGTGAGAAACAGATACAGCAGGATGAAAAAGCGCTTGGCCAGCTCCTTGCGCTCCTGATCCATGGAGCCGGACACGTCCATCACGCAGAACATCACGGCCTGGCTGCTGGGCACGGGCACCTTGCTGCGATTGCGAAAGCGCAGATCCAGTTGCTCCAGGAAAGGCACTGCGCCGATACGCTCACGCAAGGTATCGATACGGCGTTGCAGCTCGGCTACTGACTCACTGGTGCCGTCATCCTGCGCCAGCAGAGCTTCAAGCTGTTCTTCCAGTACCTTGAGCTCACGGTGCGGAGCTTTGGTCAGCGCAATGCGCCGCCCCAGGGCGCCGCGCATCGTGCGCACCAGCGCCAGATTGCTGGGCGTGCCGTCATGGCTGTAGCCGGCGCGCCTTGTCTTGTATTGCAAGGTATTGCCGATGTGGTTGCGCAGCAGGCGCGGCAGCGCCAGATCTTCAAAGAAAAGCTCCATGAACTCTTCCTTGGTCAAGGTGAAAGTGAAGTCATCCTGCCCCTCACCGCTATCGCTGGCCTGCGATCCCGAACCGCCGCCCCCACCAGGCGGCCGGGCAATGCGATCACCGCGCACATGCTCGCGATTGCCAGGCAGCACCATATCGCGGATACCGCCCTGACCATGCCTGAAGACCGGCTCCTGAATGTCTTTTTTCGGAATGGTGATGCTTTCCGCCTGATCGATATGGCGGATGTCGCGCGCAGACACGGCTTTGCGCACCGCCTCCGCGATCTGCTCTTTGAAACGCCGCACAAACCGCTCGCGGTTGCCTACCGATTTATTCTTGCCTGCGAGCCTGCGGTCGATGATATGCAGTGCCATCTGTGCTCCCATCTCCAGGGGCTGTTCTCAACTCAACCGTCCTGTCGGTGGCCGCGCCGGGCCACCGACACCGCTGTCAGCTGCTCTTGCGCACGCGCAGATACCACTCGCAAAGCAGACGCACTTGCTTGGGCGTATAGCCCTTGGCTTCCATGCGAGTGACGAAGTCCTCATGCTTGCGCGCATCTTCAGCACTGGCCTTGGCGTTGAAGCTGATCACCGGCAGCAACTCCTCGGTGTTGGAGAACATCTTTTTCTCGATCACCACGCGCAGCTTCTCGTAACTGGTCCAGCTGGGGTTCTTGCCCTGGTTGTTGGCCCTGGCCCGCAGCACGAAGTTGACGATCTCGTTGCGGAAGTCCTTGGGGTTCGCAATGCCGGCCGGCTTTTCCACCTTCTCCAGCTCGGCATTGAGCGCATTGCGATCGAACACCTCGCCGGTATCGGTGTCGCGGTATTCGCTGTCCTGAATCCAGTAATCGGCGTAGGTGACGTAGCGGTCAAAGATATTCTGACCGTACTCGCTATAGCTCTCCAGATAGGCAGTCTGGATTTCCTTGCCGATGAACTCGGCATAGCGCTGGGACAGATATTCCTTGATGAAACCTATGTACTTGGTCTCCAGCTCGGCCGGAAATTGCTCGCGCTCGATCTGCCGCTCCAGCACATACATCAGGTGCACGGGATTGGCCGCCACTTCGGTGCTGTCGTAATTGAAGACCTTGGCCAGTATCTTGAAGGCAAAGCGGGTGGAGATGCCCTCCATGCCCTCGTCCACGCCCGCGTAGTCACGGTATTCCTGATAGCTTTTAGCGCGCGGATCAGTGTCCTTGAGACTTTCGCCGTCATAGACCTGCATCTTGCTGAAGATGCTGGAGTTCTCTGGCTCCTTGAGGCGCGTGAGCACGGAGAACTGCGCCATCATCTTGAGCGTGCCAGGCGCGCAGATGGCGTTGGCCAGCGAAGACTCCCGGATCAGCTTCTCGTAGATGCGGACTTCCTCGCTCACGCGCAGGCAGTAAGGCACCTTGACAATGTAGATGCGATCAAGAAACGCCTCGTTGTTGCGGTTGTTGCGGAAGGCCTTCCATTCGCTTTCATTGCTGTGCGCCAGCACCACGCCATCAAACGGAATCGCGCCAAAGCCTTCCGTGCCCTTGTAATTACCTTCCTGCGTGGCCGTCAGCAGGGGGTGCAGCACCTTGATCGGAGCCTTGAACATTTCCACGAACTCCAGCAGGCCCTGATTGGCCAGGCACAGGCCACCCGAGTAGCTGTAGGCGTCGGTGTCGTCCTGCGAAAAGTTCTCCAGCTTGCGGATGTCCACCTTGCCCACCAGGCTGGAAATATCCTGGTTGTTCTCATCGCCGGGCTCGGTCTTGGCAATGCCTATCTGCTTGAGGATGCTGGGGTAGCGTTTGACCACTCGGAACTGGCGAATGTCTCCGCCGAACTCCTCCAGCCGCTTTACGGCCCAGGGCGAGAGTACATGCTGCAGACTGCGGCGCGGAATGCCGAACTCGTCTTCCAGCACCGGGCCGTCTTCCACGGGGTCGAACAAACCCAGTGGCGACTCGTTCACAGGCGATCCCTTGAGCGCGTAGAACGGTGCCTTTTGCATCAGGTATTTGAGACGCTCTGCAATCGAGCTTTTACCGCCGCCCACAGGTCCCAGCAGATAGAGAATCTGTTTGCGTTCCTCCAGGCCCTGGGCCGCATGGCGAAAGAAGCTCACCACCTGCTCGATGGCATCTTCCATGCCGTAGAACTCAGAGAATGCGGGATAGCGACGGATGACCTTGTTGGCAAACAGACGCGACAGCACGGGATCGTTGCGGGTATCCACCATTTCGGGTTCACCGATGACGGACAGCATGCGCTGTGAGGCTCCGGCGTAGGCCATGGGATCACGCTGGCAAAGGCTAAGGTACTCGTCCAGCGACATTTCTTCTTCACGCAGGCGAACGTAGCGTGCTGCGGAATTGCTGATGACATCCATATGACCTCCCGTGGCGGCACCAGGGCTCGAATCAGTGCCGCAAAGTTGCAAGGCATTCGTTACCGTGTGCGTCCGTTGTAGCACCTCGCTCCTAATTTGAATAGACCGAGATTCCTACAAATACGCAGTAGCCACGACAGCCAAAACCGCAAACCGGATAGCGCAAAAATCGGTCAAAAAATATGACTCGAAATGAGCATAGAAGCCAGTCCTCATGGAAGCAATAAAGCCCCCTATCTATCTGCCATCATTCAAGATTTCGACGACTCGCAAAACTGATCGGAACATTGCTTTACAGGTAATCTGGGTGGCAACAAAAAACGCTGCACAAGCAGCGTTTCGAACTATTGCAGCTACAGAAAACAGAGCTTGCCGCTCAAATTCCAAGGGTTATTCACTAGAAATATTTCGGCAAAGCATTGATGTGCAAGCGCTAGCAGCATCTCTTTTCATAGCATGGGTATTCATCCGGAAGTGGCAGCCGAAGCATCCACCACGGGCGATTTGGTACCTGCGCGCGTCACGGCGCTGCCCATGGCCGCAGCCATGATGCAGGCAATGGCGGTCCACTGCGTGGCCGTCAGGTTCTCGCTGAGCAGCAGCATGCCCATCAGTGCTGCAATGGCAGGCTCGGTCGCCAGCGCGATGCCGAAGGTGGCAGGCGGCAGACGGCGCAGAGCCAGCATTTCCAGTGAGTAAGGCAAGGCACTGGAGATGGCCGCCACCATCAGCCCGAACAGCAGAATCGACGGCGTCAGCAACTTGACTCCAGCCTCTGCCACACCAAACGGCACCACCACCAACGCCGCGCACAGCAAGCCCAGGGAGACGGCCTGGCCGCTGGGGATATGGCCCAGCCTGCGCCCCAGAACGATGTAGGAGGCCCAGCAGATGGCGGCTCCGAGTGCGCAGGCAATACCCACCGGGGACAGGTGGAGGCCCGAAGCACTGCCACCCAGAGGAAGAATCAAGGCCAGGCCGACAACCGCCAGCGCCAGCCAGATAAAGTCCAGCGCGCGGCGTGAGTAGTAGATGGCCACGGCCAGCGGTCCTGAAAACTCGATGGCCACGGCCAGGCCAAACGGAATATCGCGCAGCGCCATGTAGAACATCAGATTCATGCCGCCCAGTGCCATGCCGAAAACCAGCAGAGCCAGTGCCTGCTGACGGTTGAGCGACCAGCGCCAGGGCCGCCAGACGCACACCAGAATCAACGCGGCAAAACCCACTCGCAGTGCCGATGTGCCCTGGGCACCAATCAAGGGAAACAGCTGCTTGGCCAGCGAAGTCCCCAACCCGAGTGCAGTGACCGAGCCCAATACGGCCAACACGGGCCACCAATGATTCCAGCTGTTTTTTGACATAGGTGGGTACGATATTGCATGTCACCCGCGAAATTTGCTCGTTTTCAGCCCTGAATCTGCAAGTTTCGCTCTCAACCCATCCAACACCATGCCTGCTGCCGACCTGGACTCCTTTGACCACGCGATTCTTGCCCTGCTCCAGCGTGACAACCTCATGCCGCAGCGTCTGATTGCTGAGCACATCAACCTCTCGGCCCCAGCCGTGCAGCGGCGCATCAAACGATTGCAGGAAACCGGGGTGATTGCCGCCAATGTGGCCGTGCTGGCGCCCGTCAAGGTGGGCCGCACGCTGACTGCGGTCATCACCGTGCAGCTGGTCAACGACAGGCCGGATCTGTCGCGCGGCTTCAGGGCGCGTATCGCCGACGAAGCGGCTGTACAGCAGTGCTTCTATGTGACGGGCGAAACCGACTACATCCTGGTCGTCACGGCAACCGACATGGATGATTACCAGGCCATCTGCAAACGCCTGTTCGAAGGGGACGAGAACATTCGCCGCTACAGCACCTCGATCGCGCTGGAGCGCATCAAGACAGGTCTGCAGCTGCCGTTGTCTGCGCCATAAGGCGGTTCCGCCGTGTGACCGCCCGGCCGGAGTTGATGCAGGACGAGGTCCGCCATTTTTCATGGAGATTGGCACTGGCGCCACCGGAAACAAAATGCAACAATTGCGTCATAAACCGGCTCAGATTCCGCACACAAACAAGAGTCCACTCTTGAGGAGACACGATGAACGCTTCTTCCGCCACCTCGCCCGATATGGCCACGCTGGTTGCCGATCGCACTCTGGACAAATATGCCAAGGACTACTTCCCCCGGCGCGAGCAAGTGACGATTGCCTTTCGTGGCGACATTGCCGAGAGGCACAACTACGACAAGATCCGCCCGCTCTCCGAAGCTCAGCGCCATGGCAGGCATATTGTGGTGATCGAGGGCCAGAGCCAGAAGACCGGAGCCACAGGCCACTACCGCATTGAATGCAATAGCTGGAACCTCATCGAAGCCGTGGGTCTGTGGGAACAAGCCGCAGAAGCTTGAAACCCGATGTGGGGGTGAGAGAGAGCCTGCAATGAATGGCGCTGGCGCACCTTGAGACTCAAATCTCCATTCCCAAAGCGCTGTTCGCCACCCACCAGGCCAGACACAGCATCATCACACCGGTGATACCGTCCATGACGCGCCAGGCACCGGGGTTGGCAAACAAGTGCTTGAGACGGCGCCCCGCCATCGCCAGCAGAACAAACCAGAGGCAGCTGGCCGAGGCCGCACCCATCACGTAGGACCAGCGGCCCGCACCCTCCTGCTGGGCGCCAATCGAGCCCATCAGCAAGACCGTATCCAGGTACACATGAGGATTGAGCAAAGTGATGGCTGCCAGTGCAGCCAGCACGCTCATCATTCCGCGTGGTGCAGCCCTGCGCTCGCCGGCCTCCATGGCGGCATCCGGGGCCAGCCACATGCGCCGCAAGGCGAAAAGGCCATAGGCCAGCAAGAATGCGGCTCCGCCCAGCGTCAGATACTGGGCCAATGCCGGATAGCTGGCCAGCATCTGCGCCATGCCGGCCACCCCCAGCGCAACCAGCAGCCCGTCGCTGAGCACACACAGAGCCACGCAGGCCTTCACATGTTCGCCATGCACTGCCTGTCGCAGCACATACAGGTTCTGGGCACCTATGGAAACGATGAGCGAAGCGCACACCGTAAAGCCTGCAATCCAGGCGGAATAAAAATTAGTTGTCATGTCCATGAGCCGCTGACTCCTCCAAACCGGCCCGGATTCTTGCTCTGCGAAGCAATTAAGTAAAATTACATTTACTCAATTCAATGAAGAATTTCTAATGCTGGACTACGCGGGACTGGAAGCGCTTGCCGCCGTATTGCGCGAGGGAAGCTTCGAGCGTGCGGCGCGCAAGCTGCATGTCACCCCCTCCGCCATCTCCCAGCGCATCAAGCTGCTCGAGGAACGCGTGGGACAGGTGCTGGTGCTGCGCGGCACGCCTTGCACCGGCACGGAGGCCGGCCGACGCCTGTGCCTGCATGTGGAGCAGGTGGCGCTGCTGGAAAACGATTTGCGGCGCAAGAACCCCGAGCTGGTCCCCGAAGGACAGACCGCCCTGCCCACGCTGAAGCTGGCGGTCAATGCCGACTCCCTGTCGACCTGGTTCATGGATGCCATGGCAGCCTTCACGCAGGATGGCAACGAGCTGCTGGACATCAGCATTGACGACCAGGACCACACGGCCAAACGCATCAAGGAAGGCGAAGTCATGGCCGCCGTCACGGCCACGGGCTCGGCGATTGCAGGCTGCAACACCTGGCCGCTGGGCCGCATGCGCTATATCGCCGTGGCCAGCCCGGTGTTTGTGCAGCGCCACCTGGCCCAGGCCGAGTCGGACCGGGAGCTGGCACAGATGCTGGCCAAGGCGCCAATGATGTACTACGGCCGCAAGGACAGCCTGCAGGACCAATGGCTGCACGGCCTGGGGCTGGACGGACGGCGCAACAATGCGCGTCACTTTCTGCCCTCCAACCAGGGCTACACCCGTGCCGTGGAACTGGGCATGGGCTGGGGCATGCACCCGGCCCAGCTGATCACCCCGCAGCTGGCCAGTGGCGATCTGATGGAACTGCTCCCGGGCAGAGATCTCCACATCCCCATGTACTGGGCCCATACCCGCAATGCCCAGGCCAGCCTGCAACGCCTGACCGACTGCATCATCCATGCCGCAGCTGCCTGGCTGGAGCCCATGAAGGACTAGTTCAGTCGGCTGAAGACTTTTTCAGGCCGTAATAGAACACCCAGGCAGCCGCCAGGTAGAGAAAGGGATAAAGCGCCAGATAAGGCAGCAGATGCAGATAGGCCGACCATCGGTCGGCCGCGAAAAGGCTTGCATACACCAAGGCCGCGAGCAATGCCCCGCTGCCCGTCAGCAAAGCGGCATAGGCCAGCAAGGTGGCCAGACGCAAGACCGGCCTGCCGCGCTCGACCAGCAGCACCCGGCCCGAACGCAGTTGCACGGGAATCTGATAGAGGCGAGCAAGGGCCATCAGGAAGACGATGGGCACCAGGATCAGAGGCAGGAAAAACATGTCTCGCAGCGCAATCAGGGGCGATGCTCGGACTCCACATGGCGCACGGCCGCCCTGGCCTGGGTGAGCATATGAAAGTCCAGAATGCGTGTCGCCATGATGGTCTCCCAGAGGAAGCAGCACAGCGCCAGCACAAAGGCCAGCACCCCCAGCAGAAAGCTGAAAACGGCATAGCCGTGGCCGCTGACGCCGTAGGCCTGGCCCACGAACAGCAGCACGATGGTCAGCCCTATGCACATGCCGCACAGCGTCAGCAGCGCGATGGAGACGTTGGCCAGCCGCCCGCGCTCGCGCAGAAAATGCAGCTCCTTGAGGTGGCGGGCGATCAGATCGTGATCGTCCAGGGTGCGCAGGCTTTCCTCCAGCTTGCGGGCCCGGTCAATGATGCGGGCCAGCCGCCCCGCTACGGAGCCAATCATGCCGGCCACGGCAGTCAGAAAAAAAACCGGCGCAACAGCGAGCTGAATGCTGTGGGTGACGGTCTGTGCGTCGATGGACCAGATGCTCATGGTGTCCTCAAAATCGGGGGCTGTCTCAGCCTCTATTTTTATGCACAAATATCAGCTCAGTTTTGACTGAATTCATTCAAAAAACAGCCATGGCTGTTTTTCTACTGCGCCAGATGTTTGACGACAATTGGCATGCCTGCCGCAATGCCGGTGCTGGACCTGTGTCTGTCCTTGTCGCCATGGATCCCGCCTCGCAGTCACTACCGATGGCTGCTGCTATATAATTTTTCGCGAACGATCTTTCAGACTGCGGTCTGTCAAGCTTGTTCAACGTAGCAGGTGCCCGATGTTTCATCGGGTTAAACGGGAACAAGGTTCGAAGCCTTGGCTGCCCCCGCAACGGTAAGCAGATCAATCCACTTCACGGCTTTTGCACCAGCAAGAGCCAGTCACTGGCGTTCTACGTGGCCTCTTCAAGAGGTGCGCGGCAGCGCTGGGAAGACGAAGTGGCATGCCTCGCGCAATCTGCCAGCCCGGATACCGGCCTGTTAAGCGCTGACCGTCCGGGTGCAACTCCGGCAGTCGGCATTTGCAACGACCGTCTGCGGGGAGCAGCGTGACGGCAGCTGATCGGCGACAGGCGCGCACATCCAGGCGCACTCCAGACGCCGGTCATGGTCTCGTCACATGCATGCAGGCTGGTCAGTTCTCGCTGACGACATGAAATCTTTCGCCCTGCCTGCTGCCCTGATCGGCCTGGCACCTGCCTTGACCTTGGCCGCAGAACCTTCGGCCAACAGCTCAAGCCCCTCCACTTTCTCCTCGGCAGCACAACTGCCCACCGTACAGGTCACGGACAACGCCCCTGGCGGACTGGGTCTGTCGCAGCCAACAACATCGGGCAGCCGGACCGGCATCGCCACCCGTGACCTGCCCGCCAGCCTCGACTATGTGGACGAGCAGACCTGGCAGGAGCGCGGTGATAGCCGCATGGCCGACATCATCGGCCGCACCGTGGGCATGACGCCACTGTCTGCCACCAGCTACAGCAGCCTGTCCTTCAGCACGCGCGGCTTCACCGGCACCAACTCGGTGGGCATCGCCGAAGACGGCGTGCGCCTGAGCGTGGCCTCGTCGACCACGCCCTACCCTGCCAACAGCTGGGGCTATGAGCGCGTGGAAGTGCTGCGCGGCCCTGCCTCCATCGTCTATGGCACGGGTACCGTGGGCGCCACGGCCAATGTGGTGCGCAAGCAGCCCAGCAAGGAGACGGTGCGCGAAGTACTGGTCGGAGCCGGCTCGCACGGTACGGCCAAGCTTGGTCTGGGCATGGGCGGCGCGCTTAGCGACACGCTGAGCTACCGCCTGGATGCCTATGGCCACCACACCAATGGCGAGCACGACATGAGCCGCGCCAGCGGCGGCAAACTGATGAGCACGCTGCGCTGGCAGCCCACGGCAGCCCTGCGCATGGAATTGCTGGCCGATGTCAGCGACGAAAAACCTGCACGCTATTTCGGCACGCCCACCGTGAACGGTGCCATCGTGCCCGAGCTGCTGGGACGCAACTTCAACACCGCTGACAGCGATATCCGCATCAAGGACAAGCGCGTGCGCGCCCGAGCCCAGTACCAGGTCAACGACTGGCTGAGCGTGAGCAACGAGCTCTACCATTTCAAGGCCGATCGCTACTGGCGCAACATCGAAGCCTATAGCTACAACCCCAGCAAGCAGCAAGTGACGCTGGGTGACTATCTGGAGCTGGCCCACGATCTGGCCCAGACCGGCAATCGGCTGGAAACCACCATCCAGGCCGGTGCACACAAAGTAGTAGCGGGCTGGGAGGTAAGCCGCGCCCGGTTCAACTTTGCACGCAACGACTATGCGGGCAGCGCGACCATCGGCGTGAACGAGCCTTCGCTGGGCTACTGGCCCAATACTTCGCCCATGCTGCCAAGTTATCGCACTCAGGCCACCACGCATGACTTCTATGCCGAGGATGCCTGGACGCTGAGCGACAAATGGCTGCTGCTGGCCGGCATACGCCGCGCCCTCACGGACTTTGAGCGCAATGACCTGGTGGGCAGCGGCTCCTTCGACAAACGTCTGAACGGAACGGCCTGGCGCCTGGGTCTGACGCACAAGCTCAGTGCCCAGACCAGCCTCTACGGCCAGCTATCCCAAGGCCATGACCCCGTCACCAATGTGCTGACCCTGAACCTGGGCAACAGCCCCTTCAAGCTGACCACGGCACGCCAGATTGAGCTGGGCCTGAAGCAGCAGTTCGCCCGGGGCCAGGGCGAATGGACGGCCGCTACCTATCGCATCGAGAAGAAAGACATCATCACGCGCGACCCGAACAACGCTTTGCTGTCCGTGCAAGGCGGCAAGCAAAGCTCGCAGGGGCTGGAGCTGAGCGCGGTGATGCGCCTGTCGCCCAACTGGCGTCTTGAGGGTAATTACGCCTTTGTCGACGCCAAGTATGACCAACTGATCGAAGCCGGTGGCGCCGACCGCTCCGGCAAGCGTCCCACCAACGTGGCGCGCAACACCGCCAATCTGTGGGCCCACTACACCACCCACAACACCCTGGGCCGCTGGCAGGCATCGCTGGGCGCACGTGCCGTGGGCAGCCGCTTTGCGGACAACGCCAACACCGCGCGCAGCGGCGGCTACACCGTCTGGGATGCTGCACTGAGCTGGCGTCCCCAGCCGCACAGCACCTATCGACTGACGCTGCGCAACCTGACGGACAAGCTCTACACCTACTCGGCCGTCTCCAGCGCCAGGGCGGCACAGGCTTACCCGGGTGAGGGGCGGCGCGTCGATCTCACGGCCGAGTTCACGTTCTAAGTGCCATGCATCGCTTTGATATCAGTAGCTGCCTGTGCTTGTATTTTCTTGAGTTCAGACACTTTTAGCCATGAAGTCCTTTAAATACATGCGCCAGCAGCTCCTGTTACTGAAGCAACCGCTATGGTTTGTCGCGGTGCTGGCTTCGGCAGCAGCGCTCAGCGCCTGCGGCGAAAGCCATCAGGCCGGCAGCATCCCGCAAGCCTCGACCAGCAAGGCGGCAAAAACAGCGCTCACCATCGATGTCTGCACCCAGCCCGTGGTCTATGACAAAGTTCCGCAGCGTGCCGTGGTGCACGGCATCAATCTGCTGGAGATGTTTCTTGCCCTGGGCCTGCAGGACAGGCTGGCGGGCTATGGCGGTCTGCGCGACATCAGCCGCCTGCCCACCGCCATGCAGCCGCTGCTGGCCGGCGTGCCCGATCTGTCCAGCCAGGGCATGAACCTGGAGACCCTGCTCAACGCCCAGCCGGACTTTGTCTTCAGCGGCTGGTCCTATGGCTTCAGACCCGGCCAGATCACTCCTGCCAGCCTCAAGGAGCTGGGCATTGCCAGCTATGTGCTCAGCGAATCCTGCATACGCCAGGTGGCTCGCGAGCGCGTTTCGCTGGAAGACACTTTCAACGACCTGCTCAACCTGGGCCGCATCTTTGACATCGAGGCACGCGCCCAGGCGCTGGTGGGCAAGCAGCGCGCCCAGCTACAGCGCGTGACCGATGCCCTCCAGAACGTGAGCCACAAACCCAAGGTCTTTGTGTTTGACAGCGGCACAGACATCCCCGTCACCACGGGCCGCTATGCCATGCCCCAGGCCATGATCGAGGCCGCGGGCGCAACGAATATCTTTGACGATCTGGACAGCAGCTGGATGCGCGGCAACTGGGAAGACGTGATTGCCCGCGAACCGGACTGGATAGTCATCGTCGATAACGACAGGCCCGTGGCCGACGGCAAACGCCAGTTTCTGCTGGCCAAGCCCGAGCTGGCCCACCTCAAGGCCATACGCGAGCAAAAGTTCGTGCTGCTGGAGTTTGCCGAGGCAACGCCAGGCCCGCGCAATGTCGCCGCCACCCAGCGCCTGGCCCATGCGCTGCACCCCGAGCAGATACCCGAGCAGGTGAGCGAGCCATGATGCAGACCGCCGAACCTCCAAGCAGTGCGGATTCGTGCAGCGCCACCTCCAATGCTTTCTCGGCCCAGCGCCGTCAACTGGCACTGTGGCTGGCGGCGTTGATCGCGCTGCTGCTGCTTTCGCTCACGCTGGCCATCACGCTGGGGCCGGTGCGCATGGCGCCGCAACTGGCATGGCAGATCACGGCGCATGAAATAGGCCAGCAGCTCAACAACCTGGGCTTGAGCTTTGGTGGGTCCGGAGGTGACTGGACCGTGGCCCAGCAGCAAATCGTCTGGCGCGTGCGCCTGCCGCGCGTGCTGCTGGCCGCTCTGGCGGGAGCAGGACTGGCCGTGGTGGGCGTGGCCATGCAAGCCATGGTTCGCAACCCCTTGGCCGACCCCTATCTGCTGGGCGTGTCGTCTGGCGCTTCGGTAGGCGCGGTCAGCGTGCTGGCCTTTGGCACACTGGCGTTTGCGGGCGAGCTGGCCCTGCCGCTGGGCGCTTTTGGCGGCGCGCTGGCCGCCTGCACCACGGTGTACTTTCTCGCCCATGCCCAGGGCAGGCTACTGGCCTCGCGCCTGATTCTGGGCGGCGTGGCCATTGCCTACTGCCTGGGCGGCGTCACCAGCCTGATCGTGCTCACGGCCGATCAGCGCGAGCTGGCTAACTCGGTGCTGACCTGGACGCTGGGCAGCCTGGCCGGCACGCGCTGGGACGAGCTGGGCCTGCCAGCCTTGCTGCTGCTGGCTGGCGTGGTTCTGCTGCTGACGCAGGCGCGCTCACTCAATGCCCTGCTCGCGGGCGAAGAAACCGCCATGACGCTGGGCGTGGACACCACGCGCACCAGGCGCTGGCTGTTTGTGCTGGTCTCCCTGGTCACCGGCGTGCTTGTGGCGCTGACCGGGCCCATCGGCTTTGTGGGCCTCATCGTGCCTCATGTCACACGCATGCTTGTAGGGGCCGAGCACCGCAGCGTGCTGCCCGTGGCAGCGCTGGTGGGCGCCATCTTCCTGGTCTGGGTCGATGTGTTCTCGCGCATCAGCTTTGCCCCGGCCGAGGTGCCTGTGGGCGTCATCACCTCGCTGCTGGGCGGCCCCTTCTTTGTCTGGATGCTGTGCCGCAAGAATGCCCGGGAAAGGCTGAGCCTGTGATGTTCCAAGCCCATCAAGCTCAGGCACCCAGCCACAGCGAGCTGCTTTTGCAGGCCAGTCAGCTCAACTTTCAGGCCGCAGCGGCGCATATCGTGCGTGATGTCAGCCTGCAGGTGGCGCGTGGCCAGTTCGTGGGCCTGCTCGGGCCCAACGGCAGTGGCAAGTCCACGCTGCTGCGCATGATCTACCGCATCCTCAGACCCGCCAGCGGCACGGTCTGTATGCAGGAGCGCGACGTCTGGCGGCACAGTGCCCGCGACAACGCCCGTGCCATGGCCGTGCAGGCACAGGAAAATGCCAACGAGTTCGATCTGCGCGTGCGCGATGTGGTGCTGATGGGACGCACGCCGCACCAAAGCGCCTTTGACAAGGACAGCGCGCAAGACTTTGCCATCGTCGCCCAGTCGCTGGCGCGGGTGCAGGCCCAGCCACTGACCGAGCGCATGTTCTCCACGCTCTCGGGCGGTGAAAAGCAGCGCGTGCTCATGGCCCGCGCACTGGCCCAACAGGCACCGCTGCTGGTGCTGGATGAGCCCACCAACCACCTCGACGTGCGCCACCAGTTCGAGCTGATGAATCTGATTCGCGGCCTGAGCCTGACCACTTTGGCCGCTCTGCACGAGCTGCCGCTGGCCGCGCATTACTGCGACCGCATTTACCTATTGCAGCACGGTGCACTGGTGGCGCAAGGCACTCCGAACGAGGTGCTGACGCCAGAGACCATTGCCCGTGTCTACGGCGTGCGCGCCCAGGTGCACACCAGCGCACGCACGGGCAAGCCCGTGATCGAATTCATGCCGGATGAGCTGCTATGACCCAGACCAGCAATGAGCCCACGCCCTCTTTACCTGCAGCCAACGCCGGCCTGGCCATCGTGGTGCTCAGCCGCGGTGCGGCCTATGCGGGCGGCCTGACGGAACTGAGCGATCTGGCAACGCAGCTTGAGGCCCGGCTGGCTGCCGCACAAACGCCTGTGCTGCGTGTGCAACCCGCCTTTGTGGACCGAGCACAGCCTGCCTTGCCCGAAGCGCTGGACCTGTGCGCCGATGCCGATCAGATCCTGATCTTGCCCGTCATGGTGCCCGACGAGCCTTCGCTGCGCCGCTGGCTGCACAAGCTCATCATGCGCTGGCGCGCCAAGCAACAGGCTGAAGGGCAACCCGGCAAACACGCCCCTCGCATCGTGTTTGCTCAACCCCTGCTGCAGTTGCCGACGTTGGCCGAGCTGCTGGCCGCCACCATTCCCAGCGCACTGCAACAGCCCGATGTGCCGCAATTGCTGGCCGATGAAGACTGGGAGCGCGACCCCAAAGCCTGGTCCCAAGTGCCGGAGCACCAGCACCATGTGCTGTGGTGCGTGGGCCCACGCTGCGCGGCCAAGGGAGCCGTCGCGCTGTGGCCGCAACTGGCACGCACCGTGCAGCAAAACCCGCTGCTCAAAAAGCAGGTGATGCTGCTGCAAACCAGCTGCCAGTACCCGTGCAATCACGGTCCGCTGATGATCGCCTACCCCGAAGGCGTGTGGTACGGCCCCATGGATGCCACGACGATCGAGCCCGTGCTGACAGCCCATGTGCAACAGCATGACTGCCCCCACGAACACCTGCGCGTGCATGGACCACGGCCCGCACTGCACGAATCAGTTTTACCTGTCGAATTTCCCTGTTGATCCCCATCCGGAGAGTGATCCATGCAAACCACCAAAATCCCCGCCACCATCGTCACCGGCTTTCTCGGCAGCGGCAAGACCACGCTGATGCGCCATATTCTCGAGCAGGCCAAGGGCCTGCGCGTGGCGGTCATCGTCAACGAGTTCGGCGAACTGGGCATTGACGGCGAAATCCTCAAGACCTGCGCCATAGGCTGCAAAGAAGAAGGCGGCGCAGACGGCCAGATCTACGAGCTGGCCAACGGCTGCATGTGCTGCACCGTGCAGGAAGAGTTCTTCCCCGTCATGAAGGCCCTGGCAGAACGCCGCGCCGACATCGATGTGCTGCTGATCGAGACCAGCGGCCTGGCCCTGCCCAAGCCCCTGGTCCAGGCCTTCCAGTGGCCCGACATTGCCAATGTCTTCACCGTCGATTCCGTGGTCACCGTGGTCGACACGCCCGCTGCGGCTGCCGGCCAGTTTGCCCATGATCCGCATGCCGTCGATGAACAGCGTCAGGCCGACCCCAATCTGGACCATGACGCCAGCCTGCATGAGCTGTTCGAGGATCAGCTCTCGGCCGCCGACCTGGTGGTGCTGTCCAAAGCCGATCTGGTCACGGCCGAACAACTCGGTCAGGTGCGAGCCCTGGTGGCCGAAGAAGTACCTGCCAGCGTGAAGATGATCGAAGCCGTGCAGGGTCAGGTGCCCCTGAACGTGCTGCTGGGCCAGCATCGCGCCGCCGAGCTGTCGATCGACGACAAGCACAGCCACCATGACCATGACGAAGACCATGACCACGATGCCTTCGACTCCTTGCACCTCGACCTGGGTGCCGTGGACCGTGAGCGCCTGATGCAGGCCTTGCAGTCCATCGTTGAGCAACATGGCGTGCTGCGCGTCAAGGGCTTTGCCGCCTTGCCGGGCAAGAAGATGCGTCTGCTGGTGCAGGGCGTGGGCCGCCGTTTTGATGCCTATTTCGACCGTGCCTGGGCCGACGGCGAAGCTGCGGCCACGCGTCTGGTGTTCATCGGCAAGCAGCTGGACGCCGCCGTGCTGCGCCAGGCCTTACTGGGCGCCCAGGCATAAAATCCAGCCAAATCGGCCTCTATCGCTTTACTGGCAAGCGGATAAAGCTATCTTTTTGAATCATGCACCTGCTCAGCTCCCGCCCTGGCGGCTTTGTCGAAGACGACAGCATCATCACCCGTCTGGACCAGACGCCTGCAGACATGGTGGTGCTCAGTTCCGCCGACACCACGCTGTCGCTGCTGGCCGATGCCTACCGGATGTGGCTGCAGGCCGAGCCCCGGGCCGCGAGTTCCACGCCCACGCTGCGCCTGGCCAACCTGCTGCATCTGCGCCAGAGCGCCTCGCTCGATCTGTATATCGACGAGGTGCTGCAGCATGCCAGGCTGGTCATCGTCGATCATCTGGGAGCCGAGTCCACCTGGCCCTACGGCATCGAGCAGCTGCAAAAGCTGGCGCGCCGCAAGGGCCAGAAGCTGGCCATGTTCTCTGGCGACAACCAGGAAGATCCCGAACTGCTGGCCAAGGGCACGTTGGAGCCCGAGCAAAGCCGTGCGCTGTGGCAATACCTGCGCGCCGGCGGCCTTGGCAATGCACGCGAGTTCCTGCGCATGGCGGCAGCCTGGGGCCTGAACCAGGGCCGCGAGGGAGCGCCCGTGCGGGTGCTGCCCCCCGTGGCAGTGCATGTGCCTCAAGCCTGGCTGGCTGACGATGCAGGGCACCTTCCGGGCCTGGACGACCTGCAGGCACGCTGGACGCCCGGCGCCCCCGTGGCCATGCTGCTCTTCTACCGCTCGCATCTGCTGGCGGCCAATACCGAGGCCTTCGATGCCATGGCCGACGCCCTGCTCGCGCGCGGCCTGAACCCGCTGCCGCTGGCCCTGGAGTCGCTCAAGGACGGGCTGTGCCTGCAGACGCTGCGCTCCCTGTGCATCACCCACCAGGTGCAGATCATTCTCAACACCACGGCGTTTGCGGCCCTCGGAGAACATGCGCGCACCGGCGAGGCGGCCGACGCGCTGGCCGGCGACATTCCCGTACTGCAGGTGATTGCCAGCGGCAGCAACCGCGAGGACTGGCTGGCCGACAGCCAGGGCCTGCGCCCGCGCGACATTGCCATGCAGGTGGTGCTGCCCGAGATGGACGGCCGCATCATGACGCGCGCCATGAGCTTCAAAGGCCTGGCCCATCGCTGCGAGCTGACGCAAACCGATGTGATCAGCTACCAGGCAGAGCCCGACCGCATTGCCTGGATTGTCGAGCTGGCCTGGCGCTGGTGCCAGCTGCGCAGCAAGCCTGCGGCTCAGAAGAAAGCCGCGCTGATACTGGCCAACTACCCGGGCAGCGAGGCACGCATGGGCAGCGGCGTGGGTCTCGATACGCCGGAATCCGTCATTGCCCTGCTGGATCAGCTGGCACGCGACGGCTGGCAACTGGGGGATGCTGCGGCGCGGCCCGACTCCGGCCTGGCGCTGATGGGCCTGCTGCAACAAGGCATTGCCAATGACCCCAAAAAATGGCCGCTGCGTCCTGCAAGCCAGGGCTATTCGCTGCAGGCCTATCAACAGCGTCTGGCACAGCTGCCCGGCGATATGGCCCAGGCCATCGCCGAGCGCTGGGGGGCGCCCGAGCAGGACCCGATGCTGCGCGATGGCTGGTTCATGATTGCCGGCCTGCAGCTGGGCCATGTCTTTGTCGGCATACAGCCCGCACGCGCTCTCGATGGACGCAATGACTACGCCAGCTATCACGACGCCGAGCTGGTGCCGCCCCATCACTATCTGGCGTTCTACTTCTGGCTGCGCGATGTGTTCGGCGTGGACGCCATGGTCCATGTGGGCAAGCATGGCAATCTGGAATGGCTGCCGGGCAAGAGCCTGGCGCTGTCGCAGCAATGCTGGCCCGATGCCATTCTCGGCCCGCTGCCGCATGTCTACCCCTTCATCGTCAACGACCCCGGCGAAGGGGCTCAGGCCAAGCGCCGCAGCCAGGCCGTCATCATCGACCATCTGATGCCGCCGCTCACGCGCGCCGAAAACCACGGCCCCATGCAGGAGCTGGAACGCCTGGTGGACGAATACTACGAAGCCCTGCTGGTCGATCTGCGCCGCTCCGGCATGTTGCGCAAGCAGATTCTGGACTGCGCCAGACAGCAGGATCTGCTGCGCGAACTCGGCCTCGAAGCGGCGGGCGCGCAGCCCGATGCCGACGAGCAGTTGCTGGAACGCATCGATGCCTATCTGTGCGAACTCAAGGAAACCCAGATCCGCGATGGCCTGCATATCTTCGGCAGCTCACCACAAGGCCAGTTGCGCGAATCCACCCTGCTCTCGCTGGCACGCTATCCCGGCAATGCCGGCAGCGAGCAAGGCCTGCTCAATGCGCTAACAGCCGACCTGCTGCCGGCCATGGACTGGAACCCGCTGGACATGGATGCCGCAGCCCCCTGGAACGGCCCGCGCCCGGCCGCGCTGCAGCAGCAGGATGCCGGCAGCTGGCGCCATGGAGGCGACACGCGCGAGCGGCTCGAGCTGCTGGCCCTGCAGGTCATTGCCAATCCCGCGCTGGCCCGCGACTGGCCGCACACCCTACAAGTGCTGACGCGCATCGAGCAGCAGATTGCACCGTCACTGGATGCCTGCGGCCCGCAGGAGCTGCTGCAGTTCTCGCGAGCATTGCAAGGGCGCTTTGTGCCACCCGGCCCCAGCGGCTCGCCCTCGCGCGGGCGCTGCGACACCTTGCCTACAGGGCGCAACTTCTACACCGTGGACACCCGTGCCATCCCCACCCAGACCGCCTGGGCGCTGGGGCAGCAGTCCGCGCAGCGCGTGCTGGAGCGTTATCTGCAGGAGCATGGCGAGTACCCTCAGGCCATCGGTCTTTCCGTCTGGGGAACAGCCACCATGCGTACCGGCGGTGACGATATCGCCCAGGCCTTTGCCCTGATCGGGGTTCGTCCCAAATGGGCGGCCGGCAGCCAGCGCGTGACCGACTTTGAAGTCATTCCCGCCGTGGGGCTGCGTCGCCCGCGTGTCGACGTGACCTTGCGCATCAGCGGCTTCTTCCGCGATGCCTTTCCCAACGTGGTGCAGATGTTCGATGCCGCAGTGCGTGCCGTGGCCGAGCTCGATGAGGACGCCGAGGACAACCCCATCCGCGCGCGCGTGCTGCGAGATACGCAGGCTGCCGTGGATCAGGGCCTGAGCGCCGACGCAGCCCGCGAACAGGCGCTGTGGCGCGTTTTCGGAGCGCCCACCGGCAGCTATGGTGCCAGCATGCATGAGATGCTGCGTAGCGGCCAGTGGACCGATGCGGGCGACTTTGCACGCCACTATCTGCACTGGGGTGCCTATGCCTACGGCCAGCAGGCCGATGGCGTGCCGGCCCGCGCCGCGCTGGAGCAGCGTCTGCAGGCACTCGATGTGGTTCTACAGAACCAGGACAGCCGCGAGCATGACCTGCTGGACTCCAGCGAGTACTACCAGCATCAGGGCGGCATGGTGGCGGCAGTGCGGCACCTGGGCGGCAGCGACCCTGCCGTCTATCATGGCGACCATGGCAATCCTCAGTCTGCCAGGATTCGCTCCCTGGCCGAGGAGATAGGCCGCGTGGTGCGCGCCCGCGTCACCAACCCCAAGTGGATTGCGGGCGCCATGCGCCACGGCTACAAGGGCGGCTTCGAGATGGCTGCAACGGTGGATTATCTGTTCGGCTTCGATGCCACCACCGCACTGGTCTCGGACCAGCATTACGCCATGGTCACCCAGGCCTATGTCGAAAACGAGAGCGTGCGCCAGTTTCTGCGCCAGCACAATCCACAGGCGCTGGGCGATATCGTCTCGCGCCTGCTGGAAGCCATAGACCGCGGCATGTGGGAGCAGCCCGGCGAACATCACCAGAGCCTGCTGGCCCAGATGCTTGAGCACGAAGAATTCATGGAAGGACAGGTTTCCCAATGAGCCCCAACCACGATCCGGTACCCGTATTCCCACTCACGGCGATACAGGGGCAGCCCACCCTGGTACAGGCCCTGCTGCTGGCCGCGATAGAGCCGCAGCTGGGCGGCGTGCTGATTCGAGGCCCGCGCGGCACGGCCAAGTCCACGGCGGCCCGCGCGCTGGCGGACCTGCTGACCCCTGCGCCCTTTGTCACCCTGCCGCTAGGCGCTTCCATCGAGCATGTGACCGGCAGTCTGGACCTGTCCAAGGCGCTCTCAGGCCACGAAGTGGGCTTCGCTCCGGGTCTGATTGCCAAGGCGCACGACGGCGTGCTCTATGTCGATGAAATCAATCTGCTGCCCGATGCCATCGTCGATGTGCTGCTTGACGTGGCGGCCTCCGGCATCAATCGCATAGAGCGCGACGGCATCTCGCACAGCCATGCCGCGCGCTTTGTGCTGATCGGCACCATGAACCCCGAAGAAGGCATGCTGCGGCCACAGTTGCTGGACCGACTGGGCCTTTGTGTGCAATTGGACAATGCTCAGGACCCGCAGCTGCGCAGCAGCATCGTCAAGGCAAGGCTGCGCTTTGATCAGGATCCCCAGGGCTTCGCCCGATCTCATGCGACCGGGCAGCAGGAGATTCGCCAAAGGCTGACGCTGGCCCGCAGCCGTTGCCGCAATGCCTCGGAGCTGGCCTGGAGCGATGCCGTCCATGAGGCCGTGGCCCTGCAGTGCATTGCCGCCCAGGTCGACGGGTTGCGTGCCGACCTGGTCATGCTGCGTGCTGCACGCGCTCTGGCGGCCTGGCAAGGCAGTCAGAGCATCACGCCCGCACATGTGTCCGAAGTCGCGCCACTGGTGCTGCAGCATCGCGCCAGCCAGCCAGATCCGGGCAGCTCCAGCCAGCTGCGGCAGCCCCCCGCAGCCACGCCTTCCGCCCAGCCGCCGGCAACGCCCGCCACACCGTCAGGCGCGGGCAGCGCAGCCCGCACAGAGCCTGATACCCAGGCACCAGCATCTCATTCACCGGCTACCCGCGAGCCCGGCGCCACCAGCTCCTTGCCTCAAGAGGCAGGCCCGAGCCTCGAACAGCCGCCTGCCGGCTGGGGACAGGCTCAAGCCGTGAGCAGCACCGCCTTCGATGCACAACAGGCCGATGCCATGGCACAGGCAGCCCTGGAGGCCCTGGCCGCAAAAAAAGCCCGAGCCTCCGGTCCGCTGCGCTGAGCGCCGGCCGGGGGCAAATCGGCTCCGAAAACCATGGCCTGGCCTTGGCCAGCCATGCCGCACCCGGCGTCCACAAGATGCCAGGGGCATCGATTGACTGGACAGCCACCCTGCGCCAGCGTCAGGGCCAGCCACTGGTACACGCACATCTGCGCTGGCGCCAGCCCGAGGGAGCTGTACGCAGGCAACACCTGTTTCTGCTGGACTGCTCGGCCTCCATGGTGGAGAGCGGCGCATTCGCCCAGGCCAAGGGCCTGCTGCTGCAGTGGCTGCGCCGGGCCTATCTGCAGCGCGAATCCGTGGCCCTGCTCTGCTTCGGCGCAGGCAGGCTGCACTGGCTGCTGGAGCCCACGCGGGCGCCACGCTGGAATGCCGATCTGATCGAGCCGCTGCGCGGCGGTGGCGGCACGCCGCTGGCCCAGGCCCTGCAGGCTGGCTGGCAGATGGCGGCCAGATACTCCCGGCAACCATCCTGCCTGTGGCTGATCAGCGACTTCCGCAGCCCCGATGTGCTGCAGTTGGAGCGCTGGCCTGCTCCTGCCGTGGCACAGGTTCTGGTGGACTGTGAAACCGCTGCGGTCCAGAGCAAGCGTCTGTTTGGCGGTGCCGAGCGGTTGGCAAAGGTCTGGCCGGATACCTTGCGACTGCCGCTGAAATTTAGCTAAGAAAAGGCATCTACCGCTTAACAGGAAAGCGTTAATAGCTATCTATTTTGATAATCATCTGGCAGGACATCACGCCGCCCCCTGCCCGCCCTATCGATATCCGGTCGCCGCACAAGCGGCAGGAAAGCTGCTGCCAGGCCGATGAGTTCGGCCGTGTGCACCAGGTTATCGCGTAAGATCGCGCCACCACAGGTGCCTCATGGCGTGCTTTGGCACGCGGAGGTGAAACGAGAAGCAGGTGAATGGAGTTCCCACCAATCCTGCACTGCACCCGCAACGGTAATCAGAGATATGGAGATGCACGCTCTGGCCCACGGCCATGGCCGCCACTGCGAAAGCGGGAAGGCGCATCGACATGCCACCCTCAGGTGGGCTCTGTAAGTCCGGAGACCGGCCTGGTGTGTACAAGGCGCAGCGGGGTTGCATGTGGCTTGTGATATGCCAGCGCCTGCGTGCGGCTCATCACCTCTTCATTTCCCTCTGCACATTTTGTTTGTCTGGCCCGGGTATCGGCCAAACCGACCGTGGATGACCTATGTTGCATGGAATTTGCCAGTCAGATTTGTCCCAGCGGGCCGGCCGTGCTCTGGCCTCATCGCCTGGAGCAGCGCTTGTCCAGCCCTGAGACCATCCAGATTCGCGGCTGGTGTCCCAGCACCTGGAAGCCCATGCAGGCACAGGACGGCTGGATTGTGCGCGTACGCCCTCGCTGCGCATCTCTAACCGCCGCTCAGTGGCTGGTACTGGCCGACCTCGCACGAACCCATGCCTCGGGCCAGATCGAGCTGACCCGCCTCGGCAATCTGCAATTGCGCGGCGTGCACGAATCGGCCCTGCCTGCCTTGCGCGCAGCGCTCGTTGTCTCGAGACTGGCCCCAGCCGATGAACAGGCAGATCTGGCTCCTGCCGTGCATTGCACTCCGTTCTATACAAGAGGAGATCGCACCCATGCACTGGCTCTGGCGCTTTCCGTGGCAACGGCGCGTGATCTCAGTCCCCTGGCCCTGCAACAGCAGAACATGCCGGCCCTGCCCGGCAAATTCGACATGCTGGTTGACGATCCGCAGTGTCATCTCCGAAGCCTGAGCTCCGACCTTCAGCTATGGGCCTGCGCCGATGGAGGCTATGGGCTTGCCCTGGGCCAATCGGATGACTGGTATGGCTTTGAGACTGCACCGGCTGCCGTGCAGGCAGCCATACAGATTGCCCTGTGGTTTGCCCGTGAGCGCAGCTCGCAGGCGGCAGGCCGATTGCGCGGCCTTGCCAAGCCCATCGACCTTCAGGTCTGCGGACTCGCCAAGGCCAGTCATCACCTTGAGCCCCGGGCTCTGGACAGGAACGCTGCCAGGTCGTTGCGGCCCGGAGCGCCCAACCCTCACGGCCTGCTGCTCGGCGCCCCGTTGGGACGCCTGGACGCATGGGCCATACAGAAGCTGGCGGCTCTCATGCCCGAACAAGCGGAGATCCGGGTCACGCCCTGGAAATCCTTGCTTCTGCCGAACAAGCACCTGGATTCTCTGCCTGCCCGGCTCGATGCCAGGGACTGGATCAGCCAGTCCGCGGATGTGCGCCTGCGGGTTTCGGCCTGCACCGGAGCCCCCAACTGCCCTCAGGCCCATATCCCGGCCCAGCCCATGGCCTTGCAATTCGCCAGCTCACAGGCGGCGGACCGGCATCTTCATATCAGCGGCTGCGCCAAGCTCTGTGCCCTGCCTGCCGATGCGACAAGTGTGGTGTTTGCCAGCCAGGACACAACGGGCCAGATATGGCTGCACGCCAGCCCCGCCGAAGCACAACCGTCTGCCAGGGCATCCATTCCCTATCGGCCTCTGAACTCCGATCCTCACGATATACAGCAACAACTCAATGACCTACAACTATGAAAAGTGCGGTGAAGAGATTTACCGGCAATCCTTCAGCATCATCCGCCGAGAGGCCGATCTCAAGCGCTTCAACCCCGTGGAAGAGCGGGTCGCCTGTCGCATGATTCACGCAGCCGGCATGGTGGAGCTGGCCGCACATATCCATTTCTCCCCGACCTTTGCCGAAGCGGCGGAAGCCGCACTGCAGCGCGGAGCACCCGTGCTCTGCGATGCACGCATGGTCAGCGAGGGCATCACGCGCAAGCGCCTGTCGGCCCAGAACCCCATCATCTGCACCCTGCAGGACCCGCGTGTGCCAGCGCTGGCAGCCGACATGGGCAACACCCGCAGCGCCGCAGCACTGGAGCTGTGGCGCGAGCATCTGGACGGCGCCGTGGTCGCCATCGGCAATGCGCCGACGGCCCTGTTTCATCTGCTCCATATGCTGCAGGACCCGGGCTGTCCGCGCCCGGCGGCCATCATCGGCTGCCCGGTCGGCTTTGTGGGAGCTGCGGAGTCCAAGGACGCTCTGCGCGAATGGGGACAGATTCCGTTTGCCATCGTGCAAGGACGCCTCGGCGGCTCTGCCATCACGGTTGCCGCCATCAACGCGCTGGCAACCACGGTGGAGTAGGAAGAGTCACCATGAATCACGGAAAAATCTTCTGCGTGGGACTGGGTCCCGGCGATCCCGACATGATGAGCGTGAAGGCCGACCGCCTGCTGAGGAACGCCCGCCATGTGGCCTACTTCCGCAAACGCGGTCACCCGGGCAAGGCGCGGCAACTGGTCAACGGCCTGCTGCATGCCGAGGTCACGGAGTACCCGATGGAGTACCCGCTGACCACGGAGATCCCACACGACGACCCGCGCTATATCGCCCAGCTGTCCAGCTTCTATCAGGACTGGCAGTCCCGGCTGACACAGCTGACGCGCAGCGAGGATGTGATCGTGCTTTGCGAAGGCGATCCATTCTTCTACGGCTCCTTCATGCACCTCTATGTGCGTCTGCGCCAGGCGGCGCAGGTGACAGTGGAAGTGCTGCCCGGCATACCCGGCATGGTGGGCTGCTGGCATGCCACCGGCATTCCCATGACCTGGGGTGACGATGTGATGAGCGTGCTGCCCGCGACCCTGCCCGATACGCCGCTGCGCGAGCATATGGCGCGCTCGGACGCGCTGGTCATCATGAAGGTGGGACGGCATCTGGGCCGCATCCGTGCGCTGCTGAGCGAGCAAGGCAAGCTGGAGCGAGCCTGGCTGGTCATCAACGGCACCATGAGCGATCAGCAGGTCATGCCGCTGCACGATGCGCCCGAGCGCTGCCCTTACTTCGCCATCATCGTCGTGCACGGCCAGGGCCGCCGCCCGGCCAATGACATGTGAATGCGCTGTCATGAGCACGACCACAATGCCTCCACAACTCTTGGTGCTGGGCCTGGGCCCGGGCGATGATGCACTGCTGACGCAGCAGGTACGCGACAGCATCGCCAGCGCCAGCGATGCATTCGGCTACTTTCCCTATGTGGCGCGGCTGCAGGGCCTGGAGCACCTGCAACTGCATGCCAGCGATAACCGTGAGGAGCTGGAGCGTGCGCGCAACGCCTTGAATCTTGCAGCCCAGGGCCGCAAGGTGCTGATGCTCTCGTCGGGCGACCCGGGCGTGTTCGCCATGGCCAGTGCCGTGTTCGAGACGCTGGAACAGGCCAGCCCCGAGGAGCATGCCCGCTGGCAAGGCGTGGACGTGCAGGTGCAGCCGGGCATCACCGCCATGCTGGCAGCAGCAGCCCGCCTGGGCGCCCCCTTGGGACATGACTTCTGCACCATCAATCTGTCCGACAACCTCAAGCCCGCCAGCATCATCGAGCGCCGCATCCGTCTGGCCGCCCAGGCCGATTTCGCCATGGCGTTCTACAACCCCTGCTCGCGCTCGCGCCCCGATGGCTTCTCACGCGCCCTGCAGGTGCTGCAGCAGGAGTGCGAGCCCGAGCGCCTGATCTGCTTTGCCCGCAACGTCAGCCGCCCCGATGAGACACTGCTGGTCGTGAAGCTGCTGGATGCACGGGCCGATATGGCCGATATGCGCACGGTGGTGATCGTGGGCAACAGCCAGACCCGCCAGGTGGGCAAGCATGTCTACACCCCGCGCAGCTATGAGGCCGGCAGCAGCGCTACCTCTGCCGTGACAGACCATGCTTGAACGCACGCAAGGCCTTGCCGGGCTCAAGTGCTCAGCAGCGCTGCCGGCGCAACCACTCCATGGCCTGCTGCGGGCTTTGGCACTGGGTACGCGGCGCCAGCACCGGCCTGTCGACCATGATGACCGGAATGCCCAGCTGCCGCGCGGCCTCGATCTTGGCATAGGTATCTGCGCCACCGGCGTTCTTGCTGACGATGCAGTCGATGCGGTACTGCCCGAGCAGCGCCAGTTCGTCGGCGAGCCGAAACGGACCGCGCGCAACGATCAGCTCATAGCTGGATGCAGGCAAAGGCAAGGCACCGCCCTCCTGGTCGATGACGCGCAGCACAAACTGGTGCTGATCGTCAAGGCCTGCAAACGCCGCCAGCTGCTTGCGTCCTATGGCCAGAAACACTCGCTTCAAAGACCGACTCAAGACCTGTGCGGCAGCCGCCATATCCGGCACATGCTGCCATTGGTCGCCAGGCTGCGCCTGCCAGGCTGGCCGCTCCATGGACAGCAAGGGCAGATCCAGTTGGGCGCAGGCCGCGATGGCATTGGCACTCATCTGTGCGGCGAATGGGTGGGTGGCGTCGATGACATGGGTGATGTGATGCGCACTCAGGTAATCGACCAGCCCCTGCACGCCGCCAAAACCGCCCACACGCACGGGCAAGGCCGGAGTACGACGCGTCTGGGTGGCCCCGGCATAGGAATAGATGGCTTGCACCCCGGCCTCATGCAGCAGCGTGGACAAGATATAGGCATCGAAAGTGCCGCCTAACAGGAGAACTTGGGTCATGGCCAATCCGTGGCTTTCAATTATCGGAATTCATCCGTCAGGGCTGGAAGGCCTGAGCCCCGCAGCGCGACAAGCCCTGGATGATGCCAGTGTTGTGTTCGGCAGTCCGCGTCATCTGGCCCTGGCGCAAGCAGGAGCGCGTGGCAGAGCCTGGCCGATCCCCTTCAGCGTCGGGCCCGTGCTGCAACTGCGCGGACAGCAAGGCGTGGCCGTGCTGGTGTCCGGCGATCCGTTTCACTTCGGTGCCGGGGCATCGCTGGCCAGGCACCTGGAGTTGGGTGAGTGGCGCAATTACCCTCAACCCTCGACATTTTCCTGGGTTGCAGGCGAGCTGGGCTGGTCCCAGGAGCGCACCCACTGCCTGGGCCTGCATGCTCGCAGCCTGAGCAGCCTGACGCCTCTGCTGGCGCCTCAAGAGCGCTTTATCTGCCTGTTGCGCGATGGCCCGGCCGTTCACACTCTGGCTCAATGGCTGCTGCAGCAGGGCTGGGGCGACAGCCCTCTGTGGCTGGTGGAGCAGGCAGGCAGCGATCAGCAGGACATACGCAGCGGCACGGTGCGCGAGCTGGCCGCCCTGCTGGCAACCCAGCCGGCCAAGGCCCCTGTGACTGCGGCTTTCGAAGCGCGCGGCGATAAAGGTCTGTCCCGGGTACCAGGCAGACCCATCGGTGAGTTTGCACATGACGGGCAGATCACCAAAAGCCCGGTGCGCGCCATGACGCTGGCTGCGCTGGCTCCGCGCCAGGGCGAGTGGCTCTGGGATCTGGGTGCGGGCTCGGGCTCGGTCGCTGTCGAGTGGTGTCTGGCTGGCGGCCAGGCCATCTGCGTGGAGCAGCATGCCGCGCGTGCGGCCAATATTGCGCAGAACGCGCAGCGCTATGCGGCAGCGATCGAAGTGGTTCATGACCACGCCCTGGCAGCCCTGCCCCGTCTGCAGCCAGAGCCGCAGGCCGTCTTTGTCGGCGGAGGCTTCAGCGCCGAGCTGTTCAATGCCCTATGCATGCGCCTTTCCGGGCCTTGGCGGCTGGTGGTGAATGCCGTGGCACTGCACACCCAGGCGCTGCTGCTGGAACTGCACCGCACACACGGCGGCCAGCTGTATCAGTTGCAATGGAGCGAAGCACAGAGCCTGGGCAGCATGCATTCCTGGTCCCCGGCCCGCCCCCTGGTGCAGTGGGTCTGGAGCAGCCAATGAGACATCTGTTCGCGGGCTGGGGCTTTCAAGCCGGTGCTCTGCCTCAATCATTCGAAAGCTGCTGGAGCCAGGCCTGCCAGATACTTGGGGGCACGGATTCAGCGCCCTGCCGCTGGACCTTTGCCCTGCTGGCCACCAGGAGCCAGACCTCAGCGGCGCGCGCCCTGCAGGATTGGGCCAGCCAGATTCCTGACCATATCGACTGGAAGAGCTGTGCCGAAAGCGCGATTGCGCATATCGACACACCATCCCATTCCGCAAGATTGCAGCAGCGCTTTGCCACGGGCAGCGTTGCAGAAGCCCTGGCCCTGCACGCCGGCGCCGTCCTGGCCCATAGCCGGCTGCTGGTGCTGCGCACCGTTTCGGCAGACCGACGTGCGACGCTGGCGATTGCCGGCTTGCCGCTGCCCACACCATTTATCCCTGGAGTTTTGCCTTGACCGTTCATTTCATCGGAGCCGGCCCCGGTGCGGCCGACCTCATCACCGTTCGCGGGCGTGATCTGCTGGCCGCCTCACCTGTGTGCCTGTACGCAGGCTCGCTGGTACCCAGCGAGCTGCTGGCACACTGCCCTGCCGGAGCCCGTCTCGTCAACACCGCCCCCATGTCGCTGGAAGACATCGTGGCCGAAATCCAGACCGCACACGAACAAGGGCTGGATGTCGCCCGCCTGCATTCCGGCGACCTGAGCATCTGGTCTGCCATGGGTGAGCAGTTGCGCGCCCTGCGTGAGCTGAACATCCCCTACACCGTCACTCCCGGTGTCCCCTCTTTCAGTGCCGCAGCCGCTGCGCTGGAGGCCGAGCTGACACTGCCCGGCTCCTGCCAATCGGTGGTGCTGACACGTACCTCGGGCCGGGCGTCGAGCATGCCCGACGGCGAAACCCTGGTCGCCTTCGCGGCGACCGGCGCCGTGCTGGCGATTCATCTGTCGGTCCATGTGGCCGAGCAGGTGCAGCAGGAACTCACCAGCCATTACGGCCCGGATTGCCCTGCAGCCATTGTCTGGCGCGCCTCATGGCCGGACGAGCAGCTGCTGCGCACCCGCGTGGGAGATATCGCCAGCGCCGCTCAATCGAATCCGCTGCAGCGCAGCGCACTGATTCTGGTCGGGGCCACCCTGAATCAGCAGGATTTCGGCAACAGCCGACTCTATGCCAATGACTACGATCGCCGCTACCGGCCGCGCGGCGACGAACCGCGCTTCCCTCGCGGAAGCGAGGGCGCCTGATGCTGGAGCTGTTCCTGATCGGCATCGGCACCGGCAACCCCGATCACCTCACCCGAGAAGCAGAGAAAGCGATTCGCAGCGCCGACCTGGTTCTCTTGCCACACAAGGAGGACAGCAAGGCAGAGCTGGCCCAGGTCCGCCTGTCGCTGCTGCAAAGCCTGGCCGTGGAAGAGCGCCGAATTGCTCACTTCGACATGCCGCAACGCCGTCAGCAGGGATCGGACTACGACCAGCAGGTGGACGAATGGCATGAGGCCATTGCCCGGCGCTGGCAAGCCAGTCTTCAGGACCGCCTGCCTGCCCGTTCGGGACGCGTGGCCCTGCTTGTCTGGGGCGACCCGGCCCTCTACGACAGCACGTTGCGCATTGCCTCGCGTCTGGGCCTGGCCCGCGAACAGGTATGCGTCGTGCCTGGCATCACTTCCATGCAGGTGCTGTGCAGTGCCCACGGCATTGCCCTCAATGAGATCGGCGAGCCCTTTCTGATCACCACCGGTCGCCAGCTGCGCGAAAACGGCTGGCCATCCGGGGTGAACACCCTGGTCGTGATGCTGGATGGTCAACGCAGCTATGAACAGCTGAAAGACACCGATGTCGACATCTACTGGGGCGCCTATCTCGGCATGCCCCAGCAATTGCTCATGCATGGCCGGCTTTGCGACATCGCGCCAGACATCACCAGCAGGCGCGCCCAGGCCCGTGAGCAAAACGGCTGGATCATGGACATCTACCTGCTGCGCAGGGTCGCAGCCCCCTGACCCAAGGTCGCCCAGGCGCATCCGTCGCCTGGCGGGCACACCGGATCACCGTACGGTGTGCGTCACTTCATCAAGGACTCGATGGCCTAGGGTGTTCAGCTTGCTTGCCGATGCCAGCCTATGCGGACGCAGGTACTGCTGCATGAGGCAGCTCGAGCCGATGCCAGAGCCTGAGCATCTCCTGCAGCAGCGCTGGCGCATGGTCTGTGCGATACACCGCGCCCAACGGCGGCAAACCGCCCTCCATACGCACATCCAGCGCACGCACACGCCCCTGGGAACGCAGTCCCGGCAGAATGCTGCGGGGCACCAGTGATACGGCCCCAGGCTGGGTGAGCAGGCCCTCGAGCACGGGCAGGGACACCGTGGAGGCCGGAAACCAGGAGGCATCCTCCAGCACGGGCAGCACCTCGGTCTCCACGATATTGCGCACTGCGATGCCGAAGCTCGGCAGCACCCAGCGTGCGCCCCTCAAGGCAGGCAGCGGCACATCGCGCCGCCCGACCAGCGGATGATCAGCATCCGCAATCACCACGGCAGCATCCAGCAGCAGCGGCTCGAAGGAAAACTCCACCGGCAAAAGCTGGGGCTGGCGACAGAACACCACATCGAGACCGGAAGCCATGAGCTGCGACAGCAAAGGGGCGCTGGCATCCTCATGCACATCCACATAGACCTGCGGGTGTGCCTCGTAAAAGCGTGGCAGCAGCTGTGAGAGCACCGAAAGCGCAGCTGCCGGAATGGCCCCGAGGCGTAACGCTGCCGAAGCCCCGCGACGGATGGAGGCCAGCGATTCGGACACTTCCTGCAATCCCACCAGCATGCTGCGTGCCGCATCGATCAAGGCCTGGCCTGCCACTGTGGGCCGCATGCCGCGTGCATGGCGCTCGAACAGCTTGATGTCCAGCACCCGCTCCAGCTCGGCCAGGGCCTGGGTAGCCGCTGACTGGCTCATGCTCAGCTCCACTGCCGCCTGCATGACCGAGCCGCATTGCTGCAAAGCCAGCAAAAGCTGCAGCTGACGCAGCCGTACCTGCTTGACCATACGGGAAAAGAGCAAGCGGCCCTCGGGGCTTGCAGCCCCTGCTCCGGCCTGTATCTGAGAAAAAGAAGAGTCAGCAGCCATGATTTCAACGGATGTCGATCGCTTCCACAAAGTTCGTTCCAGCCTCTCGCCAACGCCGGCACCGAACACAGCCCGTGTTCGAGAGCGAGCCGCTCGCATCGAGCATCAACGTGAGCATGATTCGGATGGCTTGCACGCATCCGACTATGCATTCACACCCGCTTGAACGGTCGGAGGAAACGCCGCGACACCGCATTGTCATGCAATTGCCCCGTCTGCGGATGACAGAGCGCCGTACCAGCCGCCCGCGAACCACCCGAGAGCGGTCAATGCATGGGCCTACCTAGTCGCTGGCTCGCCTTTGAAATCGCATAGTTCACAAGGCAGTAAAGCGCCGCCACAACCAGGTACACAGGCACCAGCGAGTGGTAGTTCGCTATCAGCACCTTGGCGTTCTGCATGAGCTCACCATAGGTGACGACATAGCCGAAGGTGGTGTCCTTGACCACGATGACCAGTTGCGCAACCAGTGCCGGAACGATGTAGCGAAGGGCCTGAGGAAAAACGACGAAGAAAAAGACCTGGACTTCGGTCAACCCCAGGCTTCGCGCGGCGTCGGTCTGGCCGCGCGGAACGGCTAGCACGCCCGCGCGGTATACCTCGGCAACCACGGCTGCGGTACTCAGGCCTATGGGCAAGGTCAGCATCCAATAGGTGCTCAGCTTGATCCCGACCGATGGCAGCACCAGAAAGCAAACATAGATGAGCAGCAGCGTCGGCGTGCCGCGCAGGAACTCGATGACAGCAATGCTGGGCCAACGCATCAGCCTCAGCCGCGACAGCCGCCCCAGCAGCAGCAACAGCCCGAGGGCCAGAGCAATGACGGCGGCCATCGCCGACGATGCCAGCGTGCCGAGCAGACCTTTGGCAAGAAAGCTCCAGGTCGTCGGCCAGGCAAAGAATTCCCAATACGGGGCATCGAGCTGCCCTGCCGAATGGAAGCGGAACACGATGGCCACCGCCAGCAAAAGCAGCACGGCTGCGGCGATCGCGCTCACCGCGTTGGTGACGGCCCGGGCCTGGGGGCCTGGCGCAGCAAACAGAATGTCCTCCAGAGAGCGGCTCATCGCAGTATCCGCACTTTCTTTTCCAGAGCTGCGCCGGCCCAGGCGATGAGCAGGCCTGTCACCACATACATGGTGGCAGCCACTGCGAACGCGGCAATGCCGAGCGCCGAGTCGTTGGCGATCTTGGATACGAGCGCGGTGAGCTCCCGGCCTGGAAACGGCAACTGCGACGCCAGAGAGGTCGACAGCATCAATGCAATCAGCAGCGAAGTCATCGGCTGCACCACCGAGCGCAGTGCCTGCGGCAAGACCACGGCAGAAACAATCTGCAGCGGCCGCATGCCCAGGCTGAGTGCTGCCTCAATCTGGCTGCCGGGAATGGTGTTGATACCCGAGCGCAGGTAATCCGCCGTGAATGCGGAGCAGACCAGCGTCAGCGTCAGTATCACGCTAGGCTCATAGTCGATCACGATGTTGAGATCGGGTAGCGCGAAAACGATAAAGATCAGCAGCGCTACGCTGGGAATATTGCGGAAGATCTCGACGTAGACGGTCAGTGCCAAGCGCAACGGCGGCAATGGCATAAGCCTAAGCACCGCGACGACCGTACCCAGCATGACCCCGGGCACAAAGGACACCACCGTGAGCTTCCATGTCAGCAAGAGGGCCTGCCAGAAGGCAGGCCCATAATCGGCCAGGAGCCTGGAAACCTCACCCATTGTTCAAGGCAGAGCAGGCGGCGTCGGAACAGTCGTGCTACCGGTACGCTGCCCTATGGAGATAGTCCAAAGTTTGGCCCAGGTACCATCAGCCTCCAGCTTCTTCAGGAAGGCATTGATGAATGCTACGCCGTCCGAGCCCTTGGGCAGTCCAACTCCATAGGGGTCCTGCGCGCCGAATGGCGCACCCGCGAGCCGCGCGTTGCTGGTGCCAAGGCTCAGGGCGTTGAGCAGCAGCGTGTAATCGGTCACGTAGGCATCCACGCGCCCCTGACGCAGTGCATCGAGGGCTTCCTGATGTGTCTGAAACTCTTGCACGACAGCCTTGGGAGCATATTGGGCCAATATCGCAGGCCCCGTGGAGCCCGCTTGCGTGGCCACCTTCTTGCCGCCCAGGTCGTTGTAAGACTGAACCGTCTTGTTGTTCGACTTGACCAGCACGCCGGACTGCGATGTGTAGTAAGGGCCGGCAAACGAGATCTTCTCGGCGCGAGCAGGAGTGATGGAGTAGGTGGCGAAGACCATGTCCACCTGATTATTGATAAGCACCTGCTCGCGCGTGGACGAGGTCACCTGCGTGAACTGGTACTTGGCGGCGTCGCCCAGAATGTAGCGAGTGATGAGCTGGGCCAGACCCAGGTCAAAGCCGCGGATCTTGCCGTCTTTCTCATTGAGCAGCGAGAAAAGATTCGAGGTTTGCGTGCTGCCGAGGCGCAGCGTGCCAGCCTGTTTGATCTTGCTGGCCCAGGTGCTCGATGCGATGGTCGCCGCATCGGCCACAGGCCCTTGCGCAACCAGTGCGTCATAGGCCGCTGCATTGATGGGAGTGCCCTGTGCGAAAAGCGACCCACCGGTCACGATCGTCAGTGCCACCACGGTGGATTTCAGAATGGATTTGATCGACATGCGGTCTTCTTGGATGGTCTGCGACGCGAATCAATATAAAGCAGCATTTGGAATGCGCGAGCCGCTCGTCCGAGCGTAGCCACCATTGTGCACACAATACGGCCCTTGTGCCCCAACAGGGCACGACGCCGCCAACAGTCCCAGGCCTTGCCTAGCACTCATTCGAGAGACTGACCCTGCCGGCGTCCGGCTATGGCAACTAGCGAACAGTCTGAACTCAAGCTCGATGCGATTGGTGGTGCCAAGCCGGCCAAGCAGCACCTGCGGCAGGCAAGGCAATATTGCCGCCTATCACTCAGGCTATGCTGGCTACGTGGCCTCACCAACCAGACCGCTCGGTCACCAGCTTGGTCGCTTCAACCTTGAATTCCCAGCTGCACTGCCGTCTCGTTCCCATAAACCACCTCCGGTTTTATCTTCCTCTTTAACAAGGTGTCTTTGAAACCGGCAATAGCCCAAACATCGCCGCTGGACTGCGAGTAGCATAAGGACCGCAATGCTAAGTGCCCGATACTCTACGCTCAGCTTAGCCTTGAGATGTGGCTAAGCTGGGAGGCTCTCTCTGATATCAGCGGCTGGCCCTTGTGCTCTGTAACGCAAAGAGGTGTTGGAAGGTCGCCGAATGTGCCCCTTAGAGTGATCAGGTCTCGCCCATTGCTCCTTCAAGATGAGCTTCAAGTGACCGAGCGCGCAACATCGCGGCGGATGGATAGAACTCCAACCAGGCCAATGATGGCGGCGACGATTACAAAATAGGCAGGAGACTGCTTATTCTCGGTCATCTGTACCAGCTTGACGGCCACATAGGGGGCGGTACCGCCAGCAATGATCACGCCCAAGTTCCAGCCGGTGGCAACGCCGGTGTAGCGGTACTGCGGCTGGAACAGCAGTGGCAGCAAGGTGTAGGCGCTAACCTGGGTGGCAACCGTGTTGAGCATCAGCACCACATAGGCCCACGCAGCGACCATCAGGCTGTGCTCCATCAGGCCCATCATCGGGTAGGTCAGGATGATGTAGCCGATCAGGCCAACCAGCATCAAGCGGCGCAGACCGATGCGATCACCGATATAGCCGCCCAGCGGCATCAGCAGCGCAGACAGGCCGATGGCCAAGGTGGCGACCCAGTACACATTGCCAGCGGGGTAGCCCAGTTGCTTGACCAGATGGATACTCATGTAGGTCAGCCCGATATAAGCCGTGCCATTGGTGGCGGCGCTGATCGCGGTCGATTGCAGCAAGGCCTTGGTCTGCAGGCGAAAGACGGCACCAATGGGCGAATGCTCTTTTTTCTCGGGCTTGCTCTCATAGGTTTCCTTGACGCGGGTACGGGCCCAGATGCACAGCAGGGTCAGCGGAAGTGCCAGCAAAAAGGGTATGCGCCAACCCCAGGAACTCATCTGCTCGGGCGTGGTGAGCGCGGTGACCGCGCCAGCCACTGCGGCCGCAACGGCAAAACCACCGGTCGATCCCATTGGCGTGAAGGCGCCAAAGGTGGCCTTCATGTGCGGTGGCGACGACTCTGAGATAAAGGTTGCCGAGCCCCCTACTTCGCCACCAGCCGAGAAGCCTTGCAACAGGCGCACCAGCACCAGCAAGGCGGTGGCGAAATAGCCCATCTGCTCAAAGGTGGGCAGCAATCCCATCAAGGTGCTGCCGATGCCCATGCAGATCAGCGTGCCCAGCAGCGCCGTCTTACGGCCGTACTTGTCGCCTATATGGCCAAACACGATGCCGCCCAAGGGACGAACGAAGTAGGCCGTGCCAAACACCGCCAGTGCGGCCAGCAGCGATACCGTCGGGTCGCCGCTGGGAAAGAACAGCGGCGCAATCACGACGGCCATGTAGCCGTACAAGCTGAAATCGTAGTATTCGATCAAGGTGCCCACAAAACCCGAAACCGCTGCGCGCTTGGCATCGGCGGGTGCTCCGCTCTCACTGGCCTGCGCTGCTGCACCAGCGCTCAAGGTGTTCGCATTCGTCATGATTCATCCATTCGGAAAGGTGGTTTGGATAGAGGGCAACTCCACAAGAGCCACCCCGGGGTTCACATCGGTGCCGAGGGCTTTGTCGCCCCCTTGTCTCGCGGCACCAGTGTTCAAGACGGAAACAGGGAAATCGGGAAATGCTTGGTTGTTTAAGTGCTACGGCACGACGACTACCTCGCCAGGCGCCGCTTGCAGCGCAGGCAGATCGCGCAGTTGCAGCGCCGACGGCGGGCCAAACTGTTCGCACATCAGGGTCTTCATCGCACGCCTCCTTCTTTGAACAGCCGGCGCACCACCGACTCGGCCACACAAGCGGGTTTGCTGTGGCCTTCCAGCGCTACCGTGGCGTTGAAGAGCATCTGCACACCACCGGCAACCAGGCTGACCTCCGTCAGCACAAAGCAGCTGCGCAGCCGGCTGCCCGCACGCACCGGCTGCATAAAGCGCACCCGGTTCAAGCCGTAGTTGATGCCCAGGTCGCAAAACGGAAGCAGGCTGGGCATAAAGTCCTCGTAGTGCTTGCCGAGCAGGGAAAGCGTGAGGAAGCCATGCGCAATCGTGCCGCCAAAGCCGGACTCCTGCGCCGTACGCGCCGGGTCCACATGGACCCACTGAAAATCGCCGGTCGCCTCGGCAAAGCGGTCGATGCGGTTCTGGTCCACCTCCACCCAAGGGCTGACATACAGCTCGGTGCCGGTCAGGGCTTGCAGATCGTCGACGTTTTGGCAGACGGGCACCTGCAGGCCACGGTCTTGGGCGGGCGGGTTCAGTAATTCGTTCATATCGCCTCCTTAGCGCCCCTGGAACACGGGGCTGCGCTTGTGCAAGAAGGCCTGGACAGCCTCCTGGAAATCCTCGGTCATCAGGCCCAGCACCTGGGCATGGTTCTCCAGCTCGATGGCTGCGGCCAGGCTCGGGGCATCCAGGTTCTGCCACATCAGCCGTTTGGTGTGGGCCGTGGCATAAGGCGCATGGGCGGCGATCTGGCGCGCGCACTGCAAGGCCCGCTCCAGCAGTTCGGCCGCTGGCAGCACCTCGCTGACCAACCCTATGCGCAGCGCCTCGTCCGATGCAACGGGGCGGCCGCTCAGCATCAGCTCAAAGGCACGCCCGGCGCCGATGAGGCGCGGCAGGTGGTAGCTGATGCCGCATTCGCCGGCGGTGATGCCGATCCTGACGGCGCCCACATGGAAGGCAGCTTGCTGCGCGGCAAAGCGCACATCCGCCGCCAAGGCCAGCGCCATGCCTGCGCCCACCGCCACGCGGGTATCGCGCAGGCGCTGCACCAGCCCAGCAAAGCTCTGCTGCAAATCCATGTTCTCGCGCACCGTGGCCGGCATCTGCCCGTTCTCATCCAGCAAGGATTTGAGGTTCAGGCCGGCGCAAAAGCCCTCCCCGTCGCCGGTGATGACCAGCACGCGCAGGCTGGCATCCGCCAGGCAGGTATCCAGCAGCGCATGCAGAAACTGCAGATCGGGCAAGCTCAGCGCATTGAGGCGCGCGGCGCGCGTCAGGCGCAGCAAGGCAATGCCCAGCTGCAGGGTTTCCAGGGTGGCGGCATCGTTTGGCATGCGGGCGCCCTCCTTCAAGCCTGGGTGGCCAGCAGCTCTTGGCGCAGCACGCGCTTGAGCAGCTTGCCGTTGGCATTGCGCGGCAGCAGATTGCGGCTGATGGTAAAGCTCTCGGGCACCTTGTAGTCAGCCAGGCGTTCTGCGCAAAAGCGGCGCAGCGCCTCAGCTTCGGTGTGCTTGTCGTCGCGCAAGGTCACAAACACATGCACGCGCTCGCCCAGCACCGGGCAGGGTTTGGCCACCACGGCGGCCTCCAGCACATCGGGGTGTTCGCACAAGGCGTTTTCCACCTCCACGCTGAAGATCTTGTAGCCACCCCGGTTGAGCATGTCCTTGCGGCGGTCCATCACATAGACAAAGCCCTGCGCGTCCATGCGACCCACATCGCCGCTGCGCCAGTAGCCATCGACAAAGTTCTCCTGCGTGGCCTGCGGGTTGTTCCAGTAGCCCTTGGCCACCATCGGGCCCTTGAGCCAAAGCTCACCGACCTCATCGGCCGGCAAGAGGCGGCCATCGTCGTCCATCACCGCGATATCGGCGCAGGGCAACGCCAGACCCACGCTGGCCAGATGCGTGCGCGTCAGCTGCGCGGGCATCACCGCCACCGGTGAGGTGGTCTCGGTCGCGCCATAGCAGTTGGACAGGCGCAACCCTGGCAGCCATTGCGCCAGCCGGTCGATGGTCTCCGGCGGCATCGGCGCGCCGCCAAAGCCGCCCACGGTCCAGTGCGAGAGGTCATGCTGGCGGCAGTTTTCCTGCAGCAACAGCAGCTGGTACATCGCCGGCACCATGATCGTGAAGCTGATGCGCTCCTGGGCGGCCAGCGGCAGCATCTCGGCTGCCTTGAAATGCGGCACCACTACCAGGGCGCCACCCAGGCCCAGAGTCACTGCCATCAGCGCCACCAACCCGGTGACATGACTGAGCGGCACCACGGCGCAACCCCGCACCGTGGCATCCAGCCCCAGCGCCTGCGCGTAGTGCAAGATGGTATGCACAATGCCCAGGTGCGTCAGCATCGCCCCCTTGGGAAAACCGGTGGTGCCCGAGGTATAGACCAACATGGCCAGGTCTTCTTCGTCCAAGGCCTCGCACTGTGGCAGTGGCGCATGGGCCAGCAACTGCGCGAAGGCCTGGGCCGCATCGGGCGCGCCGCCCACCACCACCTGGTGCCGGAGCGCGGGCGTCTCACCCATGCCGGCCACCACGGCTCCAAGCGCTGCGTCATGGATCAGCACCACGGCCTCGCAGCCGCGCAGGATGTAGCCAATACCGGCCGCCTGGTCGCGGATGCTCAGCGGCACCACAACCGCGCCGATGGCCATGGTGGCGTAAGAGGCGATCACAAACTCCGTGCCATTGCCCAGCAGCAGCGCCACGCGGTCGCCCTTGGCGACACCGCGTGTGCGCAGCGCGGCTGCCACGCGCATGACCCGGTCTTGCAGCTGTGCCCAACTTAGGCGCTGCGCACCGCAGACCAGCGCCTCGGCTTGGGGTTGGCGCCGGGCCGCCTGCTGCCACATGGTGATGACATCGTTTGGCCGCTCGGCAAAGCAGCGCATCACACGCTGGTCGTAATGGGTTTCCAGCCTCAGCTGGGGGGGGGTGTGGACGGAGTCATGGTCATCAAGCCTCCTGCAGCACGGGCGCCTCGGGCACGCCAGCTCGGCGCGCGGCGCTGGCCAATGCCTCTTGGCACTCGGCTACCATGCGCTGCACCAGCGTTTCGCAGCTGGGTACATCGTTCACCAGGCCAACCACCTGGCCGGCCCAGACCAGACCGCCATCGACATCGCCGCTGTGCAGCGCGGCGCGGCCGCGCTGGCCGGCAACCAGCGGGTGGATCTCGGCGAACTCGCAGCCGCCGGGCCGGCGCTCGGTGGCCACCACCTGGTCCGATATCGCGTTCTTCAGCACCCGGCCGGTGTTGCGGAACGTGCGGAAGATCAGCTGGGTATCCCGCTCGCCGGCCTTGACCAAGGCGCGTTTGATGTCGTCGTGGATCGGTGCCTCGATCGTTGCGCAAAAGCGCGTGCCCATGTTCACGCCTTCAGCGCCCAAGGCCAGCGCAGCGGCCAGCCCGCGCCCATCGGCAATACCGCCGGATGCGATCACCGGAATGCGCAGCGCGCGGGTGGCCAGCGGGATCAGCACCAGGCCGGTCACATCGTCCTCGCCCGGGTGGCCGGCGCATTCAAAGCCATCGATGCTGACCGCATCCACCCCATTGCGCTCGGCCGACAGCGCATGCCGCACACTGGTGCATTTGTGGATGATGCGCATATGGCCGCGCTTGGCTTTCTCGATAAAGGCGACGGGGCTGTTGCCGGCGGTCTCCAGCACGCGCACACCGCTGTCGATGGCCGCATCCAGGTAGGCCTCATAGGGCGGCGGCTTGACCGAGGGCAGAATCGTCAGGTTCACACCAAAGATCTGGTCCGTCATCTCCCGGCAGCGCGCGATCTCGCGCGCCAGTGCCTCGGGCGTGGGCTGGGTCAGAGCCGTCAGCACGCCCAGGCCGCCGGCGTTGGAGACGGCTGACGCCAGCTCCGCCGTCCCCACCCATTGCATGCCGCCCTGGATGATGGGGTAGCGGATGCCCAGCAATTGCGTAATACGTGTCTTCATAGGATGCCTGTGGCTTGCGTTCATGAATGGGGGTTCGCTCAGCGGCCTTGAAACCGCGCCGCGCGCTTCTCGCGGAAGGCGCTGATACCTTCCTGAAAATCGGCCGTTCCAGCACACTGGGTAAAGCTTTCGGCTTCCTGGTCCAGATGGGCATCCAGCTCGCGCTCCAAGGCGCTGCGCAGCAGCTGCTTCATATGGCCCAGCGCATGGGTCGGGCCCTGGGCCAGGCGCTGCACCAGGGCTTCGGCTTCGGCCACCAGGCTGTCTTTGGCCACCACGCGGTTGACGAGGCCCAGGCGCAGGGCCTCGGTCGCCTCCACGCTGTCGCCCAGCAGGGCCAGCTCCATGGCCTTGCGCAGGCCCAGCACGCGCGGCAGGCCCCAGGAGGTGGAGCAGTCACAGCTTGCGCCGATCAGCGGGTAGGCCACCCCAAAGCGCGTGCCTTCGGCGGCAATGGCCAGGTCGCAGGCCAGCATCAGCCCCAGGCCGCCCCCCGCCACCGCGCCTTGCACGGCGCAGACCACGGGCGCCTGCAGGGCCGCCAGCAGGCGGATGCCGCCATGCATGCCGGCAATCAGCTGTGCAGCGGCCTGCTGCGGATCGGCGCGCATTTCATCCAAGTCGCCACCGGCCATAAAGGCCCGGCCATCGCCGCTGATGAGTACGGCGCGCACCAGCGGGTCGCCGGCAATGTCCTGGCAGGCCTGGTGAAAGACGGCCGCCATGCCTCGGTCAATGGCGTTGAGTGCCTGGGGGCGGTTGAAGCGGATATAGGCCACCGCGCCACTGCGCCAGTGCAGCACGCTGCCGTCGGGGTTCTGGTCGGGATAGGTCATTGCAAGCTTTTCAGTGGCTGGTGCTGTAGTAGGCGGCGGTGGCGCCCAGGTTGTCGCGTGCGCGGCCCAGCTCCGCGCGGGCAATGGCGCGCAAGTGCACCTCATCCGGGCCGTCAAAAAAGCGCATAGCCCGGCCCCAGGACCAGAGGTAGGACAAAGGGGTATCGGGCGTAATGCCCATGGCGCCAAACACCTGGATGGCCCGGTCCAGCACGCGGGTCTGCAGCTGCGCTGCCACCAGCTTGATGGCCGACACATCGATATGCGTGGCCTTGTTGCCGAACTTGTCCATCTTCCAGGCGGCCTGCAGCACCAGCAGCCGCGCCTGGTCGATCTCGACGCGGGACTGGGCGATCCAGTCCTGCACATTGGCGTAATCGCTCAGGTGCTTGCCAAAGGCGCGGCGAGTGAGTGCGCGCTCGCACATCATCTCCACCGCCAGCTCGCACTGGCCGATGGTGCGCATGCAGTGGTGCACGCGGCCGGGGCCCAGGCGCGCCTGGGCCAGGGCAAAGCCGCTGTGCTCCTCGCCCAGCAGGTTGCTGACCGGCACGCGGACCTCGGTATAGGTCACCTCGCAGTGTCCTTCGGGCGCATGGTGGTGCATGATCGCCACGTTGCGCACGATGGTGAGACCCGGCGTGTCCAGCGGCACGATGACCATCGAATGGCGCTGGTGGCGGGGCGCATCGGGGCTCTCGTCGCTGACCCCCATGACGATGGCGAACTTGCAGTGGGGATGCTGCGCGCCGGTGGTGAACCACTTGCGGCCGTTGATCACGTACTCATCGCCCTCGCGGCGGATGGTGGTGCAGATATTGGTGGCATCGGACGATGCCACATCGGGCTCGGTCATCGAAAAGCAGGAGCGGATGCTGCCGTCGAGCAAGGGCTCCAGCCAGCGCTCGCGCTGCTCGGGCGTGGCAAACAGGTGCAGCAGCTCGGTGTTGCCGGTGTCGGGCGCATTGCAGTTGAACACCTCGGCCGACCAGTAGACCCGGCCCATGATCTCGGCCAGCGGGCTGTACTGCATATTGCTCATGCGGGTGCCGGGCTCATCGTCACGCAAGCCGGGCAGGAAAAGGTTCCACAAACCGGCCTCGCGCGCCAGCTGCTTGAGCGGCTCGACCACCTCGGTCGGGTAAGCGCCCGTAGCCGCTATGCGCTCGTAGTCGTGGTAGCGGGGCACCACATGGCGCTCCATGAACTGGCGCAGCGTGCGCTGCATCTGCTGCGTGTCCTCGGGGTACTGGAAGTTCAAGAGCGTCTCCTGTAAAAAATTCAAAACACTGCCGCTGGAGTCTCGATCGCCTCCAGCCCACGCCGGGCCAGGGCCTGGGCCATGGCGCCCACCTCCGAGGCGTTGTCGGCCACCGCATTGCCCCGCGCGGCGCGGGCGGCAATGCCTTCAAAGATGACGGCCCAGCGCATGAACGCAAAGGCCCAGTGGAAAGGGGCGGCCTGGCGGGCCGGATCGCTGCGGCCGGCACGCTGGTAAAAGTGCGCGAGGTATTCGGACTCGGACGGAATGCCCAACGCCGCCAGATCCAGCCCGCGCAGCCCGCCAAACTCCTCGGGCAGGGTGCGCCAGGCCACCGTGTTGAAGGCCGCATCGGCCAGCGGATGGCCCAGGGTGGAAAGCTCCCAGTCCAGCACCGCCACCACCTTCGCCTCGCTGGGGTGGAACAGCAGGTTGTTGAGCTTGAAGTCGCCATGGGTCAGCGTGGTTTCCTCATCGCTGGGGCGGTTTGCGCCCAGCCAGGCCAGCAGCTCATCTATGGCCGGGTTGGGTGCTATGCGCGACAGATCCCACTGCTTTTGCCAGCGATGCAGCTGTCGCTCAAAAAAGCCGCCCTCCTTGCCAAAGCCCTCCAGCCCGGCGGCACGCCAGTCCACCGCATGCAGGGTGACCAGTGTGTCGGCCATCGCCAGGTAGATGGCTCGGCGCTCGGCCGGGCGCATGCCGGCGAGTGCGTTGTCGTTGAACACCCGCCCTTCGACTTTTTCCATCAGGTAGAAAGGCGTACCGACCACATCGCTGTCTGCGTGGTAGAGCAGCATCTGCGGCACGGGCAGCGCCGTAGCTGCTAACGCCTTCATCACGCGGTACTCGCGGTCCACCGCATGGGCCGATGGCAATACCTCGCCAGCGGGCTTTTTGCGCAGCACCATGTGCCGGCTGCCGTAGCTCACAAAAAAGGTCGGGTTGGACTGCCCGCCGCCAATGACCTGCAGCGCCATCTCTCCCTGCAGCCCTGGCAACTGCGCACGCAGAAAGTCGTCCAAGCGGGCCGGGTCAAAAACTTGCGGGTGGGTAGAGAGGGAGCTGGAGGGAGTCATCGAGCAAGGGGGTTGAATGGGTTGCAATCGCAGGCAGGCAAAGCTGCGCCCCGGCCGTCCGCAGACGGCGTCGTGGTGTTGACGTTGGAAAAAGGGCGCTTAGCTGCGCACAAGACGGTGGAGCGCTACAGCGCCAGTGCTGGGGCTGTAGATGGGATCAGGTGCGCAATCCGCCTGGCGATGTGGCATGAACATGGCTTGTCTCCTGTCTTTGCTATTTTTAGCCATCATGCGGCCAGCCACCCCAGCCCGCCCCCACCCGATGCGGGTGGCTCGGGTTTCCCCCTGCCATGTTGGCGATCAGCCCTGCACCAAGCCCAGGTCGCGTGCCCGTGCGACGGCATCATCGCGGCCCACCACCTTGAGCTTGCCGTAGACATTGCGCAGATGCCATTTGACGGTCTCGGGCGAGATGCCCAGCACCTGGGCAATGCGCTTGTTCGACATGCTGAGCGCGAGGGCCCGCAAGATCTCCAGCTCCCGCTCGGACAGGGGTTCGCTGAGCCCCGCATCCACCGGCTGCTGCACGCTGCGGTAGCGGCGTGCATGTTGCTGCAGCTGCTCCACATAAAAGGCCAGCAAGGGATCGGAGGCCCCAAAGGCCTGGGCGCAGGTCTCGGCCAGCCCCAGCGCGGGCTCGCCCAGGTCGAGCAGGCTGCGCACCAGGCCCAGTTGCTGGCCTTGCAGCAAGGCATCGCGCATCACCTCCAGCGACTGCTCCTGCCGGCCCAGGCGGCTCAGCAGCAGCGCCCGCAGCACCAAGGTGGCACAGCGGTCGCGGCGCTGCAAAAGCGCGCTGTCGTCCTTGCCGCGCTCGCCCAGCGCCTCCAGCGCGGCCCGGTCATCCAGGTTGACCTCATGGAATAGCGCCTGCGTGTAGCGGGCCATGCCGGTGATGCGCAGGCTCACGGGGCTGCGGGCATCGGCATGGCGCTGGGCCAGCAGCTCGAGCTGGCGCAGCATCTGCCGCGCGCCCTCCATATCGCGCATCTGCAGCAGGCAGCGCACGCGCTCGCCCATCGCAAAGGCCAGCAGGCGGTCGAGTGAGCGGCGCTGGGCGATTTCCTCAATACGTGCCAGTCCCTCGATCGCTTCGAGCGGGTTGCCCTCCAACCGGCTCAGGCGTGCGCAGACCAGGGCTACGGTCACCAGCGCATCGGGCAGTACGACGCGTTCGGTGGTGTCCAGCCGACCGTCCAGCAGTTGGCGCAGCTCGTCAAGCTCATTGGTTTCATACAGCACGGCAGCCAGGTAGGCGGCGGCGTTGCAGGCCATTTCACTGTGGCGGCCCAGTGCCTTCTCCGCATGGGCCAGCGCCTCGCGCAGCACCGCCTCGGCATGGCGCACATCGCCGGCATACAGCCAGGACAGGCCACGCAAGGCCTCGGTCATCAAATGCCCAAAGGCCGAATCGAGCAGCGGCGTGCCGTCTTCGCGCAGCGGCGGCGAGCCGCGCAGCACCTCGCGGGCCTTGTCGTATTCGGCGCAATGCCCGTACATCCAGCCCAGCAGATTGCGCTTGCCGCCCACCAGCACGGCATCATCGCCCTGCTGGATGGACATCAGCTCAGGCAGCAAGGCCTGCGCAGTGCCCAGGTCATCCCCTTGCAAAGCCAGCGAAAAGGCCAACAGCACACAGTGCGCACGGCCTTCATGGTCACGCTCGCCCAACTGCGCACGCAGGGCATTGAGCGTCTCGTGGCAGGCAGCGAGCTTGTAGTAGCACAGCTGGGTCCAGCCCAGCCAGAGCAGCAATTGCGGCCTGGCGTTGACGATGGCGCGCGGCAGCTCGGACACCGCACGCACCAGTTGCTGCAACTCGCCATTCAAAAACAGCTCCCGCGCCCAGCGCTCCACCCAGTGAACAGCCTGCTCCATGTCGCCCGCCTCGACCGCATGGTGCACGGCATCGCGCAGATGGCGACGCGCGCCCAGCCACTGCGCCAGTGCGGCGTGGGTGCTCTGGCGCTCATCATGAGGCAACGATTGGAAACGGGTAAGCAGCAGCTCACGGAACAAGGGGTGGAAGCGGTACCAGCCCTGGCTGGCGGCATCCTGCAGGGGCAGCACAAACAGGTTCTCGCGCTGCAGGCGCTCCAGCAAGGCGGGCCCGACGGCCTCGCCGGCAATGGTGATCGCCAGCGCCTGGTTGAAGCTGCGCGCCGCGGCCAGCCGCGTCATCGCGTCGATCTCATCCCTGTCGACCCGGCACAGCACCTCGCGGTTGAAGTAGGCGCCAAAGTCCTGCGCGTTCTGCACCGGCGATGCGGGTGTGCGCGGCTGTAGCGCCAATAGCTGCAGGCCTGCAGCCCAGCCATCGGTGACCTCCAGCAGCTGGCGCGCCACCGCCGGGCTGGGCGCGCGCGGCTGGCGTGCCTGTACGAACTGCTGCACCTCTTCCAAGGTAAAGCGCAACTCGGCGGGCCCGATTTCTTCGAGCAGGCCCTGGTCGCGCAAGCGCGCCAACTGCAACTGCGGCATGCTGCGCGAGACGATCACCAGCCGCAATGCCGGCGGCGCAAAATCCAGCAAGGTCTGCAATGCCGCAGCGGCGCGCATGTCGCCCATATTCTGCCAGTCGTCGATCACCACCAGCAAAGGCCGGCCGCGCGCCAGAAAAGCACGCAACAAGGCGATGACAATGGCATCCGCGCGCGCCTCGCCCCCCCGGTTGAACAGCAGCCGCGCCTCGCGTGCGATGTCGCGGTCAACGCGGTCGAGCGAATCGAACAGCGCGGCCATCAGCGCATACCCGTCGTCGCCGGGCTGCACCGTCACCCAAGCCGCATCATGGCCAAAAGTCAGCGCCTGCGCCCGCCACTGCAGGGCCAGCGAAGTTTTGCCGCTGCCCGCCGGGCCGTGGATCAAGAGGCAGGTTTTGCTTCGGGCCTCAGACAAGCGCGCCAGAAGGTGTTTGCGCTCGATGCGCCTAGGCTCCAATCGGGGCAGTGTGGGATTTGTCTCGTTCACTGTTTTTATCGTTGCCCGGTATGTCTACCTCATGATGGTGTCACGACTCCCACAACCGCTCAATCACGGTCACATTCGCTGTGCCATCCTGATCTCCGACTGTGACGGCCACTCTGCTGTCGCAGAGCAGGGAGCAACGCGGCCATCAGACTTGCACCCGTGCCGACCAGCGAATGCCCTAGCGCAATGTCGCCGCATGTGGCAATCATGCCGAATGCCCTAAAGGCGGCTTGTTACAGGTGTCGGGGTGAGGGGCCAGAGCCGCTGTCGGCTGTTTGCGCAGACCGACAACTGCAAATATACAAGCGGCTCTAAAGACGCACATCAACGTTCTCCTGAGAGCTCAAATTCCTATCTAAGCCTTCCCTTCAATGGTTACGGAGCCACTTCTGTAATGAAGATCTCACTCTTACGTCCCCACGACAAACTATGTTGCGAAAAAACATCGACGAACTTTGCTAGATACGACGAACTTTAATGAGGAAAACACAACATCACTCTCCATAGAGAGGCGCACCCAAGGTATCGGCAAAGCTTATAGCTAGCAGCAAATAACATGTACTGCCCAGGCTCCGGAATTTCTATATTTCATTCCCATGACGGCAGAAGTTCGTGAACAGCACTGATGGTGCAGGCACGCATCGGCCGATATCTTTCAGGAGCCCTCCATGCCCATCTCTTCACGCACTCGCGGCTGCACAAATGGCCTCAATCGCAGCGTCGGCCTGCTCTCGCTGGCGATTGCCAGCTCCTTGTGGATCCTGGCCGCGCCGCAGGCGCTGGCTGCTGACGCCTATCCAAGCAAGCCTGTCAAGCTCATCGTGCCTTTTGCCGCCGGCGGCTCCACCGACATCGTGGCCCGCGTGATTGCCGAAGGCATGCGCACCACGCTGGGGCAACCGGTGATCGTGGACAACAAGGGCGGCGCAGGAGGACTGATCGGCAGCGAGGCCATCGCCCAGGCAGCTCCAGACGGCTACAGCATTGGCATGGCTACCGTGAGCACAGCCACCATCAACCCCCTGCTCTACAAACGCGCCAGCAAGATTGAAGGCAAGCTGCTGCCGGTTGCCAATCTGGTGACCATGCCTTCGGTCTATATGGCCCACCCCAAGATGGGCGTGAACAACTTCAAGGACTTTCTCGCCAAGGTCAAGGCCCAGCCCGGCACCTACAGTGCTGGAGTGCCGGGCCTGGGAACGCTGGGACATCTGATGGTTGCCTCGTTCAACGAAACCATGAAGACCCAGATCCAGATCGTGCCCTATCGCGGCAACGGCCCTGCACTCAATGACGCCTTGGCCGGCATGGTTCAGATCATGACCGACCAGTTGCCCTCGGCAATGCCACAGATCAAGGGCGGCAAGCTGCTGCCTGTGGTGGTGGCCTCACATGGCCGCTCACCCGACCTGCCTAATGTGCCGACCTTCAAGGAACTGGGCTACGACGAACTCAACGAACTGGGCATCAGCTGGTTCGGTCTGGTCATCCCCAGCAACACACCGGCCCCCATCGTGAAGCAGTTGCAGGATGCGGCTGTCAAGGCAGTCCACCTGCCCGAGGTGCAAAAGCATCTGAAGAATCTGGGCGCGACGGCGACCGAGGCAGCGCCCTCCCAGTTCCCGGCCCAGATCGCCGCCGAACTCAAGCGCAACAAGGCCCTGCTCGACAAGGCCGGCGTCAAGCCCGAATAAGAGCCCGCCCTGCAGCCGGCACTCGCTGCAGCCGGCAGGTTGCCTCTTCATGCCCTATCTTCTTCACCACAGCTCAAGGACCCTTTTGCCATGCAAGCGATGAGCGCCCTGCAGGATTTTTTTCAACGCGAGACACCGCGCATGACGGCATTGGCCGACCAGATCTGGTCTCTGGCCGAGCTGCGCTATGCCGAGAACGCTTCGGCCCAGCTGCACATCGATGCGCTGCAGCAGGCTGACTTTCGCATCACCCGCGATGTAGCAGGCATTCCCACCGCCTTCATGGCCGAATGGGGCGATGCAGGCCCGGTCATTGCCTTGCTCGGTGAATACGACGCCCTGTCAGGCCTGAACCAGCAAAGCGGTGCTCTGGTTTGCACCCCGTCCACCGACAGCCCCGGTCTGGCCGGCCACGGCTGCGGCCACCATCTACTGGGAACTTCTGCGCACTTTGCCGCTATTGCGCTGCAGCAGCACCTGAAAAGCACCGGCACGAGCGGGCGTGTGCGCTATTACGGCTGTCCAGCCGAGGAAGGCGGCTCCGGCAAGACCTTCATGGCCCGCGCCGGCGTGTTCGATGATGTGGATGCAGCACTGACCTGGCACCCAGCCAGCTACACCGGTCTGTTCAGCCAAAGCACGCTGGCCAATATTCAGGCAAAGTTTGTCTTCCATGGCAAGGCATCGCATGCCGCGCACTCGCCCCACCTGGGCCGCAGCGCCTTGGATGCAGTGGAGCTGATGAACGTGGGGGTGAACTATTTGCGCGAGCACATGCCCTCGGACGCCCGCGTGCACTACGCCGTCACCGATAGCGGTGGTCTGTCGCCCAATGTCGTGCAGGCGCGCGCCGAAGTGCTGTATCTGGTGCGGGCAGCACGCAACCACGAAGCCGCCGAACTCTATGAGCGCGTTCAGAACGTGGCGCGTGGCGCCGCACTGATGACGGACTGCAAGCTCGAAATCATCTTCGACAAGGCCTGTTCCAATCTGCTGCAAAACAGCACGCTGAACAGCGTGATGCATGCGCAGATGCAGGCACTGGGACAGTTGCAAGCCGATGCACAGGCACATGCTGTTGCCGGCCGGTTCCAGGCCACGCTGGACAAAAACGATGTCGATGCCGTCAGCCGCCCTTTGGCCAGCGTGCTGCGCGGCAAGGTGCCGGCCATTTTTGAAGGTCTGACGCCCTACGACCCGAACGCCAAAGACATTATGTTCGGCTCCACCGACGTGGCCGATGTGAGCTGGATCACGCCTACGGTTCAGGCCTGGGTGGCCTGCTATGCTTTCGGCACGCCGCTGCACTCCTGGCAGATGGTGTCGCAAGGGCAGTCCGGCCTGGCTCACACCGGCATGGTGCACGCCGCAAAAATTCTGACAGCCACCGCCATGGAGCTGTTCGCCCAGCCCGAGTTGCTGGAACGCGCCAAGGAAGAACTACTGCAACGCCGCGAGGGCAAGCCCTATGTCTGCCCCATTCCTGCAGAGGTAGCTCTGCCCTTTTTGCGAAAGTAAGTTGGCAACGCCTCCCTCCTCTGAAAGGAATTTCGGCAACCTCAAAGCAAAAGCCCCTGAAAGCGCCCGCCAGGATTGAGGATTCGCCATGCGCGCCATGCTTGCTCTGCCTCAAAGCGGCTGCGGTCAAAGCTTGATGCAGCACAAGCCCCCGGCCAGGCCGAGCGGCCATAGTGAGACATGCCGCAAGACTGCGGAAACTCAACAGGGAGGCACCATGAAGCTGATGATCGATCTCTTTTCAACCGACTACGGACTGATGAGCCTGGCCGTGATTTTGCTGATCATCGTCATGGCCGCTTTCTTTACCCGCCTCTTTCTTGGCAAGATGAAGAACGTTGCCAGCACCCCATTGGAGTAAATCCAGACTTCATAGCACGCTGCGCATGTACTGCCTTGGGTTGCTGGCGATATGGTGCGGTTCGAGTGCAAAAAAGGCCGGAGCTTTCACTCCGGCCTTTTTCTTGACCGCATCGCCCAGCGTGCTCAGTAATGCGGCGGCAACTCGTCGCGCAGATTGCGCACCATCGCGCCCCCGCCTTCTGGCGCTTGGCGCTTGAGTTCCCTCACCTCGTTGATCAACAGATCGATCTGCTGCTGCTGGCGGTAGATCGTCATATTGAGTTGCTCGAGCAAATCCTCGGTGTAGCTGGCCTTGATCTCCAGCTCCATGATTCGCTCTTGCAAGGCTTCGTGACTGTCGCTCATGACTTCAGCGCCTTGGCAAGACGAGCAATGCCTGCGCGAATCTTGTCCTCGTCAGCCGTGGCAAACGAGAGGCGGAAGGTCGCCGTATCGGGGTTCTGTGCATAGAACGGAGCGCCCGGTACAAAGGCCACGCCCTCTTCAATGGCCTTCTTGGCCAACACGGCCGCATCCGCCAATTGGCCACGCGCGCCCGTCAGGCGCACCCACATGAACAGGCCGCCGGCAGGCTGCACGAACTCGACGGCATCGCTCAGTTGCTCGCGCAGCGCATCGCCCATGGTCTCGGCACGCTTGGCATAGACCTCGCGCACATGGGCCAGGGTCTTGGGCATCGCGCCGGACTTCAGATACTGGGCTGCAGTGGCCTGGGCAAAGGTGCTGGTATGGGCATCGCTGAACTGCTTGCACATCACGGCGCGAGCAAGCAATTCGGGATGTGCAATCAGCCAGCCGATACGCAGACCGGGGCTGAGCACCTTGGACAACGAACCGCAGTGAGCCAGCCACTCTCGGCTGCCAGGAACTTCGCGCGTCAGCGACAGCAGGCTGGCAGGAGGCGCTTCATTGAAGTACAGATCGCCGTAGGGGTCGTCTTCCACCACCAGAGTCTGGTACTTGACGGCCAGCTCCAGCACCTTTTTGCGGCGTTCCAGGCTCAGCATGGCACCACTGGGATTGCCGAAGGTCGGGATCAGATAGACCAGCTTGGGCTTGTGCTCGGCAATCAGCTTTTCCAGTTCGTCGGTCTTCACGCCATGCTCGTCCACAGGGGCGGAGATCACCTCTGCGCCATAGAGGCGGAAACACTGAATCGTGGCCAGGAAAGTGGGGCCTTCGACGATGACCTTGTCACCCTCTCCCACCATGGTCTTGCCCAGCAAGTCCAGTGCCTGCTGGCTGCCGGTGGTGACGATGAGTTGATCGGGCGCCACATCGGGCACGCCCTTGCCAGCCATAAAGGACGACAGTTGCTCGCGCAGCGGCTGGTAACCCTCTGTCGCACCGTACTGCAATGCGGCTCCCGCCTCCTGCTGCAGGGCTGCCGCGGAGGCAGCGCTGATGCCCGCTACGTCAAACATGGCGCTGTCCGGAAAGCCGCCCGCAAAGCTGATGATGCCTGGCTTGCCCAGCAGCTTGAAGAGTTCGCGGATCGCAGAGGTTTCTACGTTATCGAGTCGTTTGGCAAATTGCATACGTTTTCTTGGTTAAAGCGCTACGGGAATCTCATCGCTGCTTGAGCGGCAGATGCCCATTGTGGCGTGCGAATCGCCCCAGAGACAGGAAGTGGCTTTTATGTAGGCGCTATTCCATGCTGCAAGTAATCAAACTCCTACCAAACCCCTAAAGTTGATAGCAATTGTTAATTGCGCATAACTTCGTGTCTCAAACTTTGAATTGGACAGCGCCAAGGCTCTGACAAGAACATACGCCTACCGATCAACGGACCGCGTATTTGACGGATTTTTTCACTTGTTTTTGGGATGGAGGATTTATGCGTACTACTACTTTTACCGGCAAGGCACTGTCTGTTGCCATTGACGGCAAGACCCCGTTGAGCCTACGCAGCCTGTGTGCCGTAGCCTTGGTTGCCAGTCTGGCTGCCTGTGGCTCCAGTGGCTCTCTGCGCAGCGACCTCGGACCCGACGGCACCGGAGGTGGAGATGTTGTTGCCGGAGGCGGCACTGGTGGGGGCACCGGCGGTGGCACTGGTGGCGGTACCGGAGGTGGAACTGGCGGTGGAACAGGTGGAGGCACAGGCGGCGGTACTGGTGGTGGCAACACCGGTGGCGGTGATGGCGGCACGGGCAACCCGCCTGTGGCAAGCACTCCGCTCACGCCGGTGCGCGACACCGTGGCGGATGTCACTGGAACGCTCTCTGGAACAAGCGGCGTCATCAGCGACGTCAACAACATCGTGACCTCCACTCTGGGCACGGCCACCAACGGCACTCCTCTGAGCGGTGTGGCCCAGCCGGCCGGCGGCATTCTTGGCAATGTGAACAATGCCGTCAACAGCGTGGGTAGCGGCGTCAGCGCAGGCCTGGGCCAGATCGGCAAGACGGCCGACCCCATAGGCACCACCTTGCAAGGCGTGGCTCCTGCTGTCGGCTATCTGGGCGCTGCGGTCACTTCGGCAGGCAAGACGGTCAGTGCGCTAGACACTCCTCAGCTTGGCGTGGTCGGCGATGTGGCGGGCCTGGCGGGCGGCACGGTGCAAATCCTGGGCACCACCGTTTCCGGCGTCGAGGGCACGGTGGCAAAGCTGACCGGCAACCCGCTGGTCTCGGGTCTTACGACTCAGGTCAGCCAGGTCGCCACACCGGTATTGAGCACCGTGCTCGGTACCACCCAGAATCTGGTTCAGACCACTGGCCTCGGCCAGCCGGTTAACAGCTTGCTGGGTACCGTGGGCGGAGTCGTCAATCATGTGGGAGCTTCCGTCACCAGCACCGGAGTTCCCGTTGTTGCTCCGCTGGGCGGTGTGGTCTCGGGCGTCGGCCAGACCGTGGCCGGCCTGGGCGGCGTGGTGACTGGCCCAGGCACACCTAGCGGCGGCCTGCTCGGTGGCGTGCTCGGCAATGTCACGGGCGGCGCAGGCGGCTCCGCTGGTGGAGCTGGCAATATTGTCGGCGGCGTGCTGGGCGGCGTCACGGGCCTGGTCGGTGGCGTGACCGGTGGAGCAAGCGGTGGCGGCAATGCCGGTAGCCCTGTCGCAGGAACAGGCAATCTGGTCGGAGGCGTGTTGGGCGGCGTGACAGGGCTGGTCGGCGGTGTCGCAGGATCGGCAGGCGGAGCAACAGGAGGCAGTGGCAATGCCGGCACCGCAGTCACGGGCCTGGTGGGCAATACCGTGGGTACGGTCACTGGCCTTGTGGGCGGTGTACTTGGCGGCGTGACCAATGTCGCTGCAGGCGCAGGAGCAGCAGGTGGTGCAAGCACCTCGGGCGGCCTGCTGGGTGGACTGCTGGGCGGCAATCTGGCGCTCGGCCTGGGCGGTGGAGCGGTAGCCACCAGCAAATAAGGCGAACGGCGGTGGTCTGTGCACCGCTTGAGCCTGGCCCGCCTGCAGGCGGGCTTTTTTACGACAGCCCCATACCCAGTTCTGGGGATGTAGGGAACAATGAGAGTCATAAAAATAGAACAGGAGGGACTTTTGCAGTCAAAAGCAAAACCACAGGGCCGCATCGGCCCCAGGATTCAGGCACTGGCACTTGCGGCCTGGGCTCCTCTGGCCTGGTCACAGCAGGGCGGCAATCCGCTCAACAGCCTGCCCCAAACGCCCGAATCGGCAAGGAATCTACAACAGCAGCCCAGGCAGGTTCCGGTGCAGATAGACAAGCCCCAGCCAAGTCTTCAGGATCTCATCAACCTCCGGGTCGCAGTACGTGGCGTCAATGTGCAGGGAAGCACGGCGATTCCTTTCGAGGAGGTCAGCGCGCTTTTCACGCCCTTCATCAACGGCACGCATACGGTGGGCGAGCTCAATGCCGCGACCCAGAAGGTCAGCGAACTGTATCAACGCCATGGCTACGCCCTGTCTTTTGCCTACCTTCCTCCGCAGGACTTTGCCAATGGCGCGGTGCAGGTCATCGTGGTCGAAGGCTATGTGCAGAGCTTGAATCTGGAGGGGAATTTCGGTCGCTCCGAGGACCAGATACGCGAAATTGCCCAGCCGCTGCTCAATGAGAGGCCTTTGACCACCAAAACCTTTCAGCACCAGACCCAGCTGATGGCACGCCTTCCAGGAGTGCAGATCACCGCGTCGGCCAATCTGCCGACCACCACCGATGGTGCAGTGCCCCTGGTCATCAAATCCAAGCACAAGCCCATTGCCGTCACCGTCGGGGGCGAGGCGCGCAAGCCCACGCCGCGCATCATTGCCTCCCTCACCCTGAACGACCCTTTGTGGTCAGGCAGCCAGCTTCAGGCTTCGGCGATGTTGCAAAACCCCGACAAGGAGCGTTTCGGCAGCATCGGTTTCACTCAGCAGCTAACGCCCGAGGGCACGCAGGCACGTGTCAGCTATTCCGACTACCGCAGCTTCAACCCGCCGGCAACGCGCATTCCCGGCATTGATGACCTGACACAGCAACGCAAGCTGGACTTCAATATCAGCCACCCATGGATCTTGAGCAATACCACCCAGCTCAGCACCACGGCGGGTCTGTATGCCATCAATTACAGCCGTGAACTGGCCGATAGCCAGGCCTCCCTGCTGCGCGAGGAAAAGGTTCGCACGCTCTATGCGCAAATGGCCTGGGCGTCCTTTGGCAAGACCACCACCCGTTCGGCGTCGGTCCTGCTGGCCCACGGCCTGGACAGCCTGGGGGCCTACGTGAATCTGGACCTCTACTATCGGCAGGGCTTGCTGCAAAAGCTTGAAAACCCTGCCAAGCTGGACTTCACGCGCATCACCGCCGACTATGCACAGCGCCATCGCTTCGCGAACAAGATGGGCGCCGCTTTTGCCGTGGGCGGGCAATACAGTGCCGACATTCTTCCCATCCCGGAGAAAATCTCCTTTGGCTCCACCCGCTTCGGCCGCGGCTATCAGGCTGGCGAGTTCTCGGGCGACTCCGGCATGGGTGCCAGTGCCGAACTCAACTACCAGTTCCTCATCAACCAGGCCTGGATCAAGTCGGCTGAGCCCTATCTGCTCTACGAATGGGCGCGCACGCATCAGCAGACCAGCGGTGTCAAAGGCAATACGCTGCGCTCTGCCAGCCTGGGGCTGCGCCTGTCCGACAGCCGCCACTACGCACTGGACCTTGCCATGAGCAAGCCGCTGGGCGATCGCTCTGTCAACAATCCCGATAGGGAACTGCGCTACAGCCTTGTATTGAGCTACAACCTGGATCCCTGACTCGCCGCTGTTCCGCCCGCCGAGCCGCTGTGTAACGCAGCGGCTTTTTCTTTGTTCCCCCCTGAACGACAAGCCACAATATCGCCCATGAAGAAAAACGATATAGCGCCGTTTTTTGCTGCGCTCAAGGCCGCCAACCCCACGCCACAAACCGAGCTGGAATACACCACGGTGTTCGAGTTACTGACCGCCGTGCTGCTGTCTGCCCAGGCCACCGACGTAGGGGTGAACAAGGCCACGCGCAAGCTTTTTCCTGTTGCTAACACTCCGCAGGCCATTCTGGATCTGGGGCTTGAGGGGCTGGAGAGCTACATCAAGACCATAGGCCTGTACCGCAGCAAGGCCAAGCATCTGATGGAGACCTGCCGCATGCTGGTTCAGCTGCACGGAGGCACAGTACCCAGAACCCGCGAAGAGCTGGAAGCCCTTCCCGGCGTAGGCCGCAAGACCGCCAATGTGGTGCTCAACGTGGCTTTCGGTCAGCCCACCATGGCCGTGGACACGCACATCTTCCGCGTCAGCAACCGAACGGGGCTGGCACCTGGCAAGAATCCGCTGGAAGTCGAAAAGCAGCTGCTCAAGCGCGTACCCGACGAATACGCGGTGGACTCCCATCACTGGCTGATCCTGCTGGGCCGCTATGTCTGCCAGGCGCGCAAGCCCCGCTGCTGGGAATGCGTGGCTTCAAAATACTGCGATTTCACGCCCAAAACCCCGGCACCTGCAGCTGGCAAAAAGAGCTGAAAACGCCTCAAACGAATATCCGCAAAGCGCTTGCAGCTATATTTTTTCAAGTTCCTCAGCTCTTGCCGCTGACGCCGGCCGATTCAAAACTGGCCATTTCGTTGAGCATGGTGCAGGCCGAGCACAGCAGCGGCCAGACCAGCGCCGCGCCAGAACCCTCGCCCAGGCGCAATTGCCAGTCCAGCATGGGCTGTGCCTGCAGCTGAGCCAACATACGGGCATGACCCGGCTCACCCGATCGGTGCGCATACACGCAGCGCTGCAGCACATGGGGCTGCAGGCGGCTGGCCACCAGCACGGCGGCCGTGGTGATAAAGCCATCCACCACGATCAGGCGGCGTTCTGCAGCGGCCTGCAGCACAGCTCCCGTCATGGTCGCAATCTCCAGTCCGCCCATAGCTGCCAGTACAGCCAGTGGCTCTTGCACGTCGGCGTGGAAATCCAGCACCCGCCCGAGCACGGCGATCTTGCGCGCCAGGCCTTCGCTGCTCAGGCCCGTGCCCACCCCGGTCACCTCCTCTATCGGCTCGCCGCACAGACGCGCCAGCAGCAATGATGCGCTGGATGTATTGCCTATGCCCATCTCGCCCAGCAACAGCGCATTGCCCGGCAGTTTCTTGACCAGTTCCCCGCCATTGCGAAGCGCCATCGCACATTGCGCTTCGCTCATGGCCGGACCCTGGCTGCAGTCCGCCGTGCCATAGGCCACCTTGCGCCGCCACAGGCGTGGCTCATGGGCCTTGGGAAGCTTGTGCGCAGGATCCTGCTCGCGCACCTCAAAGTCGCGGGCCACGCCGCAGTCCACGACATTCAGATCAATTCCGTTCTGCAGAGACAGCACGCTTACGGCCGCGCCGCCAGCGAGGAAGTTTTCCACCATCTGCCAAGTCACATCGACCGGATAGGCCGACACACCCTGAGCAGCCAGTCCATGATCCGCAGCGAACACCACCATCTGTGGTGCATACAGATTGGGAGTCTCGCAACCCACGATGCCGGCAATGCGCAAGGCCAGTTGTTCCAGCACGCCCAGCGATCCCTGGGGCTTGGTCTTGAAATCCAGGCGATGCTGGACGCAGGCTTGCAGCGCTGCGTCATGGATGTCCTGCACCTGCGGACAGGACCAGATGGTGGACGGTAGGAATTCGGAAAAAGAAGCGGAACTCATGCATGCAGTCATTCCCGGTGCATCAGGCCTGAGTGCCATCCACCACCGGGATGCGGAAGGCACGTTTTTGGGATCCTGCAAGTATCGCGCTTTCATCGGCACCGCAACGCCAAGTTCGCCGATTGCTCAGGAGCTGCATGAAAAAAGGCCCCTAAGGGCCTTGGCGGAAGACGCGGCAAAGCCTCAGCGAATGACTTCCTCAACCGTGATTTCGCGCAGGATGCCGCCATCCTTGACCGAGCCGCTGACAGCGCCGTCCTTGACACGCGCCATACAGGCCTGCTGGTCGATTTCGGTCTTGAACACACCGCAACGGGCGTAGGCATTGCGCTCGTACTGGCTGATGCCCTGGCCGTCGTCGAGCTTGCCCTTCTTGGCTTCGGCACTTGCCGCCATCGCCTCGCGTGAAGACGAATTGCTCTCGCGCATGGGACGCTGGCCCTTGTGATGATGGCGATGGTGGTGCTTTTTCATCGCGGGCTTGGCCGCATCCATCGCAGCTGCTTCAGCCGCCGGCTTGGCCGCATCCGTCTGTGCGCTGGCCATGCCTGCCAGCGACAAAACCGCCGCACCCAAAGCTAGTTGAAGAGTCTGAACCTTGAAAAAAGCCATACGCAACTCCATTCCAAAAAGTGAATAGCTCGGTCAGCTTGCACGCACTCTCAGGCAGGGCTTATCGGTTCAGCGGCTATGCACCCGTAGGAATAGCCCTACAAATCAAGCCGGTGCTTGGAGCGCGGTCGGCTCAAACCATTGCCCCACGCCCTGCGCCAGCCGCGCAAACACCTGCTCCAGGCTGGGTGCATCGTGGCCGAACAACGCATGAATTACCTCGGCGTTTTCAAACAGACCGTGCAGATAGGTACCGATGACAGCGCTGTTGCCTCCCTGCCATAGCATGCCGGGCAACAGCTCCTGAGCCGGTCGCACACTGGCCGTCTGCATGTCGGCGCGCAGTTGGGTCTGGCCGTGGTGGATCTCGTAGCCACGTGCCGGCACGCCACTCAGGGCATTCCATGGGGCTTGCAACGCAGGCAGTTGCAGGGTCGTGGGTTGCACAGTCTTGTCCTGCGCAAACAGGGTCGCCAGCGGCAGCAGACCCAGGCCTGCGGCATTGCCGTCCACTCCATGCAGATCAATCAGCGCCTCGCCCAACATCTGCAGACCGCCGCAAATACCCAGCACCCGCTTGCCGAGTCCGGCATGAGCGACGACGGCTGCATCCAGCCCCTGTGCTCGCATCCAGGCCAGGTCGGCAGCCGTGGCCTTGCTGCCCGGCAGAATGACCCAGTCCGCCTCGGCGAGTTGCGCGGGAGAGCGAGCCCAGATCACGCGCACGCCTGGCACTTGCAACAGGGGCTGAAATTCATCGAGATTGCTGATGCGCGGATAGGCGATGATGGCAATCGTGGTGTGAACGGCCCGCCCGGCTCCCGTACTGCCGCGATCATCGAACACGCCGTCCTCCTCGGGCAGACCATGCTGAAACTGCATGGGAATGCAAGCCACCGTGGACACACCCGTCTTCTCTTCCAGCATCTGGGGCGCCGGTGCCAGCAGTGCTGCATCACCCCGGAACTTGTTGAGCACAAAGCCCTTGATGAGCTTTTGCTCATCCTCAGGCAGCAGTGCCCAGGTGCCGTAGAGATGGGCAAAGGCTCCGCCTCGGTCTATGTCCGAGACCAGCAGGCAGTGTGCGTTGCAATGTTTGGCCACACGCATATTGACCACATCGCTGGCATGCAGATTGATTTCGGCCGGCGAGCCCGCGCCTTCGATCACCACCACATCGTTTTCGGCACGCAGCTCGTCCAGCGCCTGCGCGATCTGCGGCCAGACCTTGAGGCTGCGACCTCGCCAGGGCATGGCGCTCAGCTCCTCATTGACCTGTCCGAACAGCACGACCTGGCTGCGCGTGTCAGCCTCGGGCTTGAGCAGCAGCGGGTTCATCCGTACATCGGGAACCGCACCCGCGGCCAGCGCCTGCAGATACTGGGCCGTGCCGATCTCGCCCCAGCGGCCCTCGGGCGTGGCCACAACGCGCGCGTTGTTGCTCATGTTCTGCGCCTTGAACGGCGCAACCTTCAGGCCCTGGCTGCGGTAGTAGGCGCACAGCGCCGTGGCCACCCAGCTTTTGCCCGCGCCACTGCTGGTGCCCAGCACCATGATGCAACGTGCTGTCATGTCTTAAGTCTCGATTGGGATCGGCAGCACCACGCGCTGCAGGATTCTGGCCAGCGCCTCGCCGGGATGGGTGCACATGCCCATATGCGAGGGCGAGGTCTGGATGATGCTGCTGCGCTTGGCCGTGAGCCAGTGATAGCGTGCACGCATGGGCAGCTGCGCAATCGGCCCGCCATCGATCCTGCCTTCGCAGATGGCCACGATGGAGCCCAGGTGACGGTGCACGGCCTCCAGATCCACATTCGGATCCAACGCCAGCAGACGCTGTTCGTCAAGGGCCACGGCAGCCTGCAGATGACCGGTGCGCTGGCAGGAGAGGATCACACCCGCGTTCACAAATTCCTCACGCTCCACGCGCGGCACTACCCGCACGATGGCGTAGTCGTAGACCTCATGCGCGTGCATCGATCACTCCTTGCAACCAGCGGCCACGCTCGGCAAGCCGGGCCACGAAATAATTCACATAGGCCGCGCGATGGGCCTGCACATTCCTGAACACATCGCCCTCTTTGTCGGCAGCGGCCTGCTCCAGAAAGCAGTCGGGCACCTCGTCCACGATGCTCTTGAGCACTTCGGGCCCAAGCTTGGCGGCCAGCTGCGCATCCAGCTGCGCCAGCTGGCTGGCCTGCGGCAGCAGCACATGCTCGGCACTGGGCGCAAAAGGCTTGGCCGGATCGGCGACGACTCCGTTCCAGGCATGGTGAAAGGTCAGACTCGCGCCATGATCGATCAGCCAGGGCTGCTTCTGGTACATCAGCATATTGGTGTTGCGCGCCGTGCGGTCCACATTGCTGACCAGGGTGTCGAACCACACGAGGCGCGATGCAAAGTCGTCGTCCACCACGTCGACCGCCGGGTCAAAGTTGATGGAGCCCGGCAGATAGTCCAGCCCCACGTTCAGCCCGTCGCTGGCGCGAATCAGGTCCTGGATCTCGGGGTCGGACTCGGTGCGGGACAGGTCACCGTTCAAGTGCAGCAGCACGATTTCAGGCACCGGCAGGCCCAGCGCACGTGCCATGCCGCCCGAGATGATCTCGGCCATCAGCGCGCGCACGCCCTGCCCAGCGCCCCGGAACTTGAGCACATAGGTGCCCAGGTCGTCGGTCTCGACAATCGCCGGCATGGAGCCGCCTTCGCGCAGCGGCGTGACATAGCGCTCCACCAGCACCGAGCGCAGCTTCAAGGTTTCAGTGTCCATGGGAAATGGTAGCGCCTTGCGCCCATCAGGTCTGATCGGCAAGGTCATTGGATGCTTTTCCAGGCCTGTTCCAGCGCGGCCTGCGACACGGGCGGCAGCACGCCCAACCGCACATGGCCGCTCAGGCCAAAGCTTGCGCAGTCGCGCAGTTTGATGCCCTGGGCACGCAGGCCGGCAAGAGGCGCGGCAAGCTCTGCCAGCGGCAGACCTGCGACAAAGTAATTGGCCTGATGACCGGGAACGACCTGCCAGCCCAGCCTCTCGCACAGCGCCAGCTGCTGCGCCTTCCAGCGGCGCAAGGTCATGAGGCTGTGGGCCAGCCATTGCTGCACCTCGTCCGTCACCCAGGCCTGCAGCATGGCCACGCCATGCGAGCCCACCACCCAGGATGCCGCCAGCGCATTCAGCGCCTGCAGCTCTGCCGCTGCGGCCTGCATGGGCGCAATCGCATAGGCAGCGCGCACACCCGTCATGCCCAGGGCCTTGTTGGGCGTCCACAGCTGCCAGACGGCGTCGAGATTGCGCTCGGGTGGCTGGTCCTCCAGCCATAGCGGACGGTAGGCGCAGTCCAGCACGCGCCATTCCTTCTGCGCCGGCGGTTGCTGCCAGTCAGGCCAGATGTCTTCCATCGCCCCCAGCGGGCTTGAAGGCTCGCAGGCCCAGCTGAGCACCGGCGCCACGGCCGCTTCTGTGCGGCGGCACAGCGCCAGCCGCCACACCCGCGCAGCCTGCAGATAGTCGCCATAGTGATGCTGGGGAAACTGCACGCTTTTGGCACCGCTGCGCACAGCGTGCAGCGTGAGGCGATGAATCAGCTCGCTGCTGCTGCCGCCGATCAGGATGCGCTCTACCGCCACGCCATGAAAAGCCGACAGCTGCGCGCGCAATGCCCCGTATTGCGGATCGGGGTATTGCGCTATATGGGCGGCCTGCAACGCCTTCACGGCCATGGGACAAGGCCCGCAGGCATTGCGATTGGTCGAAAAATCATGCGCCGGAACGCCCTGCGCATCGGTACCGCCATGCATGGCTGCCGCATTCACATCAAACATTGGCAAGCAGCCTTCCTCTCCACAGAAACATCAAAATCATAGCAATCAATGCAAGCAGCACATGCAACCCGATCACTTTTGATGCCAATTTTACAGACAGCTTCAGATCAGCCGCCTGCGGTGCCCGCCCCTGAGGGTTGAGTCTATAGACGCCGGGCTTGGAAAGCTGAACCCCCAGTGCCTGCGCCATGGCCCCCATGGGCCAGCCGCCATTGGGCGATGGTGTCACGGCTGCATCGCGCCTCAAACCGGTCCAGGACAGGCCGCCGGCCAGCAGCGCCAGCCACATTACGGTGATGCGCGCCGGAATCCAGTTCAGCACATCGTCGGCGCGGGCCGCCCATTTGCCTGCCCATTGCCAGTGACGACGGCGCATGCCCTGGCCTCGCCAGCCGGGGTAGCCCCACATGGCATCGGCCGTATTGGCAAAACGATAGACGGCCGCCCCGGGCAAGCCGGCCACGGCAAACCAGAACAGCGGAGCGATCACGGAGTCGCTGAGGTTCTCGGCCAGGGTCTCGATGGCGCTTTCGCGCACGGTGGCTGCGTCCAGCTGTGTCGTGTCGCGGCTCACCAGCCAGCTCAGGCGCTCCCGCCCGGCGGGCAGCGATTGCTGCAGTGCGGCCTCCACGGCCAGCACCTCGTCCTTGAGCATGCGCCAGGACAGCAGCGGCTTGAGCAACACGCCCATCACCAGCCCCCAGAGCCACCAGGGTGCAAAACCCAGCATGAACTGGGCGAGGCCATAAACCATGAAAAACAGAGCTGCCAGCGCACACCAGACAATTGCTGCAAGGCAAAAACGCAGATAGTCGCGCTGCACTTCGGCACGCGGCGCAAGCGCCTGCCCCGACCAGCCCAGTAATTTGCCCATCAGCACCACGGGGTGCAGCCACACCGGCGGCTCGCCCCAAAGCCGGTCCAGCAGCAGGGCAACCAGCAAGGCCAGCAAGCCGGCTTGCACATTGGCAGCCCAGTTAGGCGCCGCCAGATCACTGGCGGTAAATGTCTGATAGAGCCATGCCAGCGGACTGAGAGAAAGACCGATCAGCTCAGTCCAGCCGAAACTCGTCATGTGTCTGTTTTGCTCTTCGCGGCGCACGGCCCGCTGCCCGGCTTGCCCTTGGTCGCCGCGGCCACCACACGCGAGTCGTCCCAGACATCGTCCATCAGCATGTCTTCCAGAGGCGCCCGGCAGGCCCATTTTTCCTGCTGCAACATGGGCTCGGCATAGTAGGCATCGACAGGGCCCAGGCAGAGCACGCCCAGCGGGTGAGCGCCTTCAGGCATCTGCAGCAATCTGGCCAGCGCCAGCGGGTCGAAAATCGAGACCCAGCCCATGCCCAGACCTTCGGCACGCACTGCCAGCCAGAGGTTCTGGATGGCACAAGCGCTGCTGGCGATGTCCATCTCGGGCAGGGTGCGGCGGCCGAAGATATGGGCCTCGCGTCCAGGCGGCATGGCGACAACCAGCACCTCGGCCGCATCGAGCACGCCCTGGACCTTGAGCTTCATGAAGTCTTCTTCACGTTCGCCCAGAGCATGGGCGGTGCGCACGCGCTCCTCCTCGATCAGGCCGTGGATCTGCAGGCGCAATTCGGCGCTCTTGACCCGAATAAAGCGCCAGGGCTGCATGAACCCCACGCTGGGCGCGTGATGCGCCGCACGCAACAGGCGCAGCAAGACCTCGTCGGGGACCTTACCGCCCGCAAAATGACGCATGTCGCGGCGCTCATAGATGGCGCGGTAGACGGCAGCCCGCTCGGCCTCGGTGAATGGCGTTGCGGCAATCGTCGCGAAAGAGCTGGTCTTGGATTCGGTCATGGAACTATTGTCGCGCCACAGACATGGCAAAAGCCATCAGTCTTCGATACCTCTTTGAGCGGGAATACCCGCCTGGAAAGCATGTTTGATCAGCGTCATCTCGGTCACGGTGTCGGCGATATCGATGATCTCCTGCGGGCAGCGGCGGCCTGTCAGGCAGACATGCACATCCTTGGGGCGTGCCTTGAGCGTGTCCAGCACCTCCTGCAGCGGCAGCCAGCCATAGATCAGCGGATAGGTGATCTCGTCGAGCACGACCAGAAACAGCTCGCCCGAGAGAATATCGGCCTTGGCCTTTTCCCAGCCGTCACGCGCCAGTTGGGCGGAGTGATCGAGGTCCTTGCTCTTCCAGCTAAAGCCGTCGCCAAGCCCTTCGATGGGCAGACCGACCTGCTCGGCCAGGCGGTGCTCGCCAAAGCGGGCCGTCGGCACCTTCATGAACTGATAGACCTTGACGGCCTTGCCCCGGCCCGTGGCGCGAAAGGCCAGACCAAAGGCGGCCGTACTCTTGCCCTTGCCATTGCCGGTGTTGACGATGATCAGGCCGCGGCGCTCGCCCTCGGGCTTTTCGTAAGGCTTCTCGGTGGGAGGAGTTTCAATATTCATAGCTACTCTCGCTTGTCTATCAAGGACTAAAGGGCAAAAAAATCAAGAATTGCGACCGAGCTCAGCTCAGGCGCGGCAGAGCCAGCCACAGGCCATCGAGTTCGCGCACCTGTATGCGCCGGTCAAACACGGCCTCCAGCGCGGCATGGGTGGCGGGATCGCTGCAAGCGCCCTGGTGGGTGATACGGCCGGCCTGTATGACGACCATTTCGTCAGCCAGCAAGGCGAAGGACAACTCGTGCAGCACGCTGACCAGGGTCGCGCCTTGCTGCACCAGACTGCGGGCCGTCAGCATCCAGTCGGTCTGGTGCGGCGGGTCAAGATTGGCCAGTGGCTCATCCATCAGCAGAGTCCGGGCCTGCACGGCCAGGGCCCTTGCCAGCAGCACGCGCTGACGTTCACCTCCCGATAGCTGGCCTATGCTGCGCTGGCGCCAGTCCCAGGCATGGGTCTGGCGCAGCGCCTGCTCCACGGCCTGCCGGTCGGCGTTCGAGGCCGGAGCCAGCCAACCCTGGTGGGGCAAACGCCCCAGCATGACCACGTCATACACGGCCATATCAGCCGCAACAGGCTGATTCTGGCCCAGCCAGGCCAGGGCCTTGGCACGCTCGCGGCCATTCCAGTCGCCCAGCTCACGGCCCTGCAAAAGCACCGCGCCGCTTTGCCGCTGGTTGGCGGCACGCATGCCGGCCATGGCGCGCAGCAGCGTGGATTTACCCGCGCCATTGGGGCCAACGATGGCCGTCCAGCGACCCCGGGGAATGCGCAGGCTGACCTGGCGCAGCACTTCACGCTCGCCCAGCTGCACGCTCAGAGCCTCGGTCGCCAACGCGATTCCAGTCTCGATATTGCTGCTCATGCGCCCTCTCCAGACGGCATGGCGCCACGCTTGTGCATCAGCCACAGCAGATAGCTGCCTCCAAGCACCGCCGTCAGCACCCCCACGGGAAGCTCCTGCGGTGCGATCAACCATCGCGCCAGCAGGTCGGCGGCCAGCAGCAGCACCGCCCCCATCAGACTACTTAGCACCAGCAGCCAGCGGTGCAGCGCGCGCACCATGGAACGCACCAGATGGGGCGCAGCCAGGCCTACAAAAGCGATCAAACCGGTCTGCGCCACGGCGGTGCCCGTGGCCAGCGCCAGCAGCACGATCAGCAGCAGACGCAGCGGCGCCAGCGGCAGACCCAGACTATGGGCCGTGGCCTCGCCGAGTGCCAAGCCGTCGAGCACGCGGCTGAGGCTACAGGCCAGCACCAGCGCGGGCAGCAGCACCCACAGCATGAGAGCGCAGGCAGGCCAGCCCGCAAACGCCGTGCTGCCCAGCATGAAAGACTGCATGGCCTGCATGATGTCGGGGTTCATGAGCAGCACCAGCGATGCGGCGGCGCCCAGCACCACACCCACCACCACGCCGGCCAGCAGCAGGCGCATGGTGTTCTGCACGCCCTTGGCCAGCACCAGGGTCAGCACCACGGCAAGCACAGCACCCGCAAAAGCCGCACCCGTCACGCCCCAGCGCGCCAGACCGGCCAAAGCGAAAGGAGAGACACCCAGGGCGGCCATGGCCAGCGCCACCCCAAGCGATGCGCCCGAAGCACTGCCCAGCAAATAAGGATCGGCCAGGGGGTTGCGAAACACACCCTGCGCCACCGCTCCGGCCAGCCCCAGCAGGCCTCCGGCCAGCAAGGCCGCCGCCGTGCGCGGCAGGCGAATATCCATCACGATCTGCCAGGCTAGCGGGTCTTGGCGCGCATTGAGTACGCTCTCAAAACCCGTGCTGCCGATACCCGCGCCCAGCAGCGCCAGCAAAGCAGCAGCCAGCGTCAGCCACAGCAGCAGCCAGGCAGCGGCCAGCCCGCGCTGCCCCCTGCGGTGACGACTGGAGATGCAGGCGTTCATGGGCTCTTGCCCTGCCTTGCCGCCAGACGCTGCAGACATTGGGCAATGATTTGCGCCCCCTCGGCCATGCGTGGGCCTGGGCGCACCAAAATGTCGGATTCCTCGGGCGTGAAGGCGCAGATCGCGCCCTGCTTCACCGCCCGCATCTGGGCCCAGCCCGGGTATTCCGGCACGCCGGTTTTCCAGGCTCGCTCGCCGGCCATCAGAATGTCAGGATCCAGCTTGACCACATATTCGGGATTCAGGCGCGGAAACGGCCCTTGCCTGGCGTCGACCACGTTGCGCAGATGCAGCCGCGTCAGTGTCTGGCCGATAAAGGATTTTTCACCGGCGGCATACGGGCCGCGACTGGCTTCAAAGTACACGCGCTGACCGCGCATGGCTTCGGGCACGCTGGCAGCGGCCTTGTTCAGGTCGGCTTCGACCCCGGTCCAGACGCGGTCTGCGCCCTGTGTGGGCGGCAAGGCGAGCAGCTGACCTATTTTCTGCATCACGGTGTGCGCTTCCTCGTGGGTACGCGGCTCCAGCGCCACCACCTTGAGGCCCAGCGCCTCCATTCGCGCAATGGCCCGTGATGCCATGGAAACCAGCACCAGATCTGGCTTTAGCGCCACAATAGCCTCGATATTCGGATCCAGCCCGCCCCCAACCACGGGCACGGTCTTCACATGGGCGGGCCAATTGGAATAGCGATCCACCCCCACCAGACGCTCGCAACCGCCCAGCGCGCACAGGCTCTCGGTCAGCGAGGGCAGCAGGCTGACGATGCGCTGCGGCGGTTTGGCCAATTGCACCTGCGCGCCACGTGCATCGGTGATCTGCACGGACTGCGCCGCCACCGACAAAGCCCCGGCCAGGCCGCAAACAAGCAGCGCAGCAGCGGCAAACTGTTTTACGGTGGCCCTCATGCCTGCGGCCCTTTCAACGCCAGAGGCAAGCCGGCGCACATCAGCGTGACGCTTTCGCAATGCGCTGCCGCCTGCTGATTGAGCAAGCCCAGCGCATCGACAAATGCGCGCACTTCGCGCCCCATGGGAATCACGCCCAGACCGATTTCGTTGCCGACCAGAATCACGGGGCCGGCAGCTTCGTCAAGGGCTTTCAGAAAGAGAGCTAGCTGTGCTTGCCAGTCCGGAGCTGGAGATGGGCTGTCTTCAGAATTCCCGGTCTGCACCGGCATCAACCAGTTTGTCAGCCACAGGGTCAGGCAATCAATCACCAGCAGGCGCTGCGGGCTGCTGTGCTGGGCCAGCACCTGGGCCAGCTCGCGAGGCTCCTCTATGGTCAACATGCCTGGCACGCGCTCGGCGCGGTCGCGCTGGTGGCGCGCAATGCGCTCGCTCATTTCCGCATCCCAGGCCTGGCCGGTCGCCACCAGCGCAGCCTGATTCCCGGCATCCATCTGCAGCCACTGGCGCGCCAGCAGCTCTGCACGACGGGATTTACCGCTTTTTTGCCCGCCCAGAATCAGCTGAGTACGCGGCATGACGAAGGAGGAGGTGCTTGCAGGGCTCATGGTGGTGATGGACAAAAGGCTCAGTCTTCGATTGTTGCGCCAAAAAGCGACGCCACCGCTGCCGGGCAGGACGGAAACCAGGCATGAAAGTAACTGGCCCGCACACTGCCATATTGATAAAGTGCCTCGCCACGGTCTGCCTGTACGGCTGCGCCGGGACGGCTGCTGCGCGTGAGCACCGGCATGGCCGTCTCCAGCCTTGTGTAGTGAAAGGTATGGCCGCGCAGCAAGCCCATATCGAGCGCCAGCTGCTGCATGCCCAGACCGCCAAGCCGGCTCTGCATCACAACCTGACCTGGCAGCAGCCCCCACATGGGCTGGGTGCTGCCGTCCAGGGCAGCTACTCCATCACACAGGGCAAGCATGCCGCCGCACTCGGCCCAGACCGGCTTGCCCTGCGCCATATGCTCGGCAAGGCCGTCGCGCAACGGCCGGTTCTCATGCAAGGCCCGGGCATGCAGCTCCGGATAGCCGCCGGGCAGCCAGATCGCATCGCAGGGCGGCAGCGCATCGCCAGCCAGCGGCGAGAAAAAGCACAACTCGGCCCCCATGGCACGCAGACAGTCCAGATTGGCGGGATAAATAAAGGAAAACGCCGCATCGCGCGCGATGGCAATGCGACGCCCGCCCAGCCAGGACTCCAGCCGAGCTTGATCGCCGGACATGTCGGGCGCTGCAAAGTCCACGTTCCAGTCCTGCCAGCTGGGCTGACCGTCGTCCGAGCTCCAGGCCCGTTGCCCCAGGGGAGTCTGGGCCAGGGCGTCGGCCGCAGCGTCCAGGCGCTCCAAGGCATCGCCAAGCTCGTGGGCTGCAATCAGGCCCAGGTGGCGCTCGGGCAGCAGCGCTGCTGACTTGGCCTTGACCGCTGCATCGCCCAGTTGCACACCGGGCATGGCACCCAGCCACAGCGACTGGTCGCGCAGGCCTTGCCTGAGCAGATCGGCATGATGAGCCGTGGCCACGCGGTTGGCCAGCATGCCGGCCCAGCGCAGACCGCCCTGGTAATGCTGCAAGCCATAGGCCAGCGCCCCGAAAGTGCCCGCCATGGCCGAGGCATCGACCACAGCCAGCACAGGCAGACCCAGCAACTGCGCCAGATCGCCAGCGCTGAAGTTGCCGTCGAACAAGCCCATCACGCCTTCGACAAGAATCAGATCGGCCTCCTGGGCCGCCTCATTCAGACGCTGGCGCACATCCCCCTCGCCCGTCATCCACAAATCCACCGAATGCACGGGCGAACCGCTGGCCAGCTCGTGCCAATAGGGGTCCAGAAAATCCGGCCCGCACTTGAATACGCGCACCTTGCGTCCCTGGCGTGCATGCAGGCGAGCCAGGGCAGCCGTGATGGTGGTCTTGCCCTGGCCGGAGGCCGGAGCACTGATCAGCAGCGCCGGGCAGCGCGTGATCTCAGTCATTGCAAACACCTCGATTGCACTGGTCACCTCTCATCGCGGCTGCCACTGCAAGGTCAGATAACCTGCACGGCCGCGCGTGTTGTAGCCATAGGCCGTGGTGTAGTCCTTGTCCGTAAGGTTGGATACCCTGGCAGACAGCGTCCAGTCCTTGTCCAGACGGTAGCTGGCATACAAGTCCACGGTTGTGTATTGACCCAGTAGCTTTTCTGGTGTGTTTTTAACGTCGTCATAGCGCTTGCCCACAGACTGGGCGGAAGCGCCAAAGGTCCAGCCACCCCAATCCTTGTCCGCCGACAGCCGCGTCACATGGCGCGCACGACGTGGCAGCAGCGTGCCAGTCAGGCTGTTGCGCGGGTCAAGCTGATCGTAGTCAGCACGCAGGGTCCAGCCCATGAACTGGCCGCTATACCCCAAGGTCCAACCTTTGATACGACTGCGAGGAATGTTCTCTGGCTTGGTGGTGTTCGCGATGTAGCCACGAATACGATTATCAAAGCGGACCAGCTTCACAGAGTGACCGCCCTCGCTCCAAGTCACTCCTACATCAGTGTTGCGTCCCTGCTCCGGCTTAAGGTCCGGCGAGCCATAGTCAGGCCAGTACAACTGATTGAAAGTCGGCGCGACAAAGCTGGTTCCGTGGGACGCATGCATCCGCCATTGAGAGCTCAGCTGCAATCCATATCCAACACCCCAGGTATTCTTGCTGCCGAACTGGGAGTTGTCGTCTCTGCGCAGATTCGCCTGCCAGCTATGGCCTGCTTTTTCACCGGTCAGACCCACAAAACCGGAGTTCACTGTCCGCTCGGTCACCGAGTATTTGGTGCTGCTCTTGACCTCTTGCTCAAGACGCTCCAGACCCGCCACCACCAGACCCACAGGCGTAGCGATATCGTTTTGCCATTGGTACTGGCGCTGTGTCGTTGCAAACAGACCAGGCAAGTTGTACGACTGGGCCGACGCGATGGCATTGCTTTCATCGCGCGAATGACTAATGGTGAACTTGGACTTCCAATCCGGCAAGATCCTGCCTGTGACAGATGCCGTGCTGACTTGGGAGCGCAGAGCGCTGCGTGTATCCACGCCCGGGCCGTCATCGAAATGATTGACACCCTCGGAATAGAGCACGCTGCCATCTACGCGCCAATTGGGGTTGATCTCGTAGCCCAAGGAGGCATTGAGTGTGCTTTGACGAAAAGGATCACGGTCCGGATTAAAGTTGCCGTATGGCACTTTAGGGTTAGTAGAAGAGAAGCCATGCTCCGTCGTACGCTGGGCATTCAGCGAATAGTTCCAGCCTTGCTGCGAACCACTCAGACCTGCAGCAGCCTGTGCAAAGTGATCGCTTCCAAGCGTCACGCTGGCGTAGGGGTTGAAAGGCTTATCACCCACCCCCTTTTTGGTGAAAATCTGCACCACCCCGCCCACCGCATCGCTGCCGTACAAGGATGAAGCGGGGCCCTTGATCACCTCAATGCGCTCAATGGAAGCCAGCGGAATATTGCTCCAAGAAGGACCACCGCTAGTCGCAGAACCATAACGCACACCATCCACCAGCAAAATAGTGTGGCGACTCTCCGTGCCACGTGTGAAGACACTAGTCTCCTTCCCAAGGCCACCATTGCTGCTCATCTGCAGCCCGGCCTCACGCTGGAGTAGCTCTGGCAGGCTGCTGCCAACCGCACGCTCAATCTTCTTGGTGTCAATTACGGTCACATCTGCCGCCAGCTGGTCCACAGAAGCCTCAGCACGGCTGCCAGTGACGACTGTCTCAGCCAGCTGACGTCCCCCCGCAGTTTGCGCATGGGTACTCAGACTAGAGAAAGAAGCAAAAAAAAGCACAGCCGCAACTGCTACACGGGTGCGGGAAAATGGCGCCACGCTGCGCACTGGCGAGGAAACTCTAGGCATGAGAAATCTGCAAGAAAGCGCCCAACCCAGCCAACCCGCCGACATTGAGCAAACATACCTGCACAGAATGCAGGCAACCCATGTTGGCCGGTATCCGGGCTAGGCGATTCTTCCTTTTGCCAGCCTTCCCAGCACGCAAGCGCCAGTGGCCATGAATGGAAAAGGAGGAGTGCTACGCACTCCATTCGCCGACCGTTGCGGGGGCAGCGCAGGTTCGGTGTGCCAGTGTGTCTGGCCAGCACCTCCCTGCTTCCCGTTGAACTGAGCCCACAGAAAAGCGGCCTCGAGCACCAACAGACGCCCATTGTAATGAGCGCTACGCGGCGCAGATCCTTCATTCGGAGTAACCGAGCGCGGCTCAGGTGACGATTTTTTACCTTAAATATGCGTTTGAGGTACACAGAACTTGTGCAGCACGCTACGATTTTGAGAGAAATATTGCAGTTTTACGATTGCGGCAGTCAAGCAGCCTGTGCTCCTGCACAAACTGCTGAATTTGCCTGCACATTTATACTCACCCACGGACTGCAAGACCTACAATGGCAGAGTCTATGACCACCCAGCCCTCTCTTGATCTCATTGCCGAGCGCGTAGAGCGTCTGCTGGTGCGCCACGAGGAACTGCAGCGCACCAACACCCTGCTCACCGATCAGGTCATCGCTCTGACGCAAGAGCGCGATTTGCTGCGTCTGCGCCTGCAGGCCGCACGTGCGCGCGTCGATGCCTTGATCGAACGCCTGCCCGCCAACCAGGGAGAGTGACAGTCGTCACCCTCCATCACCAGACCCGCCACTGACGCCCATGAAGCAGATCGATGTGCAAATCATGCAGCAAAGCTATGTGCTGACCTGCCCCGATGGTCAAGAAGAACGTGTGCAGGAAGCCGTTCGCCGCGTGGACGAAGCCATGAACCGCATCCGCGACAGCGGCAAGGTCCGCTCGCGCGAGCGCGTGGCAGTGCTGGCAGCCCTCAACATGGCTTTCGACGTGCTTGACCGCGATGCCCAGCAAGCCCTTATGGCCAACGCCCAGGCAGAAATGCAGGCGCTTGCTCAGGAGCAGCTCGCCCCCGCCGAGGTCAATGAGGCCGCCCAGGCTGAGCTGCAGCGCCAGCAGGAGCTTGCCGAGCAACTGGTGCTCAAGCTCGATCAGGCACTGGATGCTGACGCCAGGCTGCTCTGATCGGGTAACCTCAGCAGCAAAGCAGTCATGACCTCCGCGCGACTGCCAATACCCGTTAGAATAAAACCGTCTGCAAATCTGCCGGTTTTTATATTTCCTTGAACCAATGCTCAACGAGCATGGGCTTGATAAATCACCTATTGAGCGTGATCGTCTCGCGTCAGATGAACCCAACGATAGGTTGCTCTTGCCCACCTGAACCCCCGGTTCAGGATGACGAGCCGGTGGCATTTGCAGACACCTTTACACACACAAGCTGTTGATTTGCTTGCTTTCCAGCCACGAAGATGGTCTGAAGAATCAAACAAAGCCGGGCATCGCAGGCAATTGAAATCAACAACTTGTGCATCTATCTGGATTGATGATTGGCCCGCGTTGCGGGCCTTTTTCTTGCCCAATAGACTGAAGCCATGCTTGTAGCCACCCTTCTCTGCCTCGTCATCGGCATCTCAGACGGTCGCACCCTGACCGCGCGCTGTGGTGAGCCTGGCGCTTATGAGCAGATCACGGTCAGGCTGCAGGGCATCGATGCACCCGAGCGCAAGCAACCATTCGGCGAGAGCGCCCGACAAGCATTGGCTGAACTGACATTTCTTAAGGAGGCAGAACTGCGCTGCACCAAGACAGATCGGTTCCAGCGACAGATCTGCTCTGTTTGGGTGACGCCTGCATCGGCACCCAGCGGGCCACGCACGCTCGATGCCGGCTTGGCCATGATCACCCAAGGCATGGCCCGGTGGTACCGCGCCTGTGGCCACGAACAGTCTCCCCAGGCGCGTGGACAGTATGAGTTTGCCGAGCAAGAGGCCATGGCACGCAAAGTCGGGCTGTGGCGTGATCCAGAGCCAATCGCGCCGTAGGTAGCGAGGTCCACGAACCAGTGCTACCGGCCAGGAGCAGGCGGTCAGAAGTTCATATCAATCGGCTGTCTCAGGGGCATCATGCATCACCAATGGCTGAGGCGCAGTTGAAGCAGTATTCCTGCGCTGTAGTTGATAAACGGCTAATGCAGCACCCAAGAAGACAAGACCATAGAGCGAAAAGAGCTGGTCAGGCCTCCAACTGGCGTCAATGAGCTTGCCCGCGACCAATGGCGAGACAATAGCGCCGATGCGCCCCACGCCGATTGCCCACCCCAGTCCCGTGACGCGCTGTGTCGCGGTATAGATGTTCGGTGTCAAAGCATAGAGTCCAGCAACGCATCCGTTGACAAACACACCAATAGCCAGGGCGGTCGCGAATGCCATTCCCAAGTTGCCAAGCAGGCTCACAAATGTGCACATCAATGCAGCGTTAATGATGAGATAGAGCATGAGTACCCGGGACAGTCGGTACTTTGCTGCCAGGAAACCAATTAGCGAAGTACCGACAATGCCTCCCACATTGAGCAGAACGCCACCAGTGATACCTTGCTGGTTGGACAATCCCGCCGTCACCAGCAACTTCGGGGTCCAGCTCATCACAAAGTAAAAGCCGAACATAACGATAAAAAAGGCGGCCCAAATCAGCAAGGTAGACGCGGCAAGTCCAGGTGCAAGCAAGCTGGTAACACGGTTCGCTCCTGCTGTTGCCGTCGATTGATTGAAAGCGGGCATTTGCGCCAGAGGCTCCAGTCCTACTTTCAATCGAATGATGTTCATCTTCCCAAGCGCATTGGAGGGACGCTTAGCAATCAGGAAATCCAACGATTCAGGCAACCACAAAAACATGACTGGCAAAGTCACCAATGTCGCCACCCCGCCATACAGGAATACTGATCGCCAGCCCAGGCTAGGGATCAGTTGCGTTGCAATCAGCCCCCCAATAGTGGCCCCCAAGGCATATGCCGTGGCTTGCAAACTGATGGCCAAACCGCGCCAGCGACTAGATGCATACTCGCCAGCGATCACATAACTGCTGGCTAGAATGCCTCCGATGCCCAAACCGGTGAACAGTCGCAGCGCACCCAGTTGAACGGCGGACTGTGCATATGCAGATGCCAGCATGCCGATGCCAGCAATCGCAATACACAGCATGATGAGCGGTCGTCGGCCTATCCTGTCAGCCCAAGGCGCGATAACCAGCGAACCCAGGGCCATACCCACAAGCCCTGCACTGAGTAAATAGCCCAGCTGTACGCCACTCAACGCCCATTGACTGGCGACCGACGTAGCCGTGAAAGCCATCACCAGCACATCAAACCCATCAAGCATATTGATGAGAAAGCATAGTGCGATGACAAACCATTGATATGCAGACATTGGCTCATCATCCATTTTCCCCACGACTGAAGAGTTCATGGTTGTCTCCTTTTATAAATTGCTACGTCAGGCGTAGCTTGGCCTTGGTCTGAGCCTGCTCATAGCTAAAGCAGTCCATCTGGGTTTTCTGAAGCGGATTTAGGTGGCGATCAGGCGCGAGATAGATACCCGCTGATTACCGTTGATGCAGAGGTGTACTTGAGAGGATTGAGCCCAAACAACCCATGCCTTTCGCATAGGGAGTTAAACCATTAATCTCTCAATAATCCGTCGAGCGCGATTCGCTCCCACGTCAACATGGATATCGATCATGGACTTAGGCCCGAAGCGAATCATGTTCTGATACTGCGCTTCAATCACGACCTTGTCCTCGTCAAAGGTGAGCTCGGTTTGCTCCAGAACCTTGCGTTTGACTTCCTCTATGTCCTTGATCGGATTGGTCGCCATGGTCCAGAAGTAGTGGCAAGTCGTCTCGCTCTCTGGCGTCACCCCATGAAACCCACGCATGTGAAAGCCGCCTCTTTGCGGATCGTCCATAGCGTCGGTTCCCTGATCGACAGCACCTGTCCAGATCAGCAGATGGGATACGCGAAATTCGATCTCCTGCCAACGGTCCACATTCCCCTTGAAAGGATAAGCTGCGGAGTATGTCGGAGGCGGCACCGAGTCGGGCATATACCGCACCACTCTGACAAAGTCTCCTTCGCTTTCGACCTTCATTTCTGCATTCATATGCAGCTTGGCATTGCCCCCGATGGTGTGCAAATGCACATAACCAAGGTGACTGAGATCCAACAGGTTGTCGTGGATGAGCTGGTACGGTGCGTTGTAGTGGTAAACGTCGCCCCCATAGACATACTCTGGCGAGCTGTGAACCGAATACGAGGGTGCGTCGCACATAGGCTCGGGATTCTCTGGCTTACCGAACCAGATCCAAATGAGTCCGTCCCGCTCTTGTACGTGATAGGCCGAAACTTTGGCCTTGGAAGGAATTCTCTCCTGGCCGGGGATCTCCACGCACTTGCCCTCATGGTTGTAGAGCAGACCGTGGTAGCCGCAGCGCAATCCGCAGCTCTCCACAGTTCCAGCGGACAACGGCAAAGCACGATGGCAGCAACGATCTTCAAGTGCCGCCACTGTGCCGTCACCGATACGGAACAGCACTACAGCCTCTCCCAGTAACTTACGCCCAACCGGCTTGTCGGCCAGCTCTGATGAATGTGCTGCGACATACCACTGATTGAGGGGAAATTTGCTCCTTTGCGGCACAGCGCTCTCTCGAGCAGGATGAATCGAAATAGTGGTCATCGTAGGTCTCCTTGGAAAATCGTTGAGGGAAGGCTGGAATCAAAGATCGAGCACCAGCAGCTTGCTGCGAGCTCGTGAGCAACAAGGCGTGAAGCACTTGTTCGCAGCCTTCTCTGCGTCCGTCAAATATTGGTCACGGTGGTCTGGAACACCCTCCAGCACACGGGTCACGCAGGTTCCGCATATGCCTTGCTCGCAAGACACGGGGATATCCACGCCGGCTTGATCAAGCACTTCGAACACCGATGCACCCACGGGTATCTCGTATCGGTATCCTGTGCTGGCAATCTGCACTTCAAACAGCTGGTCGCCTTCCTGCGGCGATGAGCCAGCGGCGAAGAACTCCTTGTGCACATTGCCTAATGGCCAATTACGCTCCGATGCAGTGCCAAGCACACAGTCCATGAAGCCACTTGGACCACACACGTAGATATGAGTGTCTGGATCAGGCCTTTTCAGAAGTTCTGCCAAGTGGGCGCTGGTGTTGCCATCCAGATACAAATGCACTGACTGCGCCAAGGAATCCGATCTCAGCAGATCGCCAAAGGCTGCGCGGGCCTGAGATCGACAGAAGTAATGAAGCTCAAAGTCATGTTGCCGGAGGGCGAGTGCTTGCGCCATGCAGATCAGCGGCGTAATCCCGATCCCTCCTGCGAGAAGCAGATGCTTTCTCGCTACGGGTGCCAGTTCAAATAGATTTCTGGGTTCGCTGGCATGAACCCTAGAGCCAACCGTGAGCTGTTCATGCACGGAAATCGAGCCACCGCGTGACTCTTTCTCGCGCTGAACTGCGATCGTGTACTTGGCTGAAGATCGGGATTCGCTTGGATGGCACAAGGAATATTGCCGGATCAGACCATTCGGCAAATGAACATCAATGTGGGCTCCTGGTTCAAATGCGGGAAGAACCGTTCCTTGCGCAGATATGAAGTCAAGGCTGATGATGTCTTCAGCTTCCTGCACTCTTCGTTGAACAACAAGCTCTAGCATGTGGGACTCTCTATTGAAAAAGCCAACGCCTCTCCCTGACACAGAGCGTCATGGACTTTGGCTGTAATTGGGTTGCCTGTTCTAAGTTGCCGCTACCGGGCAGTTGGACTCGCGGAGCAAGGCTTAGCGTTTGATCGATTGATGGCTCATGTTCAAGATCCCGTTCACAGTTGCCTAGTTGGCCTCGAAATTTTGTTGAGATATCAACCAATAAAACGCAGCTATAGTGCAAGCACAGATGCGTCAGTGTAGAAAAATCTGTTGAGATCTCAACTAATATTTACCCTAAGTTGGCATAGATTGCATGAAGAAAAAAAAGAAACTCGACCTTGAGCGCTACGCGCCGGCGTTACTGGCCTTCATCGCGAACAAGCTGTCCTCCGGGGCATCACAGGTCTATCGAGAGAACTTCGATGTAGGCATCGTCGAGTGGCGCGTGTTGTCCATGCTGGCTGTGGAGAACCACATTCCTGCGCAGCGGATATGCCAGGTAGTCGGACTGGACAAGAGTGCGGTGAGCAAGTCTGTTCAAGTTCTGCAAAACGCAGGTTATGTGCAGTCACAAGTTGATGCGGTAGACGCGAGGCGATACACCCTCAGCCTCACCGCAGAGGGCCAACATTTGCATGATCAGATCTTCGATGTGGCAAAAGAAAGAGAGCGTCGCCTTCTGCAAACGCTGACACATGAAGAAGTGGAGTTGCTGATCGATATGCTCAACCGTCTCCACAAGCAAGTTGATCACGTCAACGCGTACAGGCCCTAGGGATACAAAGCCGCGTCGCTTCGCTGCGCGGCTTAATTCAGGTGCTATAGCTGTCTGTTCCGGGTAAGCATCACCCTGTCGCTGAGCGCAGAAGCGGCAGTTCGATTCAGTACGCACCTAGTTGCACCGTCGAGTGACTGGCTCCAAAGATAGAGCAGCCGTTGTAGGTCCTGCCGACCCTCAGCAGAATTTCGGATGCTGCAAATACTGCGGGATGAGAGCATCAAGCTGACAGCTCGTAAGTTGTGCGACTGGTTCCCCGGGGCACGCAGGCCTCTGCAGCATGCAATGGCAGGTGAGAATCTCGTGCAGGCGATTGACGTGCTTCGATAAGCGGCCATTCCAACTATCAATCCTGAAGCCTGCTCTATTTGCAACACTACTGCAGCCTAAGTGGTAGTCAATGTGTTGCATCGACTGGCTGAATCCGCCACCGATTGCGGCTGTCACTGTTCAACACACAGCAGCCGTTCCGAAGTGAAATCGCCAGCAAGCGCATGACATGATTCAGCGCCCCCTCGTCGCAGGCTGTGCGCCTTCTTGTCTACTGCTGTCCACCAACATCCCTCCGCCATGAGCACCGCCATCCCCCTTCAGCCCCGCCCTTTCATGACCGTGGATGTCTTCACGGCCGTGTCCTACCGCGGCAACCCCGTGACTGTAGTGCTCGATGGGCGCGACCTTGACGATGCGCAGATGCAAAACTTTGCGCGCTGGACCAACCTGTCCGAGACCACCTTTGTCCTGCCCCCGACGGACGCGGGCCGCGCCCAGGGCGCCGACTATCGAGTGCGCATCTTCACCCCGGCCGCCGAAATGCCGTTTGCCGGCTACCCGACGCTGGGCACCTGCCACGCTTGGCTCGCCCAGGGCGGGGTCCCCAAGCATCCAGAGCGCATCGTGCAAGAGTGCGCCAAGGGTCTGATCCCCATCCAGCGCTCGATCCACGGCCTGGCCTTCGCCACTCCGGCCCACCAGGCCCTGCCCCTGCCTGACCATTTGCACCTGATCTACGAGGCTCTGGGCATAGACGCAGCCCAAATACAGGATGCCGCCTACCTGGACAATGGAGCACAGTGGCTGTGCCTGCTGCTGGACAATACCGACAGCGTTCTCGGCCTGGAGCCCGACTTGGCACGCATCAAGGCCCTGGGCCACAAGGTGGGGGTCGCTGCTCTGTATCAGGCCACCAATGCGATGCCACTGATTGGCGGCGCCTGCCAGGAGATACAGGCACAGCTGGAAGTGCGCGCCTTTTCCACCACCGGTGTGGAAGACCCGGTTACCGGCAGCCTGAATGGCAACCTGGCTCAGTGGCTAATCGCGCAGAAACATATGCAGGCGCCCTACGTGGCAAGCCAAGGGATCCGCGTTGGCCGCAACGGCCGAGTGTCCGTGCAGCAGGATGAACAACAACAACTGTGGATTGGAGGCCACACAGTCACCTGCATGCAAGGCACGGTCCAACTGTAAGAGCACCCCCGATCCATGAGGCGTGCACCGACGAGCAATGCAGCCAACTTCAGCAGCGCCTCGTAGGCACCAATAGCGACTTGCACAAGTTGGCTGGCAACTTGACCAAGCTTGAAGTCCCCTTGAAGTGAGATGCAATGTACAAGGTGGCATTGCAGACGCCGAACCGGCGTCTGAACGGCTGGGCCGATTGAATCTGTCGCTGTTCGGCCGAGAAGACCGCAGTAACGTTGGTAGCTGGGCCTGAAGTAGGCTCAGCTCGAAAGCACCGCACGAACCAATGCCTCTACGTGGATTTCGACGGTATCAAGGCAGGGAACAGGGCTGTTGCGGTCACCAAGGATCAGCGGCAGTTCAGTGCAGGCGAGTGCTACATGGTCGATACCTTCACGTTGCTGCAAATCCTGAATGATGGCAACGAACTCCTGGCGAGTGCTCTCTTTGACAAGGCCGTGCTCAAGTTCGGCCTCGATCTTGGCCTGGATTTGCGCAATCTGATGCTCACTGGGCACGATAACTTGTATGCCCCGATCTTCAAAAGGTGTCTTGAAGAATGTATTCGTCATGGTGAACACAGTACCCAGCAAACCGACTTTTCGCGCGCCTCGCTCCTGTGCCGCGTTGCAGGTGGCATCAATGGCACTCACTATGGGAACCGGCGACAGCGGGAGTATGCGGTCCAGAACGATGTTGGGCGTATTGCCAGTCAAACCCACCATGTCCGTACCACCGGCGGCCAGGCTGTGAATTGCGTCGAGCACATAGTCGGCAAGCTGCTCAAACTCGCTCTCACGACAAAGGCTGAACACCTTGAAAGCGTTGAGGCTTTCGATGGACAGGCGAGGCAGATTTTCCTTGCCCGTCTGTGCCTGAACGCCGTGAATGATCTTTCGGTAATAGGCCACGGTGGACTCCGGGCCGATGCCACCAATGAGGCCGAGTTTCTTCATTTCGCTGCTCCTTGAGGTAATTCCGGGTGGTTGCCCATGGCGACATTCAGCGAGGCCGCTGAATTGCCTGCTGAAACGGTGCCAGCATGTGTTTCGATGAAGCGCCTTAGCAGCATCAACGGCGTTGGTGTCGGACTAACGCCTTGCAGCATGGCTGCTGGATCCAGACCTTCCGCGCGCAGCACTTGCGCTCTTGCATTGATGCAGGCTGCCATGACTTCCGATGTGAACTCTGGATGAAACTGCACAGACACCGCGGTAGGGCTGTATCGGACTATCTGATGGGGATCGTGAGCTGAGCGAGCCAGTGCCCTGGCTCCATTGGGCAGGCGCAGGATGGTCTGAAGATGTGTGAGATGAGCCTGGAAGCGAGGTGGGCATCCGGCAAGCCGGCTCTGCAACCGCCAGTTGTTCGATTTCCAGACTCCCCATCTCTCTGCCGTCAGGGTGGTAGTCCACTGCTCCTCCCAGTGCATAAGCCATAAGCTGATGCCCATAGCAAACTCCCATGAGAGGCATCCCCTGTGTCACAGCCTGCCCGGTCGCTTCACTCCAGGGATGCTGATCAGTCACCATGGACCACGAGCCCGTGATGATCGCCGCACGGTGCTGTCCGGGCTCGGGCAGAGGCTCTCCTTCATACACCTTCACTATGTCCATGGTTTCGGGCCTGCAGCCGACAGCTGCCAGAAACCACTGGGGAAGATCGCCTGCGATGACCCGAATGTCCTCGGGCGGCGTGCCCGCCTGGATCAGCAGCCAAGATTGAGAGTCCACGAGAAATGTAGGAAGGTGGCAAGACCTCACACTTTAGGGAAACAGATCCATCATGAATACTGAATTCCAATGATGAGAAAATCTCTAAATGAGAAAGATCGATCTGGAATCGTTGGCGTTCTTCAAGTCTGTTGTGGATACCGGTAGTGTCACCCAGGCTGCCAGGCAGATGAACCGCGTGCAGTCCAATGTCACCACGCGCATCCGCAATCTGGAGGAGCGTCTGGGCGTGCAACTCTTTTTGCGGCACGGCAACCGGCTCAAGCTCTCGGCCGAAGGCGAGGTACTGCGCGGCTACGCCGAACGGATATTGCGACTGTCGTCAGAGGCCGAGTCCGCAATGCTGCTTCGGGCGCCGCAGGGTACGCTGCGACTGGGCACACTGGAGAGCACGGCTGCGGCGCGACTGCCTCCGTTTCTATCCAGGTTTCATGAGCGCTACCCGGATGTGCTCATCGAACTGGTTACCGGATCCACATCACGGTTGCTGGACATGGTTCAGCGCTATGAAGTGGATGCAGCGCTGATTTCTGAGCCCTTTACGGCACCGGGACTGGCGACCCAGAAAGCATTCGATGAGGAACTGGTGCTCATCGCCGCACGCTCGGCTACCGGTGTGCTGGATTCGGAACAGTTGTCACGCTGCACAGTGATTGCATTCCCAGCAGGCTGTTCGTACCGTCGAATCCTGGAGGAATGGTTTGCCAGTATCGGAACTGCCCCTCACCGCATTCTGGAGATGGCTTCATACCACGCCATCGTGGCCTGCATTGCAGCCGGTACGGGCGTTGGCATCATGCCGCGCTCCATCTTGAGGGCCGTACATGCCGAACCACAGTTGCAAGTGCTTCCCCTGCCCAGACACTATGCAGAAGTGACCACGCATCTGGTCTGGTTGCCACAGCAGGAGTCAGCCTCCACGGAGGCGTTGAGGCAAATGCTGGCCGCCGAGCGTCCAAAGAGTTGAGCTTAAGCAGCCGCTTCTGGTCGTTTCCGACCAGACACCATGCCGCAGCCGCAACTGCCTGCCCCGAGTCACTCTCGCCTGACCGATGAGCCGCCGATCAAAATCGTCCACAAGCGCCTCTACCAAACTGCTTGCAGCACCTGAAGTCCCACAACAACGCCTAGCCCAAGCTCATCAAAGTGCCGCAGGAAGAACTGAGGCAGGCCAACCACGTCAACTCCTTCGACAAGCCCAATGATTTCCCTACCGAAATCGACTCCAACGCCACAGGCGTGATGATTGCAGTCGATGACTGGGAAATGCCTTTGGTTGAAGGATGCTGGACTTACCCAGTCAATACTAGGCGATGGGAACCTCCTGGAGTGGCTGGGCGACAAGAGCGCGCAGTGCCTAGAGGAAGATTCTTGGAGTGCCAGGTAGGAGATAGCGGCGTTCGCACAGTGGTTATGACTGCTTAATCACGGCGCCAGCCAAGGCCTCCAGAAGTGTCATCCCCGCCTGCCCACAGCGGCATGCTGCCTGGACCTTGATACGCTCCACGCCCCCATTCATAGCGCATATCGCTGCTTCCCATCGTCCGCTGGACACCTTGCTCTGACATGTGTCCGGCATCACGCCCTGGCATCATCGAGCAACCCGCCAGCGTACTGACTACTGCTGCAATTAAAAGTAGAGCTTTCATGACAACTCCTTGAGAAGAAGGAGTCTTCAAGGCTATTCCTGGGGCGTGTGCCCGCTGTAAATTCTTGTTGAACGGCTACTTTGCTTACCTAATTCATACAACAGTCAGTATTGATGCGCTCTGTTTTTTGAAGCTTTGAAGCCATAAAACTTGGCTGTCTACCTGATGTCGAGACTGATCGGCTCTTGCTGGCAGGCTGATGAGCCCTTTGCTCCAGTGAAGGCACTGCGCGACGAATTCGTGTGCCCAGGCACGCATGCCGAGCGGCCGGACGAAAGGGCCGTGCAGTGCCTCGAAGCAAAAGCTTGACCCTGCCATTCACCTACATGTTCTGAGCGCCATAGAAGGCACCATCACCTCCGGTCCAAGGACGTCCATTGTCGTCATGCATCCAGCGATCCCGGTCGCCGCTCATATTCATGCCGCCCATCGTCTGGCTGGAACTCTCGGCAGGCATAGACCCGGAACTACGCCCCGGCATCATTGAGCATCCTGCCAGCATGCTGGCAAGTGCCGCGATTAAAAGTAGCGCTTTCATAGCAACTCCTTAAGAACGTGGAGCATTGCAGGCTAGTCTTGCCGCGCGCGCTGCATGTAAGTTCTTGTTGAACTTCCTGTTTGCCTACCCAATTCGTGCACCGTCCCGGCTCAAGCGGGCTTTTTTTGTTTCTGGATCGCAATGTTCAGGAGCATGATCATTTACCGCAGTGTCGTAGGTCGGCATGTCGAGTTGAAGGCGCCAGGAAACACTTCTACCGATATAGCCTTCCAATGGCTCCGGGTCACCTTGCCGTATGCACCGTTAGCGATCAGTTCGACCCAAGCTTTGTCAGCTCACCCACCGTAATTTTCCGGGGCCGGAATTCGGGCAAACTGTTATTTGCAACAACCAATCGCACTTTGGCGACCATTAACCGGCAATGGCTCACTCCCCTGAAAAAACACGCGGACCACCTTTGTGGGGCCCTAGGTCTTCATCGCCTCTTGCCAATGAAACTCAGCATTTCGAACGCTGGCGCAAGCGCACCTGGCAGTTGCACGCTTCGGTCCTATTGAGCCATCTATATGCCTTCATGCTATTTCTCGGCCACTGCTGGGCAGGCTACGTGCCGTTGCATGCAGTGCTGCTGTATGGGCTCTGGATAGGTGCAGGGATGGCCTTCATCACCTGGGCCTACGCCAGTGGCTGGAGCCAGACTCAGAGTGACCCTGGCTTGTTCTTCTGGCACCAACTGCTCTCGGTTACAGGGGTGCTGGGCTTGCTTGTCGCAGCTCCTCAGGTTGCGTTCCAGGCGCTGGTTATGCTTCTGGTCTTCAGTACCGACGGCTTTCTTGCGCCGCGGCGTACAAGTTTCTGGATGACCTGGAGTTGCACGCTCATTGCAATTGCACTGGCTGTTTACTGGGTAGGGCCACAGATGCGCATGACCACCGACACCCTCATCGGGCAGTTCCTCACTGTCGGCGTCATGCTCGGAGCAGTCATCCGATGCAGCGTGCTGGTCACCTACTTTCGTGGCATGCAATATCGACTCAGTGCGAGCAATGAAAAACTGGCCCTCGCGCTGAAGCAGATTGAAAACTTGGTGCGCAACGATGACTTGACGGGACTGGCAAACCGCCGAGGGGTCATGGATCGACTGCAACAATGTATTCATGCGGCTCAACGCAGAGACGCCCCGTTTTGCATCGCATTGCTTGACATTGATTTCTTCAAACAGGTCAATGACCGTTACGGTCATGAAGGAGGAGATCAAGTGCTTCGGGCCTTTGGACAAATTCTGTCTTCGCAGATTCGTGCAACCGATTGCGCTGGTCGTTACGGCGGAGAGGAATTTCTTCTGGTGCTCTGTGACACACCATTGGCCCAGGCAGGAGTGCTGCTCGAAAGAATTCGCGAAAGCACAGAAGCACTCCCGTGGACACAGTTAGTGCACAAAGATCTGCGAGTGACATGTACGTTGGGTGTGACTCAGTATCGACAGGGAGAAACTGCAGAAGCCCTCATCTCGCGCGCTGATGCTGCTATGTATCGAGGCAAGGCCGCTGGACGCAATCGCGTAGTTCTCGCCTAGTTCAAATCTTTCGCTAACCAAGACCCTGAGCCGTCAGATCACTTCCTGGTGAATGGTCATTCCCGCCCACTGCCCACCGCTATCAAGCACATTGCACTTCTTGATGCGGTCATGGACGCCGAGAGCCTTCACGATCGCAGCTTTCCTTGATACAGGAGGTGCCATTGCCAGGGACAAGCCTTCGCGCCTGACTACCGATCCGATTGAGGCGAAGGGAGGCGAAGGCTGCACTGCTCTTGCATTCTTTCCGAGCAGCGCCAGCATCACCGGCGCCAAGGCCGCGCCCGGAGATAAAACGTGCCATGCGCACAGCCGTTTTCAACATCCACTTGTCGAGCCCTTCCTGCCATGCAGCGGAATTTTGTGCTTGGAAAAGCACATGCACCCGAGGTTCATGAATCGCCACTGCCTTGCTGGACTTGTTGCAAGAGCAGGTACTGAGGCCATTTGAGTGTTTATGGCCTGGCATCTACGTCGCTGGACGTTCGATCAATGTCTCACTACCGATGCATGTGGCATGCTTGGCACCATTCACATTTTTTAACCGTGGAGGCTCAATGAAGATGAATATGCCGTGTATCCGCCCTCGTGTGGCAGCCTTGCTGCTTGGAGTTTCAGGTCTAGCGGCCGTGTCCAGTTCCTGGGCATGCACACGGCTGGTATTTCACGGCGCCAACGGCCACGTGATCACCGCACGATCCATGGACTGGAAGAGTGACATCGTCAGCAACCTCTGGGTACTGCCGCGAGGCATGCAGCGCACTGGCGAAACCGGCCCCAATACTGTGCGCTGGACGTCCAAGTACGGCAGCGTCATCACTTCAGGCTATGACATTTCCACTACCGACGGAGTCAACGAAGCCGGTCTGAATGCCAACCTTCTATGGCTCGTCGAGTCGCAATACCCAGCATTTGGCACCAATAGCAAGCCAGGCTTGTCGATTGCCGCCTGGGCTCAATATGTACTGGACAACTTTGCAACAGTGCAGCAGGCGGTAGCCGCGCTAAGTAAGGAACCATTCACCCTCGTATCCGACACCATGCCCGGTGAAAACCGGCTGACAACCGTACACCTTTCAATCTCCGACGCCAGCGGCGATAGCGCGATCGTGGAATACATCGCAGGCAAGCAAGTCATTCATCATGGTCGCCAATACCAGGTCATGACAAACTCGCCAACCTTCGACCAGCAACTGGCGCTCAATGCATACTGGAAACAGATTGGAGGCACCACAATGCTGCCTGGCACCAACCGTGCAGCAGACCGCTTCGCCCGCGCTTCGTTCTACGTGAACGCAATACCCAAGGATCAAAGCCCGAACAAGGCGCTCGCCAGCGTGTTCAGTGTGATTCGCAATGCCTCTGTTCCTTATGGCCTGAATACGCCGGAGGAGCCCAATATTTCCTCTACACGCTGGCGCACCGTGTTTGATCACGAGCGCAAGCTGTATTTCTTTGAGTCGGCACTGACACCCAACACATTCTGGGTGGACCTGAAGGCACTGGACTTCAGCAAGGAAAAAGGCAAGGTCATGAAGATCGATCTGGGACCGGACCAGAATCACACTTATTCAGGGGATGCCACTGGCCAATTCAAGGCATCCGAGCCGTTTAAATTTCAAGGCATCTGATCATTTCCCAGCTAATGATTCAGCCCTGATACAAACCCGCATCGTGCGGGTTTTTCTTTCTGGAGCGCGATGTTTCAGCCAATGCTGACGGTCCGCCAACCCCGCTTCTGAGTTGCCACAGTCCTACCGCAAAAAGGCGTACCGACCTCATCCACTTGCACTCAGCGCACCCCAAAAGATTCCTGACTGACCAGCAAGCAGGAGCCCTTCAATGGGCGCGTATCCCTAGTCCCATCAGACGATTTCCCTCAACTCCGCCACTTCAAGAATCCGGCTGAAGAGTTGCTCGATCTTCAACGGCTGCATCGTCCTTGATGCGCAGATTGGAGTACAGGAGCATCAAGCCAGACCGAAGAATCTTGATGCGTCTGAATGTTCCGGGTCCCTATCGCAAGGAAGTGGCATGTCGTATACGTTGACTGGTTTTGAAGGCAAAGTGGCCGTGGTCACCGGTGCAGGCCGGATGCGCAGCATCGGTCGCCCCATTGCACTGGCATTGGCGCAGGCGGGTTGTGATGTTGTCCTGACGGGCACGGGCCGCACCCCCGACACCTATCCGGAAGATGAGCGCGAGGCGCATTGGCGAGATATCGAATCGGTGGCGGATGAAATCCGTCAGCTCGGGCGCCGCGCCCTGCCTGTGGTCTCCGATGTCAGCAATCCAGTATCCATAGACGCATTGCTTGCACGTACGGTTGCAGAATGGGGACGTGTGGATTTTCTGATCAACAATGCGGGCGCAGCCCGCGGCGACGACCGCATCCCGATGACGGAGCTATCCATCGATACATGGCATCGGGTGATGAATGTCAACCTGAACGGAACCTTCTATATGTCTCGTGCGTTCGCAAAACAAATGGGGGCACAGGGAGAAGGCGGCGTCATCATCAATATCTCGTCGCTGGCAGCGCAGCTGCTGGCACCCGACACTGGCGCCTACGCCACCACCAAGGTGGCCATCAATGGCCTGACCACCATCATGGCGCGAGAGCTTGGCCCCAAGAAGATTCGCGTGAATGTCGTGGCTCCCGGCATCGTGGAAACAAGTCGTCTGGATGATGTGCCTCGCGGCAAAGTGTGGGACGACATGATCGCCGGCTACATCTCTCTGGGTCGAGCAGGTACCGGCGAAGATATCGCCCACTTGGTCGCATTCCTGTGCAGCGACCAAGGCGAATGGATCACCGGTCAGAACATCTACGTCGACGGCGGCCATCTGCCAACGCCACGACGCCCGACATGAATTAACTGCACTCCAACCGTGAGCCGCATGAGTGGGCTCTGACAAGCCACCTCAACCAACAGACAGGCTCGCCATCGCGCGAGCTTTTGCTTCCTGGAGCACCATGCGCACTGCACCACTAAGCAAGCCCCATACCCTCTGCAGCCGCTTCGCAAGGTACAGAGCGAACCGCCAAGGCCGAATGGCTTGACGCCCAGATTCACGAAGCAAAAAAGATTGCCGCCCGATTCCTTCATGAGCACAGAGAGCCTGGCACAGGTCTCACATCACTCTATCGAGCTTGAATATCACCGACGCGGATGACGACAGGCCCCTGACCTTGATTGTGCTTTGTCGCAGCCAGCCCATGAATTGCTTGCCAATGGGCTCTATATGCAGCCAGGTTCTGCCCCGCTCCAGCAAGTTCCTTGGCTCTCGTCAGGCGCTCAAGCGCATCGCCGCTGATAGCTGCTGATCGAGCCTCACCGTTGGTCCTGTACTCAAACACAACCCTGCGCGGGCTCATTTCATACGTTGCGCCGGCATCCATTCGATCCATACATGCCTCACTGAATTAATCAGCAATAGTTTACCCATAGCTCTCCACTATGTGGATTTTACTTTCTGGAGTCCTGTACTCAACACTCAATCCGGTAAGCGCTGCGGCAGCTGCCATTCATCCATCTCCTCCAGCTTTCAAGAAGGCCAGGGACGAGCACCGCCCTGCAGCCACTGTCCACAGACACCCCGGCCCGTCGCGTGCTTTTCTCATTCGAGGAGCCGAAATGGAAAGCAAGATACCCGACCATGCCGCAAAGCATTGCAAACAACTGCCACCCTGTTCCCCTGCATGCAGCCTGCGCAGGCAACCCAGCCGACAGTGCTCGATGCTCTCGCCTCTGCAGCAAGCGTACTAAGCGACTAACAGAAGACTGCGACCGGCATTCGACAGCTCCAGACGTCGGTGGCGCATCTGCCTTCGCATTCAAAGCTGGTTTCAACCTTGAAGGCAGCGTCTCCGCCGTGATAGTGCCGACCTTTAAGGCATGACCCAGCCAGTGAATGACGACTTCAAGCATCATGACTGCGACTCCAACAAGCATGAGGCGATGACGGATGCAAACCCCAGGCTGACAACCGCTCCCAGCTAGGCACAAGAAACAGCCCGCAATGCGGGCCTTTTTTGCCTGCTTTCCGGGCTGGAATCAATGATTGCCCAGCCAGGCCACACTGTTGAGAAAGAGTCGCACCAGTTCGGTCTGACGACGGACCCCGGTCTTGGAGAAAATGGAGCGCAAATGGGCGCGGGCGGTATTGGGTTTGATACCCAGGGCCTCGGCCGCCTCCTCCAAAGACATGCCGTTGCTCAGATGCGTGGCCACTGCTGTCTCTGCAGGAGTCAGATGGAAAAGCTGCTGCGTGAGCTTGACGGGCGGCTCTGCCTTGCCCGTCGTATCACGCAGAAAAACCGCTACGCTGGGACGCTGCTTGCCTTCGGTCCATTCATCTGGAGAGATGCTTTGCACCACCACGCCCCAGTTGAGTTGACCCGACTGGCGAGTGATGGACATGCCCTCGGTCATGGAGACGCTCTCCAGCCTGGGAGAGAGCAAGGCATCGCGGATCAGACGCTGCAGCCGGCGATTGTCATTGGCATAGACGGCCTCGAGCGCACCGTTGTTGACCCGTATTCCATCGCCCACGTTCAGAATGGTGGTGGCTGCTGGGTTGGCCTCGATCAGCTTCCCCGTCTGATCGAGAATGACCACGCCCATCATCAGCTGCGCAGTGGCACGCCCGTATAGCGAAATGACCTGCCGGTCACGATGCAAATTCAGCTGCATGTTCAACACCCGCTTGAGGTGCGGCACCAACATGCGCACCACGTCCAGATGTGTTGACTCGAATGCTCCCGCCGCCGCAGGCCGCGTGATACGCCAACCATAGGAGCAGCCGTTATCGGTCATGACATCCACGGCCAGAATGTGCTCGATGTTCACCCCCTTGCACCAGTCGGTGTAGTAGCGACAGGAATGCCATTCGGCCTCCGTCATTACATCCGACAGGGTGAGCACCTTGTCCTTGGCGATACCGAGAAACGGGCTCCATTGCGCATAGGGGTCGTAAGGAATGACTTCGGAGCGACCGCTCGATGCAGAAATCACCCAGCCCACATTCTCACCATGAGGGTCGCGCACCACGAGCGAGGCGTAGTTGCCATTGGCACTTGAGCGCAGCAGCTCCAGAAATACCTTCCAGTTCTGCGGGTCCATGGCTGACTCGTACAGTGCAGTAATCAGTTGACTCAGGGCTTCGGTACCGATGACCGAGGCCTGTTCCGGCGAAGAAGCGGCCTCAGTCTCCACGGCATACGGGACGGGAAAGCCGGTGACGGCCTGAAGAGCATCCGAGCGATAGTTGTAGAAATCAAAAGTTGCGTAATCGCTTTTGGGCATTTGCTGTCTCAAAAAATCCGGCCCATCAAATAGCGCACAGTTACTCAACTCTGCGCGCGCTCTTCATTGATGCACGCACCCGGAAGTCGGCCCAAGAAATGCCTTGATTTTGCTGAGTCCCCACAAACTGCGCATCGTCAAATCAGACGATAGGAAACCTAGCAAAAAAGCATGTCCTCCAACTATTGCAGACCTGCAATATGAATGCCACTGGCATCGTCATCCGACGAATACGGCTGAACTCTCGGCTCCTGCTCGGATGCACCCAGTTCCAAGCGCTTTCGAAATTGCTCCGCAGGCAAGGCTGGCGAGCACAGATAGCCCTGAAAGTAGTCACCCTGTAACTGCTCAATTGCCTGGCATTGCTCCTGCGTTTCCACGCCTTCTGCCACAAGTTCCACGCCCAATGCCTGCCCCATGCTGATGATGGCGCCCACAATGGCCTTGTCTCCCGCATCGTGCGGCAGGCCGCGCACAAAACTCTGGTCGATCTTGATCTTGGAGATCGGCAGTTTTTTCAGATAAGCCAAGCTCGAATAGCCGGTACCGAAGTCGTCAATGACCAGGCCCACACCCAGTTCTGCGATCTGATGCACGCGCAAAGCCATTTCCTGCGCCTCCTGCAGCAAAATGCTCTCGGTCAGTTCCAGCTCCAGCCACTGTGCCGGCAAGCCGCTGGCTTCCAGCACGTATTTGAGGCGGTCCACAAAGTCCGGCTGCCTGAACTCCAGCGCGGAGACATTCACCGATACCTTGGCGGGCATGCCCATAGCCAGCCAGCGCGCCGCCTCTTGTACTGATTGCTCCAGCACCCAGGCATCCAACGCAACCACATAGCCGGACTCCTCCGCCAAGGGAATGAAGGCTGCGGGAGAGATCACCCCCAGTTCGGGGTCCGTCCATCGAAGCAAAGCCTCTGCCGCCACGATGCGACCCGAACGGATATGTACCTGTGGCTGAAAGTGCACGGCCATATGCCCCTTGTCCAGCGCCTGGCGCATGGCATGCTCCAGCTTCATGCGCGAGAGCAGACCCGCACTCATTTGCGGCTGGTAGAAACTGAAATTGCCGCGTCCACGCTCCTTGACACGATACATGGCGATATCGGCCTGACGAATCAGCTCGTCCAGCGTCAAACCATCCGCCGGAAATTGCGCAGCCCCAATGCTGCACTGAACGGAAAAGCCCAGACCGTCAAGCATGAAGGGCTGGCGCATTTCGTCCAGAATACGGGCGGCCACGGCCGAAGCCCCTTCCCCCGTGCAATCATGCAGATAGAGAACAAATTCGTCCCCGCCCTGACGGCACAGCACATCGGCAGGGCGCAGCAGTCCGCTCAGCCGCTGAGCAACCAGCTTGAGCACACGGTCGCCGAAGTCATGGCCCAGTGAATCGTTGATGATCTTGAAACGATCCAGATCCAGAAACAGAATGCTGAAGGGCTGCTGTGTGAAGCGCGCCGCCGTGATGGCGGCTTGCACGTGACGGCTCAGACTCAGGCGATTGGGCAGCCCTGTCAACGCATCACTGTAAGCCAGCTGTTCAATCTGCTTTTGGGCACTGCGCTGCATGGTCATGTCGCGCATAAAGCCAATGCTTTGTACCAGACGCCCATATCCGTCACGCAATGCCACCCAGGACAGCCAGACCGCGCAGCGCTGACCTTCACTCTGCTTGAGCCAAAGATTGCCCTCCCAGAAGCTGCCCACATCCCAGCGCGCAGCGGCCAGCTCCAGCAGGTCGGACACAGGCCCTCCCTCGGACTCGAACAGAGTCCAGGCAGCGAGCCCCAGCACCGCCTTGCCATGCAGCAACTGCCCGCCAGCCGGGTTGACCTGAACGATGACACCATTGGCATCGGCAATGAAGATACCGTCCAGGCTGGACTCGAACACTCTTGCAGCCAGACGCAGTTCTGTCGCCGAGCTGGATTCCACCGTGATGTCTCGATAGGAGTAGATACGCCCTATCGCCACACCGCGGCTGAGCTGAGGCACGGAGCGGCGCTCCAGAACCCTGCCACTGAGCAGCTGCAGTACCTCCGAGGTTTCAGGAGCCGACAGGTCCTGCGCATCCTGCAGAAGAGTGAACTGACTCTCGCTGCTGATGGTCTGCGCTTCCAAATGGGCAAAGACGGCCGCATCATCTCGCTGCACGAGCAGTGGTTCGGGTAGTTGCCACAGCTCCGCGAAACGGTGATTGAATGCACGAATGCCGCCGCGCAGATCACAGACCAGCATGCCATCTGCAGCGGACTCAAGCGTCGCCCGCAACTCTGCAAGCAGCATGTCCAGTTCGCTCTCGTGCCGCAACTGCTCGCTGCGGTCGAGCATGGTAAGCATCAACCAGCGTGGATTCAGGGCGATGGAGCCCACCCCCATCTCCACAGCTGTCAATGAACCATTGGCTGTACAGATTTCTGTGAGAAATTTCGCCCCACCCACCCAGTTTGAGGCATCCTGCCAGAACGCCTTTTGCACCAGGGAGGCGCACAGCACATCGACATACTGCTCCTGCGCCTGCTCGGGCGTGTAGCCCGTGAGCTGCATACTGGCGGCATTGGCATGCACGACACGCAATGTCTGCGCATCCAGCAGCCAGACCGCCTCCTGCAAACCATCGAGCATGGAGGCAAGCAGAGGGTCAATCAGAAAACTCTGCTGCAAAGTCACGCGAGGTCTTTCTCGGCAGCAGGTGCTGCAGAACTGTCAAAAAAGTAGCAAAGACGCCTTTGCGGCTGTAAAGCTTCTAACGCATTTCGAGAAAGCTGATTTCGCGTCAAGCCCCGGCGAATACCCAAACCCACATATTCAAGCAAATCTACGAAGCGCAGCTTCTGCGGCGCCTGCGTGTCATAGGTCAGCACCTTCGGCTTGAGCGACTGGCTGGTGTTGACAGACACCACCACGCCCATCCGCCCATCGCTTAGTTCCACCAAAGAGCCCGGCGGATAGACCCCCAAGGTCTGCACGAATGCCTTGAGCACATCGGGCGCATATCGCTGGCGATACTGTCCATACAGTGCAGCCATGGCTTCATGAGGCGTCATTTCGTTGCCTTGCAATGGCAGATTGCACAAGCGCTCAAAATTATTGACCAGCGCCAGGATCTGTCCGGCAATGTCCATATCTTCGGCCAGCAAGCCAAGTGGAAAGCCTGACCCATCGGCCCATTCATGATGCTGGGCGATGGCCGTCGTGACGGAAGGAGGATAGCCCATGGATAGAGCCAATGCCACCGACTCTCCGACATGACGCGCATACACGGTCTCTCGCAGAGGCGTGCGGCCCGTGCCTTGATTCAGTGCATTGGCCGATGCGGAAATTTCAAGCCCCGGCTTGCCGATGTCATGCAACAGGGCTGCCGTGCCCAGATCCTTCAATACGTCATCGCACAGGCCCAGCGTCTTACCCAGCAGCAGGCCCAGCACGGAGACGTTGACACCATGAACGCCAAAGGTGGCGCCCCCCGTATCCGCGAGCAGATGCAAACTCAGATCACGAGCCTGCGCCAGTTTGACGACTTGCTGTGCAACCAGCATATCCGTCGTTGTCCTCGCCTTCTCGGGGTTGGCTGGCAACAAGGCCTGCACATCATCAAATACGGAAACCGCGCCCAGAAACCTGGACTGCACGCCCAAAATACTGTTGCGCCATGCATGCGCATCGTTCTCGGGGGGGGCAGGAGCGGGTTGAGGGTCTGCAGCCGGAGGCGCTGCCGCAGCTTCCAGATCACTTCTCGATAGATCGACCTGGACTGCCTTGAGCTTCAGGGTCCTGAGTGTCTGCAACTGCTCGTCATTGACAATCTTGAAGCTGCTGACGGGAAACGGATGGCGCAACCAGCCGGTCTCCAGATGGACATACATGCCGATACGCAGTTGTCCGATATCAATAGCAACGAAACGATTCACTTTGAGCGCTACACACAAGATAAGACATTATTCCGCAGTTCCATGACTGCTCAAGCATGACTAGGGTCTGTTGGGATGCAAACAGCATCAACAATCCCCTCTTGTGTGACTTATCGGCACCAAAGGCTGGGTTTGTAGACCAGGTCCATCCACAAAGCCCAACTCGCAACGCCAATCAGCATCAGACCTGCAACTCTGGTGCCCCACCTGGCCCGCAATGCATTGACATGCGACTGTCCCAGTTGCCACAGCCAGGGACCCGCCAGCAGCCACAGTGCACCACCAACAGCAAAGGCGGCCATGGACAAAGCACCTTGCCAGGCGCCGCCACTCAAGGCCGCCACCAACACCGCCGAATACAGCAAACCACAAGGCATCAGTGCCCAGGCAAAGCCTGCTGCCAGACTGCCGCCTGGCGCGGTGACCCAGGGCTGAACCCTGGCCCAGACGGAACGCCCCGCCCGCTCCAGCCAGGCTGGCTGCCGCGCCTGCACCACCATGGCCAGTCCCCAGGCCATGACCGCCACATGCATCAGCGTCCAAAGTCTCTGCAATGCCGTTGTCTGACTGGTCAGCCAGGCCAGACTTTCCATGGCCACGGCCGCGATCCCGCCCAGCAGGGCATAGGCAGCGATGCGCCCCAGATGAAACAGGCTGGTACGCAGCCATTGGCGTTTTTGCAGGCCGAGCACGACAACTGGCTGCCCGCCGCCGACAGGCTTCGCTGCTGTGACCACGCTGCAGGGGGCAGCGCACATCACAAGACAATGGGGCCCACCCACGAGCCCCATGATCAAAGCAGTCCAGACCAGCGAAAACAACATGCGCTAGATGATGCGCGAAAAGCGGGCGCGGTTCCGGTCGGCCTGCAAATATCGGTCAAACAGCATGGCTACTCCGCGCACAAAAAACCAGCCCAGGCCAGTGACCTTGAAGCCCTCGGCGGACAGCTCGACCAAGCCGTTGCGCTGCATCTCTGCCAGCGCATCCAGCTCCGCAGCGAAGTACTCGCGGAAATTGATAAGCCAGGCCTGCTCCATGGGCTCATACAGGACGGAACCCTGGCACATGATGGACATGATGACGGCTCTGCGCACCAGATCGTCACGTGAAAGCGCCAGTCCGCGCTGCACGGGCAGCATGCCGCCATCGACGGCATCGTAATACTCTTCAAGAGTCTTGACGTTCTGGCTGTAGGTCGCGCCCACCTTGCCGATAGCCGATACGCCCAGTGCAATCAGGTCGCAATCAGGCTGGGTGCTGTAGCCCTGAAAGTTGCGATGCAGGCGCCCCTGGCGCTTGGCAATGGCCAAAGAGTCGTCAGGCAGCGCAAAGTGGTCCATGCCTACATAGACATAGCCGCCATCCATGAATGCATCAATTGCGCCGGAGAGCATGTTCAGCTTGTCCTGTCCCATGGGCAGGTCTGCCGATTCGATGCGCCTTTGCGGCTTGAAGCGCTCGGGCAGATGCGCATAGGCATACAGTGCAATGCGATCGGGGCGCAGCTCATTGACCTGTGCCAGCGTGCGCGCGAAAGACTCGGGCGTCTGCCTGGGCAGCCCGTAGATCAGGTCCACATTGATGGAGACAAAGCCCAGGCGGCGCGCCTCGGCCACCAGCGCAAATACTTGCTCGGCGGGCTGCTCGCGGTGCACCGCTTTCTGCACCGCGGGATCAAAGTCCTGCACGCCAAAGCTCAGGCGATTGAACCCCATGTCCTTGAGAGCTCTCAGCCGCTCGTTGCTGACGGTGCGCGGATCGACCTCGATGGAGTACTCGCCCGCGGGATCCAGCTTGAAATGTTCACGCATCAAGACCATCAGCTGCTGCAACTCGGCATCGCTGAAAAAGGTCGGTGTGCCTCCGCCCAGATGCAGCTGGCTTACGAGCTGGCCTTTGCCGCAATGCTCGGTATGCATGGCCAGCTCGCGGCTCAAGTAGTCCAGATACTCGGCAGCCTTCTCATGATGCTTGGTCACGATCTTGTTGCAGGCGCAGTAATAGCAAAGCGACTCACAGAACGGCACATGCACATAAACGGACAGGGGCAAAGCGCGCGAGCCAGAATGCGTCTTGCGCTGCTTGAGTGCCAGTATGTAGTCGTCTGCACCAAAAGCCTCAACAAAACGGTCGGCTGTTGGGAACGATGTGTAGCGTGGGCCGGGGATATCAAAGCGGCTCAGCAACTCAGGCGTGACTGCGGTCATAACTGGGAGTTAGGGTGCGCCCACACTCTGTATAGAGCAGATTTCAATGGAAATCAGATCCTGAAAATCATGCCCAAAATAGGCAAAAGCGCATGTTTTTGAACGAATACAGGCAATGTGCCCCAAGGCAATCACCCTGTCCTTGATGAAAATCAAGAGACCTCAAGGCAAGTGCTGCGACAATTTGATCCATCTCATCTTCAACCACGAGGTCAATGACCAGCGCGACTCTCCACTCCGTGTCTGTCTGCGCCGTTGCAAAAAGCCCATGAATCTTCAGACCATCAAAGCATCCTGCTCCAACTGCAATCTGCGTGAACTGTGCATGCCCATGGGCCTGGACGATGAACAAATGGAGCGCATTGACGAGATTGTGGCCACGCGCCGCAAGGTCAAGCGCGGCGGGCTGCTGTTTCGCAATGGCGAAGAGTTCACCTCTCTGTATGCCATTCGAACCGGCTTCTTCAAGACCAGCGTGGCCACCGAAGACGGACGCGATCAGGTCACAGGCTTTCAGATGGCTGGCGAAATCATTGGTCTGGACGGCATCGTCAACGACCACCACACTTGTGATGCCGTGGCCCTGGAAGACGCCGAGGTTTGCGTCATGCCGTTTGACAAACTGGAGCAGCTCTCGCGCGAGGTCACTGCCCTGCAGAACCATGTGCACAAGGTCATGAGCCGCGAAATCGTGCGCGAGCATGGCGTGATGCTGCTGCTGGGCAGCATGCGTGCCGAAGAGCGCCTGGCGGCCTTTGTGTTGAACCTGGTCCAGCGCCTGTCGGCACGCGGCTTTTCCAAGTCGGAACTGGTGCTGCGCATGACGCGCGAAGAAATCGGCAGTTACCTGGGCCTCAAGCTCGAGACCGTGAGCCGCACTTTCTCCAAATTTGCAGAGGAAGGCATTGTGGAAGTCAAGCAGCGCCACCTGCGCATCCTGGATACCGAGGCGCTCAAACGAATCGTCAACAGCCAGCAATGCCAGAACTGAACCGAGTCGACAGACACTCTCAAGACAAAGCCCGCGGACAGCGGGCTTTTTTGTCTGCGCGAATTAATCGGGCAGAGGCTCGGAAACGATGCCGCCATTGAGATCGCTGACGGAGCGACCCAGCATCACCGTCATCGCACCTCCGATCAGGGTCACGACCCAGAAGGCAAAAAAAGCGACCGTATAGATGGCCTGGCGCGACCAGTCCAGGGGGGAGCCCAGCCAGTGCACATCCAGCGGGTCCACAAAAGCGAAAACCACCATCTCCATGATTGCCGCCGCCAGAAAGGCCGGCCAGACAATCCACATCCAGCGTCGAGCATCCATCCTGATTCTCCTTGGGCTGTGGGCTTGGTCATATTTTGCACAACAGTGGTGACCGTTCATGCAGGACTGCGGGCATGCACCGTGGCGGGAAACCCTGAACCACTCTCTTTTCAGTAGCATCCTGCGCCATCTGGATATCAAAAAACCATTTACTTCTATATCAACGTTAGGCGGAGCATACGCAACACGCTCTGATTTTGATATCGGGCAACAAAAAAGGCCGCAAAAGCGACCTTGGCGGAGCAAGCGCCGGAGCGCTCAGCGATCCAGCGGATGGTCCTTGGCTGGCGTGGCCGCATGATTGCGGCCGGTGACTGCTGGGGCCAGGCTTTTTTCACTTTCGCTCAGGCGCTGGTTGATTTCCATGCCATGGCGGTAGTAGTCAGGGTCAATCACGGGATCGGGCCTGCTCAGTGCGATGTATGCGGTGACAAAGCCGGCAATCACCACGATCACCGGGCCGGCGATGATGAGCCAGACATGGGCAAACTTCCACCAGGGCTTGCCGTCCTCGGGGTGGATGATCTTGGCCGTTTGCGAGACCTTGGCTTGTGCTGCCGACATGATGAAACCTCTTTCCAAAATTCTGACCACCCAGGCACACACGGCAGGGTGGCATAAATTGTTGCCGATTGGCGGTGCCCTTGTCCGGCCTCCGTGATGGCTCACGAAGACCGTCAAGACCTGGCATTAACGCGGCACCAGGAACACCGTCTTCTCGGAAATACGCCCTGCTCCGGCAGTCACTGCATCCACATTGAAGTGTACGGGGTGCGAGCCTGGAGTTGCTGAGCCATACGGAATCTGCAGCCGCACCGCAATGCCGCGCGTCTCTGCAGGGCCAACGCTCACTTCCTGCTCGGATGCGACTTCCAGATTCTCCAGGCCCACGGCGCTGATACGGTAGCGCTGCTCGGACTCGGTGGCGTTCATGATCTGCAGACGGTAGACGTTCTCCAGCTTGCCACCCGCCACGATGCGCGAAAGCGCAGCACGGTCGCGAATCACATCGACCTTGAGCGGCTCGCGCAGCACCAGACTGGCGATCATGGCGGCGCTGAGGGCCACCAGCACGGCCGAGTAGATCAGCACACGCGGGCGGAAAATGCGGCGAATCACCTGCACCTGCTTCCAGGCCTTGGCCACGGCATTCTGAGTGGTCAATCGGATCAGGCCACGCGGATACTCCATCTTGTCCATCACGGAGTTGCAGGCATCGATGCACAGACCGCAGCCGATGCATTCGTACTGCAACCCTTTGCGGATATCGATGCCCACGGGGCAGACCTGAACGCAAAGCTTGCAATCTATGCAGTCCCCCAGGCCCTGTGCCTTGTAGTCGACGTCTTTCTTGCGCGGGCCGCGAGCTTCACCACGTTCGGCGTCGTAGCTGACGATCATGGTGTCCTTGTCGAACATGGCACTCTGAAAGCGTGCATAGGGACACATGTACTTGCAGACCTGCTCGCGCATATAGCCGGCGTTGCCGTAGGTGGCGAAGCCGTAGAACGCCACCCAGAAAATCTGCCAACTGCCCTGGAAGGCCATCAACTCCACACCCAACTCACGGATGGGCACGAAGTAGCCGACAAAGGTGAAACCTGTCCAAAGAGACAGAGCGATCCAGAGAAACTGCTTGAGCGATTTTTTCCAGATCTTCTCCAAAGTCCAGCCGCTCTTGTCGATACGCATGCGGGCACTGCGATCGCCTTCGACCTTGCTTTCGATCCACATGAAGATCTCGGTGTAGACCGTCTGCGGACAGGAGAAGCCACACCACAGACGCCCGGCTACGGCGGTAAACAGGAACAGCCCCAGTGCGCTGATGATCAGCAGCCCCGTCAGATAGATGAAGTCCTGCGGGTACAGCACCAGTCCGAACAGATAGAAGCGCCGGGCCCCCAAATCGAACAGCACCATCTGGCGCTCGCCCCACTGCAGCCAGGGCAGGCCGTAGAAGACGATCTGGGTCAGAAACACCATGGCCCAGCGCCACCGTGAGAACACGCCGCTAATAGAGCGTGAGTACACTTTTTGCTCGGAAGCGAACATAGGCACCAACTCAGGCCCGCCCTCATGAGGCTCAGGCGTGATCGGTATGACTTTTCGGGGCTTCCCCTGATCGCACGGCATCGCAGTTCCTTAATATTTTTGTAATTACTGAAAATTGAAACGCGAAAAAGGCGGTGCCAGGGCACCGCCTTTTAAAAACGCATTACTTCTGGTTTTGCGTATTCGAAAGACTCCAGACATAGGAAGCCAGCACGGCAATTTGCGCCTCCGTCAACTTCTCTTTCTGGGCAGGCATCTCATTGTGCTTGCCGTTGTTGACGATGTTGACGATTGCCGCCTCACCCCAGCCATGCAGCCAGATGTCATCGGTCAGGTTAGGAGCTCCCAGCGCGGGGTTGCCCTTGCCGTCCATGCCGTGACAAGCCGCACAGGCCACGAATTTGGACTTGCCCTGCGAAGCCTTGACGGCATCGTGAGGGCTGCCCGACAGGCTCAGCACATAGTGCGCCACATTGCGCACATCCTCCGCCGAGCCCACGGCTGCCGCCATGGGCGGCATCATGCCGATACGGCCGTTGGTGATGGTCTCCCTGATCTTCTCGGGAGATCCGCCATGCAACCAGTCGCCGTCCGCCAGATTCGGGAAGGACTTGCTGCCGCGAGCGTCAGAGCCGTGGCATTGCGCACAGTTGTTCATGAACAGACGCTCGCCAATGGCCATGGCCTGAGGGTCCTTGGCCATTTCTTCGGTGGGCATGCTGGTGAACTTGGCATACAGAGGCTCCAGGTCCGCCTTGGCCTTGGCCATTTCCTTGTCGTAGGCGCCGGTCTGGCTCCAGTCCAGCTTGCCGCCGAAGCCGCCCAGACCTGGGTAGACCACAAGATAGCCCAGGCTGAAAACCACGGTGATCACGAACAGACCCATCCACCACTTGGGCATGGGGTTGTTGAGTTCACGCAGGTCTTCGTCCCAGACATGGCCTGTGGTGTTGTCGCCCGAGGGAACGACCTTCTTGCGGGCCACCAGAATCAGCAGCAGCAAGCAGCCAAAGATGCCGATCAGCGTAATCGCCGCGACATACACCGACCAGAAATTGTTAATGAAATCGCTCATGGGATGTTCTCGTTGTGGTGATCAGACTCAGTCTTCCAGGAATGGAACCTGAGCTGCCTCGTCAAAACGGGCCTGGTTGCGGCGGGCATACGCCCACCACCAGATGCCCACGAAACACGCCAGCGATGCCAGCGTGGCCACGATACGCATGGTGGTGATATCCATTTCCAGCCCTTTCTCTCTTACTTGACGGCGCGACCAAGGACCTGCAGATAGGCAATCACTGCCTCCATCTCTGTCTTGTCCTTGACCTCGGCCTGAGCACCGGCGATTTCCGCATCGGTGTACGGCACGCCCACCTTGCGCAGCGCGCTCATGCGCGTTGCCACGGCCGTGTCATCCACCTTGTTGGCTTCCAGCCAGGGGTAAGCAGGCATGTTGGACTCGGGCACCACGTCACGCGGGTTGTTCAGGTGGATGCGATGCCATTCGTCGCTGTACTTGCCGCCCACGCGATGCAGGTCGGGGCCGGTACGCTTGGAGCCCCACTGGAAGGGGTGGTCGTAGACGAACTCGCCAGCCACCGAGTAGTGACCGTAGCGCATGGTCTCGGCGCGGAAGGGACGGATCATCTGCGAGTGGCAGTTGTAGCAACCCTCGCGCAGATAGACGTCGCGCCCCATCAGCTGCAACGGCGTGTAGGGCTTGAGACCCGCCACGGCTTCGGTCGTGGACTTCTGGAAGAACAGCGGCACGATTTCCACCAGGCCGCCAATGGTCAGCACGAACAGCGTCAGCGCGATCAGCAAAAAGTTGCTGGTCTCGATCTTCTCGTGCGAAAAGCTCTTGGGAGCTGCGTTATTTTGATCAGACATTGCTTTTGCTCCTCAATGCTCAGGCGTGAGCCACCACGGCAGGCACTGCCACCTTGACGGAACGGCCGGCCATTGCGGTCTTCCAGGTGTTCCATGCCATCACCAGCATGCCGCCCAGATACAGCAGACCGCCAGTCACGCGAATCACATAGAAGGGATAGGTCGCCTTCACGCTTTCCACGAAGGTGTAGGTCAGCGTGCCGTCGGGGTTGACAGCGCGCCACATCAGGCCCTGCATCACACCGGCAATCCACATTGCGGCGATGTACAGCACGATGCCGATGGTCGCCATCCAGAAGTGCAGCTCGATCGCGGGCACGGAGTGCATCTTCTCGCGGCCGAACAGACGGGGGATCAGGTAGTACAGAGAGCCCATGGTGATCAGACCTACCCAGCCCAGAGCGCCGGAGTGCACGTGGCCCACGGTCCAATCGGTGTAGTGGCTCAGCGCGTTCACGGTCTTGATGGCCATCATCGGGCCTTCGAAGGTGGACATGCCGTAGAACGACAGGGACACGATCAGGAAACGCAGGATGGGATCGTCGCGCAGCTTGTGCCAGGCACCCGACAGCGTCATGATGCCGTTGATCATGCCGCCCCAGCTGGGAGCCAGCAGGATCAGCGAGAACACCATGCCCACGGACTGGGTCCAGTCAGGCAAAGCGGTGTAGTGCAGGTGGTGAGGACCCGCCCACATGTACGTGAAGATCAGCGCCCAGAAGTGCACGATCGACAGGCGATACGAATACACGGGACGGCCCGCCTGCTTGGGGATGAAGTAATACATCATGCCCAGGAAGCCGGCGGTCAGGAAGAAGCCCACGGCGTTGTGCCCGTACCACCACTGAACCATCGCGTCCTGCACGCCGGCGTAAGCCGAGTAGCTCTTCATCCAGCCGGCGGGGATGGAAATATTGTTGACGATGTGCAGCAGGGCCACGGCCAGAATGAAAGCACCGAAGAACCAGTTGGCCACATAGATGTGCTTGACCTTGCGGATACCGATAGTGCCGAAGAACACGATGGCATAGGACACCCAGGTCACCGCAATCAGCAAGTCCAGAGGCCATTCCAGCTCGGCGTATTCCTTGCCCTGGGTGTAACCCAGAGGCAGGCTGATGGCAGCGCCGACGATAACCAGTTGCCAGGCCCAGAAAGTCAGGCTGGCCAGCTTGGGCATGAACAGCTTGGTCTGGCAGGTGCGTTGCACCACGTAGTAGCTGGTCGCGAACAGCGCCGAGCCACCAAAAGCGAAGATCACGGCATTGGTATGCAGCGGACGCAGACGTCCGTAGCTCAGCCATGGAATGCCGAAGTTGAGTTCCGGCCAGGCCAGCTGGGACGCGATAAACACGCCCACCGCCATACCTACCACCCCCCATACCACGGCCATGATAGAGAACTGTCTTACGACGGTGTCGTCGTAATAGACAGCATTGTTATTTGTTGCTTCCATCGGGCACCTCTTAGATATCTTGCAAAGTGTTCATTGGTTTCTGGTCGGACTCGTTGAGCCACATCAATCGTCGCGAAGAATGCGCTCGCCTTCTTGTTCCACGCTCTCGAACTGGCCCCGGTACACGGCCCACCACAGGGCAGCCACAATGGCCATGACCAGAACAACCGACAGCGGAATCAATACATACAAAATGTCCATCAATGGCCTCCTTGAGTCAGTGGCATGACGGTGCCCCGCGGCGCAAGGTGCGCGGGGGCGGACGCGTTGCTATCGGCTGCCTGCAGCGGCAACGCACGTGCAAGACGGGCTGCGTTGGCGACGACCAGCAAGGAGCTCAGCGCCATGCCGAGCCCTGCCAGCCAGGCAGGCATCCAGCCCACGAGGGCCAGAGGAATAGAGATCGCGTTATAGGCTGCTGCCCAGCCCAGGTTCTGGCGCACCACGGACAGGGTCCGTCGGGCCAGCAACAGGCTTTGCAACACTAACTCCAGGCTGTCTCCCAGTACCACGAAGTCTGCTCGCGATTGTGCCAGCGGCACTGCTTTACCAAAAGCAAAAGAGACATGCGCTCCGGCTAAAACTGGGCCGTCATTCAGGCCGTCGCCCACCATGGCAACCTTATGCCCTGCAGCCTGTGCCGCCTGCATGGCGGCCAGCTTGTCCTGCGGTTTGCAGTCGCCCTGCGCCTGCTCTATGCCCAGCTTGGCGGCCACGGTTTGCACCGCTGCAGAGCGGTCACCCGAGAGCAGTTGCACCGTCACGCCTTGCTGCCTGAGGTCGGCAATGACCTGGGCCGCTTCGGGGCGCACGTCCTCGCTCAAATGGAACTGCGCCAGGGGCAGCCAGCCACCTTGCGATTCCTCGGCCAGCACCACGCTCTGCCCTGGCTCATGCGGTGCCAACTCGGGTACGCCGCAATGCGCGGCCGAGCCCAGACGAAGATGGCGGCGCAAGGCGGTATTGCTGCGCGCCTGCACCCAGACATCGAGGCCGCTGCCAGCGATTTCCTGGACGGAATCCAGCAGCCATGCACTGGCAGGCAATTCGGCCACCTCGGCCGCCTGCGCCAGTGCCTTGGAAGCAGGATGCATGGACTGGCGCGCCAGCAAGGCGGCCAGCGCCAGCAGCTCATCAGTGTTCTGACCTTCAGCAGGTGTCAGCGCGCGCAGCACCAGGCCGTCGCGCGTCAGCGTTCCGGTCTTGTCGAACACCAGCGTATCCACGGCGGCCAGCGCCTCCAGCCCCTGCAGATTGCGCACCAGCACGCCGCTGCGCGCCAGGGTGCCGGCCGCCGTCAGCATGGCCACGGGCGTGGCCAGCGAAAGCGCACAGGGACAGGTGACGATGAGCACGGCCACGGCCACCATCATGGCCTTGCCCGGGTCGGCGGGCCACCACCAGATGGCGGCAGCCAGCGCCGCCAGCAGCACCACGACGAGAAAAGGCCGGGCCACCTTGTCGGCCAACTGGGCCAGTGTTGGCTTTTGCAGCGAAGCGCTTTCCATCAGATTCACGATCTGCGCAAAGCGGGTGCCCTCACCCACGCTGTCCACTCTCACCTCGACAACACTGTCCAGGTTGTAGCTGCCGGCGGTGACTGCATCGCCTTGTGCGCGCAAAACAGGCGTGGACTCGCCAGTCAGAAGCGCCTCATCGGCATGGGTGGTGCCGCGCAGAATCCGGCCGTCTGCGGGGAAAGCCTCGCCCGTGAGCACACGCACCACATCACCCACACGCAGACGGCGCGTGGCCACACGCTCGAACTCTCCCGAGTCCGGCTGCTCACGCAGCACCGAATCCGGCAGCCGGTTCATCACTGCTTCCAATGCACCGGCCGTGCGGTCGCGCAGGCGCAGCTCCAGCCAGCGCCCCGTGAGCAGGAAGAAGACAAACATGGTCAGCGAGTCGAAGAAGACTTCCTGACCGAAAGGACCGGAGGGATCAAAAGTGCCCAGCGTGCTGATGACAAAGGTGATCAACATGCCCAGGGCCACGGGCAGGTCCATGCTCACGCGGCGCTGGGTGATGTCCTTGAGCGCGCTCTTGAAGAACGGGCCGCAACAAAACAGCACCACGGGCAGAGAAATCACCCAGGATGCCCAGCGCAGCAAGGTCTCCATCTCCAGCGACAGGTCGCCGGGCCGCGCCGTGTAGGCTGGCCATGCATACATCATCACCTGCATCATGCACAGGCCGGCCACCAGCCAGCGCCACAGGGCACGGCGCGTTTCGGCCTGGCGCAGCTCGCGCGCAAACGCGTCGCGCGCGGGCAGGGCGCGATAGCCGGCACGCGACACGGCCTCCATCCATTGCGATGGAAGCACCTGGGCAGGACGCCACTCGACACGGGCTCGGCGCGTTGCGGCACTGACTTCGGCTGCCTGCACTCCGGGGACAGCCCGAAGCGCCTCCTCGATGGTCAGCGCACATGCAGCACAGTGCATGCCCTCCAGAACCACAAAGGAATCCCACACCGGGGACTCGGTTGCGTTCTCGGAGATTGGGGCCTTGGAGCTCTGGCCGGCGGGGCGACCAAACGAGCTCCATTCTTGCGGATCGTCCAGCAGATGACTGTGCATCTGGGACAAGTTCAGGAAACCGGTGTCAGCAACAGCATGCTCTGCCGCGGAAGGCTGGACAGTAGTGTGTTGGGACATGTTTCAAGCGTAACGACGCCAGATGATACCCACCTTGACATTAATCAACCGTTAACTGCCCAATCGACATATGCTTGTATTTACAACGCATGCAACCTAAGGAGAAAGCTATGTACAACCGCATTTTGATTGCTACCGACGGCACCGAACTCTCAGACAAGGCTGTGCATGCAGGCCTGGATCTGGCCGCTTTGTGCGGCGCCAGCGTGATTGCGCTCAAGGTTGTCTCGCACTATCCGCGCAGCTATCTGGAAGGCAGCGACTTGCTGGACATCAAGGAAGCCAAGCGCATTGAGGAGCAATGGACCAATCAGGCCCAGACCCTGCTGAACGGCGTCAAAGCCTTTGGCCATGAGCGCAAGGTCAATGTCACCACCGAAATCGCCCACTCAGACCTGGTGGCCGAGTCGATTGTGGAGATGGCCAAAAAGCATGATTGCGACCTGATCGTCATGGCTTCGCACGGTCGCAAGGGTCTGCAGCGCCTGCTGCTGGGCAGCGAAACCCAGCATGTGCTGACGCACTCACCGGTGCCGGTGCTGGTGCTGCGCTGATCGGATCCCCCTGAGCCGCTTAGCGGCTTCCCTTGAGGGGACGGCATCTGTACTGGGGACGGCCCTCGCCGGGCGCCCCTTGCTGGACTTGCCCCTGATATCCAGTGACACAGGCCGCTCAGGGGCCGCCGTTTGCCACTCACAAATTAAAAGCAGCTTGCGTACAAGCTGCTTTATTTTTAGATCGATTCAATGCTGAATCTGCCTTGCAAGCTGCGTGAACAGCTCACTTTTCAGGAGTCAAGTCAAAAGACAAGCGCCTGAAACGCAACCAATACTGCAGCCAAAAACCAACGCCTGGCGTCCGCTTCGACCGGCTTCAGGAGAACTCCTGCTGATACTGGTCGCGCAGCAGCTTCTTCTGGACCTTGCCCATGGTGTTGCGCGGCAGGCTGTCCACCACATAGCAGCGCTTGGGCACCTTGAAATTGGCCAGCCTGGCCTTGAGCGACTCCAGAATCTTCAGCCCATCGAGCTGCGCGCCCTTGCGCGGCACGATGACGGCAACGCCGACCTCGCCAAAGTCCGGGTGAGGCACGCCCACCAGGGCACTTTCGTCCACGCCAGGCAAATCGTTGATGAAGCCCTCCACCTCGGCCGGATAGACGTTGTAGCCGCCCGAGATGATCAAGTCCTTGCTACGCCCCACGATGCTGAAATAGCCGCGCTCGTCCTGCATGCCCACATCGCCGGTCCTGAACCAGCCGTCGGCCGTGAACTCCTCTGCCGTCTTCTCGGGCATGCGCCAGTAGCCCTTGAAGACATTGGGACCCTGCACCTCGATATTGCCGATCTCGCCTGCGGGCAGGGCTTTGCCGTCATCGCCATGAATGCGCACACCCACGCCCGGCAGCGGAAAGCCCACGGTTGCGCCGCGGCGCTCGGCCTCGTTGCCGTAGCGCGCATCGGCCTGATAAGGGTTGGAGGTCAGCATGATGGTCTCGCTCATGCCATAGCGCTCCAGGATGGTGTGACCGGTACGCGTCTTCCAGGCACGGAAGGTCTCGATCAGCATGGGTGCCGAGCCCGAGATGAAGAGGCGCATGTGCGCGGCCATGTCGCGGTCCAGCCTGGCATTGGCCAGCATGCGCACATAAAGGGTTGGTACCCCCATGAAGACGGTCGCATCCTTGAAGCGCGCCATGACGGCCTCGGGCTCGAAGCGGGCAAACCAGATCATGGGACTGCCGTTGAGCAGCGCCCCGTGAATGGCGACAAACAGGCCATGCACATGGAAGATGGGCAGCGCGTGAATCAGCACATCGCCTTCCTGCCAGCCCCAGTACACCTTGAGCATGGCCGCATTGCTCAGCAGATTGCCGTGGCTGAGCATGGCGCCCTTGCTGCGCCCCGTGGTGCCGCTGGTGTAGAGAATCGCCGCCAGATCGTCGGCGCGACGTGGCACGACCTGATGCTCGTCGCTGTGGTGGGCCGCACGCTCCAGCAAGCTGCCCGTGCGATCGGTTCCCAGGGTGTAGACATGGCCCACGCCGTGGTTGAAGGCAATCTTGGACACCCAGCCAAAACAGCCGGGGGCGCACACCACCACGGCCGGCTCGGCATTGGTGATGAAGTACTCCATCTCGGCGCTCTGGTAGGCGGTGTTCAGCGGCAGGAACACATGGCCGCTGCGCAGCGTGGCCAGGTAGAACATCATGGCTTCGACCGACTTTTCCACCTGCACCGCAATGCGGCTGCCCTCGGGCAGATCCAGCGAGGCCAGCAGATTGGCCATGCGTGCACTGCCCTGCTCCAGATCGGCCCAGGTGTAGTAGAGGCTGGAGCCATCGGGCTCGATGGCCTCCACGGCGATTTTCGTCAGATCCGCAGGAAACGCAGCGCGCAGCGCGCTGAAAAGATTGGCTTGAGGCATGTCGGTCATCGTGATGCTGTCGAACTCGGAAACGGTGAAAGCAAAAGGTCCACGGCCATCATAGGCCCGGCCCTGGCCTGGCCGGTGGCGCCAGGCACTGAAAAAATCACTTCTTCAAAATGGGGCGCCGGCAAAGGGCGCCCCGCAAGGCAGCCAGCCGGCTCAGGAGTCAATCTTCACATTCGCCGCCTTGACCACATGGGCCCAGCGCTGGATCTCGCTTTGCACCATGGCGGCAAACTGCGGCTGGCTCAGCTGGCCGTAATCGGCGCCGTTCTTGGCCCAGGCAGCCTTGATGTCCTCGGCGGCTCCGATCTTGCGCACCTCGTCCAGCATCTGCTGCTGCACGGCGGCAGGCGTGCCCTTGGGCGCCCATAGTCCATACCAGGTGGTGACGGTGAAGTCCGGCAGGCCGCACTCGGCCGCGCTGGGCACATCGGGGAAGGCGGGATTGCGCTTGGCGCCCGCCACCATCAAGGCCTTGATGCGGCCGCCCTTGATATGCTGGGCCGATGAGCCCAGGCCATCGAACAGCATGTCCACATTGCCGGCGATCAGGTCCTGCAGCGCAGGGCCCGCACCCTTGTAGGGAATATGGGTGATCTGGGTCTTGGTCTGCAGCTTGAACAGCTCGCCCGCCAGATGGTGCGAGGAGCCCGGCCCTGCCGAGGCATAGTTGTACTTGCCGGGGTTGGCACGCAGGTCCTGTACAAGAGCCTGCAAGCTGGCATGCGTCACCTTCTTGGGATTGACCACCACGACTTGCGGCACGCTGGCCAGCAGCGCCAGCGGGATGAAGTCGCGCTCCAGATCGTATTCGAGCTTGGGGTAGACCGATGGCGCAATCACATGGTGAGTGCCGCCCATGAAGAAGTTGTAGCCGTCGGGTACGGCCTTGGCCGCAATGCTGGCGCCCAGCGTACCGCCCGCGCCACCGCGGTTGTCTATCACCAAGGTCTTGCCCGAGGTCTTGGCGAACTGGGCAGAGAACGGCCTGGCAAAGGTGTCGGTGCCGCCGCCGGCAGGAAAAGGCACGATCAGATTGACAGGCCTGCTCGGCCATTCCGATGCCTGGGCCATGCCCGTCCAGCCCGATGCTCCAGCCGCCAGCAGCGCCCCCGTCGCCCCCAGCAGCGTGCGCCGCTGCAAACCCACGCTCTTTTCCCAAGAATCCTGCATCTATGTCTCCTCTGCGCGCCTGGTCAGCAGCATCGCCGCAGCCAGACTTGTGGTTGGAAGACGCAGCAGCAAAAGCCGGCTCAGGCCGGGCGCAGCGCGAGTCGCGATGCACTCAACCCTTGCACAGCGATTCGATCTCCGAGGAAACGGGAATCTTGCTCTGCGCCAACAGGCTGCGGTGCTTGTCCAGGCGCTTGAGGTCATACAGATAGTTGACCATCAGCCCCATGGATTGCTTGAGCCCCTTGGACGACAGGTCTGCCGCCCAGTTCAGGCGCTCCACGCGCGCACCGTTGCCAAGGTGAAAGCGTGCCACGGCATCCAGCGGACGCCCCTTGGCAGTTTCCCGACCCAGATAGCGCGCGGCGCAAAACATGGCGGCCTGACGCACCACCGATTTCTCCGGCAGCGAGCCCGGATCGTCCAGCGCGGCCAGCAATTGCGCGGCACTCACTCCGCCGGCGACCTTCTCCAGGGCTGCCTTTTGCTTGTCGTCGAGCTCCGCCAGCGCCGCATCGCCGTTCTTGCTCAGCCAGCTGCGCAGTCCCGGAATCGGCGACAGCGTGGCGAACTGCTTGAGCTTGGGAAACTCCTGGGTGAGCGTCTCCACCACATGCTTGATGAGCGAATCGCCGAAGCTCACGCCCTTGAGTCCGGTCTGGGTGTTGCTGATGGAATAGAAGATGGCGGTGTTGGCCTTGGCCAGATCGGCAGCCGCTGCGGCCTCGTCCAGCAACGGAGCCATGCTGCCTGCCATCTTGTCCAGCAGTGCCACCTCCACAAAGATCAGCGGCACATTGGGCATGCGCGGGTGAAAGAACCCATAGCAGCGGCGGTCGCTGTCGAGGCGATTCTTCAGATCGGCCCAGCTGCGGATATCGTGCACAGCCTCGTACTTGATCAGCTTTTCGAGCAGCGATGCGGGCGAATCCCAGTTCAGGCTTCTGAGCTCCAGCAAGGCCACATCGAACCAGCTGGAAAACAGATGCTCCAGCTCGGCGTCCAGCGCCACATAGTGCTGCTCCGCCTTGGGCAAGGCCAGCAACTCGGCGCGCATGTCGACCAGAAAGCCCATGCCGCCCTTGGGCTGGGCAAAACGCTGCAGCAGCCGCGTGCGCGATGAAACCAGGGCGCGGCGCAGGCTCATCTCGGCCTCGCCGCGTTCCACATCGCTGCCCGCCTTGTCGTAGCGCTCGCGGGCCGCCTGCAGGGCCTTGGCATCGGGGCCGAACTTTTCGATCGCCAGCAGCCAGAAGTCCTTGCGCGCGGCCAGATCGGCCTTGGCATACCAATCCATCAGCAGTTGCGCATGACGGCCGCCCTCCACGTCGCTGAGCGCGGTATCCGCCACCTGCTGCATGTCCAGCAGCAAGCGGCGCAGCTCGCGTGGCGACAGCGCCTCCTCCCCACGACGCAAGGTGGCCTCCAGGCGTTGCGCCAGCGGGCGATGCTGGGCGTCGCCCTTCTCGCCCTCGGCACCGCGCACCCACAGCTTGGTTTGCTCAATCCACTCGGCTGCCCACCCCATATGCATCTCCTTGTTCCAGCACCATCATGCTCTCATTGAAGAAGCAGATACCGCAATTGCAGTAACGCTTTCAGCCATTATGTGCAGTTTTTCAGCCTCGCACACCACACCATGAAAAACGCAGACCGAAGTCTGCGTTTTTCATGATTTGGCCTTCAGGCCGTAGTCCGCTGAACCGCGTAGGCCTGGCGCTTGCCGCACCACACCCACATGAGCACACCGGCCACGATCATGGGAATGCACAGCCACTGCCCCATGCTCATGCCCAGCGAGAGAATGCCCAGGAAGTCGTCGGGCTCGCGGAAGTACTCTGCGATGAAGCGGAAGGCCCCATAACCGATCAGAAAAACCGCCGCGACCTGGCCGGGCTTGCGCTCCTTGCGCGCGTAAAGCCACAGGATGATGAACAGCAGCAGCCCTTCCATCAGGAACTGATAGATCTGCGAGGGATGACGCGGCAGCATGGAGCCGCTTTGCGGGAACACCATGGCCCAGGGCAGATCCGCACTCGCAAAACGCCCCCAGAGCTCGCCGTTGATGAAGTTGCCGATGCGGCCCGCAGCCAGCCCTGTGGGCACGCAGGGCGCCACAAAATCTGCGACTTCCAGCCAGTTGCGCTTGCGCGAGCGCGCAAACCAGATCATGGAGCCGATGACGCCCAGCAGGCCGCCGTGAAAGCTCATGCCGCCCTGCCAGACGGCAAGAATCTCCAGCGGATGCGAGAGGTAGTAACCGGGCTTGTAGAACAGGCAGTAGCCGATGCGCCCGCCCACGACCACGCCCAGCACGCCGAGAAAGAGAATATCCTCCACATCCTTGCGCGCCCAGGCACGCTCGCCCGTCATGTATTTGAATGGAGGGTGGTGCAGTCGGCGCGTGCCCAGAAACAGGAACAGACCAAAGGCCACCAGATAGGTAATGCCATACCAGTGCACGGCCAGCGGGCCAATCTGCACGGCTACAGGATCAATGTGCGGATACATCAGCATGTCAGGCATTGTGCCGCAGGCCGATGACGTTTCTGCAAAACTGCATGCTCCGAGAACGCTGCAGAGTCTCATTCACCGGCTCAAAGCCCCCCTGATGCGAAAAACCTCGACCTGGCATCCTGCTGCATCCGGCGCCAGCGGCGCTCTTTCAAGCGTCAATGCGGCTTGTCCACCGCCAGGCCCTGCTCGCGCACGGTCTGGCGCACGACCTTGGCGGTCTCATCCATCATGGTGCTCAATCGCTGCGGTGTGCCGCCCAATACATTCACGCCCATGGTCTGCAACCTCTCCTGCACGGCAGGATCCTGCAAGGCCGCGTTGGCAGCGCCGTTGAGCCTGGTCACGACGGCCTGCGGTGTTCCTGCCGGAGCAACGATGCCGAACCAGGTGATGGCCAGATCGTTGAGCGCAGGGTGGCCCAACTCCCTGAACGTGGGCACCTGCGGCAGGGCCGGCAAGCGCTCCTGCGCGGCCACGGCGAACGGAACCAGACGGCCCGCAGCCACATGCGGAGCCGACGAAGGGTATTGATCGCTGAGCACCTGGGTCTCGCCCGACAGCGCGCCGCTGATCACCGGCCCCTGCCCCTTGTAGGGAATGTGGTGCAGCTTGAGCTTGAGATCGGCATTGAGGCGCTCGGCAATCAGATGCCCGATGGAGCCGATTCCGGCCGATCCGATATTGAACTGACCCGGCTTGCTGCGCGCAAGAGTGAGGAACTGGGCGTAGTTCTGCACACCCATATTGGGATGCACGGAAAACACCGACGGAATGGACGCCAGTGCAACCACCGGCACAAAGGCCTTGGCAGGATCTATGCGTGCCGACTGCGGCAGCATGACGGGATTGACCACCAGCGTGCTGATGGTGCCCAGGCCGATCGTGTAGCCGTCAGGCGCCGCATTGGCCACGGCCTCGGCCCCGATGAAGCCGCTGGCGCCGGACCGGTTGTCGACCACCACGGGCTGACCCAGGGTTGTGTGCATGGCATCGGCAACCAGACGCGCGACGATATCGGTGGAGCCTCCGGGCGTGAAAGGGACCACCAGACGCACGGGACGCTGCGGATAACGCCCTTCTGCAGCCTGCGCCGTCAATGCCCCCAGCAAGGCCAGCAGCCCTGCTGTCTTCAACAAGAAGGAGGGGCGAACAGCGAAAGACATGGAGATCACTTTCTGGCAAGACAATAAAAACAGCCGCGCGACTTGCATCGAGCGGCTGTGGGATTGTCCGTCAGCAGGCAAAGTCCGCGCTGACGAAATGACGAAACAAACGTAACTTAATCGTCGAGCAGCGACAGATCGCGCACAGCGCCGGTGTCGGCGCTGGTCACCAGCTTGGCATAGGCCTTGAGGGCCGCGGAGATCTTGCGAGGACGCGCCTGGGCAGGCTTCCAGCCCTTGGCATTCTGCGCTTCACGGCGGCGGGCCAGCTCTTCGTCGCTGACCAGCATGTTGATGCTGCGGTTGGGAATGTCGATGCGGATGATGTCGCCGTTCTGCACCAGGCCAATCGCGCCGCCGGCTGCCGCTTCGGGAGAGCAGTGACCGATGGACAGGCCGGAGGTACCGCCCGAGAAGCGGCCGTCCGTCAGCAGCGCACAGGCCTTGCCCAGGCCCTTGGACTTGATGTAGCTGGTGGGGTAGAGCATTTCCTGCATGCCGGGGCCGCCCTTGGGGCCTTCGTAGCGCACGATGACCACATCGCCTGCCTTGACCTTGTCGGCCAGGATGTTGGCCACGGCCTCGTCCTGCGACTCGACCACATGGGCCGGGCCTTCGAAGACCAGGATCGACTCGTCCACGCCTGCGGACTTCACCACGCAGCCGTCCAGCGCGATGTTGCCGCGCAGCACGGCCAGGCCGCCTTCCTTGCTGAACGCGTGCTCGTAGCTGCGGATGCAGCCTTCGGCACGATCCAGGTCCAGGCTGGGCCAGCGGGTGTTCTGGCTGAACGCCACCTGCGTGGGAATGCCGGCCGGGCCGGCCATGTAGAAGTGGCGAACGGCCTCGTCCTGCGTGCGCATGACGTCCCACTGCTCCAGCGCATCCTTCATGGTCTTGGCATGCACCGTGGGCACATCGGTGTGCAGCTTGCCGGCGCGGTCCAGCTCGCCCAGGATGGCCATGATGCCGCCAGCGCGGTGCACGTCTTCGATGTGGTACTTGGGCGTGTTGGGTGCCACCTTGCACAGCTGGGGCACGACGCGCGAGAGGCGGTCGATGTCGGCCATGGTGAAATCGATACCCGCTTCCTGGGCGATGGCCAGCAGGTGCAGGATGGTATTGGTGGAGCCGCCCATGGCGATGTCCAGCGTGATGCAGTTCTCGAAGGCCTTGAAGCCCACGGAGCGCGGCAGCACGCTGTCGTTGTCGTTCTCGTAGTAGTCGCGGGCCAGCTCGACGATGCGGCGGCCGGCGCGCAGGAACAGCTCTTCGCGGTCGGCATGCGTGGCCACCACGGTGCCATTGCCGGGCAGGGACAGGCCCAGCGCTTCGGTCAGGCAGTTCATCGAATTGGCGGTGAACATGCCCGAGCAGGAACCGCAGGTCGGGCAGGCGGAGCGCTCCACCTCGGCCACTTCGGCATCGGAATAGCGCTGATCGGCCGCGATCACCATGGCGTCCACCAGGTCCAGCTTCTTGAACTCTATGGTCTTGGTTTCGGGGTTGGCCAGCTTGGTCTTGCCGGCTTCCATGGGGCCGCCCGAAACAAAGATCACCGGAATGTTCAGGCGCATCGCGGCCATCAGCATGCCGGGGGTGATCTTGTCGCAGTTGGAGATGCACACCAGCGCATCGGCGCAATGGGCATTGACCATGTACTCGACCGAGTCCGCGATCAGGTCGCGGCTGGGCAGCGAATACAGCATGCCGTCATGGCCCATGGCGATGCCATCGTCCACGGCGATGGTGTTGAACTCCTTGGCCACGCCGCCGGCCTTTTCGATCTCGCGCGCGACCAGTTGCCCCAGATCCTTCAGATGCACATGGCCGGGCACGAACTGGGTGAAGGAGTTGGCAATCGCAATGATGGGCTTGTCGAAATCGCCATCTTTCATGCCGGTGGCACGCCACAGGGCGCGCGCACCGGCCATGTTGCGGCCGCCAGTGGAGGTTTTGGAACGGTATGCGGGCATGGGGTTCGCTATAAGACGTTATCGGGAAATGATTCTTTGGATTATGGCCCAGCACTGCAAGGCAGCGATGCCTAGCCCATGGCGGGCTGTCAGGCAAAACAATCACAAGACATCGTCAATCACGATGCCTGATTCACTGCTCAACGACGTCGCTGGCCCGGTGCCATGGCCTGCTTCTGACGTTCGATACGCTCTTTCTTGCGCTGGTCCATCTTCTCCATGGCCTTGCGCTTGGTATAGCCGGAAGCATCGGCCCAGGCCCACCAGGCGGCAGCCGCGCCATAAACGCCCAGAATAGGCCACCAGCTCCAGCCTGCGACAGGCCCGATCTGAGCCAGCTTGAGCAGCGACAACACGATCGCCAAACCTAACAGATACATACATCCCCTTTTTTGTTGATTTTCCAGAACACAGAGTGCACTGGAGAGTACACAAGCCAAGCACTACAATGCGCTAAAAGATCAACTTTAACCCCGCACCCTGGGAACTCATGATGAAGCAATTTCTGATCGCTTTCGCCCTTTCCGCCGCTGCCGTGGCCCCTGCCATGGCCGATCAGGCCCTGGCGCAGTCCAAGAACTGCATGGCCTGCCACGCTGTTGACAAGAAGCTGGTTGGTCCCGCATTCAAGGATGTGGCCGCCAAGTATGCAGGCCAGAAGGACGCCGCCGACAAGCTGGCTGCCAAGGTCATCAAGGGCGGCTCCGGCGTGTGGGGCCCCGTGCCCATGCCCGCCAATCCCCAGGTGAACGACGCCGATGCCAAGAAGCTGGTGGCCTGGATTCTGACGCAGAAGTAAATCGACTGCTTCTCAACGGCGCGAGACAGGGCCGTTATCAAAAACCGCATGGCTCCCATGCGGTTTTTTGTTTCTGAAGCTACCGCGACTCAGCAGATCGCCCTGCTCTTCCATCAGCCCTACGGCACCAGGATTCCAGACTTCGCTCCGCCCCCGTGAGGTCAGCATCCGCAACACTTGACTGCTGCAACTCGGCAGCAACTCGGCCCGTGGCTCGCGCAGCGACGAATCAATACCGCAGCCGTTGCAATGCAGACTGTCAGGCAGCAGCGTGCAATAAAAAAGGCCCCGAAGGGCCTTTTTGGATTCACAGTCTAGGCCTGTGAATTACGCATCACGCGAAGCACGCTTGCGGTCGTGTTCCTTCAGGTGACGCTTGCGCACGCGCAGGCTGGTGGGGGTGATTTCCAGCAGCTCGTCGTCTTCGATGAATTCCACGCCGTACTCCAGCGAAAGCTCGATGGGAGGCGTGATCTTGATCGCGTCTTCCTTGCCGGAAACACGGAAGTTGGTCAGCTGCTTAGTACGTGTGGCGTTCACCACCAGATCGTTGTCGCGGCTGTGGATGCCGATGATCATGCCTTCGTACACGGGGTCGCCGGCCTTCACGAACATGCGGCCACGGTCGTCCAGCTTGCCCAGGGCGTAGGTGAAGATTTCACCGTCGTCCATGGAGATCAGCACGCCGTTCTTGCGGCCGCCGATGTCACCCTTATGGGGTTCGTAGCTGTCGAAGATATTGGCGATCAGGCCGGAACCACGTGTCAGGTTCAGGAATTCGTTGGTGAAACCGATCAGGCCACGGGCAGGAATACGGTATTCCAGACGGACGCGACCGCGGCCATCGGGTTCCATGTTCACCAGCTCGCCCTTGCGCTCGCCCAGTGCCTGCATCACGCCGCCCTGGTGGCCTTCTTCGATGTCGGCAGTCACCAGCTCGATGGGCTCGTGCTTTTCACCGTCGATCATCTGCATCACGACGCGGGGCTTGGACACTGCCAGCTCGTAGCCTTCGCGGCGCATTTCTTCCAGCAAGATGGTCAGGTGCAGTTCACCACGACCGGAGACTTCAAAGATACCGTCTTCGTCGGTTTCCTTGACGCGCAGAGCCACGTTGGAGCGCAGTTCCTTTTGCAGACGGTCCCAGATCTGGCGGCTGGTCACGAACTTGCCTTCACGACCTGCCAGGGGCGAGGTGTTCACGCAGAAGTTCATGGTCAGCGTGGGCTCGTCAATCTTCAGCATGGGCAGAGGCTGAGGATTGGCGGGATCGGTGACGGTCTCGCCGATACCGATGTTTTCGATACCGCTGATCAGCACGATCTCGGAAGGACCGGCTTCGGTGGCCTGCACGCGATCGATACCCTGGAAGGTATGCACCTGGTTGATCTTGCCGCTGTAGCTCTTGCCGTCAGGACCGGCCATCACGGCCACTTGCTGACCGGGCTTGAGCGTGCCCTGGGTGATGCGGCCCACGCCGATACGACCCACGAAGGTGGAATAGTCCAGAGCGGAGACCTGCAGCTGCAGGGGAGCGCTGGCATCGCCTTGCACGGAAGGCACATGGTCGAGGATGGTGTCGAACAGGGCGGACATGTCCTCACCCCACTTGGCACCGGGCTCGCCCTCTTCCTTGGACGACCAGCCGTTGATGCCGGAGGCGTAGACCACGGGGAAGTCCAGTTGCTCGTCGGTGGCGCCCAGCTTGTCGAACAGGTCGAAAGCGGCGTTGATCACCTTGTCGGGGTTGGCACCGGGCTTGTCCACCTTGTTCACCACCACGATGGGGCGCAGACCCAGGGCCAGAGCCTTCTTGGTCACGAAGCGCGTCTGGGGCATGGGGCCTTCCTGCGCATCGATCAGCAGCACCACGCCGTCGACCATGGACAGGGCACGTTCCACTTCGCCGCCGAAGTCCGCGTGACCGGGCGTGTCGAGAATGTTGATGTGGGTGTCCTTCCAGGACACGGCACAGTTCTTGGCCAGAATGGTGATGCCGCGCTCACGTTCGATGGCATGGTTGTCCATCACGGTGTCGACGACTTTTTCGTGCTCGGCAAAAGTGCCGGACTGGCGCAGCAGCTGGTCCACCATGGTGGTCTTACCGTGGTCAACGTGCGCGATGATCGCAATGTTGCGGATTTGTTTGCTCATAATGTTTCCAAAATGCCGCTTGCTTGTGGACGCGGCGTTCCTTCCAAAATTTGTTGAATTTCTAGCGGACTGAGCAGGCGCTCGGGAATCAATTCCCCGCTCGCCACACGGCCTACCCCTAAAAGGGCATGCGGGCGCTCACCATACACCGCCACGGCCGGGGCATCCGCCCAAGACCCTCGACGGCGCAAGCCTGATAGAAAGCGACCTGCATCCTGTTCACCCAAGGTGACGACGGCATGACGATGCAGCAGGGTATCCACAGGCTGGACCTGCGCGATGCGCTCTTCATCGTTCATGGCTTCCAGCGCCTCCAGCGTCACGCAGCGCGACACCTCAAGACCGCCGGTTTCCACACGGCGCAGAAAACGCAAGTGGGCGCCACAGCCCAAGGCCTCGCCCACGTCTTCGCCCAATGTGCGGATGTAAGTGCCCTTGCTGCAGCTCACTCTCATCTTGACGGCCGGATGCCCCTGATCGTCCTGCACCAGAGTCAGCTCCAATGCATGAATGGTGACATCTCGTGCGGGGCGCTCCACTTCCACGCCCGCACGGGCATATTCATAGAGTGCCTTGCCGTCCTTCTTCAGCGCACTGTGCATGGGCGGCACCTGCTTGATGTCGCCCGTGAACTGGGCCTGCACCTGCGCCAGGCGCTCGGGCGTGATGGCGGCCAGATCCACGACACGCTCCAGCACCACATCGCCCTCGGCATCGGCCGTGGTCGTGGTCTGACCCAGGCGGGCAATGGCTTCGTAGGTTTTCTCGGCTTCGAGCTGAAGCTGACTGAATTTGGTGGCAGCGCCGAAACACAGCGGCAGCACGCCACTGGCCAGCGGATCAAGCGTGCCTGTATGGCCGGCCTTTTCGGCGCGCAGCAGCCACTTGACCTTCTGCAAGATATCGTTGCTGGACCAGCCCAGCGGTTTATCGAGCAGCAACACCCCATGCACAGGGCGCCGCTGCACCCGGGTGCGAGGGGCGTTCATGTGCTTATTCCTGTTCGGGTCCGCGCGACGCCACAGCCTTGGCGATCAAGGCGTTCATGTCGGCAGCGCGCTCTGTAGTGCGGTCGTAGACGAAATGCAGCGTGGGCACGGTATGAATGTGCAGACGCTTGAACAGGCCGTTGCGCAGAAAGCCTGCGGCCTGATTGAGTGCTGCCAGCGTCACTTCGGGATCGCCGACGAGCACGCTGAAGAACACCTTGGCGTGGGCATAGTCAGGAGTCACCTCCACGCCTTGCAGCGTGACCATGCCGACGCGCGGGTCCTTCAACTCGCGGGCGATCAGCTCCGACAGATCACGCTGGATCTGGTCGGAAACTTTGAAGCTGCGGTTGGGAGCAGCAGATTTGCGTTTGGTTGCCATGAATAAAAAAGGAGCTATTTGCGCTTGCTGCACAAGGAGTTCAAGGCGTTCTCAGCCTCAAACCCTTGCACAACACACGCTAGCAGCTATTGCTTTTACAGCGTACGAGCGATTTCCTTGATCTCGAAGACTTCCAGCACGTCGCCTTCCTTGATGTCGTTGTAGTTGCGCAGCTTGATACCGCACTCGAAGCCTTCCTTGACTTCCTTGACATCGTCCTTCATGCGGCGCAGCGACTCGATCTCGCCCGTGTAGATGACCACGTTGTCGCGCAGCAGACGGAAGTGTGCATTGCGGGTGACGTGACCTTGCGTGATGTACGAGCCGGCAATGGTGCCGATCTTCGTTGCCACGAACACGGTGCGGATCTCGGCCATACCGATGATCTCTTCGCGCTTCTCGGGAGCCAGCATGCCGGACATCGCAGCCTTCACTTCATCCACGGCGTCGTAGATGATGTTGTAGTAGCGAACGTCGACATCGTTGCCTTCAGCGGTCTTGCGGGCCTGAGCATCCGCACGCACGTTGAAGCCGATGATGATGGCCTTGGAAGCCAGCGCCAGGTTGACGTCGGACTCGGAGATACCGCCCACGCCGGAGTACACCAGCTGAACCTTGATCTCGTCGGTGGACAGCTTGAGCAGCGAGGCTGCCAGAGCTTCCTGCGAGCCTTGCATGTCGGCCTTGATGATGATGGGCAGGGTCTGCACATCGCCAGCGGACATTTCGGCGAACATGTTTTCCAGCTTCGCAGCTTGCTGCTTGGCCAGCTTGGTGTTGCGGAACTTGCCGGCGCGGTAGGTCGCGATTTCACGGGCACGGCGCTCATCGCTCAGCACCATGAAGTCGTCACCCGCCTGGGGCACTTCGTTCAGACCCTGAATCTCTACAGGGATGGAAGGACCGGCTTCCTTGGTCTGCTTGCCGTCTTCGTCGAGCATGGCTCGCACGCGACCATAGGTCTGGCCCGCCAGCACCACGTCGCCGACCTTCAGCGTACCGGACTGCACCAGCACCGTAGCCACGGTACCGCGACCCTTGTCCAGCTGGGCTTCGATCACGATACCCTTGGCAGCGGCGTCCACGGGCGCCTTGAGTTCCAGCACTTCGGCCTGCAGCAGCACTTGCTCCAGCAGCTCGTCGATGCCCTGGCCGGTCTTGGAGGACACGGCCACGAAGGGAGAGTCGCCGCCGTATTCTTCGGGCAGCACCTCTTCCACGACCAGCTCCTGCTTGACGCGATCGGGGTTGGCTTCGGGCTTGTCGGCCTTGGTGATGGCCACCACGATGGGAACACCAGCCGCCTTGGCGTGCTTGATGGCTTCCTTGGTCTGGGGCATGACGCCGTCGTCGGCAGCGGCCACCAGAATCACGATGTCGGTGGACTTGGCACCGCGAGCACGCATGGCCGTGAAGGCCTCGTGACCGGGAGTGTCCAGGAAGGTGATGATGCCGCGAGGCGTCTTCACATGGTAGGCACCGATGTGCTGAGTGATGCCGCCGGCTTCGCCCGACGCCACCTTGGTGCGACGGATGTAGTCCAGCAGCGAGGTCTTGCCGTGGTCCACGTGACCCATGACGGTCACCACGGGAGCGCGCGGCAGTTGCTCGGCTTCGGAGTTGGAGACTTCCTCGGCGGTGAAGGCCTCGGGATCGTCCAGCGCTGCCACCTTGGCGGTGTGGCCCATTTCCTCCACCACGATCATGGCGGTGTCCTGGTCCAGCGGCTGGTTGATGGTGACCATCTGGCCCATCTTCATCAGAACCTTGATGACCTCGGATGCCTTGATGGCCATCTTGTGAGCCAGTTCGGCCACGGTGATGGTCTCGGGCACCGAAATCTCCAGCTGACGGAACTCGGGAGCCTGCTGCTGTTGCTGCTCGTGACGATCATTGCCACGACGGCCGCCCTTGGGACCACCGCGCCAGTTGGAACGGCCAGCCACGCCACCGGAGCTGTCGCCACGGGTCTTGATTTCCTTCTTCTTGCCGGCGTCGTTGGACCAGCTCGAAGACAGCTTGGCGGACTTGACTTCCTTGCCTGGACGGGCGCCGCCGCCGGCATTGGCCGCGCCAGCGCTGCCTGCGGGCTTGTTGCCATCCTTGGCGGCAACAGGCTTCTTGGCATCGGCGGCAACCGGAGCAGCCTTCTTGGGCTCCTCGGGCTTCTTGGCGACCAGCACCTTCTTGGGTGCAGCCATCATGGCGCGGATGGCTTCCGCTTCGGCCAGGGCCTTGCGGCGGCGCTCATCCAGATCCTTGGCGCGGCTGGCTTCTTCAGCAGCCTTGGCCTGGGATTCGGCTTCCGCCTTGGCGCGTGCCTCGGCCTGGGCCGCAGCACGTGCGGCAGCGCCTGCGGCGTGCTCGCGCTTTTCTTCTTCCTTTGCCGCCTTGGCTTCAGCCACCTTGGCGACTTCCGCGGCTGCATAGGCTGCAGCACGTTCCTCGGCTTCGCGCTCGCGGCGCTCGCGCTCTTCGCGCTCTTGACGTTCCTTGGCCAATTGTTCTTCCTGATGGCTCAACAGCTCGGCCTCGCGGCGAGCATCTTCTTCACGGCGTACCAGCTCTTGACTAGCGGCACGCTCCTGCACAGCCTTAGCCATGCTTTCCGCATTGGCCTGAGCCTCGGCGGGAGTGTCTTCCCGCTTCACGAAAGTGCGCTTCTTGCGCACTTCCACCTGAATCGTACGGGCACGGCCCGATGAATCCGCCTGCTTGATTTCGCTGGTGGACTTCTTGGTCAGCGTGATCTTCTTGGCACCGCTGCCATGGCTTGCCTGCAGGTGAGACAGCAAGCGCTGCTTGTCACCTTCGGTCAGCGCGTCAGCCGCATTGGCCTTGTCAACCCCGGCGGCCTTGAGCTGCTGCAGCAAGGTATCAGGGGTCGTGTTGCGCTCTTTCGCAAATTCTGCAACCGTATTACTCGACATAAATGCTCTGTACCTCCCTGACCTTACTCTTGCCCATCGGTAAACCAGTGCTCACGCGCCTTCATGATCAAGGCCTTGGCTTCTTCGGCAGTCTGACCGGTGATTTCGGTCAGCTCGTCGATCGCCAGGTCGGCCAGATCGTCACGGGTGTGCACATCAGCTTGCGCCAGCTTGTCCAGCAGCTCGGCAGTCATGCCGTCCAGAGACACCAGATCCTCGGATGCCTTGCTCACATTTTCTTCGCGAGCAATTTCCTGACTCAGCAGTGCATCCTTGGCGCGGCTACGCAGCTCGTTCACCGTCTCTTCGTCGAAGGATTCGATTTCGAGCATTTCCTGCAGCGGCACATAGGCCACTTCTTCCAGGGTCTCGAAACCTTCTTCGATCAGGATGTTGGCGATTTCCTCGTCCACATCCAGCTTTTCCATGAACAGCTTGCGCGAGACAGCCGACTCGTCGGCCTGCTTCTGGGCAGACTCTGCAGCGTCCATGATGTTGATCTTCCAGCCTGTCAGCTCGGAGGCCAGACGCACGTTCTGACCGCCGCGACCGATGGCGATGGCCAGATTTTCCTCGTCCACCACCACGTCCATGGCGTGCTTTTCCTCATCCACAACGATGGAAGAGACATTGGCAGGAGCCAGGGCACCGATCACGAACTGGGCGGGGTCTTCGGACCACAGCACGATATCCACACGCTCGCCGGCCAGTTCGTTGGTCACGGCATTCACGCGGGTGCCGCGCACGCCGACGCAGGTGCCGATGGGGTCCACGCGCTTGTCGTGGCTGAGCACGGCGATCTTGGCACGAGAGCCGGCGTCACGGGCGCAGCTCTTGATCTCCAGCAGGCCTTGCTCGATCTCGGGCACTTCATTGCGGAACAACTCCACCATGAATTCGGGAGCCGAGCGCGACAGCAGGATGGGAGCGCCGCGCAAGGTGGCATCGACTTCCATGATCATGGCGCGCACGCGGTCGCCATTGCGCAGATTTTCCTTGGGGATCATCTCGCCGCGCTTGAGTCGGCCTTCCACACGGCCGGATTCGACAATGATGTCGCCCTTGTCCATGCGCTTGACGGTACCGGTGAAAATCTTCTCGCCACGGGCCAGGAATTCGTTGAGCAGCATTTCGCGCTCGGCGTCGCGAATCTTCTGCAGGATGACCTGCTTGGCAGCCATGGCACCGATACGGCCGATGGGCAGCGACTCGATCTGCTCTTCAATGAACTCACCAATTTGAATGCCGGGCACGCGGTCTTCCGCATCCATCAGCATTTCTTCGGCGTCGGGGTTCTGCAGACCGGCATCGTCAGACACCACCACCCAGCGGCGGAAGGTGTCGTAGTCGCCGCTTTCGCGATCGATGGACACGCGGATGTCTACTTCACCTTGGTACAGCTTCTTGGTGGCCTGTGCCAGTGCGGATTCCACGGCACCAAAAACCACATCGCGTTCCACGTTCTTTTCACGCGAAATGGCTTCAACCAACATCAACAGTTCGCGATTCATGCGACGACTCTCCTATTTCAATCACACAAAGAGGATTTGCATGCGACCTCTTTGCCCCAAAAGATTCAAACGCTTCAGCTGCCTCATTCGGGCTTGGCTGCGCGTCCTTTGAAATTCACAATCGGTGCCAGACGAGCTTCGCGCAACTCGTCAAGCGTAAAGCCCATCGCGTTCAACGGCGCAGGCTCACGCTTCTTGCTGACGCGCACGCCCGGCTTGGGAGGCGGCTCATCGCTCCAGACGATCTGCCAGCCACCTTCTTCAGTCCGCTCCAGCGTGCCACGAAATTTCTTGCGGTTTGCATTGATCTTGTCGCCACCCGCAGTCCCGATGGGAGCCTTGAGCGTCAGATCCACCTCCGAGCCTTCAAAGCGGATGAAGTCCTGCTCATGGCGCAGCAAACGATCAATGCCTGGAGAAGAGACCTCCAGGCGGGCGTAGTCCGCACCATCGACTTCCAGCGCAAACTGAAGCTGGCGCGTGACCTTTTCGCAGTCTTCCACTGTCACGAACTGCTCGGGCAGCTCAGGCGCACCTTCCTCCGGCGCCTGCCAAGGCAAATCAATCGTGATGCGCAGCAGGCCGCCGGCCGAGCGCTCGATTTCAACCAGGTCATAGCCCAGACCTGTCACGGTTTGTTCAACGATTTGCTGTAGTGCCACGTGTATTCAGTTCAATCCCGAAAAATCTGTCAAATCATGGACTTAGCTCTGCCAAAAACAGGTTTCGCCATGAATTGCCCAAAAAAAACGGGCGGTATGTACCCGCCCGTTTGGTCGTGAAGCCGTGATTGTAGCCGCAAACCACTGTTTTCGCAAAAAGTGTCTCGCATAAAACAGCGATCAACGCAAGACTTCCTGCAGGTCATCAGCGCGCAACAATCGCTGCAGCAAATCCTGGGCCTCCTGCACATCGGCGGGCCTCGCCGCCGCATCTGCGGGCAGGGATTGCAGCATCCGCGCCAGCACCCCCGTCTGCGGAAGCACAGGCCCCAGAAATCTGGCCTGCTCGCCCTGCGCCACCAAAATGGACGGAAAGGTTTCTATGTCCAGATCGCCAGCGACATCCTCACGGTCTTCCACATCGAGCCAGACAAAACGCATCTGTGGAAACTGGGCAGCAAGAGCCTCGAAGGGCTGCCGGTACTGTTTACAGGTACCGCACCAGTCAGCACAGAGGCAGACAACCAGCCATGCGTCTGCTTTTGTAATTTCTTGTTTCATTTCACGAACTCTGGGCAGGCCTTCGCACACGCCCCTGCATTGATCCCGGCAATGGTAGCGCCAGATGCCCCCAAGGACTCAAACCCCGGTCATCACCCCACCAGCGCGCATTGAGACCCTTGAAGCTGCCGCACTCTATCCCTATTATTTTCCTGAATGCGGGCGCAGCAATGGCAGCAGCCAAGGCAACAGTCTTGCGCCCATCTTTTGACAAGAAGATTGGTGACTCCATGGATTACAAGGACTATTACAAGATACTTGGCGTGGACAAAAAGGCCTCCACCGAGGACATCAAAAAGGCCTATCGCAAACTCGCCCGCAAATACCACCCCGACATCAGCAAGGAAAAAGACGCGGCTGCTCGCATGGCCGAGGTCAACGAAGCCAACACCGTGCTCTCCGACCCCGAAAAGCGCGCCGCCTACGACGCCATGGGCGACGAGATGCAGTTTGCTCAAAATGCCAGAGCTCAGGGCAAGGGAGGCTTTCGCCCGCCGCCCGACTGGGATCAGCAGGACTTTCACTTCAGCAGCCAGGGCGATGCCGGCAGCGACGCCGATTTCAGCGACTTTTTCTCGCAGATGTTCGGCCAGGCCGCTCGTGCACGGCGCCATCAGGGCCAGCAAGGCGCGCGCAGCACCCCAGACATGCGCGGCCAGGACCAGCATGCCAGCATAGAGCTGGATCTGCAGGACAGCTATAGCGGCGCCGTGCGCTCGCTGCATCTGCGCAGCACCGTGCTCGACGACCAGGGCATCCCCACCCACAAGGACAAGGAGCTGCAGGTCACCATTCCCAAGGGCGTGCGCGAGGGCCAGATGATTCGCCTTGCCGGTCAGGGCAACCCGGGTCTGGGCAAGGGTGCTCCAGGCGATCTGCTGCTGGAGGTGCACTTCCGTAGCGATCCGCGCTGGTGGTCCGAAGGCAAGGATGTCTACCAGCGAGTGCCGCTCGCGCCCTGGGAAGCCGAGCTCGGTGGCCCCGTCCCCTTCAAGACGCTGGCCGGGGAACTGGAAGTCACCGTGCCCGCCGGCTATCGCTCGGGTCGCAAGCTGCGCCTCAAGGGCAAGGGCCTGCCCGCCGCCACGCCGGGTGATCTGTACCTGGTGCTGGATGTGGTCTTCCCACCCGCGGCGACACCCGCGCAAAAGCAGGCTTATGCCGACTTTGCCAGGGCCTTCCCGCAGTTCGATGCCCGCAGCCTGAGTTGAAAGGTTTTCCCATGAGCCCCTCCCACTACCCTTTCTACGCGCCTGCCGAGCTGCTGGAACAGGCCGTGCTCGATCTGCACGAGCTGGCGCGCCATTGCTGCACCAGCCCGCAATGGGTGATCGAGCATGTGCAGACAGGCGTCATCAGCTACGACAACGAAGGTCAGCTGCGCGAGATCAGCCACGAGCAATGGCGCTTCAGCAGCCAGACGCTGGTGCGTGCACGCCGCATTGCCCAGCTGGAACACAGCTTCGACGCCGACCCTCAGCTCGCCGCCCTGACCACCGATCTCATCGAGGAAGTGCAGCAGCTGCGCCGCAAGCTGAAAAATCTTCAGGGATGAGCAAACCAACGATCTGAAGCCGTGAAAAGCAAAAAGCCCTCGCACCGAAGTGACGAGGGCTTTTTTGCGGGCCGCGCACCAGGGCGCAGCCTGCCGCAGGAATTAGCCGTGGCGCTTGCCGGGCTGCTTCTTGCTGCGAGTGTGCGAACCACGCTCCAGGCTCACGCGCTGGCCACGGCCGGGAGTGGGCAGGGTCACGCCATTGGGTGCCTGGGGACGGGGAGTGGCCTTGCGGTCTGCTTCGGTAACGATCTTATTGCCCATGTCGAATTCTCAATTGGGAGGTTGAAAAGGATCAATTAGGCCACAGCCAGAGAATTCGCGCCAAATAAATACAAACTTTCGAGTGCGGATTCAGTGTTTTTCAGCGAATGCCTGCCTCGCGAATCAGTGAACCGACAGCAATTGCAGGCATTCAAAGCCTCAAACCTTTGAAGGGAAGGCGCTGCTCGCCATCACATTCAGACCGCCGGAGGCTCGGCAACGACCCCGGCGGCCTCGACCAACTGGCGCGTGTATGCCTGCCTCGGCGCAGTCAGCACCGCCTGCACATCGCCCTGCTCCACGATCTGCCCGTCCTTCATGACCAGCACCTCATGGGCCATGGCGCGAATCACGTCCACATCGTGGGTGATGAGCAGATAGGCCAGGCCACGCTCCTTCTGCAGCCGCTGCAACAGGGCCAGCACCTGCTGCTGAATGGTGACGTCGAGTGCACTCGTGGGCTCGTCCAGCACCAGGACCTCGGGCTCCATGATGAGCGCGCGTGAAATCGCCAGGCGCTGCCGCTGCCCGCCCGAGAATTCATGCGGATAGCGCTGCAGCAGGCCGGGAAACTGGGCCTCGGTCAAGCCCACCTCTTCGAGCATCTTGAGCACGCGCTCGCGCCGCGGCCCGGCAGCGAGCTCAGGGGCATGGATCTGCAGGCCTTCGCCGACGATCTCCTCCACCGTCATGCGCGGCGACAGCGAGGAAAACGGATCCTGGAACACCACCTGGATCTTGCGCCGCAGCGCCAGATTGGCGGCGCTGTTGCGGATTGCCGGCTGCTGCCATTGCCTGCCGGCCACCTGCAGCCCCCCGGCCGCAGGCAACAACCCCAGCACGGCCTGGGCCAGCGTGGATTTACCGGAGCCCGATTCACCGATCACGCCCAGGGTACGGCCGGGCCGCAGCAGCATATCCGCGCCCTTGACCGCGACGAACGCGCCCTTTTTGAACCAGCCGCGAATGCCGGGCAAGGGCGTGGCATAGCTCACCTGCAAGGCCCGGGTCTGCACCACGGCAGCCTCACCGGCCGGCACGGTCTCATCCGCCACATTGCGCACCGGCCGGCTGGCCAGCAACTTGCGGGTATAGGCATGCTGCGGGTTCCGCATCAGCTCGGCCACCGCGCCCTGCTCCACGAGACGGCCTTTTTCCATGACGGCCACGCGGTCGGCAAAGCGGCGCACCAGGTTCAGGTCATGCGTGATCATCAGCACGGCCATGCCGGTCTGCCGCTGCAGATCGGCCAGCAAATCCAGGATCTGGCCACGCAGCGTCACATCCAGCGCCGTTGTCGGCTCGTCGGCCAGCAGCAGCCGGGGACGACTGGCCAGGGCCATGGCGATCATGGCGCGCTGACGCTGGCCACCGCTGAGCTGGTGCGGAAAGCTCTGCGCGCGACGCTCTGGCTCAGGGATGCCAGTAGTGGCCAGCAGCTCGACGGCCTGCTTCAAGGCCTGCGCCCGGCTCAAGGCCTGCTTGAGCTGCAGCACCTCCGCCACCTGCGCGCCGACAGTCATCAGCGGGTTCAGCGCCGTCATCGGCTCCTGAAAGATCATGGCGATATCGCCGCCGCGTATGCCCTGCATCTCGCGCTCCGAAAGCTGCAGCAGATCGCGCCCGTCCAGCAGGGCCCGGCCACCCAATTGCGCATCGCCCACCAGGCGCAGCAGCGACAGCGCCGTGACCGACTTGCCCGAGCCGGACTCCCCCACCAGCGCCAGCTTTTCACCGGCAGCCATCTCGAAGCTCACACCCTGCACCACGGGCTTGCCCGCAAAAGACACGCTCAGATCGTGCACGCTCAGCAACTGGCTGCGGCTCTCAATCCCATACTTTTCCTGGCTCATGGCTTGCCTCCTGCGCGCTTTGCAGCCCCGGTGTGCGCCTGCTTGCGCGGGTCCAGCGCATCGCGCAGGGCGTCGCCCATAAAGGTCAGCAACAGCAGCGTGATGACCAGCACGCCAAAGGTGGACAGGGAAATCCACCAGGCATCGATATTGTTCTTGCCCTGGCTCAGCAGCTCGCCCAGGCTGGGCGTGCCTGGCGGGACGCCCAGACCCAGAAAATCGAGCGAGGTCAGCGCCAGGATGGCCCCGCTCATGCGAAACGGCAAAAAGGTGATCACCGGCGTCATGCTGTTGGGCAGAATGTGGCGAAAGATGATGGAACGATTGCTGGCACCCAGGGCCTGGGCGGATTTCACATAGTCGAGCTGGCGATTGCGCAGAAACTCGGCTCTCACATAGTCGGCCAGCCCCATCCAGCCGAACAGGCTCAGCAGGATCAGCAGCAGCGAGACACTGGGCGCAAACAGCGCGCTGAAGATGATGAGCAGGTAGAGCTCGGGCATGGAGCCCCAGATTTCCGTCAGGCGCTGAAAGGCCAGATCCGTCTTGCCGCCAAAAAAGCCCTGCACCGCTCCCGCCAGCACGCCCAGCAGCACGCCCACGGCCGTCAGCGCCAGGCCGAACAGCACGCTGACGCGAAAACCGTAGATGAGCTGCGCCAGCAGATCGCGCCCCCGGTCGTCGGTGCCCAGCCAGTTGTCGGCCGACGGCGCAGAAGGATTGGGCGACTTGGCAAAGTAGTTGATGGTGGACTTGCCATAGCGGTTGATGGGGAAGATCGCCCAGTTGTCGCCCTCGCCGAGCCTTTGCTGGATGAAGGGATCGAGGTAATCGGTCGGCGTATGGAAATCGCCGCCAAACGTGGTTTCCGGGTAATCGTGCAGCAGCGGCAGATAGGTCTGCCCCTCGTAGCGCACGATGAGCGGCTTGTCGTTGGACAGCAGTTCGGCAAACAGGCTGAGCAGCACCAGCACCGAGAAGATCAGCAGGCTGACAAAGCCCAGCCGGTTGGATTTGAAACGCCGCCAGGCCCGGCGCCCCGGGGACTCGGATTTGGCAGCAGGCGCCGCCGGCACACGCTCCACTCCTGTATTCATAGCTTCTTGCGCTTGCAGGGCATTGGTTTGAGGCTTATTTTGCATAAATCAGTCAAACTTGACCCGGGGGTCCACCCAGACATAGCAAAGATCGCTGATGAGCTTGGTCACCAGGCCGATCAGCGTGAACAGATACAGCGTGCCCAGCACCACGGGAAAGTCGCGCCGGATCACGCTTTCATAGCTGAGCAGACCCAGGCCGTCGAGCGAGAACAGGGTCTCGATCAGCAGCGCGCCGGCAAAGAAGGCGCCGATGAAAGCCGAGGGAAAGCCCGTGACGATGGGAATCAGCGCATTGCGAAACACATGTTTGTAGAGCACCTGGCGCTCGGACAGGCCCTTGGCGCGGGCCGTCAGCACATATTGCTTGCGGATCTCTTCGAGAAACGAGTTCTTGGTCAGCATGGCCGTCACGGCAAAGCTGCCAGCCACCATGGCGGTCACAGGCAGCGCGATATGCCAGAGATAGTCCGCCACCTTGCCCATGGTGCTGAGTTCGTCGAAATTGGCCGATGTCAGCCCGCGCAGCGGAAACCACTGCAACTGCCCACCAAAGACGACCAGCAGCGCCACGCCCAGCACAAAGCCCGGGATGGCATAGCCGATGAGAATCACGATTGTGGTCGCCAGATCGAAGCGCGAGCCGGCCCGCACAGCCTTGGCCACGCCAAGGGGCACAGCCACCAGATAGCTGATGAAAAACGTCCACAGCCCCAGGCTGATGGAGACCGGCAGTTTTTCCTTGACCAGCGCCCAGACGCTTTTGTTCTGAAAAAAGCTGGTGCCCAGATCGAAGCGCGCGAACTGACCCAGCATCTGCACAAAGCGTTCTACCGGCGGCTTGTCAAAGCCGTACAGCGCCTTGATCTCTTCGAGCCGCTTGGGGTCCACGCCCTGGCCGCCCCGGTAGCTCATGGCAGCACCTTCGGCGCCGTGTCCGGCACCGGCCTTGGCCTCGGCCAGATACTGCTCCACCGGGCCACCGGGCACGAACTGGATGACCACAAAGGTCAGCAGCAGCACGCCCAGCAGCGTGGGGATCATCAGCAAAATGCGTTTGAGAATATAGGCAAACATCTTCGATCAACCCTTGTTTTCAGCCGCGGCGGCGATGGCCACAGCGCCGGGCCGCCCCAAGCAGGGCCAGCCCCCTTGGGGGGCAGCGACCCGTGCAACAGTGGAGCGTGAGGGCCACTTTACCTGGGCCGCAGCGCCGGGCCGCCCCAAGCAAGGCCAGCCCCTCGGGGAGCAGCGACCCGTGCAACGGCGGAGCGTGGGGGCCACTTTACCTAGGCCGCAGCGCCGGGCCGCCCCAAGCAAGGCCAGCCCCCTCGGGGGGCAGCGACCCGTGCAACGGTGGAGCGTGGGGGTCACCTTACTTGACCCACCAGGCATAGACGGCCCATAGCTCGCCCGGAGAATAGGCTGGAATCTGCCCCGGCAGCGCCAACTTCCAGGCGTCATAGACCATGCGATGCGTGCCCGAGTAATACTGGGGGATCAGGTAATGGCCGTGGACGATGATGCGCTCCAGCGCATGGCAGGCGGGCAGCATCTGCTGCTCGGACTTGGCCGCAGCCATCTGGGCGATGATGGCATCCACGGCCTTGCTCTTGAGACCGACATAGTTCGAGGCCCCCTCCACATCGGCGGCAGCGCTGCCGAACAGCTCGGCATATTCCTGGCCCGGATTGTGCGTGCCGGGCACGTTGAGCGTCACGATGTCGAAATCGTATTTGTCCATGCGCTGCTGATAGAGCGCGTAGTCCACATTGCGCACCTTGAGCGTGATGCCCAGCTTTTCCAGATTGCGCATCCAGCTGCTGACGATCTTGACACCGCTCTCGCTGCTGTCCAGATATTCCAGCACCATGGGCTCGCCCCCGGCATTGCGCAAGGCTCCATCCCTGACCGTCCAGCCGGCATCGGCCAGCAGCTTCTGCGCACGCCGCAGATTGCCGCGCAGGCCATCAGGCCCATCGGTGCGTGGCGGCTGGGCCATCTGCCCCAGCGTGCCTGGCGGCAGACTGCTCTCATAGGGCTTGAGCAGGGCCAACTCGGCATCGCTGGGATCGCCCGTGGTTTCGCAAGCGGTGTTGCCAAACAATCCATGCACGCGCTGATATGCGCCATAGAACATCTGACGGCTCATCCACTCAAAGTCATAAGCCAGGCCCAAGGCCTCGCGCACACGCACATCCTTGAGCAGCTCACGCCGCGTATTCAGGAAAAAACTCTGAAAGCCCGAGGGCAGCTTGTTCTCGAACGCGCCCTTGACCAGTTCGCCCGAGGCGAAGCGCCGCCCCGTCAGACGCCTGGCCCAGTCGCCCGCGCTGTTGATGCGCATGAGATCGAACTCACCGGCCTTGAGTGCCTCCAGCCGCGCCGTGTTGTCCTTGTAGATCTTGATGGTGATTCGGTCAAAATTGGCCAAACCGACACGCACCGGCAAGGCTGCCCCCCAATACTTAGGGTCGCGAACATAGCTGATGTCCTTGCCAAACTTGACCGGCCCTATCTTGTAGGGCCCGCTGCCGATAGGCGTGTCCATCACCACCTGATCGAAGGCCTTGGGCTTGCCATCCGCGCCCAGCCCCCAGTCACGGCTGAACACCGGCAACAGGGCGCCCACGGTCAGCGGCAGGTCTCGGTTGGGCTTTTTGAAGCGAAAGCGCACCGTGCGCTCGTCGAGCACATCACAGGCAGCCACCTCGGCAAACAGCGTCTTGTAGCCGGGCGAGACATATTTGCTCAGCAGCGTCTCGTAGCTGTGCTTCACATCCTGGGCCAGCACGGGCTTTCCGTTGTGAAAGCGCGCCTGCTTGCGCAGTTTGAAGGTCGCGGACAGGCCGTCGGCCGCCACCTCCACATCCTCGGCCAGCAGGCCGTAGCCCGTGGCCGTCTCGTCGAGACTGGGGGTCAACAGGGTCTCGAACAGCATGTCCGCCAGATAGGCAGGCGGCGAGCCCTTGATGGTGAAGGGGTTGTACTTGTCGAAGGTCGAATAGCGCAGATTGCTGACCATACGCAACTCGCCGCCCTTGGGCGCTTGAGGGTTCACATAGTCAAAGTGCCTGAAGTCGGCCGCGTACCTGGGCTGACCCCAGAGCGCATAGCCATGTGCTGCCAGGGCAGGTGTGGCAACTTGGCTGCTGACAATCAGGGCTGAGCAAATCATCCAATGGCGCATGCGACAATTCTGCCCTACCCCGACTGATTCGCACCCAGTTCGAACAGATACGTTTTCAAAGATGGCGCGTCTGCCACAGATGCAGCCATCGTCTCTTTCAATTTTCTTTGGAGAACAACAATGGGTTTTCTCGCCGGTAAAAAGCTGCTGATCACGGGCGTTCTGTCCAACCGTTCCATTGCCTACGGCATTGCCAAGGCCTGCCACGAGCAAGGCGCAGAACTGGCTTTCAGCTATGTGGGCGAACGCTTCAAGGACCGCATCACCGAATTTGCTGCCGACTTCGACTCCAAGCTGGTGTTCGACTGCGACGTGGGCGACGACGCCCAGATCGAAAAGCTGTTCGCCGACCTGGGTGCCACCTGGGGCAAGTTCGACGGCTTTGTGCACTCCATCGGTTTTGCCCCCCGTGAAGCCATTGCCGGCAACTTCCTCGACGGCCTGAGCCGCGAGAACTTCAAGATCGCCCACGATATCAGCGCCTACAGCTTCCCTGCCATGGCCAAGGCAGCCCTGCCTTACCTGAACGACAAGTCCTCGCTGCTGACCCTGTCCTACCTGGGTGCTCTGCGCTCCATCCCCAACTACAACACCATGGGCCTGGCCAAGGCATCGCTGGAAGCATCCGTGCGTTACCTGGCAGAAGCCGTGGGCCGCACTGCCGACGGCCGCGCCATCCGTGCCAACGGCATCTCCGCCGGCCCCATCAAGACCCTGGCTGCCTCCGGCATCAAGGACTTCGGCAAGCTGCTGGGCCGCGTGGCCGACGCCGCTCCTCTGCGCCGCAACGTGACCATTGAAGACGTGGGCAATGTCGCGGCCTTCCTACTGTCCGACCTGGCCTCCGGCGTGACCGCCGAGATCACCTATGTGGACGGCGGCTTCAGCCAGACTGCAGGCCTATCTGCCGATCAGGTCTGAGCCCCAGGCTTTTGACGACACCAGCCCCGCAGGCCTCAGCAGCCTGCGGGGCTTTGTTTTTTGGGGCCGTGCCCGACATCTTGGCCCTTGCCCTACAAGCGCGGCAAAGCACTGACGCTATGGTTCACAGTGTTTTCTCTATGGTTCTGACGAATATTCAAGAGGAGCTTACATGCCATATCGTTTTCTCATCCTGGCCGCATCCGCTGCTGCCCTGACAGCCTGCAGCACCCCCGAGCCCCAGCCCGCCCAGGCCATCGCCAGGCTGCAGGCCACTTCGGGTAGCAAGGTCGGCGGCGATGTGAAATTCACCCAGAAGACCGGCCAGCAGGTGGTGGTCAATGCCGTGATTCACGGCCTCAAGCCCAATTCCGAGCATGGCTTTCACATCCACGACAAGGGCGACTGCGGCGACAACGGCAATGCCGCTGCCGGCCACTTCAACCCGCTGGGCAATCCGCATGGCAAATATGACTCGACCCAGCACCATATGGGCGACCTGCCCAGCCTGAAGGCCGACTCCAACGGCGTGGCCACCGTCAACGTACAGTCGGCGGACATCACCTTGCTGGCCGGCCCTGGCAATGTCATAGGCCGGGCGGTCATCGTCCATGCACAGCCCGACGACTACACCACCCAGCCCACGGGCAATGCCGGCGCGCGCATCGCCTGCGCCGTCATCAGCCGCGACTGAAGGTCTTGCCCCTTTGACAACAGCCGCTGCCTGGCTGCAGCGGCTTTTTCATTGAAATCGCCGTCATTACTGATGGATAAGCCGCTGATAGCCATGCTTTTTTGATATGGGTTCGTACCCGCATCGACAGCATAGGCTTCGCGCTCTAGCATGAGCTGCCTCTTTACCGGGAGATAGCCATGCCTGAGCCACGGCATCGCCCCCTGCGGGAATGCATTCTCTGGCTGGTCTGTGCCTGTCTCTGCATGGGCTTTGTTGCCGTGCGGGCCCAGACCACGACACAGCCGCCTTCGCTGATGCTGGCCCAGGTCTGGCGCAGCGGCCTGCCGCTGCAGGACTATTGGGTCAGCGAGAAACTGGATGGCGTACGCGGCTACTGGAACGGCCACCAGCTCGTCAGCCGTGGCGGGCAGCGGATCGCGACGCCAAAGTGGTTTGTCCGGGACTGGCCGGCCACTCCCATGGATGGCGAGCTCTGGGCCGGACGCGGCCGGTTTGCCCATGCCCAGTCCACCACGGCACAAGCCATCCCGGACGACAGGGCCTGGCACCAGATGAAATTCATGGTGTTTGATCTGCCCGCAGCTCCGGGCAGCTTTGACCAGCGCCTGCCGCTGCTGCAACGCACCGTCGGGGCCATTGCCCAGGACTGGGTGCAGATGGTGGAGCAGCGCAAGCTGGGCTCGGAAGCCGAGTTGCGGCAATGGCTGCACACAGTCGTCAAGGGCGGCGGCGAGGGCTTGATGCTGCACAAAGGCAGCGCCCCCTATCGTCCGGGCCGCAGCGACGATCTGCTCAAGCTCAAGCCTTTCGATGATGCAGAAGCCCGGGTCATAGGCTACAAAAGCGGACGCGGACAATGGCAGGGCATGACGGGTGCGCTGCTGGTGCAGACCCCGGACGGCAAGCAGTTTTCACTGGGCTCCGGACTGACGGCGCAGATGCGCAAAAGTCCGCCCGCGCTCGGCAGCTGGGTCACCTACCGCTACCAGGGCCTGCACGAAAAAAGCGGGCTGCCGCGCTTTGCCCGCTTTTTGCGCGTGCGCAGCGAGCCGGGCTTTCAGCCCGAGCCGGCAGGCCCGTGACTCGGGCTTCATCGCTGCCTGCGACTGCCGGTCCTGCGTCTCAAGCCCAGAGCGCCCAAACCTACGGCAGTTGCGCCCCCAGCTCGCGTGCAGCCTGCAACACGTTTTTGACATAGCGTTCGTCATAGCGATGCGCGGGCATGGTCAGCGTCAAGGCAGCGGCCAGCTCCCCGCTGCGGCGAAAGACCGGGGCCGAGATGCCGGCGATCTCGCTATGCCTGTCGCCCACCAGGGCTTCGTAGCCATCGGCCCGCACACGCGCATAGTGGTTGCGATTCCTCTTCACCCAGTCGCCCAGCTCCGGATCGAAAGCGACCAGCACACGCCCGCCAGCTCCCTTATCCAGAGGGAGCAGATCGCCGGCACGCGCGTGATCGCGTACCGGGTGCGGCGAATCCACGCGGTACAGACACAGGCGTTCGCGCCCCTGGCGCACATGGTAGGCAGCGCTCTCGCCCGTGGCCTGAACCAGTGCGCGCAGCACCGGCATGACCAGCTTATCCAGCGAGAAGCTCTGCTCGTAGACCGCGTGCAGCCTGGCCACGGCCGGGCCCACCGCATAGCGCCCGTCATCCTGGCGCTGAACCCAGCCCCCATGCTCCAGAGAGGCCAGCAGCCTCAGCACCGTGCTCTTGTAGAGCCGGGTGCGCTCGGCCAGCTCGGCCAGGCTCAGCGCGGCATCGCCATCCTGGAATGCACCCAGCACGCTGAGAGCGCGGTCCACTGCAGCCACACCGCCAGGTGCGGCATTTTCGTCGGCTACGGATTCATTCAGGGATTTACGCGGCATGGAAACTCCTGCCCCGCATCTTGACAGGGCATCAGTACGCAAGGCAATATTTCAATAGAAAGAATTAAGTTCTATCAGACAGAACATCATTAAAGCATTGTGCCAGCCGCAATGCAAGCATGAAATCCAAGTGAGGCAACCATGTCATTCCCCCAGCGTTTCGATCTCCTGATCAGCGAAGTCGGCCCCCGCGACGGCCTGCAGTCGATCTCGGCCACCATGAGCACGGCCCACAAACATGCATGGATCGATGCTCTGGTGGCAGCGGGCGTGCAGGAGATCGAGGTCGGCTCCTTTGTCTCGCCCAAACTGCTGCCGCAGATGGCCGACGCCGCCGAGGTCGTGCGCCACGCCATCGCCCATCCCGGCGTCACCATCATGGCCCTGGTGCCCAATCTCAAGGGCGCCGAAGCCGCCATGCGCGCCGGCGCGCACAAGATCACGCTGCCCGTATCGGCCAGCCCCGCGCACTCCATGGCCAATGTGCGCAAGACACCCGCACAGATGGTGGAAGAAGTGCGTGCCATCGCCAGGCTGCGCGACGAGATGGCCCCATCCGTACATATAGAGGCCGGCATCTCCACCGCCTTCGGCTGTACCTTGCAGGGCCTGGTGCCCGAGGACGAGGTCATTGCGCTGGCTGCCGCCTGCGTGGCCGCCGGAGCCGATGAATCGGGGCTGTCCGACACCACGGGCATGGCCAACCCGGCCCAGGTCAAGCGCCTGTTCACGCGCCTGCGCAGCGAACTAGGCGACAAGGCTGGCGCCGCACATATGCACAACACCCGGGGCCTGGGCCTGACCAACTGCCTGGCCGCCTATGAGGCGGGCGTGCGCACTTTCGACGCCTCCCAGGCCGGACTGGGCGGCTGCCCCTATGCCCCCGGCGCCTCGGGCAATGTGGTGACCGAAGATCTGGTCTTCATGTTCGAAGCCATGGGGCTGCGCACCGGCATTGACATTGAACGATTGCTTGCAGCGCGAGAAACGCTGGCCGCCGGCCTGCCGGGCGAGGCGCTCTACGGCATGCTGCCACCCGCAGGCCTGCCCAAGGGCTTTGTGCCTCAGCGCTACTGATCACACAGCGGCTCGCCCATGAGCCGAAGACAAGAAGAGATGAATATGCACGCCTCAACCGAAACCGCCGAGACTTCCTCCCCCCTGCCCTATAGCGGCATCCGCGTGGTGGAGTTCACCCATATGGTCATGGGCCCCAGCTGCGGCCTGATGCTGGCCGACCTGGGCGCCGAAGTCATCAAGGTCGAGCCCGTGGGCCACGGCCGCAACGGCGATGCCACGCGCAAGCTGCTGGGCTCGGGCTCGGGCTTTTTCCCGCTGTTCAACCGCAACAAGAAAAGCCTGACGCTGGATCTGCAGACCCCCGAAGGCAAGGAGGCCGCGCTCAAGCTGATCGCCACGGCCGATGTGGTGACCGAGAACTTCAAGCCCGGCACCATGAAGAAGCTGGGCCTGGACTATGAAAGTCTCAAGCAACAATTCCCACGCCTCATCTATGTGAGTCACAAGGGCTTTCTGCCCGGCCCCTACGAACACCGCACGGCCCTCGACGAGGTGGTGCAGATGATGGGCGGCCTGGCCTATATGACGGGCCGGCCCGGCGACCCGCTGCGCGCGGGCACCAGTGTCAACGACATCATGGGCGGCATGTTCGGTGCCATGGGAGCCATGGCCGCCCTGGCCCAGCGCGAGAAGACCGGCAAGGGCCAGGAAGTGCAGAGCGCACTGTTCGAGAACAATGTGTTTCTGATCGCCCAGCACATGATGCAGTACGCGGTGACCGGCAAGCCTGCAGCACCCATGCCCGCACGCATTTCGGCCTGGGCGATCTACGACGTGTTCGAGGTCCAGGGCGGCGAGCAGATCTTTCTGGCCGTGGTCAGCGACGGAGCATGGCGCGAGTTCTGCAACGCCTTTGGCCTGGAGCAGCTGCGTGACGATCCGCGCCTTGGCAGCAACAACGACCGCGTGCAGGCCCGCAGCTGGCTGATGCCGCTGCTGCGCGAAACCATGGCCGGCTACAGCGCCGCGCATATCGCCAGCGTCTTCGAGGACAAGGGCCTGCCGTTTGCGCCCATCGCCCGCCCGCACGATCTGCTCGAGGACCCGCACCTGAACGCCACCGGTGCGCTGGCCCCCATCACCTTGCCCGACGGCCGCGACAGCAAGACCGTGCTGCTGCCGCTGACCCTGGACGGCAAGCATCTGCAGGTGCGCCTCTCGCCGCCCAAGCTCGGCGAGCACAGCCTGGAGATTCTGACAGCGCTGGGCTATAGCCAGGATCAGGCCCGGGCACTGGCACAGGGCCAGCCCGACTAAGCGGCCCTGCGGGGCCATCGCCCCGCACGACTCATCCCCCCCCCAGAACAGGGCGCCCACGCGCGCCCTGCGGGGATTCTTTCGCCCCATTTCCATCATTCAGGAGACAAAACCATGCCGTACAGCCCCTCTTCCCGACACCCGAACCGCCGCCTGGCGATGGCAGCATGCGCGCTGACGGCCATGACGCTGGCCGCCGGCAGTGCTGCGGCCCAGCCCGGCGAATGGCCTGCCAAGTCGATCCGCATGGTCGTGCCCTTCACGCCTGGCGGCGGCACCGACACGGTGACGCGCCAGATCAGCGAACGCATGGCGACCGCGAATCGCTGGGTCATCGTAGTGGACAACAAGCCCGGCGCGGGGGGCAATATCGGCCTCGATGCCGTCGCCAAGGCGCCGGCCGACGGCTATACCTTCGGCATGGGGCAGACCGCCAATCTGGCCATCAATCCCTCGCTGCTGCCCAGCATGCCGTTCAACGCCAGGACCGATCTGCTTCCCGTGGCGCTGGTGGCCTCGCAGCCCGTGGTGCTGGTCGTGCCCACCGATTCGCCCTGGAAATCACTGCAGGATCTGATCGCCGCGGCCAAGGCCCAGCCTGGAGCCATCAAGCAAGGTCTGGCTTCCACAGGCACCGTGGGCCATCTGGCGGGGGAAATGCTTTCCTACAAGGCCAAGATCGATGTGCTCAACGTGCCCTACAAAGGCGCCGCGCCGGCCGTGACCGACCTGCTGGGCAAGCAGACCCACTATATGTTCGGCACGCCTCAGGCGGTCTACCCCATGATCAAGGGCCAGCGCCTGCGCGCACTGGCCGTGACCTCGGCCAAGCGTCTTGCCATCCTGCCCCAGGTCCCCACCGTGGCCGAGTCCGGCTTTCCGGGCTTTGAAGCCGTGGACTGGAAGCTGATCGTGGCCCCCAGAAACACGCCCGCCGCGCTGGCGCAGAAGATCAACGCCGCAGTGAACACCAGCTTGCAGGACCCTGCCGTGCTCAAGCAGCTGCAATCCGAAGGCAGCACACCCATGGGCGGCAGCCTTCAGGATGCCCAGGCCTATCTGCAAAAGGAGCAGGCCAGCTGGGCCGCGCTGATCCGCGACGCTAAGATCACGCTGGAATAGTCATCAAAAACAGGAGCGGCTTGCGCAATAACCACCTATGTCTCAAATAGGTTCATGCCTATACACAACTCAGGTCAAGCGCAAGCAGCTACTATTTTTGCTTCATGCAGCGCAGCCCCTGAATGAACAGCACGGCCAGGCTCGCGCCCGCGGCATTGGCCAGCGCATCCAGCCACTCGGCTGACCGCGTGGTGGAGAAGCCGGCCTGCAGCAACTCGATCACGCCGCCATAGCCGACACAGACCAGCGCCACGGCCAGTGCTTGCCCGGCGGTCCAGCGCAAGCCCGTAGCATGCGCACGCGCCAGCCCCGCGCAGCAGAGCAAACCCGCCAGCACCGTATGCAGGCCGGCATGCACCAGCTTGTCCGTGTGCGCGAAGCCACGCAGAAACGGGAACAGCCTGAGAATCAGCCCACCGCTGCTGCCTGTCTCATTGAGGCAGCCCCAGAGCATGAACAAGGCCCAGCCCAGGCTGGCTGCCGCCAACAGCTTCCACAGAGGCACGGCGCCAGCCGGTTGCAGGAATGAATGCATGGCAGGGATATGAAAAAGCCCGAAGTGCAGGCACTCCGGGCTGATGTGCAAAAAGGCCGTGATCGCCCCGACCTTGCAAAAGCCAAGGCTTATGCAGCCTTCCTTGCCGTTTTGGCCACAGCCTTCACCGCAGGCTTTGCGACGGACTTGGCTGCCGCCTTTGTTACCGGCTTTTTGGCGGGTGTCTTGGCAACTGTCGTGGCTCCGGGCGCCGCAGCCGTCTTCTTGGCAGCGGGCTTCTTCACCGCAGCAGTCTTCTTCGCTGCCACAGGCTTGGCGCTTTCCTCGGCCACGCAGTCCGCGTAGTAGCGGATTTCGCCGTTTTCGTCTTCCAGCTCGACCAGACCGTGGATATCGGTCTCGAAGCCCGGGCACTCCTTGGCGAATTCGCGCGCGAACACCAGGTAGTCCACGATCTTCTTGTTGAAGACTTCACCGGGGATCAGCAGCGGAATTCCGGGTGGGTAAGGCGTGACCAGACCCACGGTGGTGCGGCCGACCAGATGGTCGATTTCCACGCGCTCGGTCTTGCGCTGCGCGATATGCGCGTAGGCATCCGAGGGCTTCATCGTGGGCTTGAGATCCGACAGATACATCTCGGTCGTCAGGCGTGCGATGTCGTACTTGGCATACAGCTCGTGCACATGCTGGCACAGATCACGCAGGCCCATGCGCTCGTAGCGGCGGTGCTGCTGGCAGAACTCGGGCAGGATGCGCGCCAGCGGCTGATTGCGGTCGTAGTCGTCCTTGAACTGCTGCAGCGCAGTCAGCATGGTGTTCCAGCGGCCCTTGGTAATGCCGATGGTGAACATGATGAAGAAGGAATACAGGCCGGTCTTCTCGACCACCACGCCATGCTCGGCCAGGTACTTGGTGACGATGGACGCGGGAATGCCGGTGTCGGCAAAGTCGCCGTCCAGGTCCAGGCCGGGCGTGACGATCGTGGACTTGATCGGGTCCAGCATGTTGAAGCCGTCGGCCAGATCGCCAAAGCCGTGCCAGTTGTCGAACTCCTTGCCGTTCTTCTTGGAGCGGGTCTTGGTCGATGCGTCCGTGCCGCGGATGATCCAGTCCTGGGCCGTGCCCACGCCTTCCTCGGCCAGAGCTTCAGGACCCCAGACCTCGAACCACCAGTCGTCGTCGCCGAACTCGTCTTCCACCTTGCGCATGGCACGGCGGAAGTCCAGCGCCTCGACAATCGACTCTTCCACCAGCGCCGTGCCGCCGGGCGGCTCCATCATGGCGGCAGCCACGTCGCAGCTGGCAATGATGCTGTACTGGGGGCTGGTCGAGGTGTGCATCAGATACGCCTCGTTGAACAGCGGGTGATCCAGCTTCTCGGTCTGGCTGTCCTGCACCAGCACATGCGAGGCCTGGCTGATGCCGGCGAGCAGCTTGTGGATGGACTGGGTGGCATAGACCACCGAGTGCATCGGGCGCTTGCGCTTCTTGCCCATGGCGTGATAGCTGCCATAGAAGGGATGGAAAGCAGCGTGGGGCAGCCAGGCTTCATCGAAGTGCAGATTGGCCACATAGCCGTCCAACATGCCCTTGATGGTCTCGGTGTTGTAGAGCACGCCGTCGTAGGTGGACTGCGTCAGCGTCAGCACGCGGGGCTTGACGGCCTTGGCATCCACGCCCTTGAGCAGCGGGTTGGCGGCAATCTTGGCCTGAATCGACTCCACGCTGAATTCGCTTTGCGGAATCGGGCCGATGATGCCGAAGTGGTTGCGCGTGGGCTTGAGGAACACCGGAATCGCACCCGTCATGATGATGGAGTGCAGGATGGACTTGTGGCAGTTGCGATCCACCACCACCACATCGCCGGGTGCCACGGTGTGGTGCCAGACGATCTTGTTGGAGGTCGATGTGCCATTGGTCACAAAGTAGCAGTGATCGGCATTGAAGATGCGTGCCGCATTGCGCTCGGACTCGCCGATGGCGCCGTTGTGGTCCAGCAGCTGGCCCAGTTCCTCCACGGCATTGCAGACGTCGGCGCGCAGCATGTTCTCACCGTAGAACTGGTGATACATCTGGCCCACGGGGCTCTTGAGAAAGGCCACGCCACCCGAGTGACCGGGGCAGTGCCAGCTGTAGGAGCCGTCTTCGGCGTAGTCCAGCAGCGCCTTGAAGAACGGGGGCTGCACGCTCTCCAGATAGCTCTTGGCTTCGCGGATGATGTGCTTGGCCACGAACTCGGGCGTGTCCTCGAACATGTGAATGAAGCCATGCAGCTCACGCAGGATGTCGTTGGGCAGGTGACGGCTGGTCTTGGTCTCGCCGTAGATATAGATGGGCACCTCCTCATTCTTGCGGCGCACTTCACCGATGAAGTCGCGCAGGCTGTGAATGATGGGGTCCTTGTCGCCGCCGAGCTGGAACTCCTCGTCGTCGATCGACAAAATAAAGGCACTGGCCCGGCTTTGCTGCTGGGCGAACTGCGACAGATCGCCATAGCTGGTCACGCCCAGGACTTCAAAGCCCTCTTCTTCAATGGCTTGAGCCAGGGCGCGGATGCCCAGTCCCGAGGTGTTCTCGGAACGATAGTCCTCGTCGATGATGACGATGGGAAAGCGAAACTTCATGAACAGCCTCCGTACCAATCAGGCCTAAAAAACGAAACAGCCGCGAAGTGTAAGGAATATCCTTATTGCGGCTTTGAAACAGGCTGTTTTTAACCCAGAATGTGGTGCACTAAATACAGGCCTTAACAGGAGCTCAGGTATGGATCACTCCACCGCGTGGTGGTTGCTTGTCGGTTTGCTGGTCATTGCGGAGCTGTTGACCGGCACTTTCTATCTCCTCATGCTGGCTCTGGGTGCCATTGCCGGAGCGCTTTGCGCTCATTTCGGCCTGGGCACCAGCAACCAGATCGTCGCTGCGGCCCTGCTGGGCTCCGGTGCCGTCCTCGTCTGCTATCTGCTGCGCAAGCGCAGCCCGCGCAGACAGCCCGCCTCCAGCAATCGCGATGTCAACCTGGATGTGGGCGAAACCGTGGTCATCGAACAGTGGAACACCGACGGCACGGCCCAGGTCCGCTATCGCGGCGCCACCTGGACTGTCATGGGACGCCAGGGCGCGCTGCCCATCCCGGGCCCGCATCGCGTGGCCGAAGTCATTGGCAACCGCCTGCTGGTTGACAAGATCTGATCACCGGCCAGCCCCGGCATGGTTATGCTGGACACTGGAACGCTTCGCTCTCTTTCTTCACACCAACGCCCCACAAGGGCTGGAGACAATATGGATTACGCAGTCCCTCTCGCCATCGCCATCATTGCCGTCATCTTCATCGTCCGCTCGATCAAGGTGGTTCCCCAGCAGCATGCATGGGTCAAGGAGCGTCTGGGCAAATACGCAGGCACGCTCACACCCGGCCTGAACTTTCTGATCCCGTTCGTGGACCGAATCGCCTACAAGCACAGTCTCAAGGAAATTCCCCTGGACGTGCCCAGCCAGGTCTGCATTACGCGCGACAACACGCAGCTGACCGTGGACGGCATTCTCTACTTCCAGGTCACCGACCCCATGCGCGCCAGCTATGGTTCGTCCAACTACATCATGGCCGTCACCCAGCTCGCCCAGACCTCGCTGCGCAGCGTGATCGGCAAGCTGGAGCTGGACAAGACCTTTGAAGAGCGCGACATGATCAACGCCCAGGTCGTCAATGCCATCGACGAGGCCGCGCTGAACTGGGGCGTTAAGGTGCTGCGCTACGAAATCAAGGATCTGACGCCACCCGCTGAAATCCTGCGTGCCATGCAGGCCCAGATCACGGCAGAACGCGAAAAGCGCGCCCTGATCGCAGCTTCCGAAGGTCGACGCCAGGAACAGATCAACATCGCCACCGGCGAGCGCGAGGCCTTCATCGCCCGCTCCGAGGGCGAGAAGCAAGCCGCCATCAACAAGGCGCAAGGTGAAGCTGCCGCCATCACCACCGTGGCCGAAGCCACCGGACAGGCGCTGGAGCGCGTGGCCACGGCCATTCGCCAGCCCGGTGGCGAGCAGGCCGTTCAGCTCAAGGTGGCTGAGAGCGCCGTGGAGGCCTACAGCAAGGTGGCAGCGGACTCCAACACCACTCTGGTCATTCCTGCGAACATGACCGAGGTCTCCGGTCTGATTGCCTCTGCCATGAAGATGGTTCAGGTGGGCAAGAGCGCCTGAGCCTGCTTGCTTCAGGCTGCGTGCAGAAAAGAACTTTCTGCACTTTCATTTTGAGGTCGAAATTTCTGGTTAGAATAGCGGCTTCATCACACGGAGCGGTGGATGAGTGGTTTAAGTCGCACGCCTGGAAAGCGTGTGTGGGTTAATAGCCCACCGCGGGTTCGAATCCCGCCTGCTCCGCCAGATTTTAAAATCAAGTCGACCACACTTGGTTTTTTACTTCAGCAATGAAGTATTTTGGGATCGCTGTGGAGCGGTGGATGAGTGGTTTAAGTCGCACGCCTGGAAAGCGTGTGTGGGTTAATAGCCCACCGCGGGTTCGAATCCCGCCTGCTCCGCCAAATGACAAAAGGCCTTGAAGAAATTCAAGGCCTTTTTTCTTTTTGGCGTATTCGACCGTGAATGCGATTTGAATTCACTGTACGGCAATAGCCTCTTGCATATCCTGCCCGGCACCGGCCGATGCCAGGGGCCCGAATCGTAAAAGTCGAGCCCGGCCATTTTCGGGCCGGCCTGAAAAAACGCAGCGCACGATCTGCCTGCCAGCAATGCCCCGAGCACCGGACTGCGTCCCGGGCTCTCGCGCCCGCATTGGCGGGCTTTCACGGGCCAGGGCATCTGCAGGCCGGATCCAGGGTTCGCCTTGAACCAGGCGCTCAGAACCTGCCGCGCAGCGTCAGCATCACATTGCGCGGCTCTCCATAGTAGTTGGAGCCATAGGCCGCCCAGACACGCTGGTAATACACCTTGTCAAAGACATTGTTGACGGTCAGCGTTGCATCCAGATTTTTGTTGAAGCGATAGCCGATCTGCAGTGCAGCCGTAGTCACCGGACCCTGAGAGAACTTCACGTCACCATTGAGGCGGTACATCCGGCTGACGCTGCGCAGACCGCCACCCACACTGAAGCCCTCCAGAGGCCCCGAACCGAACTGGTAGCGTGTCCACAGGTTGAAGCTGTGGCGCGGAGCGATGAAGGTATAGAGCTGAGCCTTCTCGTCCGGTGTTCCTTCCAGCGTTTTGGTCTGTGTGTACGCGTATCCGACAGCGAGATTCCAGCCCGGAGCTATGCGACCGTTGATTTCCGCCTCCACACCCTGACTGCGCATCTTGCCAGCGGCAAGGGAGAACAGCGGATTGGCCGGATCGGTCATTGCACGATTGCTGTCCTCCATGCGGAAAACAGCCGCACGGGCATTGAGCTGTTTGTTCAGCCATTCACCCTTCAGCCCTGCCTCGTACTGCTGGCCCACGCGTGGGCGCAATGTCATGCCCTCAGCGTCGCTGGCGGTCTGCGGCGCGAAAATACGGCTGTAGCTGGCATAGGCAGACAACTGCTCGCTCAGGTCGAACACGATTCCCGCATAGGGAGTGAACTTGCCGCTGATGCGCGTATCGGTTTCGGAGAACTGGTTGAAATAGGCGTTGCGATTGACGGCATGGTTGTCCCACCAGGTCATGCGCCCTCCCATGCTGAGCAACACGCTGCCGGCCGGGCGCAGATTGACCCGCCCATACAGCCCGTACTGCTCGGTTCGGTTGTCGTTGCCGTTGGAGAAGCTGTAATTCGCAGGCTTGGGAACGTTGTTGTCGGGATCGAAGATATTGATGGGAGCACCGTCTCCGCCGCCGTATTTGAAGCTCTTGTGCACCTTGCGATAGTCCGCTCCCAGCGTCAGCTCATTATTGGATGAGCCCAGCGCGGCAAACGGCGTGGTGATGAAGCCGTCCAGGCCATGCGTCTTCCAGTGGCTGCGGTAAGCCCAGCTGATGAGGCAGCTGTCGCCGGTAGCAGGGTCGGCCGCGCAGTCCGACCAGCCGAACAGACGAGAGGGTTCATCCTGCTCCCGGTAGGTCGCATTGAGCTTGATCTGCCCGCCATTGTCCAGGCGATGCTGAAATTCTGCGAAGTACTCGGTGTTGCGTTCGGTGATGTGGTTCCAGATGGGATCCAGATAGCTGGAGCGCGGAATATCCAGCAGGCGTCCATCCGGATAGGCAGGCAGGCCGAAGGCGGGACGCCCCTTGTATTGCTGATGGCTGGCTCCGGCGGTAAGCGTGCTCGAGGGAGTGAGGTCGGCTTCCAGCACGCCATAGATCAACGGCTTCCTGGAGTACACATGATCCACAAAAGAGCCGTGATCCTGATAGGCGGTGACAAGACGCCCGCGTATGCGTCCATCACTGCTCAGAGGCCCGCTCATGTCCGCCTCGGCGTAGTAGCGATTCCAGGAGCCGGCCGATAGTTGCGTGCTGAACTCCCGCTGCGCCTTGGGGCGCTTGCGTACAAGATTGATGGAGCCGCCAGGGTCGCCTGCCCCCTGGAACAGTCCTGCAGGGCCGCGCAGAACCTCAATGCGGTCATACATGGCCATGCCGAATCCGCTGGAAAGATCATTGCCGGTGCTCGCAGGAGTGTTGACGCCGTCGATCTGCACGGTATCTACCGCGTAGCCGCGCAGGTAGAAATTGCCATGATTGCCCCCTGTGCTGCCTGGCTCCACAGTGACGCCAGGCACTGTGCGCATGGCGTCATCGAGACTCTGGATATTCTGGTCCTCGAGCATCTGGCGCGTCACCACCGACACCGACTGCGGAATTTCTCGCAGACTCTGTGCACTCTTGCCGATCGTGACCAGCTGTGCAGCATAGGAACCCGAGCCTTCCGAGAAGGTCGATGCTTCGGCAGCAGCAGTCACCAGCACTTCCGCCAGACTGGGGGCTGCACCCGCCGCCACAGGGGCCTGAGTGCTTTTGCGTAGAATGAAAATACCTGGCTGGGTTTGCGCGACCTCAAGCCCGGTACCACGCAGCAGCTGCGCAAAGCCCTCAGCGACTGCAAATCTGCCATTCAAACCAGCCGTCTGGAGCTCCCCGGTCAGCGCAGAGTCCGCGGATAGCGTCACTCCCGACTCCCCTGCAAAGCGCGCCAGCGCCTGGCTCAATAGTCCCCTGGGGAGGCTGTACTCTCTCGCTTGCGGGCTGCTGGCGAAGCCCTGACTCGACCGGGCTTGGACGCTGCCGGCACCTGCCATCCCGAGCAGCAGGATCAGCGCAGCTTGAACTGCGTTCTGTTTGAGGCCCAGGCTCCCGACGGACACAAAGGAGGATGGGGGCACTGAAATTTGCCCGGAAATATGCTGCGCCAAGACCATGGAGTAACCCTTTTTGAAAAAGCCGATAAATGTGTTGCCTTTCTTGTATGACCGGCGTCCTGGCAAAAAGGGGACATGGAAGGTGAAGAAATCGAGCGTTTCAGCGCGACACGATAGTCACCCAGTAACGCGAGCGCTGCAAGATTCTGATGGGCAGGGAGGCAGCCAGCGCCGCCAGGGCCTGATCCGTATCGCGCAGTTGAAAGGCTCCGCTCACAGGCAGCGCAGCAACCGCCGGATCGCATCGCACGATGCCCGGGCGATAGCGCGAAAGCTCGGCAGCAAAAATCCCCAGCGGTGTCTTTTCCGCATAGAGCACCCCGTGAGTCCAGCCATCGGAGGCCAGGCCGGCTGCTTCGGGTACGCCGACATTCCCCGCGCTCATCTGTGCCTGCTTTCCCGCATCGATGCGCACGCTTGTGTCGTCGTTGACGGGGCTCAACTCCACCGCTCCTTGTTGAACCGCAATGAGACAGCTGTGTTCCGTTCGCGCAAAGGGCGGAGCGATGCGCACGGTAAAACGCGTCCCCAATGCCCGGACCGTTCCTTGCGCTGTCTGAACCAGAAAAGGCCGCAGCGCGGCATCGGCCGCGGTCTGCACCCAGATGGCGCCCGCGCGCAGGATCAGGCGACGCTCCGAAGATGTGAACGCCATGTCGACGGCGCTGCCGGTATCCAGCTGGATTCTGCTGCCGTCGGCCAGCGTCGATTCACGGCTCTCGCCCGTGTCGGTACGCATGTCCGCCGACCATTCATGCCAGGGCGCAAGACGCCAGACCCCATAGCCGAGCGGCCCCGCCACAATCGCTGTCGCCAGCAGCCGCGCGACGGCACGCCGCTGCGAGCGATTCGCCTCGCGCAGCGCCGCAGCGCTCAGGCCGCCCAGCGTATTGCCTGCTTCGGCACTGTTGCCGGCCCGGGTTGCATTCAGTTTGCCAAGAACCAGTTCAGCGCGTTGCCAGGCCATTTCATGACTCGGATCCGAGTTGCGCCAGCGCATGAGTTCGGCATGCACAGTCATGTCGGCATCGCCGGCATGCAGCCGCACAAGCCACTGTGCAGCCTGCCGTGCTGCGCTCGGATCGATATCCAGAGCCGAAGGAGGTACAACGACCATGACTCAAATCACCAGCAAAATGCACTGCTCGAATGCCTGGGCCATATAGCGCTTGACGGTGCGAGACGTGACTCCCAGGCGCTCTGCCACCTGTGCATAGCTCAGACCATCGAGTTGGGATAGTAGAAACGCCTCGCGCACCTTGGGTGGCAAGCCGTTGAGCATGGCATCGACCTGATGCAATGACTCCAGCACCAGCAACTGCTGCTCGGGCGAAGGCGCCAGAGGCTCCGGCAACTGGGCCATCGCGTCCAGCCATGCCTTCTCCAGCGACAGCCGCTGCACATGATTGATGAGCAGATTGCGCGCCACCGTGGTCAGATAGGCACGCGGTTCGCGCAACACCAGCGCGCGCTGCTCCGCCTGGGCAGCCAGCACTCTCACAAAGGTATCTTGCGCAAGATCCGCGGCATGATCAGCTCCGCCGAGCTTGCGCCTCAGCCAGCCCAAAAGCCAGGGGTGATGCTCTCCATAAATCTTGGCCACGTCGGTCAAGGAGCGGAATGGGTATGACAAGATACGATGCGTTACTCATTTTTGATAATGAGAATTATTATCGATCAGAGTCAAAAATGAAATAGATGTGGTTTTTGGGGAATTTCGGCTCGGCCTGTGCTTCGCCTGCCGGCCATCCCCTCATCGCCAACAAATTCACCAGCACCCTGCAAACCGCACGGCTTTCGACGACCGGCTCGGTTCCTTGATTTCAGAGGCCAAGCAAGACTCGGCCCATCCGTCCAATCTGGCTGAGTCTCATGAGCGTTGGAGCGGCTTCATAGGCCACACCAACGCTCCTCTCATGCAGCGAACGGGTTAGGCGCACTCAACCTTGGGTTCCAGGACTGGCCTGCCAGCCACCACCCAAGGCCTTGAACAGCGTGGCCAGGGCCATCTGCCGCTGCGCGCTGACCTCGATCAGTGCCATCTGCTGCGCATAGTCCGTGCGCTGCGCATCCAGATAGCGCAGATGACTGTCCACCCCCGCGCGATAGCGCAGCTCGGCAAGCTTGAGCGTATTCGCGCTGGTCTGCACCAGGCGCTGGCGCGCAAGCTCCTCGCGCCTCAGCGTCTCCACGGAGGCCAGTGCATCGCTGACTTCACGAAACGCCGTCTGAATGCTGCGCTCGTAGCTGGCAACCGCCATGTCCTTGCGTAGCTGCGCGATTTCCAGATTGGCGCGGTTGCGGCCGCCATCGAAAATCGGCAAGCTGAGCTGCGGCATGAAGGACCAGGAGCGCTGGCCGCCGGCAAACAGATCGCCAAGCTCGGCACTGGCCGAGCCATAGGAGCCCGTGAGCGAGATGCGCGGGAAAAACGCGGCCCGCGCCGCGCCTATGCTTGCATTGCGTGAGCGCAGCTGATATTCGGCGGCGCGGATATCGGGGCGCAGCACCAGCAGATCTGAGGGCAGACCCGGGCCTATCTCCTGCACCAGGGGCGTGGCGCTCAGATCCGCTGCCGCCTGGACCCTGCCATCACCCACCAGCCAGTCCAGAGCATTGCCGGCCTGGCGCAGCTCGCGCTCGAAGCGCTCGACTTCGGCGCGCGCCTGCTCGAGCTGGCCTTGAGCCTCCTGCTCGTCAAGGCGGCTGGCCATGCCAGTCTTGCGACGCTCGCCCATCAACTGCCATTCCTTCTCGCGCGCCTGCAAGGTGCGCAGCGCCAGGGCCTGGCGCTGCCGCGCGCTGTCCTGCGCCAGCGAGGCCTGGATCACTTCGGCAACCAGACTGATCTGCACGCTGCGCGCGGCCTCCTCGGTGGCCAGGTATTCCATCAGCGCAGCCTCGGACAGCGAGCTCACGCGGCCGAAGAGATCGAGCTCGAAAGCCATCAGCCCGGCGCCTGCCTGATAGTTGCTCTGCACCCTGGCCGCTCCTGTGCCGCTCAGGTCGGCAGGCAGGCGCTGGCGGTTGCCACTGGCTTGCGCTTCCAGACCGGGCAGTTGGTCCGCACGCTGCACGCGATAGGCCGCTCGTGCTGTCTGCACATTGAGCAGCGTCTGGCGCAGATCGCGGTTGTTGGCCAGCGCCGTTTCGATACGCGAGCGCAGGCGCTCATCGATCACGAAATCCTTCCAGTGCAAGCTCTGCATCGATGCAGCCGAGGCCGATGATGCCGCGCTCCAGTTGCCGGGAATGGGCGCAGCAGGTCTTTCATAGGTCGGTGCAAAAGAGCAGCCGGCAAGCATCGCGGCAATCAGCGTCAGCGTCGCGGTACGCATGGTGTTTCGCCCGTTCATACGGGTTCTCCTTCGGAGTCTGTGTTTTTTTCCTCCGGCACTGCGGGGCGCTTGCGCCGCAGCGAGAGCACGAAGACAAAGAAGATGGGCACGAACAGCACGCCCAGCAAGGTGGCGCTGAGCATGCCGCCGATCACGCCGACACCGATGGCGGCCTGGCTGGAGGCCCCCGCCCCGGTGGCCAGCGCCAGCGGCACCACCCCGAGGATGAAGGCCAGCGAAGTCATCACGATGGGGCGGAAGCGCAAACGGGCTGCCTGCAATGCCGCTTCCGCCAGCGAATGGCCGCGCTCGTGCAGGTCCTTGGCGAACTCCACGATCAGGATGGCGTTCTTGGCCGCCAGGCCGATGATGGTGATCAGGCCGACCTTGAAGTACACGTCGTTCGAGAGACCCAGCGCCGAGGTGGCCAGCACCGAGCCCAGCGCCCCTATGGGCACGATCAGCATCACGGCTGCGGGAATGCTCCAGCTTTCGTACAGGGCCACGAGCAGCAGGAACACCACCACGATGGCCAGTGCGAACAGCTTGGGAGCCTGTGCGCCAGCAGCCTTTTCCTGATAGGACAGCGCCGTCCACTCGTAACCTATGCCGCGCGGCATCTCACCCAGGATGCGTTCGAGCTCGGCCATGGCCTCACCCGTGGTGTGGCCGGGCTTGGCATCGCCCGCGATACGGAAGGCCGGATAGCCGTTGTAGCGCGAGATCTGCACCGGCCCCTGCTCCCACTCCACGCTGGCAAACGAGGCCAGCGGCACCTGCTCGCCCTGGGCATTGGGCACATACAGCCGCAGCAGGGCCTCGGGCGTCATGCGCGCTGCCGTGTCGGCCTGCACCACCACGCGCTGCAGGCGCCCCGCATTCGGAAACTCGTTGATCACGGCCGAGCCATAGGCCGTGGACAGCACGGCACTGATGCTCGCGAAGCTCACGCCCTGGGCCTGGGCCTTGCGCCGGTCTATGTCCAGGCGCAGCTGCGGCGCGTCTTCGAGGTTTTCCATCATCGCGTAGGCGATCACCGGCGAGGCATTGGCCTTCTTCAGCAGTTCGTCGCGCGCGGCAACCAAGGCCTCACGGCCCAGATTGGCGCGGTCCTGCAGACGCAGCGCAAAGCCGCCGGAATTGCCCAGGCCGTCGATGGGTGGCGGGTCCACCGCCATGGCCGCACCGTCGGACAAGCTGCCGAAGCGCTGGTTGAAGGCCTGGACCTCGTCCCACGACGCCTGACCCTTGCCGCGCAAGGACCAGTCCTTGAGCGTGACGAAGGCCATGGCCGCGTTCTGCCCCATGCCCGAAAAGCTGTAGCCCATCAGGAACTCGGCCTGGGCCGTCGCGGGGCGGCTTTGCACATAGGCTTCCATGTCGCGCACCACGGCCTCGGTACGCGCTTCGGTCGCACCAGGAGGCAGTTGCACGCTGACGATGTAGTAGCCCATGTCTTCATAAGGCACAAAGGACTCGGGCATGCGCGTATAGGCAAAGCCCAGCCCGCCCACGATGGCCGCATAGATCAGCATATAGCGGCCTGTGCGCCTGACCAGACGCTGGTTGAGCAGCGAAAAGCGCTCGGTCAGCTTGGCAAAGTGGCGGTTGAACCAGCCGAAGAGGCCTTTTTTCTCCTTGTGGTGATCCTCGGCAACAGGCTTGAGCAGCGTGGCGCACAGCGCCGGCGTGAAAGTCAGCGCCAGCAGGCCAGAAAACAGGATGGAGACCGCCAGCGACAGCGAGAACTGGCGATAGATCACGCCCACCGAGCCGCTCATGAAGGCCAGAGGCAGGAACACGGCCACCAGCACCAGCGTGATGCCGACGATGGCCCCCGAGACCTGTTGCATGGCGCGCACGGTGGCGGCCAGCGGCGAGAGCCCCTCCTCGGCCATGAGACGCTCCACGTTCTCCACCACCACGATGGCATCGTCGACCAGAATGCCGATGGCCAGCACCATGCCGAACATGGTCATCATATTGACCGAGAAGCCCAGCGCATACATCACCGCCAGGGTACCGGCCAGACACACCGGAACCACGATGGTGGGAATCAGCGTATAGCGCAGGTTCTGCAGAAACAGCCACATCACCAGGAACACCAGCACCACGGCCTCGACCAGGGTCTGGATCACCTTGCCGATGGCGACCTCAACAAAGCGCGAGGTGTCGTAGGGCACTGCGTACTGAATATCGTCGGGGAAGTTCTGCGACAGCTCGGCTAGCCTCGCCTTGACCGCCTTGGCGGTCTGCATAGCATTGGCACCAGGTGCCAGTTGCACGGCGGCCGCCACTCCTTTGTGGCCGTCCTCGCGCGAGGCAAAGCTGTAGTCGAGCTGGCCGACTTCGAGACGCGCCACATCGGCCAGGTGCACGGCCGAGCCATCGGCCCTGGCCTGCAACACGATCTGACCGAACTCCTCGGGCGAACTCAGCGTTCCCTTGACGGCAATCGTGGCGCTGAGTTCCTGCTCGGACGATCCGGGCTGGCTGCCGAAGCTGCCCGCCGGCACCTGGGCATTCTGCGCGGCAATGGCCGCATTCACGTCGGCCACCGACAGGCCGTAGCCCAGCAGCTTCTGCGGATCGACCCAGACCCGCATGGCGACATCGGCGCCGAAGTACTGCACCTTGCCCACACCGGGCACGCGGCGGATCTCGTTGTTGATGTTGCGCACCGCATAGTCGGAGAGGCGGACCTCGTTCTTGCCGCTGTCGTCACCCTTGTAGGTCAGCGAATAGATCAGCAGGAAGTTGGCGCTGGCCTGCTCTACCTGCAGACCCATCTGCATCACCGATGCGGGCAGTCTGGCCTCGGCCTTCTTGATGCGGTTCTGCACCTCGACCTGGGCCAGTGCGGGATCGGTGCCCGGCGCGAAGGTGGCCGTGATCTCGGCCAGGCCCGTGGCACCGCTGGACGAGTCGAAGTACAACAGCCCCTTGGTGCCGTTGAGCTCCTCCTCGATGACGCTGGTCACCGATTCCATCACCGTGGTGGCTGACGCCCCCGGATAGGTTGCAGAGATGGAGATCTGCGGCGGCGCCACGTTGGGAAACTGCGCCACGGGCAAGGCCGGGATCGCCAGCAGGCCGGCCAGCAGGATGAAGATCGCAACCACCCAGGCCAGCTTGGGGCGATCAATAAAAAACCGGGACATTGTCTATCCTTGAATAAGGCTTGTCTTCTTGGCATTCAGCGCTTGCAGGACCAGCGCATAGTGCTCATTTCTTTTCCGTGACTTCCGCATCTTTGACAGCGTCAGCGAGATTTGCAGCGGCAGCTCTGATCTGCACCTTGGTGCCGGGCACGGCTGCCGCAAGGCCTCCGACCAACACCCTGGCGTTTTCCTTGAGGCCCTCGGTGATATGCCAGTCGGAGCCGTACATGGCACCGGTGCTCACCTTCTGGGATTGCACAATGTCGTTCTCGTCGAGCACCAGCACATGGGCCAGTCCGTCGGCGCCGCGCTGCACCGCACGCTGAGGCACAAGAATGGCCGCAGGATCCTCGCCCAGGCCCATGGTCACGCGCACATACATGCCGGGCAGCAGCAAGCCATCCTTGTTGGGGAATTCACCGCGCAGTGCAAGCTGGCCGGTGCCGCGATCCACCGTCACATCCGAAAACAGCATGCGTCCCTGGCGCTTATCGTCCAGGCCGTCCGCCACCAGCGTCACTGGAGCACTCTTCTGCGACTGCTCTCCCTGCTGCTGTGAACGCAAGCGCGTGGCCAGCGCTGCGGTCTGGCGGAAATCGGCATAAATGGGGTCAAGCTGCTGTATCACTGCCATCGGTGTGGCCTCCCCCTGGCCGACCAGGGCACCTTCCGTCACCAGCGCACGGCCGATGCGGCCCGCAATCGGGGCCCTCACCGTCGCATAGTCCAGGTTCAGGCGTGCCGCCTCGACTTCGGCCTGGGCCGATTGACGCGTGGCCAAGGCGCTGTGCAGCGCGGCCTTGGCGCTGTCGAAATCCTGGCGACTCACAGCTTCCTGTTCCACCAGCGGCTCGTAACGACGCACCACGGACTGAGCATCGGAGAGCGCGGCCTCGGCTCGCGCCAATTCGCCCCGGGCCCGCGACAGCGCCGCGCGCAGCGGTGCCGGGTCGATGTTGAACAGCACCTCTCCGGCCTTCACATCGGCACCCTCTTTGAAGTTGCGGCTCAGCACGATACCCGGCACCCGCGCACGCACCTCGGCCACACGTACGGGCTCGATGCGCCCGGGCAGCTCAGCGCTGAGGCTCAGCGCCCTGGGCTTGACGGTCACCACATCCACCAGCGGCAATTCCTGAGGCGGTCCGCCCGCTTCCGACTTGATGCAGCCGGCCAACATCATTGCGGCTGCCAATGCGGCCAGGGCCGACCAGGCACGCACATTCTGGCTTTTCTTCTTCATGGCTTTTGAGTCTTGTCAAATCTTGAAAGAAGCGCATGATGCATGAAAATATTTTTTGAATCAAATTTGATTCATTAAGACCTATATTGATTCATGGCATTTTGATACCAAGTAAAGTTGCTATCCCAAGCTTTTAGGCCCGCCGCTTGAATCAAAATAGGTTCATCCGTATCCGCCCCAACCGGAGCCACGAATGACGACCGCCCCCCACGACAACACAGCAATCCTCCCCCCACTGGCCCTGGCCCTGGTCAACCACCCGCGCGCCACGCTGCAAGAGCTGGCCAAGGCCATAGGCATCAGCAAGGCCACGCTCTATCGCTTCTGCCCCACGCGCGATCTGCTGATCAAGCGACTGCTGGAACAAAGCCTGCGCACGCTGGACAATGCGCTGGACGAAGCCCGCATCGAGGAAGGCCCGGTACTCGAGGCCCTCAAGCGCCTCAATGCCAAGCATCTTGAACACCGTGAATTCACGCTGTTCCTGACCTATTACTGGAATGAAGTCGAAAAACCCATGGAGGAAAATGCGATCTGGGAACCCAAGGTAGACGCTTTTTTCCTGCGCGGCCAACAGGAAGGCGTGTTCCGCATCGATTTCAGCGCCGCAACGCTGACCGAGCTGTGGCTGGGAACCGTGATCGCGCTCATCGATGGCGAGCGCCGCGGTCGCATCCCGCGCGCCCCGCTGGCACAGCTTGCCGAGCAGGCGTTTTTGCAGGGAGTCATGCGCCAGGATGGGACGGCGACAGCCTGACAGCATCGACCCCGACTGCAGCCTTACCGGCCATGCCGGCCTCCAGCTGCACCATGGTCATGCCGTTCCCCTGCAACGCGAGTTCGCGTACCTTCACACTCGTTTTCACAACCAGAGAGTAGCCTTGTCATGATCAGTCACCTCGACCACCTGGTTCTCACCACGGCCAACGAAGCCCAATGCATACGCTTTTACACCGAAGTCCTGGGCATGCGGTTGGAATCCTTCATCGGCGGCACCCCGGCCGTGGAGCGCAAGGCCTTTGTGTTCGGCCGGCAGAAGATCAATCTGCATGTGAAAGGGCGCGAGTTCGAGCCCAAGGCCCACACGCCTGTACCCGGTGCCCTTGATCTGTGCTTTCTGGCCTCGGTGCCGCTGGACGAAGTTATCGCGCGTCTGCAGCAGTTGTCGGTTCCCATCGCCGAAGGCCCCGTCATGCGCACTGGAGCCACATCGAAAATCCGCTCCATCTATGTGCGTGACCCCGACCTGAACCTGATCGAGATCTCGGAGCCGGCCTAGCCGCCCTCGCGCTGGCAAGCCGGGGCCTCCGAAAACGGCCCCCGCTTGTCAGCTCAGAGCTGTGCCAAAGCCTTTTTTGCCGGAGCATGGCCTTGCTCTGCGGCGCGCTGCAACCACTCACGAGCCTGCTTGGCATTCTTCTTCACACCCAGACCGTCCCGATACAAAGTTCCCAGCGCGTACTGGGCCGGGGCATCCTGCTGCTCGGCGGCAAGCCGATACCACTTGAGCGCCTGAGCCAGGCTCTTGCCCACACCCTCGCCGTTTTCGTACAAGGTGCCCAGGTTGTACTGGGCCTTGGCATAGCCTTGATTGGCTGCCATGGTGAACCACTTGGCGGCCTCCGTGTAGTTGGGTTGCGCAAAGCCCTTGCCCAGATATTGAAAGACACCGACGTTGTACTGGGCCAGAACATTGCCCTTGAGAGCCGAGTTCAGGTTCTCCATGTATTCCATGGACTGCGCAAACTCTGCGGACTTTGGCGACGAAGCGGAGAGCTGCTCCAACCGCTGCGCAGCCGCTGCATGCTGGTACTTCAGCGCCTGGGTGTAATAGGCAATCGCTTCTTTTTCGTTGCGATACTCGCCCTCTCCCTGCTCGAACAGACGGCCCAGTTCATAGTAAGCCTCGCCCGAGCCGCGGATGGCGGCAGCGTGCAGCAGCAGCACGGCCCGCTTGTAGTCGGGGGCCACACCCTGGCCTTCGAAGCAAATCTTTCCCAGCAGCAATTGGGCTTTCTGCACGCCTTTGTCTGCCAGCGGGGTCAGCCATTTCGCAGCTTCGGCACGATTCTTCTCCACGCCTTCGCCAAGGTAGTACATCTCGGCCACGGTGAACTGTGCAAGCACATCGGCTTGCTGGGCCGCCATCAGATACCAGCGAAACGAGGCCTGCAAATCCTGGGCAAGCAACTCGCCTTTGCGGTAGACAAAGCCCAGGCTATTTTGTGCCGTTGCAGAGCCTTGTTGCGCGGCGCGCTCCAGCCATGCGACACCTGTTGCGGCATCCTTCTCAACCGCTTCGCCTTTTAGATAAATAGTTCCCAGCAGGTTCTGCGCATCGAGATTTCCGGCGTTTGCAGCCTGATGAATGTGTGCCAGGCCTGCCTCAGGATCTTTTTTCACACCCTCGGCACCCAGCACATAGACCAGACCCAGCAGATACTGGGACGGCGCATGATTGTGCTCTGCGGCCAGACGCAGCCAGCGCAAGGCATCGTCGGCATTCTTTTCCACGCCCTTGCCGTAAAGATAGGCTTTTCCCAACTCGTACTGTGCCGCGACATCTCCTGTCTTCGCGGCATTGACCATTTCGCTGGGCTGAGCCTGCGCACAGCCCCAAACTGACAGCCAAGCCGACAGAACCAAAGCACCAGACCATCGCGCAAGCATTGCTTCCCCTGTTCACAGAAAAAATGGGAGTATATAGAAGCAATACCTTGTCCATAAAGCGTTGGCAGCTATCAAAACCATACTGACCCGCCTCAGCACGGAAATGACTGCCGACGGGGCTATTCCTAGACTGCAGCCACAGAGCCGCTATACGCCCGCGAAGTCTCTCTTGTCTCGGGACAGCATTGCTGCTCGAGGCTCCCCCAGGTCAGGCAACACAGAGATCTGCCCGGTCAAACTCCGCCGGGGTGCAATTTGCGTCGCATGTTCGCGATATTGCAAACAGTGCGAAAAGCCAGGCCCGGACCTTGCGCCTTTGCGGGCAAGCATCTCTGCGGATCAGCCAGCCATGGGCGTACAAAGCTCCACCACGCAGCCGTCGGGGCAACGCAGATAAGACACCATCTGACCCCAGGGCTTGGCCGTCGGAGCGGCCATCTCGATGGCGCCGGCGCTCAGCGCGCTCCGATGAGCCTGCTCGACATCCTCCGTGACCAGCGCGATTTCAAATCCCAATGGCTTGGCAGAGCTGTGCGCTTCGACATGGCCTCCAGGAAAATTCAACGCGCCCAGCTCATGGGCGGCAAATGCCAGCGTGGTCTGCCCTGTCTCGAGCTCGCCATAGGTTCCGGACTCATGCAGAAAACGCTGTTGTATGCCGAATGCCCGGCTAAAAAATTCCAGCGATGCCGAGACATCCGGGACGTAGATGATTGTGTAACCCAATTTCATGAAGGCATCCTCTCAAAACCCAACCGAATTTGAACGGTCGCATCTTTACCGCTCAAGACCATTGACTGCATCATCCTACTCAGCAAAAACGGCAAAGGCCTTGAAACGCTTCAAGGCCTTCCGGGGAGCGGTCAGATTCAAACTTTCATCTATAGCCCCATGCCCAGAATCGAGTTATCGGCATGCAGCTCGCTACCGCTCATGACGCTGGACTCGTCGCTGGCCAGGAACAGCACCAGTTGCGCGATGCGCTCGGGCATATAGGCGCGGCCGGCGCGGTTGAGTTTGGGGTCATGCAAGATCATTTCCTTGCTCACGCCCTTTGGCAGCGAAGCCTGCATCATGGGCGTATAAATGCCATCGGGATGAATGGAGTTGACGCGAATCGCATAGCCTTGCTTGCGACAGTTCAGCGCGGCGGCGCGCGTCAGCGCGGACACTGCAGCCTTGCTGGCGCTGTAGCCGGCATATTGCTCCACGGGCAGCCAGCTGGATACCGACGCCATATTGATGATGGAGCCACCGGCCTGCTTCATCGCCGCAATGCCCTGCTGGCAACCGATGAAGACCGACTCGGTGTTGATCTTGAGCAGGCGGCTGAAATCCTCCAGACGCCCTGTTTCCATATCACCAGGCAGCAGGATGCCGGCATTGTTGACCAGCACATCGAGCCTGCCAAGACGTTGCTGCACCGCCGCCATCACAAGCGTCCAGTCCGTCTCGCTGCTCACGTCATGGCGGACGAACATGGAGCCTTCGCCCAATTCAGCCGCCAGTTGCTGCCCCGCCGTTTCATTGATATCGCTGAATGCGACCTTGGCGCCTTCACCAAGAAGCAACTTCACCACCTCCAGACCCACACCGCTGGCACCACCAGTGACCAGCGCCACCTTGCCCTGCAAACGATTTGTCATCTACGTCTCCTCTTGTTTTTCCAAGCCCTGAGCAGGGCATTGCTACTGCCACATAAAAAAGGAGGCGCAAGCGCCTCCTGACTTGAATGGCAAAAGCCCGCAGCCACAGAAACTACGCCACAAGCTGTTTGCCGGATTCATTTTTTAGTTGCCTGCGTTACGTGCTGCTTCGGGCGTAAACATGGCTGCAGTCATATTGCCCTTGTTCAAGACGGGACCCTGGGGGCGCTCCTGGAACAGGTTGTAGGCCACATAGCCGCCAGAGTTCAGGTCGTGATAGAAGCTGGTGCCCGCATGCCAGATCCTTGCGTCGAAGGCGTAGTAATGATTGACCACCGCCTGCAGCCACAGCTGGCCGCGTGCATCGTAGTAATCGCTCATAAGTGCCTGACCGGTATCTTCGTCGAGGAACAGCACGCGCTTGCCGAACATGTGGCGGTAGCCATCCTTGAGCGAAGCCTCCAGCACCCAGACCCGGCGCAGCTCGTAGCGCATGTAGTCGGGGTTTTCATGACCGAGTTTGAGCAGATCGGCATACTTCACGTTGCTGCCGTGAATCTTGTAGGCATTGGCCGGCACATAGACTTCCTTCTTGCCCAGCGACTTCCAGTTGTAGCGCTCGGGCGAGCCGTTGAACAGGCGATCGGAGTCAATCGTCAGCTTGCCACCGGTGCCCGACAATGGCTGGTCAAAACCGTACTCTGGAATCTGGCGCACACGACGTGTGCCGGGGTCATAGCTCCAGCCCAGGCGCTTTTCCTTGCCAAATTCAACCGGCTCGGACACCACGCTGACGCCGCCTTTCTCGCGTTCGGGCAACTTGACCGCATTCATGCCCTGGGACATGGGACTGCCCAGTGGCTGCCCTGCGTTGGCCGGGTCGTTGATCTGACTGAAAGCGCGATTATCGGCACGACCCCAGACGATGCTGCCATCGGCCAACACATTGGCGTTGTCACGCAGCGTGTGTTCGGTGAAAGCCCGCGAAGGCAGCAGATTGTTGAAGGCCAGCTCAAGTCCATTTCTGGGGAACGGGAAGGGCAGCGCCCCCTTGACCGCACCCGTTGTGCCCTGACCGTCTGCGTTCATCACCGCATCCTGGGCATTCTTTCTGGCCGCCGCGCAGACGGCATCCGAGAAGCGAAAGTCACGGTGGCCCTGATAGACCGGAATACGATAGGTCTTGGGGTATTTGGCAAACATGGCCTTCTGCCCCTCGCTCAGACGCTCGCCATACTGCGCCAGGTTCTCAGCCGTGATGGTGAGCAACGGCTTTTCACCGGCATAGGGGTCCACCGGGTGCTGGCCAGCATGCGGGTTGTATTGAATGCCGGGCGGCGTACCCAGCCATTTGCCCGTGAACTCGGGCACACCACTGGCTGTACCCGCTTTCTCTCCTCCCGTGCAGGTCAGGGACTTGCCCAGCCTGGCCAGCTCATCGGGCGTCGCCTTGGCCCAAGCCCCCCCCACAAACAATACACCTGCAGCCAAGACCGCCAGCAAACGGGGGCCCTCTCCTAACTTCATGCCTAGTCTCCTTGGATGCATCCGCCATGCATCTACCTGTCATTGAACTTCTTTTATCGTTCTTCTTCCTTGCCCACTCGCGATTCCGAAGCAACGGAATCATTGTTCGACCGGCGACAATCGCAAACATCGTCAATTAGGACTAGCGCAGGCAGAAGCCAGCAACAGACACAAAAAAGCGGGCCATTGGCCCGCTCGGGAAAAGCAGTTTTCGTTCAGCGCTTGATGCCGAACACGCCCAGCATCTGCTCCGTCTGCTTTTGCATCTGCTCCTGCATCTGCGTGAACATGTTCTGGGACTGCTCCATATAGCTGCCCATCAAACCCTGCATGGCTTGAGGCTGCATGCTCATGAACTGCTTCCAGGCCTCGGGGTTCATGCCCTGGGACTGGCCCGCAAGCTTGCTTTGGAAGTCCGTGAACATCTGCACGTTCTTTTCGATGTAACTCCCCATGAAGCCCTGCATGGCATGACCATAGAAGCGAATGATGTTGGCCAGCATTGCCTCGGAGAACATGGGAGCCCCGCCCGCTTCTTCTTCCAGAATGATCTGCAGCAGGATGGAACGCGTCAGGTCTTCATTGGTCTTGGCATCCCTGATGACCACCGGCTCGCTATCCATGACCAGTTGCTTGACCTCGGCCAGAGTGATGTATGAAGAGGTATTGGTGTCGTAGAGGCGGCGATTGGGATACTTCTTGATGATTCGCTGGCTCCCCACCTGGACATCACCCTCTTTGCCCTCTTTGCTTTCTTGCATCGCAAGTCCTTTATGTTCTGGGGGTCGGCCCCGTCGTCAATTGAGCTATTGCAGTGCAACAGATTTTAGGCAGTGCACAAGCCTCACCGGCAAGCAGTAACCCTGACAACCCAGCTTGTCCGTGTTGCAACAAAGTCGCACCACCGTCACAGCCAGCATCAGGTCTTTGCCATTTATTCACAAAAAACAATTTGCCGTCTATCGAAATCAAGCTTGCAGAAGGTTTACAGTGCCTCTCGTTGTTTGACGAAAGGCTCAACGGATGATTACCACCAAAACACGCAATGCTGTTTGTCTGACCGCCCTGCTGGCTGCCGCCGGCTTCATGACTGCAGCACAGGCCCAGCCCGATGCTGCTGCGACCGATGCCGCCAAGGCTGCTGCGCCACAGGCAGCACCCGCAGCCCAGGCAGTCCCTGCCAATGTGGATGCCGCTGCTGCAGACGCCGCATTGCGCAAGCGCCTGCAGGCAGTTGTCGCAGCCATGGACGGCAAGTCCAAGCTCGCTGCCAACAATTTCAACGAGGAGTTCCTCAAGAACTCCCCCATCGACACCGTGCAGAAAGCTCTGGACTCCGTGCGCACCGGCGTCGGCAGCTGCCAGACGGTTGGCCGCATGGAAAGCTCCACACCTCTGGCCACCAGCGTGCTGCTGAGCTGTACCAAGGGCTTTGTGCCCATGGAACTGGCGGTCGAGCCCAAGGCTCCTTACCGTATTTCGGGCATTTTGCTGCGCCCGGCCTTCTGGAAATAAGCACTTTTCACCATCAAAAATGGAGCCTCCTGGCTCCATTTTTTGTTGGTACCGACAAAGTCAGATCACCACCGGCTCGGGCTCCAGGCGAATGCCAAAGCGCTCGTAGACACTGGTCTGAATTGCCCCTGCAAGCGTCATCACCTCGCCGCCGGTCACGCTGGCATCGAGGCTGTGGCGATCTCCGCGATTGACCAGCACCAGCGCCTGCTTGTCGTAGACGCCCGCGCGGCCCATGGTCTTGCCTTTCCAACCGCAGGCATCGATCAGCCAGCCGGCCGCCAGCTTGATGGAGCCGTCATCCATGGGATAGTGAACAATCTTGGGCTCGCGCGCGATGATGTCCGCGCATTGCTCGGTCGTCACCGTGGGATTCTTGAAGAAGCTACCCGCATTGCCGATGACGTCGGGGTCCGGCAGCTTGGCACGACGAATCTCGCAGACCCATTCAAAGATCTGCTGTGCAGTCGGCTGCTCTATGCCTTTTTCCGCCTGCTTGCGCTGCAGATCCAGGTAGCCCAGATCCGGTTGCCAGCTCTTGGGCAGCGCCAGACGCACCCGGGTGATCACCGCCCGCCCTTTGAGACCCAGGCCGCGCGGGACAGCCGTCGAGCCCGTCACGGGCCAGTACTTGGGCTGAGCCGGTGCATGTTTGAACACCGAGTCACGGTAGCCGAAGGCACATTGCGCGGCATTGAGGCTGAACTGCTCGCCGGTGACCAGATCGATCGCGTCCAGGGAGTCGAAGCGATCCTGCAGCTCCATCCCGTAAGCGCCGATGTTCTGCACCGGGGCCGCGCCTACCGTGCCTGGAATCAGGGCCATGTTTTCAAGGCCTGTATAGCCCTGGGCCAGCGTCCATGCCACCATGTCATGCCAGCGCTCGCCCGCCCCGATCTCGACAATCCAGTGCTTGTCGGTTTCGCGCAGCAGCCGCATGCCCATGATTTCCATCTTGAGCACCACGGGGGCCACGTCGCCCGTCAGCACCACATTGCTGCCACCGCCAAGGACGAACACAGGCTGCCGCCCCCATAGCGGGTCGGCGAGAAACTGACGGATATCGTCCTGGCTACGAATGCGCACCAGCGTTTCGGCGCGCGCGGCAATGCCAAAGGTGTTGCAATGCTGCAGGGGAACATTTTTCTCGACTAACATCCATCCAATTGTCGCACTGCGCCTGCTCTGCTGCTGGCAAGCCGCACATCACGGCCCGGCGCACTGTGGCTGTTTACCGCTCTGATACTGATAGGAATTACACATGCCTTCTTTTGACACTGTTTGCGAAGCCGATTTCGTCGAAGTGAAGAACGCCGTTGACAACGCCACCAAGGAAATTGGCACCCGTTTCGACTTCAAGGGCACATCGGCCGCCGTCGAACTCAAGGACAAGGAAATCACCATTTACGGCGATGCCGAGTTCCAGCTGCAGCAAGTCGAGGACCTGCTGCGCAACAAGCTGACCAAGCGCAATGTCGATGTGCGCTTCCTGGACATCCAGAAGGCACAGAAGATTGGCGGCGACAAGGTCAAGCAGCTCATCAAGGTCAAGAACGGCATCGAGTCCGAGCTGGCCAAGAAGATCCAGAAGCTGATGAAGGAAAGCAAGCTCAAGGTGCAGGCGGCCATTCAGGAAGAGAAGGTCCGCATCACCGGAGCCAAGCGTGACGATCTGCAGGCGGCCATGGCATTGATCCGCAAGGATCTGGCCGACCACCCTCTGTCGTTCAACAACTTCCGCGATTGAATGAAGCCCCCCCTGCGCAGCTCCGCTGCTTTCCCTTCCCTCGCCTTGCGGGAGGGGAGTGAGGCCGTTGCCACAGGGCGACGCGGCCAGCCCAGCTCCTTGCCCCGCGCCTCTCGCCTGCGTCGCATGGGGCTCATGCTTTCAGTCGCTGTGGCCTCCAGCAGTGCCTTTGGACAGTCCGTAGCCCTGACCGGCGTGCTGGGCAGCAAGGCCTTGCTGGTCATTGATGGCAGTGCCCCCAAGGCGCTGGCCGTCAACGAAAGCCACAAGGAGGTGCGCCTGCTGCAGATCAGCGGCGACTCCGCCGTGGTGGATATCAAGGGCCAGCGCCAGACCGTGCACCTGGGAGCAGCTCCGGTCAGCGTGGGCAGCCGGGGCGGCATTGGCGGCGCTGCGCGCTCGGGCCGGCTGGTCCTGATCGCCGACTCGCGCGGCCATTTTGTGGATCGCGGCTATATCAATGGAAAAACCATGCAGTACATGGTGGACACCGGCGCCAGCACCATTGCCATAGGCCGCGCCGATGCCGATCGCATGGGCCTGCCCTACGAGCAGGGTGCCCCCGTCCTGATGCGCACGGCCAACGGCACTGCCCAGGGCTGGCGCATCAAGCTCGACAGCGTCAAACTGGGCGAGATGGAGGTCTACGGCATAGAGGCCGTCGTTGCCCCCCAGTCCATGCCCTATGTGCTGCTGGGCAACAGTCTGCTGACCCGGTTTCAGATGACCCGCAAGGGCAATGAGATGGTTCTGGAAAAGAACTGAACCCGCCTCTCGCCCATGCACGCACGCTACGACGACCCCTATGAAGACCTGCTGGGCCTATGGTCGGATCTGGAGGCCGCACTCGCGGTTTTGCTGACCGAGCCGCTGCGCATCCCCGGCTTTGCCATCAAGCTGCACCAGCTTGATCTATGGCTGCAAGACCTCATCACGCAGGACAGCGATGCCGCGTTGTATCTGATGTTTCAGCGAGCCAGCTCGACAACCGTGGGCTATAGCCCGTCTCACGCCGTGGTCTGCGCGGGCCTGTGCCATATCCTTGCCAAGGAGCTTGACCTGCCTCAATCCGAGCGCGACACGCTGATCCAGGCCGCTCTGACCATGAACATCGGCATGACCGTGCTGCAGAACCAACTGGCCGAGCAGCGTACACCGCTGAGCAGCCAGCAGGCCGAAGCCGTCAAGCAGCACCCCACAGAGGGCCGGCTGATGCTGGAGCGGCTCATGGTGCGTGACCGACTTTGGCTGGACAGCGTGCAATACCACCATGTGGTGCTGCAGCCCGCGCCGCTGGCACAGTTGCAGCCGCTGGAGCGTCTGGTACGCATTCTGGGCACGGTAGACCGTTATGCTGCCCTGATCAGCCCGCGCAAGACCCGTAGCGGCCGCTCGGCCACCGAGTCTCTGCAAGTGCTGCAGCAGGGCGGCCAATACGCCGATGAGGTCAAGCAGGCCTTGATCGATGTCGTGGGCCTGTACCCGCCCGGCACCTACGTGCAGCTGGACAATGGCGAAGTGGCCGTGGTGCTGCGCCGCGGAAAAAGTCTGGAAGAACCCGAAATTGCCAGCGTGATCGACCGTGACGGCCACAGCATGTACCCGCCCATCTGGCATCTGGAGGGGCGCAGGCCGGCCATCACCTCCGCGCTGGCGCGTTCCTCGCTGACGCTGGATCTGGACCTGCGCTCCATGGCACAGCTGGGCATTCACAGTGCACGCGGCAACGCCGAGCTGTACCGCATGGTCAAGCTGCCGGGCAGCAGACGCTGACCCCTTCTAAACGCCTTGTGCAGCAATCAGGCCGGCATGGTGGCCACGCGTGAACGCCTCTTCCAGCACCGAATAGCCGGCCCAGTCCGAATGCGCAAAGCTCAGCCGCGCCGTCGCAGGCGTGGGCAGGCCCTGCACTCGCTCCCCATTCAATAGCAGATTGCGCTTGCTGGCACTGAACTTGACGGCTATTTCGCTCAATATCTGCTGATCGCCAGGACGCGGAATCGCCATGGCATGGCCATAGCGGGTGATTTCCATGCGTGTGGCTTGCTGCAGCAGGTCTGGGTGCGGCTCGCTCAGCGTGTTCACGATGCGCTCGCGCCAGAAGGCAAACGGCTGCTGCATCAATTGCCTGCGCCCATCGGCCCAGTCGCCCAGCGCCTGGTAGTAGCTCAGCACCGTAGGCTGGCTGCGGATGCGGTCCAGTCGCTGATTGCCCGCATCCACATAGCCCAGCCCGCCCGCATTGCCATCGCGGTACAGCACATTGTCCCAGGCGGGCTCGGCGCCGGGGTAGTCGGCCAGCGGTCGGTCGATATGGATGTTCGCCACCAGCCAGGGAGCCCAGTCCAGGCGAGCCGCCACGGCACGCAGAAAATCGGGCGCATTGCGCAGCACTCTTGCAGCAACAAAGCTGGGCAGCGCCATCACGCAATGGCGCGCCAGCCAGCGTTCATGCTGCTGGCGGCCATGGTGATAAACCTCGATCTGCACACCGCCCGCGTCCTCGGTGACGGCAAGCACGCTGCAATCGGTCTGCAGTTGCGTGGCTTTCAGTCCCGCCGCCAGTTGCTGCGCCAGCCAGCCATTGCCCTGGGGCCAGGTCAGCACCTGCTCGCCATCCGCTTCGCTCTCATGCTCGGACTGCAGGCGCGGCGCGTGGAAACCATGGCGGCTGGCGAAATAATGAATCCCCGCCCAGGCCGAGACGCGGCTCAGACCGGCACCGAAATCATCGCGGCAGCTGTAGTCCAGATACCAGAGCAGACGCTCGTCATCGAGGCCCTGCACCGCCAGCCATTGGTCGAAACGCTGTGCATCGAGCACCGCATGAGAGGCAGGCAAACCCGCTTCGCGCTGCCAGACACGGATGGAAGGCATGGCAAAGGCCGCTGCCTGAGCCGCTGCCTCGACCTGCTTTTCAAACAGCGCATATTGCTCCAGCGTGCGCTGGCTCACGCCCTGCACGGGCAGCAGTCCCTCATGCCAGCCACCCTGCCAGTACAGGCGCTCCTGAGGGCTATGGCAGAGATAGCGCTCGTCATAGCGCCAGCGGCCAGCGAAGCGCTGGCGCACGCCCAGCTCCTCCAGCCAGTCCTGCACCTCATGGGCATCGTCGCCGGGAACGGGCAGATAGTGGGCACCCAGGGGGCAGGCAATGCCCTTGACTTGCCCGCCCTGGCTGTTGCCTCCCATGACGGCCTGGGTATCGAGCAAGGCTGCGCCCTGCACGCCAGCCAGTTCAAGCGCGCGTGCCGCCGCCAGCCCGGCCATGCCCCCGCCCGCAATCACTACCGGCGCCTGGTGTACCACCGCAGGTGCAGGCAGCTCCAGCCCCTGTGCCAGGCGCTGCCAGAAAGGGCGCAGGCCATGACCACGCTCCAGCGCCACGCCGCTGAAGCCGCCAGGCAAGTCCTCCAGTCTGGGCGCTGGCTGCTTGCAGCCGGCCAGGCCCGCTGCGCCCAAAGCGCTGGCGGCCGCCAGCCCGAGCCAGTCGCGCCGCTTCAGATCGGCCCGCATCAATGCTCCACCTTGCCCCACTCGCGCTCATAGGTGTTGACCAGCACCTGATTCGAGAGGCGATTCACCTCGGTCGGCACGCGCGCCATATCGAGAGGGAAGTCAAACATCAGGCGCAGCGTGGGCAGAGTCAGAAAACGCATGCCGGCGGGCAAAGCCTCGGGCTCGCGCCAGGGACGGTGGCTGGCCAGCACAAAACCCCATTCGCCAAAACTGGGCACATGCACGTGATAGGGCCGTGCCCTGAGACCCACGGACTCCACGGTCTGCACCACGGTCCAAAAGCTCTGGCGCGCAATCAGCGGCGAGGTGGTCTGAATCACGGCATAGCCGCTGGCCGCCAGACGCTTGTCCAGCAGCGAATAAAAACTATTGGTGAACAGCTTGCCTATGGCGAAATTCGTGGGATCGGGAAAGTCCACCACGATCACATCGAAGGTGTCCGCAGTCTCCTGCAACCAGTGAAAGGCGTCGGTGTTGACGATGCTCACGCGGGCATCGTTGAGTGCATTGCCATTGAGCGCCGTCATCATGGCGTTGCTCTTGAACAGGCCGGTCATGGCCGGGTCCAGCTCCACCAGCACCACGGACTCCACGCCGGGGTACTTGAGCACCTCGCGCACGGCCATGCCGTCGCCGCCGCCCAGCACCGCCACCTTCCTCGGTGCACCATGTGCGGCCATGGCAGGGTGGACCAGCGCTTCGTGATAGCGGTACTCGTCGCTCTGGGCAAACTGCAGATTGCCGTTCAGGTACAGCCGCGCGCCCTGGCGTCCCTGTGTCACCACGATGCGCTGGTAGGGCGAGCTGCTGCTCAGCACGATGCGGTCCTGGTAGAAATGGTCGTCGGCCAGCCGGGTCAGCTGATCCGCGCCCGCGATGCCGCCGCCCAGGGCCAGCAGCACCAGCGCACAGGCCCAGGCATGGGCACGCAGATTGCGCAGCTCATGCTTGAACAGCACCAGGGCCCACACGGCAATGGCCGCGTTCATGAAGCCGAACAGCAGACCTGTGCGCACCAGGCCCAGCTTGGGCACCAGCACGATGGGAAACGCCAGCGACACGGCCAAGGCCCCCAGATAGTCGAAGGTCAGCACCTTGGAGACCAGATCCTTGAGCGATGCATTGCGCTTGAGAATGCGCATGACAAGCGGAATCTCCAGCCCCACCAGCGTGCCCACCACCATCACCATGCCGTAGAGCAGAAAGCGGAACGCGCCCGGCGCATAGGCATTGGCCAGAAACAGCACGGCCGGCAAGGCACCGCCGACCAGTGCCACCATCAGCTCCACACGCAGAAAATGCGCGGGCAGTTGGTCTTCGAAATAGCGCGACAGCCACGAGCCTATGCCCATGGCAAACAGATAGGTGCCGATGATGGTGGAGAACTGCAGCACCGAATCACCGAGCAGATAGGATGCCAGCGCACCTGCCGCCAACTCGTAGAGCAGGCCGCAGGCCGCAATCACGAAGACGCTGGCCAGCAGCGCCACATCAATGGGCCTAGGCCCCAGGCCAGCGCTGTCCTGCTCGGCCACCATCGAAGTCATCAAAGGTACTTTCTATCTAGTTCAGCACACCATCGGCCTGCACTCCTCAGGAATCAGCACTTCCCATTGGACTCTGAAGCTCAGACCCGGCGCGCTGCAAACGAGGGACTGCCAGCAAGCGCCGCCGCGCAGCGATGCAGTCGTCCCCCTCCCGCGTAGCGAGAGAGGGGGAAGGCGCGGGCGCCTCAGGGGGTGTTTAGTGAATCGCCGCAGCGACGATGATGCTGATCCCCAGGCACATGGCCGCCACCACCATGGCCAGTGCCTTGTTGTGCTTCTCCACGATCTCGGCCCACATGTCCACGGGCGTGATCTTGTCGATGATGATGAAGCACAGCCAGAACACCACCACGCCCACCAGGGCGTAGATGATGGAGCCAAAGAAGTTCTGGGCGCTGAACCAGTCGAAATTCATGATGTCTCTCCTGTAATGAGATAGGGGGCCTGCCTGTGAGAGCAGCGACGCTTATTTATGGCTGCCACCGGAGGTGTAACCACCGTAGGAACCGCTGCTGGAGCGGCTGTACGTGCAGTTGGGATCTGTGCGCGGGTCGCAGTTGGGACTGGACATGCAGGCACGCAGGAACGGCAGGATGAACAGCAGCAGGAACAACCAGAACAGAATCGTGCCCCAGCTGAAGCCGCTGCCCGACAGAGGACTGACCTGGGAGCGATCCTTGAGCTTGGCCGTGCCGAACGCCTTGGCCACCGTCTCAGCCGAAACGCGCTGGCCATGGGTCCAGGTCGTTTCCTGATTGGCGGTCTCCAGCGCCAGCGTGGACTGCTTGCCGCCATTGGCAAAGTCCACATTGCTGGACTTGGCGCCCTTGAAGACGGGCCAGTAGAACTCGCCCTCTGCATATTCCGTCTCCGCCAGGTAGGCGTAGTCGCGCTGGTATTTGCGCTGCAGATAGGTCGCAGTGGCGCCGTTCTTGCTGAGCTTGGGAGCACCCGTGATGACGCGGGCCGTGCTCCAGCCGTCTTCCGAATCGACGATGAACGAAAAGCCCGCCTTCTTGTTGTAGAGCAGGTACTCGTCCCAGGTGAAGCTGTCGTCCTCATCTTCGCCCAGACCACGCCCGCTGCGCCTCTGAAAACCCACGACCTGCCATTTCAGGCCGTCGAGCGTGCCTTCGCTGCCCAGCGGGATCAGAGGCTTGACCTTTCTGCGCTGCTCGGCATAGCTCAGCTCCGCCCCCATTCCCTTGGACATGTCGATCAGGCTTCCGCAGCTGGGGCAGCTCAGGGCCTTGGTGGTGTCGAAGCGCACGGGCACCACGGCACCGCACTTGGGACAGTTGAAGTGGCGCCCCTGGGCTTTCTGCTGGGCGCTGCTGCGCAGGCCCTGCATCTGCAAAGCCTCCAGCGCCACGGCTGCCCCCAGACTGAAGGCCGGTGTCTTGTCGCTGAAGTCGATGGAGAGAATCTGGTTCTTGTCGCTGCGCAGCTCCACCAGCTTGAAGCTCTTGCCGAGCTGGGGCAACTGGGGCAGCTCGCCCTGAGCCGCCATCAGTTGCGCATCCTGAATGCTGGTGACGGTAAAGGATTCCGTGCCTGCCTTGAGCTCGCGGCCCATGCGCCATTCGCGCTGCTGGAACTCTTTCACGTTCCAGCCCAGCGGCTGCCAGTTCACGGCAAAGACAAAGCTGCCGTTGTCCTCGCTCAGCCAGGCCAGCTCGCCGTTGCTGAGCGCAGCCACCCACTCCGACCAGTTGCCGGCCGCGCTTTTGTACTGCGCGCGGCCCACGATGGTGAAGGGCTCGGGCTTGCCGTTGCGCTTGACCATGCCCGAGGCGCCCAGCTGCAGCGGGCTGTAGTCCTCGAACACCTCGGCCATGGAGCCAATGCGCTTGAGCGTCTCGCCATCGCGCAACACGGTGCTGCGGCAAAACTCGCAGACGGCAAAACTCGATTGCGCACTGGCGAAGTGGACCGGCGCGCCACAACCAGGACAGGGAGCGCTGTAATCGCGCTGCGATGGGCTGGAAGCCATATTTTTTGCTATTTAATCAGGAGCTTCTTGCGCTTGAATGGAAAAGGCCTGAAGGCGGCCTCGGAGAAATGCAGCAGCCGCGCCCTAGCGATGCTTGCTCTTACCGCTCTTGCGGGCAGCGCCCTCTGCAGGCTTGGAGCCATCGGTCTTTTTCTGTCCCAGCCTGGATTCCTTGCCGGCGATCAGGCGCTGAATGTTTTCGCGATGACGCCAGACCAGCAGGATCGCCATCACGACAATCGCGGCAGTGATGGGCGTTTCCGCATCCCAGACAATGCCGCTGCACAGCACGTAATACACGGGCGCGAACACCGATGCCACCAGCGCGGCCAGGGAGGAATAGCGGAAGAACACGGCCACTATGACCCAGGTCAGCGCCGTCGCCAGACCCAGCCAGCCGCTGATGCCCAGCAGCACGCCCAGCGCCGTGGCCACACCCTTGCCCCCCTTGAAGCCAAAGAACACCGGGTACAGATGGCCCAGGAAAGCAGCCAGGCCGACCAGCGCGACCGTGCTGTCGCCCAGCCCGAACTGCGCGCCGAAGGCTTTGACCAGCACCACGGGCACCAGGCCCTTGAGCGCATCCAGCAGCAGCGTGACAGCCGCTGCCGCCTTGCTGCCCGAGCGCAGCACATTGGTGGCCCCGGGGTTGCCGCTGCCATAGGTGCGCGGGTCGTTCAGGCCCATGACGCGGCTGACGATGACGGCAAAGGACAGCGAACCAATCAGATAGGCCGCGATGACGGCGATAACGGGATAGAGGGCGTTCAAAGGAATTCCTCGGCCAGAGACTGGCCCTTAGGCTCGCCAACCAAGGTCGACGGCACCGATTGTTGTCACGACTTGCGCAACCCGGATCAGGCAGGGCGGTTTGTAGACCGTCATGCCCGTTGTACATCCTGGTTGGCGTAAGTCCTTGTTGTTTGCGTTTTTTGCCAGCCGGCGTCTGCCCCGGCTGGCTAGCCCCCTATTCTGCCAGCGCGCAGTGCACCGGCCGGGCATCGAGCAGACGGGTACAAACCTCAGGCGCCAGTTGCACCAGATAGCCGCGCCGCCCGCCGTTGATGGCAATGCGTGGCAGCGCGAGTATGGTTTCCTCGATATAGACCGGCATCTCGCGCCTGGTGCCGAAGGGTGAGGTGCCGCCCACCAGATAGCCGCTGTGGCGGTTGGCCACGTCGGGTTTGCAAGGCTCCACGCTCTTGGCCCCGATCTGGCGCGCCAGGTTCTTGGTCGATACCTTGCAATCGCCATGCATGAGCACGATCAGCGGCTTGGCATCCTGATCCTGCATCACCAGGGTCTTGACCACTGCGTGCTCGTCCAGCCCCAGCTGGCGCGCTGACTCTTCAGTGCCTCCATGCTCCACATAGTCATAGGGGTGCTCGGTGAACTCCACCTTGTGGGCCCTGAGCATCTGCGTGGCTGGAGTCTCGCTCACATGGGCGTTTTTGTCTTTTTTTGCCATGATTCAATTTTGATAGCTAGTGGCGCATGCCCGATATGGGCCATCCGCCATTCTCCCTCAATAAAGCGATCAGACAGCGGGATCGCGCATCTCCCAGCGGATGCGGTCGATCTCGGCCAGCAGCTCGGCAGACAGCTTGGTTCCCCAGGCATCGAGATCCTCGTCGAGCTGGGCTACCGAAGTCACACCGATGATGGTGCTGGCCACCTGCCACTTGGTGTAGCAGAAGGCCAATGCCAGCTGCGTGGGAGTGAGGCCGTGCTCGCGCGCCAGCGCGTTGTAGCGGCGCGCTGCGGCCAGCGCATCGGGGCGACCCCAGCGCTGTTTCTGCACGGATTCATACCTGGCAATGCGTGCCTCCTTGGGGGCACCGGCCTCGGTCGGTGCAAACTGATCGAACTTGCCCGTCAGCAGGCCGAAAGCCAGCGGCGAATAGGCCAGCAGCGACACCTCGAGACGGTGACAGCTTTCGTCCAGCCCGTTCTCATAGCTGCGGTTGATCAGGCAGTAAGGGTTCTGGATCGCAGCCACACGCGGCAGTCCATGCTGCTCTGCCAGGCGCACGAACTCGTGCACGCCATAAGGCGTCTCATTCGACAGACCGATATGGCGGATCTTGCCCTGCCTGACCAGACCGGCCAGCGCCTGCAGCTGCTCGTGGATGGGCGTGAGCGAGCTTTCCTTCTGCGGGTCGTAATACATGGTGCCGAAGGCTGGTACATGACGCTCGGGCCAGTGGATCTGGTAGAGGTCGATCACCTCGGTCTGCAGGCGCTCAAGGCTGGCGTCGCAGGAACGAATAATGTCATCCGCCGACAGGCCCGAGCCTTCGCGGATCCAGGGCATGCCGCGCGAGGGGCCGGCCACCTTGCTGGCCAGCGTGATCCGCTCGCGCATGCCGGGGCGGGCCTTGAGCCAGCGGCCGATGATGGACTCCGTCGCGCCACAGGTGGCCTCACGGGCCGGCACGGCATACATTTCGGCCGTATCGAAAAAATCCACACCGCGTTCCACGGCGCGGTCCATGATGCGCCAGGCTTCGGCTTCGTCGACCTGCTCGCCAAACGTCATGGTGCCCAGACAGATGGGGCTGACGCGCAGATCGCTCTGCCCCAGAGCGACGGGATTCATGGAAAGACGGGAAGTGGATGCAGCAGAAGTCATGCTTCCAAGTTTAGAGCCTGACAGTACAAGATCAGGGCAGACTCCTTGTTTTTGCTGACACAGCTGTCCCGTGCACGACGGGCCATGCTGCAAGCGCAGCAATAATCAAAACAACGGAGACAATATGACAACGCACAACCCCACGCTGACCGGCCAGCTCACCGATATCCCGCCCTATCAGCCGCGCCGCCAGTGGCGCTCACAGATGCTGCCCGTGCGCAATATGCACTACCACCAGCGCAGTTGGGAGCCCGAGCCAATTTCGGGAATCGATCCCGAGTTGCCCGTGCTGGTGCTGGCCCATGGCTGGATGGATGTGGCCGCCTCCTACCAGTTTGTGGTCGACGCCTTCAGCGACGCCTTTGTGCAGGGCCGCCGTATCCTTGCTCACGACTGGCGCGGCTTCGGCCTGAGCCGCAGCGCCGAGCCCTGCGACAGCTACTACTTCACCGACTACCTGGCCGACCTGGACATGCTGCTGGAGCAGATTTCGCCCGATCGGCCCATCGACCTGGTCGGCCACAGCATGGGCGGCAATATCTCCTGCATGTATGCGGGCGCGCGGCCCGAGCGCATACGCCGCTTTGTCAATCTCGAAGGCTTCGGCATGGCGCCCACCAGGCCCGACCAGGCCCCCGGACGTCTGGCCCAATGGATGGATCAGCTGCGCGAGCAGCGGGCGGGCGGCATGGGTCTCGCCCCCTACGACAGCGTGGAGGCCGTGGCCAATCGCCTGCAGAAAACCAATCGCCGCCTGCCCCGCGACAAGGCCCTATGGCTGGCTCATCACTGGTCGGCCCCGGATGTCCAGGGCCGCTGGCATATTCTGGGCGACGCCGCACACAAGCTCTCCAACCCCTATCTGTATCGCGTGGATGAAGCACTTGCCTGCCTGGCCGCCATCAGCGCACCTACCTTGTCGGTCGAAGCTTCGGACGACAGCCTGGGCCATTGGCACCAGGGCCGTTACACGCTGGAGCAATACCACGAACGCATTCGCCACATCCCGCAATGCGATATCGCCCGCGTGCAGGACGCCGGCCATATGCTGCACCACGACCAGCCCGAGGCCGTGGCCAGGCTGATCGAGGACTTTCTGCGCTGAAAGACTGCTACTACTGAGACTACGACTACCGCTTGCTATCTATACAGGAGCTTGTAGCGCATACATTCATTGATTTTCAATATTATTTAAATATGAAATCAATATTACACATGCGCTACAAGCTCACTTATTTATAGCTATTCACGCCCTGTCCAGTCTGCAGTTCCAGCACATGGCGCCAGCGCCTCGGCTGCATTTGCAGCTTTCGGTAGCGGCCATCGGCCCACTCCGTACTCATGTCCGCATAGCGGGCCGACAGCGCCAGCCCGCTCTGCCCGGTCTGGTAGATGAACTGCGAGGACTCCGGATCGCCGAGGTCGTAGATGGCGCGCAGCGAGGGCGCGTGGCGGCTGACAAAACGTCCGGCCAGCGGTCCTTTGGCATCGGAGGGCGGCGGGTTGGCGTTGTACTGCCCGACATTGACGCTATAGGCATCGCCGCCCGAGGCCACGCTCACATTGAAGACCCCCGCCAGTGCCGCCACCGCGCCCAGAGGCTTGTGCGCGCTGAGCGCCGGATGCGCCGCGCCCCAGCGCCATTGGCGCGGATCATTGCCGTAAGCCGACTGCAGCTTGTCCAGCGTGCGGGTCAGCGCCTGTCCGGCCTGTTGCTCGCAGCTCAGCGGCGCGCACCACCAGGCGTCATTGCGCGCCAGCATTCCCTCCAGCCCGGCACGGAAGTCCCGCTTGCCGTAGCTCATGACAAAGCGCTGCTCGCCAATACGCGGAATCACCAGGCCGCGCGTCAGCTCGTCGACCCAGACCGAGAAGATCAGCGGCTCGGGCCTGTCCCGCTCCATCAGCCCATCAAAGCCCGCCAGCAGTTGCTGCGCCTGCGCTGCCTGGGCGTGGCTCGATTGAGCCTTGCGCAGCACGGGCAGCAAGGCCCGGGTGGCCAGGGACTGCACATCGTTCTGAATCGCCGCCATGCTGGCCACGTCATGCTCGCTGCCTGCCGCCAGCAACTGCTCTATGCGCTGGTGGCGGTAGGGCAGGCTCCAGTCCTGGGTCAGAAAATGCGCATAGCCGGCTTCCGTCACGCGCTGGTTGGCCGTGGCCACAAAGCCACGCGTTCCGCCATCGTCCTGCGGCGTCTGCTCGTAGCTCAGCCAGCCCTGCCAGTCATAGCGCGCATCCCAGCCGGGCGCCGGCGCCACGCCGCGCAAGTCATTGCCGGGCGCACGCACCGGCACCCTGCCCGCGGCCTTGAAGCCGATATGTCCCTGCACATCGGCCGCCACAATGCTTTGCATGGGCGAGTGGTAGATGGAGAATGCCTCGAACAATTCGGACACGGTCTGCGCCCCGTTGGCCCTGATACCGGCCTCCACCGTGCGGTTGTCCGTGTCCAGCGCCGCCCAGCGCAGGGCCAGCGCATAGCGATCGGTATTGATGACCTTGCCGTATTGCTGCTGCGCGTCGCTGATCACCGGGCCGTGGCGCGTGCTGCGCAGCGTCACCCTGACATCGCTCTGGCCCTTGACCTTGAAGACTTCCTCGCGCACGACAAACTTTTCCCAGCCCGTGGGCGTGCGGTACTGGCTGGCATCGGCCGGGTTGATCTGTTCCAGATACAGATCCTGCACATCGGGGTTGGTGTTGGTAAAGCCCCAGGCCACCTGCGCCGTACGGCCCAGCACCACGAAAGGCATGCCGGGCAAGGTGGCCCCTGTCACATCCAGCGCGCTCAGGGCGCTGCCATCGCTGGCCCGGCCCTCTGGCGACTGAAGACGCGCGAAGTACCAGATGGCCGGAGCGCTCAGCCCCAGATGCGGATCGTTGGCCAGCAAGGGCTTGCCGCTTCGGGTCTTGCTGCCGGCCACCACCCAGTTATTGCTGCCCAGTCCGTCATTCGTGCCCATATCCCTCGCCATGGAGGCCGCCCATTGCTGTAGGGCAGATTCAATCTGCTGCACCGGGACAGAGAGCTTCTGCGACGCATCGGCCTCGCGGTACACGCCCAACTGGCGGTAAAGCTGGGCTAGATCAACCGCCGTCGCGGGCTGCTCGCCCGGATAGGCCGGCATCAGCTGCCACAGTTGCTCGGTGCTCAGGACCTGCAGCAGATTCAGCCGCGCGAACTCGTTGCCCCAGTTGCCGCCCAGATCCAGCGCCATCATCAGCGCCCAGCCCACAGAGTCTTCAGGCTCCCAGGTCGATGGCCCTCCTGCTCCGGCCCTGGTGCCCAGCAGCAGGAACTCCGGCGCTGCAGCCTGCGAAGGCCTGGCGTAAAAGGCGGCTATACCCTGGCTATAGGCCTGCAAGGCCTCCTGCACCGAGGGCGGCAGCGCCGCGTACTGGCGACGCGCCGCACCATGGATATCGAGAGCACGCATCAGCTTGTCCAGCTCCAGCGTGGCCGGCCCCAGGATCTCCGACAACCGCCCCTGCATAAGGCGGCGGTTGAACTCCAGCTGCCAGCCGCGCTCCTGCGCATGGACAAAGCCCAGGGCCCGCCAGACATCCTGCGGCGACTGGGCGCTGATATGCGTGACATCGGACTCGTCGCGCCTGACCCACACGCTGCGCTCAAGCCCGGCGAGGACCAGCTTGCCATCCATGCGCGGCTGGGCCCGCACGCCATAGACCGCCAACGCGGCCCCGGCCAGCAAAACCAGCCCGGTGGCCGCAGCCGCCAGATGCCATGTGCGCCTGAGCCAAGGGTGGGCGGAAGGTCCTGCCGCCAAAGTGATGTCTCCCATATCGCCTCTTGTCATGCGTCCGGTGCGCAACATCCACATGCTGATCGCGTCCAGCCATGGGCGACAATACCTGTTTGGGCCACGGCCCGTAGAACGTGTTTACGATCTCCTCGCGCCGCGACAGTGGCTTTGCGGGATGGAATGCTAGGCGCGATACCGCAGCAATAGCTCTGCTATTGCGAGGATTCGCAACAACGCAGACCGCCCCTGACCGGGCGTCCGCAAAGACACTGTCCCGAAGGGTTGGAGCGAAATCGGGCGATTTACTGCGCGCTGTCTCTTGCTTGCACCCCGGTGCAAGCGGCGAGCCATCGCTTCGAACTCATCCCGATTGCGCTCCAACGCGGCTGCGTAGAGATCGTAAACACGTTCTTAGTAAAACGACTTACGCAGATTCGGATCAGGCATGGCGCTCCATGACTGTCGTGCTTCCCTGTTTGCGTCAGTCCCAAGGAATTCAACGCATGTGGCCCTTCAGTCTGTTCAAGAAACTCAGCCAGGACCCCGCCGTGGGTCAGACCCGGGGCGACTATATCAGCTGCTATCTGCTGGGCACGCATACCAGCGGGCGCGACGATGACATCAGCTATATCTCGCTGGCCACCACGCGCGAGCAGCTTGAGCTGGATGCGCGCCAGTATCTGCAGGAGTTCCTGGAGCAGCATCCGCAGCTGAACGAAGCGGAGCGCCTTGCCCTGCAGGATCTGCTGGAGCACTGGAATACGCGCGCCGATGCCCACCTGGCCCAGGACGGCGGCAAGCCCGGCCAGCCCCTGGCCGTGCAGGGCGGCAGCGAGCTGTTCCTGCGCACCGGCATGCGGGCACGCAAAAAGGAAAAAGGCGTTTATCTGGAATAGGCGCGCGGGCGGTTGCCGCAGCCCTGCCGCTACTGTGTGAAGTTCATGTCAAAGCCGGCTTCGGTCAGACGCACCTCGCCGCCTGCCTTTTGCAGCCAGCCCCTGGCGACGGCCCAGTCCAGCGCAGACTGACGCTCGCCGTCGAAGATGCCATGCTTTTGCAGGTCGGCAGCAAGCGCTTTCTCGCTCATTCCTTCGCCGGCACGCAAGCTTTGCTCCACCACCAGGATGTAGACCATCTTGTGGGCTGCGATCTGAATGCTCTGCTCTGTCATGTTCACAAGTCCTTGTTCTTGAATGAAGGGAAAGCCGGGTGCCCGCCAGGCTCCAGGCCTTGCGCCCTGGCCTGCGGCTTGTGTTTTATGCCGCGGGCCATACCCACTCTGGCAGTGAGTTTGTAGCCATCTCTCTAGTATTTCCGATGCGTTTCCTCTGCTTGCCGGCTCCGCAACCATGGCGCCGGCACTTCAGTTTCAGAACTGTGTTTCAGGGAGGTCATCATGGCTCGCCACACGCCCATAGAACGCTATCGCAATATCGGCATCTCCGCGCATATCGATGCCGGCAAGACCACCACCACCGAGCGCATACTGTTCTATACCGGGGTCAACCACAAGCTGGGCGAAGTCCATGACGGCGCTGCCACCATGGACTGGATGGAGCAGGAGCAGGAACGCGGCATCACCATCACCTCGGCAGCCACCACAGCCTTCTGGTCGGGCATGGAACACAATTTCCCGGCCCATCGCATCAACATCATCGACACCCCTGGCCACGTGGACTTCACCATCGAGGTCGAGCGTTCCATGCGCGTTCTCGACGGCGCAGTCATGGTCTACGACTCCGTGGGCGGCGTGCAACCACAGTCGGAGACCGTCTGGCGCCAGGCCAACAAGTACAAGGTGCCGCGCCTGGCCTTCGTCAACAAGATGGACCGCGTGGGCGCCGATTTCTTTCGTGTGCGCCAGATGATGGTGGACCGCCTCAAGGCCCACCCGGTTCCCATCGTCATCCCCATCGGAGCCGAAGCCGATTTTCATGGTCTGGTCGACCTCATCAAGATGAAAGCCATCTTCTGGGACGACGAGTCGCAGGGGGTGAAGTTCGAGTACCAGGAGATCCCCGCTGCGCTTCTGGCCAGCGCACAGGAATGGCGCCAGAAAATGGTGGAGGCCGCTGCCGAGGCCAATGAAGCCCTGACCGAGAAGTACCTGGACAGCGGCGACCTCGATGCCGAGGACATCATCACCGGCCTGCGCCTGCGCACCATCGCCACCGAAATTCAGCCCATGCTCTGCGGCTCGGCCTTCAAGAACCGGGGCGTGCAGCGCCTGCTCGATGCGATTGTCGAGCTCATGCCCTCACCGCTCGATGTTCCTGCCATCGAAGGGCATAGCGAGGACGACAGCGCCAGCACCACGCTGATACGCCATGCCAGCGATGACGAAAGATTCGCCGCCCTGGCCTTCAAGCTCATGACCGACCCCTTCGTGGGCCAATTGACCTTTGTACGCGTTTACTCGGGCGTATTGACCAAGGGCGATCTGGTCTACAACCCGACCCGCGGTAAAAAGGAGCGCATAGGCCGTATCGTGCAGATGCATGCCAATGCACGCCAGGAGATCGACGAAATCCGCGCCGGCGACATTGCGGCCTGCGTGGGCCTCAAGGACGTGAGCACGGGCGAGACGCTGTGCGATCCGCAAGCGCCCATCGTGCTCGAAAAAATCTCCTTTCCCGAACCCGTGATCGCCCAGGCGGTGGAGCCCAGGAGCAAGGCCGACCAGGAAAAAATGGGCCTGGCACTGGCGCGCCTCGCGGCCGAAGACCCGTCCTTCAGAGTCAGCACCGACGAGGAATCGGGCCAGACCATCATTGCCGGCATGGGCGAGTTGCACCTGGAAATCATCGTCGACCGCATGAAACGGGAATTCAATGTGGCCGCCAATGTAGGCAAGCCCCAGGTGGCCTACCGCGAAACCATTCGCAAAACAGTCAACGATGTGGACGGCAAGTTCGTGCGCCAGTCCGGTGGCAAGGGCCAGTACGGCCATGTGGTGCTGAGCGTGGAGCCGCTGGAATCGGGCAAGGGCTTTGAATTTGTCGATGAAATCAAGGGCGGCGTGATTCCGCGCGAATTCATCCCTGCCGTGGAAAAAGGCCTGCGTGAAGCCATGAACTCGGGCGTTCTGGCCGGCTACCCCGTGGTCGATGTGCGGGTGCGGCTGACCTTCGGCTCCTACCACGATGTGGACTCCTCGGAGCAGGCCTTCCGCATGGCCGCCATCCTGGGCTTCAAGGAAGCCTGCAAGAAAGCCGACCCGGTGATTCTGGAGCCCATCATGGCCGTCGAGGTGGAGACGCCCGAGGAATACGCAGGCGCCGTGATGGGCAATCTGTCCTCGCGCCGCGGCGCCGTGCAGGGCATGGACGATATCGCAGGCGACGGCAAGACCATCAGGGCCGAGGTGCCGCTATCGGAAATGTTCGGCTATGCCACGCATCTGCGCTCCATGACTCAGGGTCGCGCCACCTACACCATGGAGTTCAAGCGCTACGCACAGGCCCCGCAGCAGGCAGCAGCCGCAGCGACCGCGACGACCGGCCACCGGAAACAGGGCTAGGCGGATCCAGGCAACTCTGCCGCGGCTAGGCGGCGGAGTTGCCGGACTGCTTCAGACAGGCGACTCAGGACGCATGCAGCCACTGCATGGCCATGGCATCTTCGGTAAACGGGAAATGCCTGACCTCGGCATGCGTGATATGCCTGCCGACGAACTCGGCCATGCCCGCCAGATGACTGTCGGTCACCAGAGCGATCTGCTCCACCTGATGGCGATGGTCTCTGACAAAGCCCATATGGGCGCTGAAGCCGGCCCAGTTTTCCCAGCCGGGAAAGTCCTTGGACTGAATCATCACCCCATGCAGTTTGGGATGCTCGGCCAGGAATTCGTCCACATCCTGGCTGACGCCGTCGAAATCCTGCTCGGTCAGGGGCCCATGGGGCTCCAGCAGCAAGATGCCTTCGGGTTTCATGAGGGAGTAATTGAGCATATGCAACTCCTGCAGCGAAACCTCACTGTACGCCTGCGCTCGCGGGAATGCAGCCCTAGACAGCACCCGCAGCACAGGTTTTCCTCGGCTCTTGCCGCCGCTCTGTACGGACTTGCTGAAACGCGACTGATTCGCCTACTGGCAGCCCATGGCCCGGCTCAGGCTCTGCATCTGCTCGCCCAGCGCGGCACGCAGATCGGCGCGCATGGCATCGCGTGTCAACAGTTCTTCGGCATAAAGTGCCGCCCAGTCAATCCCCACGCCCAGCACCACACCAGCGACCGCTCCCGCCACCGCCCCCACGGCCGTGCCGACACCGGGAACGACAGAGCCCACGGCCGCACCGGCTACCGCTGCCCCGGCCTTGCCCAGACCCTGCTTGGCAGCGGCCTTGGCCAGCACCTTGCTGGCGGCCTTCATCGAGGTCTTGGCCATGGCTTTGCCCGCGACGGCTGCGGCAAAAGCACCGCCCCCAGTGCCCACCAGGGCACTGGCCGTCAACCGCTGGCGTGCATCGCCCAGCAGCTCCAGCGCAGGCAGGCTGGCAACCTCGGCACGCACCAGACATTGCTCGGGACTCAGGGCCAGATGATGGCGTGCCAGGGTTTCCTCGATGCGCTGCTGGCCCTCGGCCAGAGCAGCGCCGCTGGTCAGTGCCTGCTTCTGCAGAGTCTGCACCCAGCCCTCCAGCCCTGGCGTGGCTCCCAGGGTTTCGCTCAGCTTGTTCTGCAGAAACTGACTCACATCGCCCGTGAGCAGACTGAGGATGCGACCCCACTCCGCCCCCAGACTGAAATACCAGTCCAGATAGCGCTCGACGGCGGCATCCAGCTGCCGGCTCATCTGCGGGATGCTCTGGCACAGGGCCTGCCCGGCCTGGGCCCGCCCCAGCAGCTGCAGGGCCTGCTGGCGTGTGGCGTCCAGCGTGCCGAGGCGATAGAGTTGCTGCCCGATGCGCTCGCACTCGGGCAGACGCTTGAGCGCCAGCGGACTCTCCTGCGCACGGGCCAGGCCGTCAAGGGCGGCCGTGGACTGCACCAGAATGCCCAGCACCAGCACGGCAACCAGGGTCAGCAAAGGCGCGGCATTGCGCACTGCCCCCGAAGGCCTGGCCTGCAGCAGCAGCGCCGAGGAAGCCGATGCCCCCTGCATGGCACGCCCCAGACACAGCAACACGCCTACCGGGCCGAACAGCGCCAGCAGCAACAGGCGCAGCACGGGCAACTGGGGCAGGTCGGCCATGGCGCCACTCGCCAGCTGCACGGCCAGCAGGGCATCCAGCCCCCAGCGCACCAGCCCAGAGGGCGCTGCGTGAATCTGGGCCAGCGCATGATTCAATGCCTCTGGCTCCATGCCTGGGGCCAGCCCCCGCCCCAGATCCTGCTGACTGGCCATGGCACAGAGCCAGCTGCCGCCCCAAAGCACCAGCAGCAGCCAGGTGGCAGCGCGCTGGGCCCAGGCCCAGGCAAAGGCCGGCGATGAAAACTCTCGCTTCAGGCCCGCCTGCATGCCACAGGCCAGCAAGACATAAAGCAAGGGTGCCAGCGCCAGCAGCGCCCATTCCCAGGGCGCCAGAAACCAGGCCTGCCAGAGTGAGCTGGTGCACAGCAGCAAGGCCAGTGCCAATGCCTTGCAGGCCGGCCACCAACCGCCGCCAAGCCAGCGACCGATATGCCCCTGCGGCGCGAACTGCAAGCGCAGCAGCTTTTTGCGCAGCATCAGGAGCAGCCAATGCCCCCAGGCTGGCAACAGCACCAGCAACAGGACTGCGAACAGCCAGCCCCAGGGCGGCAAGCGCGTCAGCAGATGGGAAAAGCCGGCCAGGGCCGCCAGCCACAGCCAGCCCAGCAGTACCGCGCGCAGCAGAGTCCGCGGCCGGGTCGGCCCAAGCTCGGTCGCTGGCGCGCCAGCACGGTTCATGGTTCGCGGCTCTTGCCCGCTGCCCCCCGGCCTGCAGCAGCAATCCCCCTGGCGATGCGCGCGTTGTAGACCGTGAGGCGGCTCAGGCCCAGTTGCCCGGCAATCTTGGCGTCGGATGCGGTGCCGAGCAAAGCCACGGCCTCGTTGCTCCAGTCGAAAGCGCTGCTGGCAGCAGCTCCTGTCACCGAGTCAATACCGAGCTCGGTGCGCTTGGCCACCACACTGGCCTTGCTGATGCCCAGCTGCTTCGCCACCTCGGCGTCCGCTTCCCGGCCCAGCAGAGCCAGCGCTGGCTGTGTCCACTGGAAATGCCCGAAGGCGGGAATGCCCAGCGCATTGCGCTTGAGGTTGACCGTCTTGGCCGATGTGCCCCAGCGCTGGGCCAGCACGGCGTCTTTTTCCTGGCCCAGCAGGGCCAGCATTTCCTCAGTCCACGGCAGTGCAGCCTTGCCCATGCGTGCGTCCTTCCAGATCTCAAAAATACAAGCCAGATTGGCATTCAACCCATATGCAGCCTACGTTAACAGCTATTAAAACTGAATCTCCTTAGGCACAGACACGAGGCGCAGGCCATGCTGACGGCTCAACCTCAGCGGCAGTCTGTCGTCAGACATGCCCCCAGTAGATCAGCGCATCCCGGCCTTCCACAGACAGCGATACCTGCGCCCCCACGGGCAGCAGTACCTTGGTGGGCACATGGCCGAAGGGCAAGCCTTGCAGCACGGGGCGCTTGAGCTGCATGCGCAGCCAGTCGACAACGGTCTGCAGCTTGAAGCCCTTGTCGTGAGTGGTGAGCTTGAAATCGGTGAACTGGCCAAAGATGATGGCTTTTTGCTTTTGCAGCACGCCCGCCAGCAGCAGCTGGGTCAGCATGCGCTCGATCTTGTAGGGGTGCTCGCCCACGTCTTCGATGAACAGAATGCCGCCGTCGACCTGCGGGAAGTAAGGCGTGCCCAGCAAGGACACCAGCACCGCCAGGTTGCCGCCCCACAAGGTGGCCCCGCCAGGAACATAGAAGTCCTTGAGTTGCGGCTTGCCATTGGGCAGCTCGCCAATCCTGGGCATCTGCCAGCCCGCGCCCTCGCCCTGACCACTGAGCAGGTCCTCGAAGCAGTCCAGCATGATGTCGTCCACGGGCTCGCCGGTCTTTTTGCTGTCCACACCGAAGTCGGCGTTGAGCGCGGGACCCGCCCAGGTGACCGAACCGGTCTGTGCCAGCATGGCCAGCTGAAAAGCCGTGAAGTCGCTGAGGCCGACAAACTTGGTGCCGCCCGCAATCGCCTTCGCCACGGTCTTGTACTTGATGCCCGGCAGGATGCGCGTGAGACCGTAGCCGCCGCGCGAAATCAGCGCCACATCGGCTCCGCTGGCCGCTGCACGGTGGATAGCAGCCAGACGGGTGGCGTCGTCACCCGCAAAGCGCTGGCTGCTGGCCAGCGCATCGGCATCGACCTCCACCTCGTGGCCCAGGGCCTCCAGCTGCTTGATGCCGCGTTTGAAGGCTGCCTTGTCGCGCACCGCCCCCGAGGGCGAATAGATATAGACATGCTTGCCGCCATGGCTGTGATCATGGCCGCAGCAGCTGCCATCGGCGCTGTGCACATGGTCGTGATGATCGTGATGACCGTGCTCATGGCTGCAGTGCTCGTCATGCACATGAGCCTGGTGGTCCGGCTCCTGCCCGTGCGAGTGGGCGTGGTGGGGATCTTGCTGCTGGGGCGCTGTAGTGGATCCAGGGGATTTGCGCGAGGTTGCCAAAGCCTTTTCATGCGGCCATCGGCCGCATGCTCCGTGAAAAGTGGGTGAATCCGCAGATTCAGAAGTTCATACGACTTCCGCAAAACAGGTTCAGGCCGGGCGACTGCCTCAGAAGGCGAGCCCTTGTTGCATTCTTGTTTGCGTAAGTCCTAGTTCAGATTCTTGCTCCGCCGGTCTGACCGATCGGGCTACGGCGCAAAGTATTCCACAGCCGCTGCACCACCGCCCTGCCGTGCTGCAGGAACCGGAGCGCCAGGCCGGGTTTGCCGCCAGACCCCGGCCTGCAACGCCAGTTGCGGAACGGCCTGCAGCCAGGCTGCCTGCCATTGCGCAGCAGACACGGGCTGCTGCGTGGCTGCGGGCTGCAGCCACAGCCTGCCGGCCTGCGCCCATTGCTGCAGCAGATCGGCGGGCGGCGCAGCCAGCTCGGTCTGCAGACGCGGCCAGGCCTTGAGCGCGGCCCGATGGCCGGGCTGCGCAAACGGTGCATTCCAGGCGCGGTCCTCTTCGGCATTGCTGCGCCCTTCCAATTCGGCCATGGCCCTGGCCACATCCCAGCCGGGCTTGCGCGCTGCCTGCTCAAACCATTGCCGACGCGGCTCTGGCTGCGCATTCAGCGGCCAGGTATCGATCAGCCATGCGCCGGCAAAGCGCTCTGGCAGGGCTTGCGCTGCAGCCAGACCCAGGCGGCCGCCATCGCCCTGCCCGACCAGGACCAGCCGCCGCAGGTTGAGCGCTTCGATCAGCTCGGCGATGACCTGCAAATGCCACTGCGCGCTGTGTCGTTTGTCTTTCTTGGGCTGGTCGCTGCGCCCGAACCCTGGCAGATCGGGCACCACCACACGATGACCGGCGGCCAGCAAATCGGGCAGCAGATGCCGAAAGCCATAGCCCCAGCCCGGGCTGCCATGCAGGCACAGCCAGGTCAGTGCTGCATCCTCAGGCCCTTCATCGACCACCGCCAGACGCAGGCCCTGCAGCGCCGGCAGGTCGCTGCGCCACTGCGGCCGCCAGGGCCAGGCGGGCAGGTCGGCAAACGCCTCATCGGCATTGCGCAGCGCCCAGTCCCTGAGCGGGTGCGGCTGCTGCGCCTTTTTTTCCTGGCGTCGCTGCTGGAAGAACTCTGCCATCAGCGCCGAGCATTGCGCGGCCAGCACGCCGCGCAGCACCCGCGTCTGGTGGTTGATGGCGGGGTAGCCGAAGACATCGAGCACCGAACCTGCCGCACCGGTCCTGGGTTCGGCCGCACCATAGACCACGGCATCCACACGCGCATGCAGCATGGCACCGCCGCACATGGTGCAGGGCTCCAGCGTCACATACAGCGTGCAGCCCTCAAGCCGGTAATTGCCCAGAGTCCGAGCCGCTTCGCGCAGGGCCAGCACCTCGGCATGGGCCGTGGGGTCCTGGGCAGAGAGCGGACTGTTATGACCGCGGCCTATGACCTGCCCGTCCTTGACGACCACGGCCCCCACCGGTACCTCGCCACAGGCGGCGGCGCAGCGCGCCTGCTCCAGCGCCTGGCGCATGAAGTGTTCGTGCACGGAAGCATCAGAATCCATAGCTATATGTGCCTGACAGACAAAGGCTTGACGGATATTCCTTCAAGAAACACCGATACCGCTCAATGACCGCTGATCACCAGTTCCTTGCGCTCGCCGGAGTCATAGCCGTAGAGCGTGACCCGCGGGCTTTGCAACTCGCCCTGCGAATCAAAGGCAATCGTGCCCGTCACCCCCTCGTAGCGCATCTGGCGCAAGCGGGGCAGATAGGCCTCGGCCTGGGCCGAATCGGCACTCAGCATGGCCTTGGCCAGCACCATGGTCGCGTCATAAGCGTAAGGGCTGTAAACCTGATACTGGCCAGGAAAATGCTGGTCGTATTTCTGCTTCCAGAGCAGACCGCCGGGCATATTGCCCAGGGAGCTGCCGCTCATCACGCAAACCACGTTCTTGAGCGCCGGCACCTTGTCGGCCATGGCAGGCAGGCGCTCCGAACATTGCGCATCACCGCCCAGGAATTTCACCTGATTCATGGCCAGCTGCGACATCTGGCGCAGCATGAGACCGGCCTGCGCATCGAGCCCGCCGAAGAAGATCGCATCGGGCTTGCGGCCTTTGATGGCCGTGAGAATGGACGAAAACTGCGTGGCCTTGTCGCTGGTGTACTGCTTGTCGACGATCTGCACATCGCGCTCGGCCGCAGCGGCTTCAAACAGCTTGACGATGCCCTGTCCATAGGCCGTGCGATCGTCCACGATCGCGATGCGTTTGACGCCCTGGTGCTTGACGGCATAGTCCAGCAGGGCATTGACCATGGCCCGGTCATTGGCGATGACGCGGAAGGTGTCGTCATAGCCTGCCTCGGTAATCGCGGGGTTGGTGGCTGCGGGGGTGATATTGGGAATGCCGCAGTCGTTGTAGATCTTGGCAGCCGGCAAGGTCGTGCCCGACTGAAGATGCCCCACCACGGCCGCCACCTTCTTGTCGCAGAAGCGGCGTGCCAGCGCCGTGGCCTGACCGGGGTCGCCCACATCGTCGCCGGCCTCCAGCTTCCAGTGCACGGGACGGCCGCCCAGTTGCAGCTTGCGGGCGTTGAGCTCGTCAATCGCCATGCGCACGCCGTTCTCCTCATCCTTGCCCAGGGCAGCGATGGGACCGGAGACCGGGCCGCCATGGGCAATGCGTACCACCAGAGGCTTTTCCGCATCCGCAGCGTAAGCGGACGACAGGGATGCGGCGACCAGGGCCAGGCTCAGGGCAGACGAGGTGCGAACACAGCGGCGCTGGGCCGAGCGATCAGTCATGGACATGCTTTCTCCTTGATGAAGCGGAAGGCTGTGGCACGCAAGCCTACGCCAGGCCAAAGCCTCAAGCGTAGCGGCAAAGCCTGCGATACCAGCTCGATGTGCAAGCGAAGGGGCAAACCCTGGAGTCTAAGGACCAGAACTCCATTGGAGCAATTGCTAGCAAGCCCGAGCAGGCCCGACTCTTCCTGCGTTGAGCACAGACTCCGGCTGCTGGGGATATTTCGGATTTCGGCTGAAGCTGCCGACCATGCTCTTGCACCATCGCCGACTCGACTCAGCGCCTTGATTGTGCCGCGTTGACAGGGATGGTGCACGCTGCGCCGGACTTTCCTGGCTGCAGGGAAAGCCTTTTTTTGAAGGCCGGCAAGTTCACCACGGCCACAGGCACCCGCAGACCGTGCAGGCCCGACCTCCGCGGCGACAACCAAGGATCTGTGACCTACCTGCACGGTGTGAGCAGGTCCCGTGGTGGGAGCATGGCCACGCGCAATCTATCGGGCCAGCGCCTGATTCAGCGCATACATCGATTGCGCCAGCGCGCGAATATCAGCCTGCTGATACAGTCTTTCCAGCCAGTGCGCAGGAATGCCTCTGCGCCCCCAGAACGCCCCCGCGATCTGGCCGGCAATGGCCGCTGTGGTGTCGGCATCGTCACCCAGATTGGCTGCCTCCAGAACGACGGCTTCAAAGCTCTCAAGCCTGTCAAAACACCACAAAGCTGCTTCCAGGCTGTGCACCACATAGCCCGAGCTCTGGATCTGCTCGCGGCTTTTGCCGCGCCAGCTGCCTTGCGCAATCTCGGCAATGCGTGGGCTGCCAAACGGCAGCGCGGCCAGATCCAGCACCTGCGCCTTGTTGGCGCCCAGCAGGGCGCGGCTCAATGCCACGGCAAACAGACGGCAGGCATCCAGGCACTCCGCAGCCGCGTGCGTGGTGCGAGAGCTCAGCGCCGCCCGCTCCTGCACCTCTTGCTCGTCATGGGCATACGCCATGGCCACCGGGGCCAGCCGCATCAGCGAGCCATTGCCGGCGCTGCGCGCATCTTCACTTCCCGCCAGCGCATTGCCGGTACGCAGGTATTGCTGTATCGCCTCGCGTGTTGCCATGCCGATATCAAAGCAGTGACCGGTGGAGCTCCAGTAACCCCACTGATACCAGTTGGCGTAGCGCGTCATCTGGTCCCCGGGGTCGCAACCTTCCTTGACGACCAGGCTCTCGGCCAGGCACAAAGCCATGGACGTGTCATCCGTCCATTGTCCGGCCCTCAGTGAAAACGGCCCGCCCCCCACCATATCGGTCAGCGGCGCAAAGCTGCCGCGCGTCCGAAACTCCAGCGTCGTGCCCACGGCATCGCCGCAGGCCAGGCCCAGCAGAGCGCCTTCAAAACGGTCCAGCGTGCTCATTGTCCGGCCCTCAGCTGTGCACGCGCGGCCATCAGCGCGAAACCCAGCAGGTTCTGTCCGCGCCATTTGCGCGGCTGCTCGGCGTCGGGATTGGCCGCGCCCATGCCGATGCCCCAGATGCGGTCGCGCGGACTGGCCTCGACCAGTACACGCTCACCAGTTCTCAGCAGAAACTCCCCCATGGCCGGGTTCTGCGAGAACTTGGCCACACTGGCGCGCACCACGATATCGAAGCACTCCGCCTTCCAGCGTGCCTCGTCAAAATTTCGCACGCTGCGCCCTATCTGCTTGGCACTGGCCGGAGACGGCGCAGCCAGCACCTGCGCGCGCGCCTCTTCATCCCCGAACAGCCGCGCCTTGGCTGCCATCATGAAATGCTCTGCCGTGGCAAAGCGGTCTCCTTCGACGGTGAATGGAGCAGGAAACCACTGGCTCAGGCAGCCTTTTCCCGCTGAGCCATTCTTTTCGGGTTGATGGCCCCAGAAGCAAAGGTATTTGGGGCGGTAGCCTTGGTCGAGCTGGGCCACCAGATCGGGGACGGATCGAATTTCGTAATCTCGGTTCATGTCTGTTCTTCTTGATAATGGTTCAGCCACCAACGGGAAAAGCCCGCCAGCGTGGCGTGAGTGGAGTCAATGGCCTGCAGACCCGGCCCGGTATTGGGCGACCCGCCTTGCTCGCGCAGCACCAGTGCCTTGTGAATCCGCTCGCCCACGCCTTCGAAATACGGCAGAAAGTCATCGACAAATGCCAAGGGCTGCAACTGGGCCAGGGCTTGAGCCTTGGGGCTGAGGCCCGGATCAGTACGGCTGCTGGTGGCGATCACACGCGATATGGGAAAGCCCAGCTTGCGCAGATTGGTCTGCCGAGCCTCGGCGAACTGCGGCTTGATCGCCGACACACAGACCAGCTCGTAACCGGCGGCGCACAGCTGCTCGCAAGCCTGTAGCGCTCCTGCAATCGCGGGAATACCGGACCAGAACTGCGCATCAAAACTGGCGCGAAAACGGTTCAGAGCCTCGCCCTGCAAGTTGGCGACACCCCATCGCTCCATGGCCCAGTAGGCGTCAGGCTGCTTCAACACCGGACGCTCGCCAAATACCCGCTCCCAGGCTGAGGCATAGGCGAGGTTGTAGTCCAGCAGCACGCCATCTGCGTCGATAGCTATGATTTTTGAAACTTTCATGACGGTAGCTTCAGCAGATACCGGGCCGGGACGACATCGGTCAGCCACACACCGTTGTCGGAGCGGTAGAACACATGGCCCTCGCCCTGCATACGCGCGGCGTCCACCTGCAGCAAGGCCAGCTTGCCGTGACGACTGCCGACCTGAGCAGCCACTGCCTGGCTTTCCGACAAGTGGACATGATGGCGTGACTGCCGGTTCAGGCCCTCATGAAAGATCGCATCCAGAAAACGCGTGGCCGTGCCGTGGTAGAGCACTGCCGGAGGGCGTCTTGCCTCAAGACCCAGTTCGACCTTGATGGAGTGGCCCTGATTGGCGCGTATGCGCTTGCCATCTGCGCTGAAGGAATAGCGTTGCTTGTTGTTATTGGCCACCATGATCTGCAAATCCTCCAGACTGGTGGATCGGCCGGAGCGCGCCAGACAGGCCAGCAGTTCATCGGTGTGGGCCCAACCCGCATCGTCGAGTTTGAGGCCTATGGTCTCGGGACTGTGTCTCAGCACCAGGCTGAGGAACTTGCTGCGTGCGGTGGTGTTTTGATTTTTCATTTTCTTGTTCTCTTTGTTTGAAGCTGTCGTCCTGGCTCATGACAGGTTCTAGCGCTGCCGAGGCCCGGCCTGGGCGTACTTTCCGCGGTGCCACAGCCTGGTCGCAAACCCGGACCCGGCTTTGTCGGCATTCGTCTGCATGCTTGGACTGTGCTCCAGCTACAGATATAAGTTGCATTGAACAACTTATACAAGTTGTACAATACAACCCAATATTCATCCAGTCAAGCCTGATTCATGACCGTTACACAGCGTCACTCCAAGCCAGCGCCGGACTTTCCCCGTCCCTACACCACGGTGGATGTGGTGATCTTCACGATTGCGCAAGCCCGCTTGAATGTATTGCTGGTGCAACGCCCAGGCCATGAAGACGATCCATTTCCCGGCCTCTGGGCCCTGCCCGGAGGGTTTGTGAATGTGGATCTCGATGCCGATCTGCAGGCCTGCGCCGCGCGCAAGCTCAAGGAGAAGACGGGTGTGGACAGCCCTTATCTGGAACAGCTTGGCAGTTGGGGGGGCGCGGCACGTGATCCGCGTGGCTGGTCGGCCACCCATGTGTACTTTGCGCTGATTCCCGCCCATGAACTGCAACTGACCAAAGGCGCCAATGCGGCCGATGTGGCCTGGTTCGAAGTGGATGAATTGCAGCGTCGGCCCGCACTGGCGTTTGACCATGGCAGCATCTTGCAGGCTGCGGTGGAGAGACTTCGCAGCAAGGTCGAATACACCTCGCTGCCCGCTTTTTTGCTGAACGAGCCCTTCACCCTGCCCCAGTTGCAGCAAGTCTATGAAACCGTGCTGGGTCGCAGCGTGGACAAAAGCGGCTTTCGCACCCGCATGCTGGCAGCGAACTTTCTGGTCGAAGCCGGCCATGTGGAAGGCGTGTCGAACCGCCCCGCCATGGGCTACCGGCTGGCGGACCGCAGCGGGCCCGTGGTATTTCCGCGCACATTCAGCCCACGCGGCCATTGATACAGGCGATTACCCGCCGCTGTGCCGAAACCGGGGCTTGCTGAGATAATCCTGCCCCTATGTCTCTCCTGCCCCACCAGCTCGAACTCCTGTCCCCGGCGCGCGACGCCGATATCGGCATCGAAGCCGTCAATCACGGCGCGGACGCCGTCTATATCGGCGGACCGGCCTTTGGCGCGCGAGCGACTGCAGGCAACGACATCCGCGATCTGGAGCGGCTCATCAAGCATGCCCACCGCTTTGGCAGCCGCATCTTCATCACGCTCAACACCATCTTGCGCGACGATGAGCTGCAAGGCGCACGCGATATGGCCTGGCAGATCTACAACGCCGGCGCCGATGCGCTGATCATTCAGGACATGGGCCTGCTGGAGCTCGATCTGCCCCCCATCCAGCTGCACGCGTCCACCCAGACCGATATCCGCACGCCCGAGAAGGCCCGCTTTCTGCAGGACGCCGGCCTGTCGCAGATCGTGCTGGCGCGCGAGCTGGATCTGAAACAGATTGCCGCCGTGCGCGCCGCGACAGACCCGAGCCGCACCACCATCGAATACTTTGTGCATGGCGCACTGTGCGTGGCCTACTCGGGCCAGTGCTTCATCAGCCATGCCCATACCGGACGCAGCGCCAACCGTGGCGACTGCAACCAGGCCTGCCGCCTGCCTTATGAGGTGACAGACGCCAGCGGCCGCATCATCGCGCACGAAAAGCACGTGCTGTCCATGAAGGACAACAACCAGAGCGATAACCTGCGCGCGCTGATCGACGCCGGCGTGCGCAGCTTCAAGATCGAGGGCCGCTACAAGGACATGGGCTATGTGAAGAACATCACGGCCCATTACCGCAAGCTGCTCGACGAAATCATCGAGGAGCGCGAGTTCTCCGATCAGCCGCTGGCGCGCTCGTCGTCAGGCCGCACCACTTTCTCGTTCGAACCCGATCCGGACCAGAATTTCAACCGCGAGTTCACAGACTACTTCGTCAACGGCCGCAAGGATGACATCGGCGCCTTCGACACGCCCAAGACACCGGGTCGTGCCATAGGCTGGGTGACACAGGTCGGCGACAAATGGTTCGAGATCGAAACCAGCGACAAGGCCACCGAGCTGCACAACGGCGACGGTCTGTGCTACTACGATCTGCAAAAGGAACTGGTGGGCGTGCACATCAACCGTGCCGAATGCGTGAGCGCCAAAAAAGGCATCTGGCGCGTCTTCCCCAAAAACGAGATTGCCGAATTCAAGGATCTGCGCAAGGGCCTGGAAATCAACCGCAACCGCGATATGGACTGGGTGCGCACGCTGGAGAAAAAGTCCAGCGAGCGCCGCATCGGTCTATGGGCCGAGTTCAAGGAAGCGGCTGCCGGCTTTGCGCTGACGCTGACCGACGAGGACGGATTTGTCGGGGCTGCCGCCATCGCGCATGAGCACCAGAGCGCCACCGACCCAGCCAAGGCAGAAGCCACGCTGCGCGAGCAACTGGGACGCTTTGGTGCGACGGTTTTCGAGGTGAACGATATTTCACTGAGCCTGAGCCAGCCCTGGTTTGTACCCGCCTCGGTGCTCAACCAGCTGCGTCGCGATGCCGTTGCCGCATTGGAGCAGGCCCGCGCCGACGGCTTTGTGCGCCTGCCCCGTGCCAAGCCCGTGGAGCCGCCCGTGCCTTTTCCTGAGGACACGCTGACCTATCTGGCCAATGTCTACAACCAGAAGGCCCATGACTTCTATGTGAAACATGGCGTGAAGATCATCGACGCCGCCTACGAGAGCAAGGAAGAAGAAGGCGAAGTCTCGCTGATGATCACCAAGCACTGCGTGCGCTTCTCGATGAGCCTGTGTCCCAAGCAGGCCAAGGGCGTGATCGGCGTCAAAGGCACCATCAAGGCAGAGCCGCTGCAGCTGATCAACGGCAAGGAAAAGCTCACGCTGCGCTTTGACTGCAAGCCCTGCGAGATGCATGTGGTGGGCAAGATGAAGAAGTCGGTGCTCAACCAGCATGCCAAGGAAATGAAAGAGTCTCCCATGCAGTTCTACCGCACACGCCCCACGCCTCAGCAACTTTCCTGAGCACGTTTGAGCCCACAAAAAAGCCCGCTACCGGCAACGGTTGGCGGGCTTTTTTACAACCTCAGAACCACTGGTAAAAACCCTCGATTCAGTCCCTTTACTCAAATCGTCTATTTTTTAGGCAATCCGTGCAAATCACCATCTGGCGCGGGTTTCAAGGATTGAAAGCATAGTTTTCCACAAGAGCGTCCACATGATGCGGGGATAAAACTGAGGCATCCATCACACAACTGTATACATGAACAGTTGCATGTATCAGGCTTGTCCAACAGCCGATATCTTGCCGAAAGACAGCTTTGCACAAGCCTCTTGCAGCAACTTTGCCACTGCCGGCACCAGGGTGCTGAAGTTGGCAAACCCATGCAACATGCCTTGCGCACGAAGGCTGGAAACGGGTACGCCGGCCTGCTGCAGGCGCAGGCCAAAGGCCTCTCCTTCATCGCGCAATATGTCCAGCTCCGCCGTCACCAGCACTGCTGCCGGCAAACCAGCGAGATCGGGGTACTGCATGATGGAGGCCAGTGGATGTGCAGGCATGGCAGGGTGATAGTGACGCCACATCGCGGCCATGGCTTCGGTGGTGAGAAACGGCATCTGCCCATAAAGCGCATGCGATGGCGCATCCATATGCGCATCGCAGACCGGATAGAACAGCAGTTGCCGGGATATGCCTCTCCAGCCGTCTTCTTTTGCACGCAGGCAGGTGGCGACGGCCAGATTGCCCCCCGCGCTGTCGCCCGCCACCATCAGCTGCCGCGCATCGCAATGCAGCTCTGCCGCATGCAGTGCCACCCAGCGCGTGGCAGCATAGGCGTCGTCCAGCGCGGCAGGAAAGACATGCTCGGGAGCCAGCCGGTAATCGACCGACACAATATTCATGCCGGTAATACGCGCCAGGTGGCGGCACAGATTGTCATGCGTTTCCAGCGTGCCTATGCACCAGCCGCCGCCGTGAAAATAGACCATGACCGGCGCTGCCTGCGCGGTGCCGGGACGGTACAGGCGCAGCTTGAGCGGCTGGCCATCGCCACCGGGAATGTCGATTTCGCGCACCTCATGCATGGGCAGGTCGGCAGGCGGGAAGGCCATGTGGTCCATGAGCTTGCGGATTTCGGGCACCGGAGTGGCCACAAAATCCATGGTCGGAGCATCCTTGAACTGCTCCAGCACGGCAGCCATTTCTGGGTGTATCTGCATTGGGACTCCTTGAAGTTGATGGAGCGCGCCCGACCAGGACAGGCCAGGACGGGCGCAAGACGGCACTCAGGCCACAAGCTCTTCGGTCTGGTGGTGGATATAGTCCTGCCATACCGGCGCACTCATCTCCTGCCTGAAGCGCGACTGCGACCACGGCCAGGTGTTGGGCACACCGTTTCTATCCAGGTACCAGCTGTTGCAGCCCGAGCCGAAGACCGAGCCTTTGGCGGCCTGCAAGCGCTCCTGGTCGTACTGAGCCAGGGCTTCGGGCCTGGCCGAAAGCCCTGCTACACCGGCTTGTTGACCCCGCTCTATCAGTTGCGAGATGTAGCCCCACTGCATTTCCGAGGTATCGATCAGCGAGAAGTTGCCCACGGGAGAAGTCGGCCCGTTCATGAAGTAAAAGTTGGGAAAGCCCGGCACCGAGATGGACTTGTATGCCGTGGGCACATCGCTCCAGGCCTGCTCCAGCGTGGCTCCGTTCAGGCCCGTCACATTCATGGGGCGCACATAGCGGTCGGTCTTGAATCCCGTGGCCAGGACGATGATGTCCACCTCATGCAGCACACCGTCGCTGGTACGCACTCCCTTTTTCTCGACCTTGGCAATAGCTTCGGTGATCAACTCGGAATCGGGGTGCTGGATCGCCTTGTAATAGTCGGGTGAATAAATCAGGCGCTTGCAACCAGCCCGGTAATGAGGCTGCAGTTTTTCACGCAAGGCTGCGTCTGCAACAGAGCCATCCAGGTTGTCCTGGCAGATTTTCTGAATTTCCTGAATCTGCTCAGAATTCGGGTCCAGCACACCCTCGGTAAAGCGCTCCACATTGGCTACATAAGTGGGTTCGCGCTGCAGATAAACCAGCAGATCGCGGTTGCTGCGGAATTCGGCACGCTGCTCTTCGCTGAAAGCCGGATTCTCGACCGGGAAAATCCATTGGGCCGTGCGCTGAAAATGCCGCACCCTGGCACGCGACGCCAGTGCGGAGACAATTTGCACGCCCGTTGATCCCGTGCCGATGACGGCGATCCTCTTGCCGTCCAGCGGTACAGAATGATCCCAGCGTGCACTGTGAATCGTGTCCCCCTCGAACTCCTCCAGGCCCTTGATCTGCGGATAGTTGGGGTGGTGCAGCACACCTGTGGCGGCAACCACCACCTTGCCCTGGTATTGCTTGCCATGCTGATCCTGCAGCGTCCATGCATCGCACGCCCATTCGGCACGCGTGATTTCGGTACCGAACTGCGAAAAATCGGCAATACCGTATTTTTTGAACACGCCTTCGAAATACTGCTGAATCTCGGCTCCGGGCGGAAGTACCCGAGACCATTCGGGGTTGGGCTCGAAAGAATAGGTATAGGCGTGCGATGGCACATCGCAAGTCAGGCCTGGATAAGTATTATCCCGCCAGGTCCCCCCCAATGTCCCGGCCTTTTCCAGAATAATGAATTTCTTCCCGCTATTCTTCAGATGAATACCAGCCAGAATTCCGGACATTCCGCAACCAATCACTATGACGTCATATTTCATTGGAATTCCTTAAATATTAATTACTTTTGCTGCAGAGAATCCACCATCTACCGGAAGATTGACCCCGGTAATAAATGAAGAAATATCGGAAAGCAAAAATGCCACGGCATTACCCACCTCTTGCGGCCTGCCCGCACGCTTGAGCAAATGCATGGCCTCGAAAGCCCGGCCTACAGGCAGTTCATCAAGCATGGTGGTCATGGGTGTATGGATATAGCCGGGGCTGATGCTGTTGACCCGCACGCCGTAAGGACCGAGATCCGATGCCAGACTGCGCACCATCTGGATCACAGCCCCCTTGGAGGTGCAATAGGCCAGATTGGTCGGGTTGCCCAGCATTCCGTTGATGCTGGCGATGGTGACGATGGAGCCCTGACCACGCTGTTTCATGTGGCTGGCCACAGCACGAGCACTGAGCATGGTCCCCGTCAAATTGACCTGCAGTACCTGCTCCCACTCCTGCAAGGGCATGCTCTCCAGATCACCCACGCGGGAAATGCCAGCAGAAGTCACCAGCCCATCAATCTGCCCATAGCGGTCCAGCATGTAAGCAACCAACTCATTGGTCAGCTTCTCGCTGCTCACGTCAAGCTTGCGAAATTCGCAGCCATGCGGCAAATCCTGGCTTTGCTGAAGATCGGCACACACCACCTTGGCTCCGCTGGCTGCCAGGGCCTGGGCGCTGGCCAGGCCTATGCCCGAGGCACCACCTGTAACCAGAACCACTTTTCCGTCCAAACCACTGATGAATGGATTCATTTTCAAACCTCAATACTGGCTGACCGCCACCAATTGGCGATGAGGATTGAGATTCTTTGTTCTTTTCAAATTCAAATCACTCTGATTTTTCCTCTTTACAAAATAAGTTTGTGTTTACAGTCCCTAGTGGAAACCATTAATTCATTCGGACGTACTGTGCCCTGATTTTTTATATGTCAAGCAGGTCTTCCCATTTAATCAATCAATAAAGACTGTAAACACCTTCAATAACTGTCAAGCGGGAATTCGTGAGAAATATAGATAAGCCGAAAATGCTTTAATCCATTCGTATTTAGCCAATGAGGAAATCATGAAAGTTGCAGTCATCACCGGTGCAGCCAGTGGAATTGGTGCAGGCCTTGCCAAAAAGGCAGTCACTCTTGGAATGAAGGTCGTGGTTGCAGACCGCGACCAGGCGGGTCTTGAGAAAGTCGCGCTGGAACTGGGAGATCAGGCATTGGCCGTGGCCACCGATGTCACCAGCCAGGCGTCGCTGGATACACTGGCCGACAAGGCCTATGCAGCTTTTGGTCAGGTCGATCTGCTGTTCAACAACGCAGGCGTTCTCAGCACCGGCAATAGCTGGGAGATCAGCGATGCCAAGTGGCAGCAGGCCTGGCAAGTCAACGTCAACGGCATTGTCAATGGCCTGCGCGCTTTTGTGCCGCGTCTGCTCAAGGCCAACCGGCCTGCCCGCATCATCAACACAGCATCGGTAGGCGGTTTTCTGCCCAGCGCCATGATGGCCCCCTACTCCGCCACCAAGTTCGCAGTGGTCGCGCTGACCGAAGGTCTGGCTGGCGAACTCGCGGCCATTGATCCGCAAATCAAGGTCTCGCTGCTGGCACCAGGCCCCGTCAGGACAGCCATCTTCCGGGAAGCACCTGACGCGGCGTCGGCAAAATTTCACGGCATGATGACCCATTTGCTCGACGAAAACGGCATGGACACCGAGGAGTTCGCCAACCGCGTCTTTGCTGCCATTGACCGTGGTGAATACTGGATCGTGCCTCAGCCGGAAATGTTGGACCCGCTGCTCAAGGCCCGCAACAAGCTCATCGAGACCCGAGCCGACCCAGTACTGTCCTGGACGCAGGAGACCGCAGAGTGAAACCAGAGCCTGCTTTTGCAGGCCCTGGCAGCATTTGCGGGGCACACCCGGATATCAGGTGCCCCAAAGCTCTCTGGCCACCTGCTCGAACTGGCGTCGCATCACGTTTTTCTGCACCTTGCCCGTCGCCGTGGACGGGAAGGCCTCCACAAAATGGACCAGTTTTGGCACTTCAAAGCCGCTGAGATGATTGCGGCAATGGGCCAGTATCGACTCCGAATCCACCTGAGCCCCCGGCTTGCGCATGACAAAGGCACAGACCGCCTCGCTCCAGTGGGGGTGCGGCAGACCGAACACGGCGGCGGCCGCCACCTCCGGATGCGCCAGCACCACGGCTTCAACCTTCACGCTGGCCACGTTCTCGCCGCCGGTCTTGATCATGTCCTTCTTGCGATCTATGAACTCCATGCGTCCCTGTGCGTCCCACATGCCCAGGTCGCCGGTATGGTGCCAGCCGAACTTCTGTGCCTCTGCCGTCGCCTTGGGGTCCTTGAAATAACCCAGCATGACATTGGGGCCGCGATGCACGATCTCGCCGACCTGACCCGCTCCCAGCAGATTGCCATCGTCATCCATAACGGCGGTCTCACAAGTGCTCAGAGAGCGTCCCCAGAAATTGGCATCGCATTCGGCGTTGAGCAAGGGGTGGAAAGTCATGGTGGCCGGATATATCTCGGTCTGCCCCGTGGCTAGAGAGATATTGCGGCACATGCGCTGCGCAATCTGGGCGATCAAGGGTTTGGGAATGGGCGCCATGGCATAGATGCACTGCCGGATGGTGCTGGGCGCGAAACCCGGATCGGCCAGCACCGCGGCATACATCAGGGGCAGTCCGACAAAGATCGTCACACCTTCCTTCATCACTAGTTGCCCTACCTCCGCCGGCACAAACTGCCGCGTGAGCACGGTGCAAGCGCCTGCCGCCAGCGCAGTCTGCACCAGCGCATGCTGGGCGCAATGAAACAGAGGCAACCAGCCGCTGAGCACATCGGCCTCGCCATATTTCATCTCCTCGATATTGCCCTTGACCGCCGCATATACCGACAGATGAGAATGCACCACGCCCTTGGGATTGCCGGTGGTGCCGCTGGTGTACATGAGCAAGGCCGCCTGGTTGTCGTCAATATCAACCTCGGGCAAAGCATCGGACTGGCCTGCCTCGGACTGTGCCAACGACATGCCCGGCAGTCCTGGCTGTATTTGCTGCGTTTGCAGGCGCGTGATGATGAGCGGCACCTGCAATTGCTGCAGAATTTCGGCCAGCCCGGGCAGGGCCAGCAACTCCTGATCGACCACCACTGCCGACACCTCTGCATGCCGCAGGATGTAGTCGATGCTCGATACCTCCAGCTTGATATTGACGGGCACCCACACCTGCCCCGCCTTGTGAATGGCATTGCAGGCCACCACCATGTCTATGGAATTGGCGCACAGCATGCCGATCTGCTTGCCCGTCCCCAGCGTCGAGAGCAAATAATGCGCGAAGCGCGAACTTCGCGCATCCAGCTCGGCATAGCTGATGCGCTCAGCACCATCGACCAGCGCCGTGCGGCTGCCAGACTTGCGCGCACTGCGGTAGAGCAGATCACCCAGCGCAATGCGCCGAATGCGCCGTGCCTCCTTCGTCAGACTCATCTCGATCATGGTTTGTCTCCTTGATAGTGTGCAACCCGGAACCCATAACCCACGCTTTTTCTTGTTGTGTCTCTAATCCTGCTGCGGCATGGCCATCGCGGCGGCAGCAACCATGGGCGAAAGCTGGCCCTGCGCCCCGCCGTCACAGGCAATGACCGTGCCGGAGATATAGCTGGCCGCATCGCTGCCCAGAAACAGGGCCAACTGGGCAATGTCCGCGGTCGTTCCCATGCGCCCCAGCGGCACCATGCTGCGTACCAGAGCGTCTCCTTCAGCCCCCTGCGGGGCCAGCCGGCGCATGCCTTCCGTGCCCTCGATGGGGCCGGGGGAAATGGCGTTCACACGAATGCCCTTGGCGCCCCACTCCAGCGCCAGTACCCGCGCCAGGTGGTCCACTCCCGCCTTGGCGGCGCAGACATGGGCCTGGTACATCATGGGCACGGTGGACTGCGGCGCGGTGATGAAGATCAGGCTCGCCCCGGGCTGACGCAGATGCACCAGAGCCTGACGCGCGACATGAAAGCTGCCCAGCAGATCGATGTCCACCACCACCCTGAAAGCGTTGGACGACATCTGCTCCGCAGGTGCGAGGAAGTTGCCTGCCGCACCAGACACCAGCACGTCGAGCGGCCCGTGGCAAGCCACGGCCTGCGCCAGCGCCGCTGCCACCGCCTGTTCATCGCGCACATCGGCTACCACGCCAAAGGCCTGCGCCCCCAGCGTCGCCAGGGCCGCGTCCACATTGGCCTGCTTGCGGCTGACGACCGAGACCCGGGCTCCTGCCATCGCGTAGTGCTGGGCAATGCCCAGGTTGATGCCTGTGGTGCCGCCAAACACCATCACATGGCGGCCCGAAAAATCGAATTGCACATTCATGAACAGCACTCCTCTGCTCGCAACAAGGCTTTCTGGATCTTTCCTGCCGGGGTCAACGGCAACTCGGTGCGAAACACCAGCTGGCGCGGCAGCTTGTAGTCAGCGAGCTGCTGGCGGCAATGCGTGAGCAGTTCCTCCTCGCTCACGCTGGCACCGGGTTTGATCACGATGTAGTAGCGCCCCACCTCGCCCAGCACGGGGTCCGGCACGCCTATGCCGGCGACCATCAGCACGCCTACATGACTGGCAATCACGCCCTCCACCTCGCTGGGATAGACGTTGAAGCCGCCCTGTATGAACATGTCTTTTTGCCGCCCCTTGAGGTGGATCAGGCCCTGCTCATCCACAAACCCCAGATCACCCGAATGAAGCCAGCCGCCGGCAAACACCTCTTCGTCCTGCTGCTGCCCAACATAGGCCGGAATCACCCCAGCACCACGAAACCACAGTTCCCCCACCTCGCCGCTGCGCAGCTCTTCGCCATCGGCCCCGGCCACGCGCAGCTGCGCCCCTTGCAGCGGCTTGCCTATGCTGTGCAGCAGGGCTTGCTGATCCGCCTGCCAAGGTGTCATCGCGATGGCCCCGGAAGTCTCGGACAGACCGTAGAGATTCATGATGTTCACGCCCGGAAACTGCTGCTGCAGCCGCTGCAGCAACACCGGCTCCACATTCGATCCGCCCACCACAATCAGGCGCAGCCGGCTCATATCCACCTCGGCCAGAAGCGGATGCATGAGCAGCAGCGTCAGTATGGTGGGCACGCCCACCAGCCAGGTCGGCGGATGCTTTTGCGCCATCCTCAACACGGATTCGGGGCTGAACATGGGCACCAGCTCGCAGCAACCGCCCGCCAGCAACATGGTCAGCACCCCGCAGGTAATGCCGCCCACATGGTTGAGCGGCATGGCCAGTTGCACCATATCCTCCGCCGCAGCCTTCACATGCGCATGCTGCGCCAGCGCTGAGCCCAATTGAGAGCGATGCGTCAGCCCCGCTGCCTTGGGCCTGCCCGTGGTGCCGGATGTGTAGATGATCATCAGCAGGTCATCCGGTGCAGGACCGTCGCCTTCATGCAAGGCTTTCGCGCCGGACCGCAGCGCTTGCTCGAATCCTTCATCCACCCACAGCAGATGCTCCAGCGCCGCAAAACGCCGACGGGCCTGCGCCAGAGTGTTCTGGTAGTCGAAGCCGGCAAACTCGCACGGCGCAAGCACGGCCTTGACCTGGCTGTCCTGCAGCATGAAGTCCAGCTCGGCATCGCGGTATCGGACGCTGAGGCCCACCACGACCAACCCGGTCTTCGCCGCAGCCAGATAGCTCAGCACCCAGGGCAGACCATTGGGCAGGATGATGCCGATGCGATCACCGGGCCGCAGACCCAGCGAGGACAGATGGGCGGCCCAGGCGCCGGCCATCACATCCACCTGCTGCCAGCTGTAGCTGCGCCCCTGGTCGATATAGGCATTCCTGTGGGGATGGTCGGCTACGGTCTGCGCCAGTGCCTGCGCCACGGTCCGAGGAGGAGTACAAGCGTTCATCTGTGACTTCTCCCCGATTCAGGCCGCCAGGTGCAGCATCTGCCTGGCTTCCCTGGGAGTGGCGACTTCACGCCCCACATCACGCGCATAGCGCGCCAGCTGCTCGATCAGCGGAGCGTTGGATGCGACCTTGCTGCCGTCCGGCAGATAGAAGGTGTCCTCCAGCCCGCTGCGCAAATGTCCGCCGAGCTCGGCCGTGCGCAGATGGGTGGGCCAAATCTCGCTGCGCCCGATCAGCGTGGTCTGCCAGGGCGCATCCTTGATCTTGAGCCTGAGCAGTATGGGCAGCAGATCGGGGTCGGCCGGCATGCCGGACTCCACACCCATCACGAAGTTGTATTCGGGCAGGCCTCGGTACATGCCGGTTTCCACATACATGCCCACGCAGCGCACGATGCCCACGTCAAAGCACTCGAACTCGGGCAATGTGCCGGTCTCTGCCATCACATCGAGAAAGTCCTGCACCTTGGCGGGCTGATTGTCGAACAGCATGGGCGGCCAGGCCCAGCTTCCGTTGCTGCGGGTCTTGAGATAGTTGAGCGAGCCCGCATTGCAGGCCGCCATCTCGGGGCGCGTGGCACGCAGACAGTCCAGCGGCCCCTGGTAATCGGGGCCGACCACGCCGGTGGTCTGATTGATGATCAACTCAGGACAGGCTGCACGCATGGCATCCACGCAAGCCCTGGCCACTGCCGGGTCCCAGCTGGGCAGATGCCCCTTGCCCTCTTCCTGGCGCCTGAAGTGGACATGAACCACCGATGCGCCAGCGTCATAAGCTCGGCGTGCTTCCTGCGCCAGTTGCTCTGGCGTCACAGGCACATGATGCTGGTTCGGGTCGGTCAGCACCCCGGTAATGGAACAGGTAATAATGGCTTTATCGGACATATCGCTCCTTAAATAGAAGCTGACAACGCTTTACAAATAAGCGTTTCAGGCTGATTTCGCTCAAATTTCCCGACAACGACGGCCGCCGCTGCGACAGCCGCGCTAGATACGCCACTGGCGTGCGGCAAGCTCTTTCATGATTTCTTCGGTGCCGCCGCCAATCGTCAGCACCTTGACTTCGCGGTAGATGCGCTCGCTCAGCGTGCCGCGCATAAAGCCCATGCCGCCCAGAATCTGCACCGCCGTGTCGGCGCAGAACTGCATGGTCTGGGTGGCGTGGTTCTTGAGCACACAGACCTCGCCCACCCAGTCCGCCCCGCTATCGCCGCCGTCGGCACGTGCGCAGACGGCATTGATCCAGGCTTCGGTGCTGCGCAGGCGCTGCTGCATGTCCACCAGCTTGTGCCGTATGACCTGATGCTGATTGAGCGTCACGCCAAAGGTCTGGCGCTGCTGCGCCCAGGCCAGCGCCTCGTCATAGCAGGCCTGGGCAAAGCCCAGCGCTGCGCAGGCAATGCCCAGGCGCTCGCCGTTGAAGTTGTGCATGATGGCGCGAAAGCCCTCGCCCTCGGCCCCGAGCAAATTGCTGGCCGGCACGCGCACGCCGTCAAAGAACAGATGGGCCGTGTCCGAGCATTGCCAGCCCATCTTGTGCAGTTGGCTGCGGCGCAGTCCCGCGCTGTCGCCGGGCACCAGGATCAGGGAAATGCCGGAAGCACCTCTCTCCTCGCCCGTGCGCACCGCCACCGTGATCCAGTCGGCACGCATGCCCGAGGTGATGAAGGTCTTCTCGCCCTCGATCACATACTCGTCGCCCTCGCGCCTGGCCCTGGTGCGCAGCGCCGCCACGTCCGATCCGCCGCCGGGTTCGGTAATCGCCAGCGCCGCGATCTTGCGGCCCAAGAGCACATCGGGCACCACCTGCTGCTTGAGCGCATCACTACCCAGAGCCACCACGGGCGGCAGGCCGATGTTGTGCGACAGCAGACTGGCCAGCACGCCGCCACTGCCGCCGTAGCGGCACAGCGCCAGCCACAGAGCTGCGCGCAGGCTGTGTGTAGCCGCAGTACCACCGAGCTCCTCGGGGTAGCCAATGCCGAGCAGCCCCAGCTCGGCGGCCTGGCGATAGAGCTGGCGCGGGAACTCGCCGGCCTCATCCCAGGCCGTGACATGGGGAGCGATATGCTCGCGCGCGAAGCGGCGCACCAGGTCATAGAGCATTTCGCGTTCGGCGGCATCCGTCATGTGGGTCCTCCAGGCAGGGGCACCAGTTTCAGCAGCACCTGGCCCGGCGCCACCTGCTGGCCGGCATGAACCAGCACGGCCTCCACCCGGCAGTCGGCCCTCACGCTCAGGCTGTGCTCCAGCTTCATGGACTCGATGACCACGACCACATCGCCGGCCTTGAGCGCCTGCCCGGCCACCGCCCCCAGTTGCACCACACGGCCGTTGAACGGCGCGCGCAGTTCTGCAGTCTGGCCCGCTGCTGCCGCATTCTCGGGCGGGGCATAGCTCACATCTTCGAGCCACCAGTCCACGCCGCCGGCCTGCAGATGCCAGCGCGAGCCGCCCTGCCCGGCGGGCAGTTGCACGGCCTGCACGGTTTGGGTCAGGCCCTCACATCTCGCTCGCCAGCCATCGCCCAACAACTCGTCCACCTGCAGCAGCGCAGGCTCGGCGCCATGCCACTGCAGCAGCCAGCTTTGTGCGGTCTCGGGCCTCAGGGTCAGCTCCTGTGTCCGGCCCCGGTGCTGCAGCTTGCGCAACTGGGCATAACTGCAAGCCAGCGGCCCCGGCCTTTGGCCCACGGCGCACAGCGCTCCCCAGTGCTGGTGCGCCAGAGCTTCCTTTTCTCGCAGCTGCTGCTGCAAGCGTGGCGCATCGCCCGCCAGATAGGAGATCAGAGCCTGGCCGCGCCTGAACACCTCGTCGTTCAGGCATTCAATCAGAAAGGCGCGGTTGGTCGGCAAGCCCAGCACCCTGAGCCGGCCCAGCGCATGAATCAGCCGGTCGATGGCTTGCTCCCGCGTTGGCGCATGGACGATCAGCTTGCCCAGCATGGCGTCGTAATAGGGCGTGACTTCGCTGCCGATGTGCAATGCGTGGTCAAAGCGCAGCGGCGCGCGGCTGAAGATGGCAGCCTCGGGGGGCGAGAAATGCCGCACCACGCCGGCATGTGGCTGAAAGTTCTCATCTTCGGCGCACAGCCGCACCTCGATGGCGTGGCCGTCGAGCCGAACCTGCTGCTGCGTCAACGGCAAGGCTTCGCCACGCGCCACGCGAATCTGCCACTCGACCAGATCCAGGCCCGTCAAGGCCTCGGTCACAGGATGCTCGACCTGCAGTCGGGTGTTCATCTCCATCAGATAGAACTGCCGGCCTTCGACCAGAAATTCCACCGTCCCAGCACCCACATAGCCTGCGGCCTTGGCCAGGGCCACGGCACAGCTGCCCATCTGCTCACGCAGCTCGGCGTTGACGGCCGGACTGGGGGCTTCCTCAATGATCTTCTGGTGGCGACGCTGAACCGAGCAATCGCGCTCCCCCAAATGAATCACATGGCCATGCCCGTCCGCAAACACCTGCACCTCCACATGACGCGGATGCATGACGGCACGCTCCACCAGCAAGTCACCGTTGCCGAAGCCAGCCAGAGCCTCCGAACGTGCGCTGTTCAGAGCGGCATGCAGTTGCTTGGCACTCTCCACCAGCCGCATGCCGCGCCCACCCCCTCCAGCCACGGCCTTGACCATGACGGGGTAGCCAATCATGGCGGCTTCGTCGGCAAAGCGCGCGTCACACTGGTCATCGCCTTCGTAGCCCGGCAGACAGGGCACGCCATGGGCCTTGGCCAGTTGCTTGGCGGCGGCCTTGCTGCCGAGCTGGCGAATCGCCGCCGGCGGCGGGCCAATCCATATCAGGCCCGCTTCCTGGACGGCCTGGGCAAAGCCGGCATCCTCGCTGAGAAAGCCGTAGCCGGGGTGCACGGCATCGGCCCCTGTTGCCTTGGCGGCCGCCAGCAGCTTGTGCATGTCCAGATAGCTCTGTGCCGATGTCAGCCCGCCCAGTGCATAGGCCTGTGTGGACTGTTGCACATGGAGGCTTCCCGCATCCGCATCCGAGTACACCGCCACGGTATCTATGCCCATGCGCCTGGCCGTAGCCATGATGCGCAGCGCAATCTCGCCACGATTGGCAATCAGAATGCGCTTCATGATGTGCCTCCTGCAATGCAGGTCCAGGGAGCGGGCTGCTTGCTGGAAAAGGCCTTGAGCCCCGCCCCTGCCTCAGCGCTGCGCAGTGCACTGGCAAAGGCCTGCGCGCCCTGGTTCAGCGATGCATCCAGACTTTGCCCCCCAATGGCTGCCAGCAGCCTCTTGGTGGCGGCCACCGCCTGCGGTGCGGCCTGGGCGCAGATCTCGAGCTGCTGCTGCAGCTGGCTCTGCCAGTGGACAGCGTCTGTGGCCTGGATCACAGCCTGAACCAGGCCTGCCTGCTGTGCCTGACTTGCGGTCCAACGCTGGCCGCCCAGCAGCCATTGACGCGCCAAGCCGTCGCCCAGCCTGCGCAGCACAAAAGGCGCGATCTGCGCGGGAACAATGCCCAGCGTCACCTCGGGTGTGGCAAAGACGGCCTGCTGATCCGCCACCACCCAGTCGGCCACGCAGACCAGCCCCACACCGCCGCCCATGGCTGCGCCCTGCACGGCAGCGATCAGCAACTGGGGCAGCTCTGCCAGCTGCTGCAGCAGATGACCAAACTCGCGGTTGACCTGAACCAGCGGGTCCTGCGCGCCCGCAGGCAGCGGCGAGCCTATGCTGCTGGCAAAGCCTCCCAGGCTCCCACCCGCACAGAAATGCCCGCCGTTGCCGAACAGCACTACCACGCGCAGCAGTGAATCCTTCTGCGCTCTGGCGGCGTGATCGCGCAAGGCTTGCACCACCTCATCAGTCAGTGCATTGCGGGTTTGCGGCGAGTTCAGTCGCCACCATTCCACAAAGCCGCTGCCCAAGGGAAGGCGTTCGATTTCAAGCACCTGAGTCATGCGCCGCTCCTCAGTGCGCCTGGCGCTTGATCAGCCCCATGGTCTTGCCGATGATGCCCAGCATGACCTCGTCGGCACCGCCGCCTATCGAGCCCAGACGCCCGTCGCGGTACAGGCGCGAGACGCGGTTGTCCCAGGTAAAGCCCATGCCACCCCAGAACTGCAGACAGGTATCGGCCACTTCACGCGTCAGCCGCCCCGACTTGAGCTTGGCCATGCTGGCCAGTTGCAGCGCATCCTGGCCCGCCATATATATCTGAGCGGCACGATAGGTCAGTGCTCGCAGCGCCTCGACTTCGGTCTGCAGCTCGGCCAGCTTGAACTGCACCCATTGCTGATCGATCAGGGTGCTGCCGAACATCTGCCGCTGCTGTGCCCACTCGATGGTCTGCTGAATGCAGTCCTCCATGGCGAGCAGGCCGCTGGCCGAGGCCCAGAGCCGCTCCTCCTGAAACTGCTGCATCTGATAGATGAAGCCCTGCCCCTCCTGCCCAACCAGATAGCGCTGCGGCACGCGCACCTCGTCAAAGAACAGCAGGCCCGTGTCCGAGGAGTTCATGCCGATCTTGCGCAGCTTCTGCGCCACTTCCACGCCTCTGGTCAGCTTGCCGCGCGGGCCCTCCCGCAGCGGCACCATGATGAGACTTTTGTTCTTGTGCACCGGTCCATCGCCGGTGTTGACCAGCATGCACATCCAGTCCGCCTGAATGCTGTTGGTGATCCACATCTTCTGGCCGCTGATGATGTAGTCATCGCCATCCTTGCGGGCATGGCTTTTGATACCCGACACATCGCTGCCCGCACCGGGCTCGCTCACGCCTATGCAGCCCACCATATCGCCCGCGATGGCAGGCGCCAGAAACTGATCGCGCAAGGCATCGCTGCCAAAGCGTGCCAGTGCGGGCGTGCACATATCGGTCTGCACGCCAATGGCCATGGGCACGCCGCCGCAGCGGATATGGCCCAGAGTCTCGGCCATCATCAGGCTGTAAGAGTAATCCAGCCCCGAGCCGCCATAGGCTTCTGGCTTGGTCAGGCCCAGCAGGCCCAGATCGCCCAGCCCCTTGAACACCTGGTGCGCCGGGAAGATCTCCTCCTGCTCCCATTCATCGACATGAGGATTGATCTTCTCGTCGATATAGCGCTTGAGGGTCTTGCGCACTTCCAGATGTTCATGGGTCCATTGCATGGCTTGTCTCCGTCGAGTCCTGTTTGGAAGAAAAGGGAAAAGGTGCGGCACTACATGCGAGCGACCCCGAACTGCACGGGGCGCACCGTGCGCTGCTGCGCTTCGTGCAAGGTCTGCAGGCAGAACGAGAGCACTTCTCGGGTGTCGCGCGGGTCGATCACGCCGTCATCCAGCAGCAGTCCACTGGTCACCAGCGCATCGGCCTGGGCCTCGAACATGGCCACGATCTGGTCGTACTGCTTTTGCATCAGCTCGGCATCGACGGGCAAGCCCTTGCGTGCCATGGCGGCCTCGGTGACCTGGCGCATGGTGCTGGCGGCCTGCTCGCCGCCCATCACTGCCGTCTTGGCGCCGGGCCAGCTGAAAAGAAAGCGCGGCGCATAGCCGCGGCCGCACATTCCGTAGTTGCCCGCACCGAAGCTGGCCCCGCACTGAATGGTGATCTGCGGCACGGTGGCATTGGTCACGGCCTGGATCATCTTGCTGCCGTGCTTGATCATGCCGGCCTGCTCGCTGTCCTTGCCCACCATATAGCCCGTGGTGTTCTGCAGATAGATGATGGGATGATCGAGCTGGCACATCCATTGGATGAAATGCGCAGCCTTGTTGGCACCCGCCACATCGATGGGACCGTTGTTGGAGATCAGGCCCACTGCATGCCCCCCGACATGCGCCTGCGCACACAGCGTGGCCGCACCGTAGCCGGACTTGAACAGCAGCAGCTCGGAACCATCGACCAGCCGCGCCATGACTTCATGCATATCCACTGGCTCGCGATGGTGTGCCGGCATCAGCCCCAAGAGCTCATCGGCCTGGTAAAGCGGCTCGACGATTCCTGAACCAATAGCCTCCCGTTTGGATATATCAAGCGCTTCAGGCCTTTTCCACTGAGACAGCTGAGACACCACGGCGCGTGCCATGCCCAGGGCTTGGCGGTCGTCCTCCGCGAGATACTCGCCCAGCCCCGAGACACTGGTGTGCATCTCGGCACCACCCAGCTCTTCCTCGGTCGCAATTTCACCGGTCGCCGCCTTGAGCAAGGGCGGTCCAGCCAGAAAGGCACGCGAGCGACCGCGCACCATGATGACCACATCCGACAACCCCGGCATATAGGCACCGCCAGCCGTGCCCGAGCCATGCTGCACGGTGATGACAGGCAAACCTGCGGCCGACAACCGCGCCAGGTTGCGAAACAAGGCACCGCCCATCACAAAGCCCTCGACGCGGTAGCGCATGAGATTGGCGCCTGCACTCTCCACCAAATGAATAAAGGGCAGCTTGTTCTGCAGCGCGATCTCCTGCACGCGCAGCATCTTGTCCAGGCCTTTTTCCTGGATGGCTCCCGCCTCGATGCCCGAGTCGCTGGCCACGACCATGCAGCGCACGCCGCTGACAAAGCCGATGCCCGCCAACATGCCGCCGCCGGGCACGGATTTTTCAGGGTCTGCCCTGTCCTGCAGATAGCCTGCCAGTGAGCACAGCGGCAACCAGGGGGCACCCGGGTCCAGCAGCAAGGCCACTCTTTCGCGCGGCAGCAACTGGCCGCGCTTTTCAAACTGCGGCTTGGAGCGCTGCGATGCCTGGGCCGCCCGCTGCTCCAGCTCACGCAGCGCGGCGATGCGCGCCAGCGTGGCGGCCCGGCGCTGCTGCGCCTGCTCGCCGGCTGCATTCCATTGCGATGCAAAGACGCTCATGACTGAAACACCTTGGGAGTCTGGTAGAGAGAAAAGCCGTCAAATGCACGCACTGCGCCGCGTTGCTGCACCTCGGCACTGGCGGCCACCGGCCCCATGCCCATGCGCACCTGGGGACGGGCGCCATCGACGCGCAGCACCGTGCCGCTGATGAAACTGGCTGCGGGACTGAGCAAAAACACGATGGAGGCGGAAACCTCGGCCTCGTTGCCAAAGCGCCCCGCCGGCACGGTAGCGGGCATCTTGCGCAGCATGGCTGCCGCTTCGGGTGGGTAATGATCCATGCCGCTGGAGGCGATGTAGCCGGGTGCGATGGCATTCACACGCACGCCATGGGGCGCCCATTCCGCAGCAGCCGTCTCGGTCAAGCTGACCATGCCTGCTCGCGCCGCGCCGCTGTGCCCCATGCCCGGCATGGAGCCCCACATATCGGCCACCATGTTGACGATGGAGCCGCCATGCTCTGCCATGTGTTGCACAAAGCATTCGCGCGCCATGAGGAAGCCGCCTGTGAGATTGGTGTCCAGCACGGCCTGCCAGCCCTTGGCTCCGATGCTGGCCAGGGGTGCGATGTATTGCCCACCCGCGTTATTGACCAGGGCGTCGATGCGCCCGTGGCGGGCCAGAACCTCGGTCACCAGCGCTTTGACGGCAGCCTCATCCCGTATATCCGCTCCGTGCCGGCTGACTCTATCTTCCGATACTCCGGCCTGCTGCAACTCGGCTTGAACAGCAGCCAGCTTGTCCTGATTGCGTCCCACCAAGGCAACTGTGGCGCCCAGGGATGCCAGCTCGTGCGCAACACAGCGGCCGATGCCCGAGCCGCTACCGGTCACCACAACCACCTGCCCCGCAAACAATGCGGCACGGAATACGGATCGGTACATCAGTGCTCTCCAATGAATAAGGCCAGGGCTTGCTCGGTCAACTCATCCAGCGTCAGCCCGCGGCCCTCGGTAAACCATTGAGCCGTCCAGTTCAATGCACCGAAGATCAACAGGCGCGCAATCTCGGGACTGGCCTTGAGCTTTCCCGTGTGATGCAGCGCCTGCAGTGCAGGCATCCACTGCGCCTCGTATTCGTCTTTTTGCGCCCCCACATCCACACGCTGTTCATCACTGAGCAGCCGCCATTCGTAAAGCATGACGGGGATGAAGTCGCTCTCCGGACCGACCATGATCTGCAGATGATTGCGCACCAGGGCCCGCAGGCGCTGCACACCGCTGGCACGCGCCGTCAACCCATCGAGCGCAGCGGCCTGGCTCGCGGCAGCCTGTGCCATTCCATCGCGCATGACCGCATGCAGGATGGCCTCCTTGCTCTCGAAAAAATAGAACAGGGAGCCTGGCTGCATGCCTGCGGCTGCGGCGATATCGCGTGTGCTGGTGCCGTGAAATCCGCGCTGTCTGAACAGCTGCGCCGCGACCTTCACCAGCTCGCCACGACGCATGCTTTCATTGCGCTCATCGGCCGATTTGGGTGGCCTGCCGCGACCGCGCTTTTTTGCTATGACTGCTTCATGACTTGTTTGCATGAGACGCAGCATATCGGCCTTTGCTATTTTTACCAATCATTTGCTTTGTAAAAATAACTAGGGCTTGTACGCAAGGGTTTTCAAGCAATCAGCTCTCAACCGGCCTGGCACGGTAAAGGCCTGGCGAGCTGCCCGTCCAGCCCTTGAAGGCACGCTGAAACGCCGCTGCGTCGGCAAACCCCAGGTCTGCCGCCAGCTCCGTAAAACTGACTTTGCTGGTTCCCAGTCGGGAGACCGCGATATCCCGGCGTAGCTCATCCTTGATGGCCTGAAAGGAGGTGCCCGCAGCCGCCAGCTTGCGCTGCAGCGTAGGGGCCGACATGTTCAGCTCGGCGGCCGTGGCTTCCAGCCCCGCCCACTGCGGACGCGACTGCAGCAAATGGGCATGCACACGGGCATCCACACCTTCTCCCGTACGCGGCGGCATGATGGCTGCCGCCGGCCAGCTGGCCACAAAGGTCTGCAGTGCCTGCTCGTCGCGACTGCAGACACGGGCGAGCTTGCGCGCATCAAACCAGAATGCCGAAAACGGCAGACCGAAATGCAAGGGCGCCGGAAAGGTATCGCCGTAGTCGTTGGCGTAATCAGGCTGGCCGAAGGCAAAGTCAAAGTGCTGCACCTTGAGCGTTCCGCCCATCAGCCAAGCAGTAAGCCGCCACAGCACGCGCAGGGAAAACTCATAGAGGAAATTGGGCAAGGGCTCATCGCCCACAGGGCGCAGCACAATGCCCGCCAGCGCTCCATCACGCACCAGTTGCACATCCACCTGATCCTGCAGCAGCACATGGGCCTGGCACATGCGCTGCAACGCGGTCTCCATTCCATGCCCTGACAGGGCCTGACGCGCAATCAGCTCCAGGCTGCCGCGCTTGAGCGGTCTGGAGAACTGGCACATGGCCTCATCCCCCAGCATCTCCACCACTCGCCACATCAGCGCCACATACTGGTCTGCCGTGACTCTGGCGCCGTCCTGCGCCAGCAGCAAAGGGGCTATGCCGGCACGCAGCAGCAGCTCCTCGCAGTCATGGCCGCGTCTTCTCACCCCGGCAGCAATACCCCGCACCAGCGCCATGGAGATCGTGAAAGGAATGATGGAAGCAGCAGCCATGAACAGATCACATTGAGGTCTTTTGACATACGAAAGATGCGCTCGGCAATGGGTTTGCGCATCGGTAATTCCTACGATGACTCTCATTGCCCAACACCTGTTTGCCACTTTCCCAAGGAGCCCCCATGAGTCGCAATGTGTTTGTTGCCGGCGTAGGCATGATTCCATTTGCCAAGCCCGGAAAGAGTGATCCCTACTTCCAGATGGGCTCCAGCGCCACGTCCCTGGCGCTGGCAGATGCAGGCCTCGCGTATGACGCAGTGCAGCAAGCCTATGTGGGCTATGTCTACGGTGACTCCACCGCCGGGCAGAGAGCGCTTTATGAGGTGGGCATGTCCGGCATTCCCATCATCAATGTCAACAACAACTGCTCCACCGGCTCCACCGCACTGTTCCTGGCACGTCAAGCCGTGGCCAGCGGCGCTGCCGACTGTGTGCTGGCCCTGGGGTTCGAGCAGATGACCCCTGGCGCACTGGGCTCGGTCTTTAGCGACCGGCCCAGCCCCTTTGACCGATTCGAAGCGGAAACCGATGCCCTGGTCGGCGATAACGGCGTGCCACTGGCACTGCGCTACTTCGGCGGAGCAGGCAAGGCGCATATGGATCAGTACGGCACGCAGCTTTCCACCTTTGCCAAGATCCGCGCCAAGGCCAGCCGCCATGCAGCGCGCAATCCCCTGGCCCTGTTCCGCACCGAGGTTTCAGAGGAGGAGGTCATGGCCTCTCCCGTGATGTGGCCGGGCGTCATGACCCGGCTCATGGCCTGCCCACCGACCTGCGGCGCGGCGGCGGCCCTGCTGGTGTCGGAAGCCTATGCGCTCAAGCATGGCCTGGACCACAGCGTGCGCATCCTCGCCCAGTCCATGACCACGGACAGCCCCAGAACCTTCGAGGCCCACGACATGCGCGAAGTGGTGGGCTTCAGCATGGCACAGGACGCTGCGCGCCAGGTCTATGAACAGGCCGGTATCAGCCCCCAGGACGTGGACGTAGTGGAGCTGCATGACTGCTTTGCACAGAACGAATTGCTGACCTACGAGGCCCTGGGCCTGTGCCCTGTGGGCGGCGCGGAAAAGTTTGTCTGTGACGGCGACAACACCTATGGCGGCAAGTTTGTGACCAATCCCTCGGGCGGCCTGCTGTCCAAGGGCCACCCGCTGGGCGCCACCGGCCTTGCCCAGTGCACGGAGCTGGTGCAGCAACTGCGCGGCCGCGCCGATCAGCGCCAGGTTGCCAATGCCCGCCTGGCGATGCAGCACAACCTCGGCCTCGGTGGCGCCTGCGTGGTCACCCTCTACGAGCGCGTCTGAAGGAGTGGCCAATGATTGACACCCAATGGATAGGGCATGCCCTTCCCTCTTCCGAGCTCAGCCTGGACCGCAGCCGCCTGCGCTTCTTTGCCAAGGCCATCGGTGAAAACAACGCCATCTATACCGACCTGGAAGCCGCCCGCGCAGCGGGCTACCCGGACCTGCCCGCGCCCCCCACCTTTTTGTTTGCGGCGGAGATGGACAGCGGCGCGTCCGACCTGCTCCTGCAAACCCTGAACATCCCGATCGCCAAGATCCTGCATGGCGAGCAGAGCTTCTGCTATCACCGGAGCGTCTGCGCCGGAGACCGCATCACGGTGCAGTCCAGGATCGATGACATCTACAGCAAGAAGAACGGCGCGCTGGAATTTGTCGTGAAGTCATCGCGCGCTGTCAATCAGAACAACGAGTTGGTGGCCGAGATGCGCTCCGTCATCGTGGTTCGCAACTAGAAAGGGCCGGCAATGAACACCCCTCGCTACGACAAGGTCCAGGTTGGAGATGCACTGCCGCCCCTCGAACTGTCCCCGCTCAGCCGCACCACGCTGGCCTTGTTTGCCGGAGCCTCGGGCGACCACAACCCGATTCATATCGACACCGACTTTGCGCGCAAGGCCGGCATGCCCGATGTGTTTGCCCACGGCATGCTGGGCATGGCCTGGCTGGGGCGGCTGCTGACCAACTGGGCGCCGCAATCCAGGCTGCGCCGCTTCGACGTGCGCTTTCAGGGCATTACCCATCTGGCCAATGCGATCTCGTGCACGGGCCGCGTTATGGAAAAACGAGATGCGGACCGCAGCGTCCGCGTCGAGGTGCAAAGCACCAACCAGCATGGCCAGACCAAGATCGCGGGCGATGCCTGGATCAGCCTGCCCTGAGAACGTATTGATTCGCCCAAGGAGACAGCAATGACAGGAAAACTCGACGGCAAGGTAGCCCTGGTTTCAGGATCGGGCCGCGGCATAGGCCGCAGCATCGCCCTCAAGCTGGCCAGCGAAGGCGCACGCCTGGTCATCAACGACCTCGATGCCGAACCCGCCAATGAGACCCTGGCCCTGATACGCGAGATGGGCGGCGAGGCCGTTGCCTGCGTGGGCAATGTCACCCACACCGACTTTGCCGAGCGCTTTGTTGGCGCCGCCGTCCAGCAATACCAGGGACTGGACATCATCGTCAACAACGCCGGCTACACCTGGGACAACGTCATCCAGAAGATGAGCGACGAGCAGTGGTACGCCATTCTCGACTGCCATCTGACGGCACCGTTTCGCATACTGCGTGCGGCCCAGCCTGTTATCAGGACCTTATCCAAGACCGAGCTGGAAGCTGGCCAGCGCGTCATGCGCAAGGTGGTCAATATCTCATCGGTAGCGGGCCTGTTCGGCAATGCGGGCCAGACCAACTACTCCGTGGCCAAGGCCGGAATCACGGGCATGACCATGACGCTGGCCAAAGAGTGGGGACGCATGAACGTCAATGTGAACTGCGTGGCATTCGGACTCATCAAGACCAGGCTGACCAACTCCGCCGCCAATGGCGAGACGGCCCACATCGAAGGCCGCGACATCAAGGTAGGCGTGAACCCCGGCCTGATGGCAGCCATGGAGCAGACGATTCCCCTGGGTCGCGCCGGCACGCCCGACGAAGCGGCGGGTGCGGTCTACCTCTTTTGCCAACCCGAGTCGGACTACATCAGCGGCCAGACCTTGATGTGTACCGGCGGCCTGACAGGGGTCTGAACATGCTGCTGCCCAAACCCTTTCAACATGCCTGGATGAATGCAGATATCGATGCTTTCAGAGAGCAGGTAAGCCGCTACATAGAGCGCGAACTGGCACCCCATGTACCCGCCTGGCGCGCTCAGGGTTACGTGCCGCGCGGGATCTGGCGCGGCTTTGGCACATATGGCTTTCTGCTGCCCGAGATGGACGAGCAATGGGGTGGCGGTGGCGGCAATCTGGCCTATCAGTTGGTGGTGCAGGAAGAGCTGACCAAGGCCGAGGTACATGCCATCACCAGCGTGCACACCATCGCCTCGCACTACCTGCTGGCCTATGGAACCGAGGAACAAAAGCAGCGCTGGTTGCCCAGGCTTTGCAGCGGCGAATTGCTGGCCGGCATCGCCATGACCGAACCCAGCGTGGGCTCCGACCTCAAGGCCATGCGTACACGGGCCCAGCGCGATGGCGAGCACTACGTCATCAATGGCTCCAAGACCTTCATCACCAATGGCTACACGGCCAATTTGCTGGTGGTGGCCGTGCGCACCGGAGATGCCGGAAGCGGCGGCGTATCGCTGGTGGTGCTGGAGACGGAAAACCTGCCCGGCTTTCGCGTGGGCCGCAGACTAGGCAAGATCGGTCAGCATATTTCGGACACTGCCGAGCTGTTCTTTGAAGACCTGCGCATACCCGTCAGCCACCTGCTGGGAGGCACCGAGGGGCAAGGCTTCAAGCAGCTGATGAGCCAATTGCCCTATGAACGCATGCTACTGGGAGTCAGCGCCGCTGCAGCCATCGAGATGGCTGTTGCACTGACCGTGGACTACACCCAGCAACGCAAGGCATTCGGCCAGACGATTGCAGATTTCCAGAACACGCGCTTCAAGCTGGCCGAATGCGCCACCACGGCCCATGTGGTGCGCAGCTTTGTCAACGACTGCATACAGCGCCTGCTCGACGGCACTCTGGATAACGAGGCCGCCTATATGGCCAAGTGGTGGTGCAGCGAGCAGCAGTGCAAGGTGATGGATGAATGCCTGCAGCTGTTCGGCGGCTACGGCTATATGGAGGAATACCTCATCGCGCGCCTGTACACCGATGCCCGGATCCAGAAGATCTACGGCGGCGCTAACGAAATCATGAAGGACCTGATCGCCAGACGCCTTTTCGCCCAATAGCCTCGCATTGATCGCTTTCTCTGTTTCAAGAAAGGCCAGCCATGTATCTCACGCAAAGCTTGCGTCGCGCCGTGCAGCAGACGCCCCATGCCACAGCCAGCATCTACAACGGTCGCAAACGCAGTTTTGCGCAGCTGGAAGACCGCGTCGCCCGCTTCGCCGGTGCGCTGCAAGCGCTGGGCTCCCAGGCTGGCGACCGGGTCGGGATTCTGAGCCTCAACTCAGACTGGTATCTGGAGTACTACATGGCCTGCTACTGGGCAGGCGTGGCCGTCAACCCCATCAATATCCGCTGGAGCGCCAACGAGATCGCCTACTCTCTCGATGATTGCGACACCCGCATTCTGCTGGTGGATGACAGTTTTTCGCCTTTGACACCGGAGCTCCTCAAGCTGTCCCGCTCCCTGCAAACGCTGATCCATCTGGGCGATGGCCCTGCCCCGCAGAACATGCTCTCCTATGAAGCGCTGGTGGCAGACAGCAGCCCGGTTGAAGACTCCATGCGCAGCGGCGACGATCTGGCCGGCGTCTTCTATACCGGTGGCACCACTGGCTCTCCCAAGGGGGTCATGCTCTGCCATCGCAATCTCTATACCAATGCCATTTCGAGCGTGTCGTCACAGATCGTGCGCGCAGGCAGCATTGGCCTGCACGCAGCCCCCATGTTCCATCTGGCTGACGGTGCGTTCATGAATGCCCTGTTCGCCGCAGGCGGCTGCCATGTCATGGTGCCGCGCTTCGATCCTCTCGCGGTACTGCAGGCCATCGCCAGCACCGGCGTGACCGATACGCTGCTGGTGCCCACCATGATTCAAATGCTGGTGGACCACCCCGATCTGCACAAATATGATCTGAAGTCGCTGCGTCAGATGGCTTATGGAGCCTCACCCATCTCCGAGGGCCTGCTGGACCGGGCCATGCGGACCATCCCCGACGTGGATTTTGTGCAGGCCTATGGCATGACGGAGGTATCCCCCATCGCCACCATTCTTTCCCCCGAGATGCACCGCGAGCCAGGCCGGGCCAAGGGCCGCCACCGCAGCGCCGGACGCGCCACGGCCTGCACCGAGGTGCGCATCGTCGATCCCGAAGGGCGGGAGGTGCCACGTGGCGAGGTCGGTGAAATTGTGGTTCGGGGCCCCGGAGTGATGCTGGGCTACTGGAACAAGCCCGCCGAAACCGAAGCCGCCATCCGTGATGGCTGGATGCATACGGGGGATGGCGGCCGCATGGATGACGAAGGCTACGTCTTTGTCGTGGACCGCATCAAGGACATGATCGTTACCGGTGGCGAGAACGTCTACAGCATCGAGGTGGAGAGCGTTATTGCCACCCATCCTGCCGTGGCCTCGTGCGCCGTCATAGGCATTCCCCATGAGCATTGGGGCGAGCAGGTTCATGTCTTCATCGTGCTTAAGCCCGGACAGAGCCTGGAAGCCCAGGAGCTGATCCATTTCTGCAAGGAGCGCATCGCCGGCTACAAATGTCCCCGTGATGTTTCCTTTGTCGAGGCCATGCCGCTATCCGGTGCAGGCAAGATCCTCAAGACCAGCTTGCGGGCCCCGTTCTGGGCCCATCATGAAAGAAAGGTCACCTGATGTCTGATCTGGTTCTCTGGGAAGTTCGCAACGGCGTAGGTCATATGGTCCTGAACCAGCCCGAGCGGGGCAACGTGATCAGCACGGCCATGGCTCACAACCTGAAGGCAGTGGTAGAGCGGGCCTGCAACGCGGATATCGGTGCCCTGCTCATTTCCGCAAGCGGTAAGCAATTCTGCGTCGGGGGCGATATCAGCGAGTTTGGCGAACATCGCGAGCGACTGGCACCGCTGATCGGCGCCATGCTTGATCTGCTCAACCCTGTCATGCATCAGTTGGCCAGCTTGCCGCTGCCAGTCATCAGTGCCGTGCAAGGCCCTGTCGGAGGTGGCGGCATCGGGCTCGCACTGTGTGCGGACCTGGTACTGGCCAGCCGTCACATGTTTTTGCGCGGAGGGTACTCCGCCATCGGCCTGAGCCCGGATCTTGGTGTATCGGGCTATCTCACCCGCCGTGCCGGTGCTGCCAGGGCCAAATGCATTCTGATGAGCAACCGCGCCGTCGCGGCCGAGGACTGTCTGCGCATGGGCCTGGTCGACGAGCTGCACGAGCCCGAACAGTTGCTGGCAGCGGCAACCGCGCTGGCCGAAGAGCTTGCCGGTGGCCCCACCAACTCCCTGGCGGGCATCAAAAGCCTCTGTGACTCGGCACATCGGCAAGATCTTCAGCAGCAACTGAGTGCCGAGCGCGAAGCCATGCTGGCCTGCGCTCGCTCCGGAAACAGCCTCGAAGGCGTGACGGCCTTTTTGCAAAAGCGCAAGCCCGTGTTTCAGCGTCGCTAAATCGTTTGCCTGTTTTTTAGGCGCAACAGGCAAAGCCTTGCCAGTCAAGGCTTTGCGCATTTATTCCGATATTTACCCACAGGCCAGACCACATGTTCTGGGGATAAGCACGAAGCTGGTGTGTAATCACCGACATGCCCCGATTGATTGCACCCAGCAAGGACGAAAGTGCCCTGCTCCCTCCGTTTCTGGAATTGCCCGAACATGCAATCCACATACCGCAGTCCGAAACCGAATTTGAAGCCGCCTTCAAGGCCATGAATGCCGAGCCCGTGCTCGGCTTTGACACGGAAAGCAAACCCATCTTCAATATTGGTCAGCAAGACAGCGGCCCTCATCTGGTGCAGCTTGCCACGGCCAGTCAGGTCTGGCTGCTGCAACTGCATAGGCCCATGGCTCTGGAGGTGTCGCGCATGGTGCTGGCTGCAGAACATATCTGCAAGGTCGGCTTCGGGCTCGATAACGATAAACACTCCCTGCCCCGCAGGCTGGGGGCGCCGCTGATCAATATTCAGGATCTGGACAGCCGCTTCAAGCGGCTAGGCTATGGCCCATCAGTGGGTGTGCGCGCCGCCGCAGCGCTGGTACTCCAGCAGAGCTTTCGCAAGTCCAAGCGCACCACCACCTCCAACTGGGCTGCCACAGAACTCAGCCCGGCCCAGCGGCGTTATGCCGCCAATGACGCCCATGCTCCGGTCGTGATCTATGCCCGCCTGCCCGCCTGGGAAAGCACACAACCCGTCCTTGCCCGACGCGGCCCCAGGAGTCCGAGGTCGTGAGCGTTCAGCCCTCAGATCGCGAAAAGAAGCCAATCGTCAAAGCACCATAGACTCTGCGCCCGACAACGGGATTCAGGCAATCATTCTCCATTGCAGCTCGCTCTCGTCCTGCGCAGAACTCATGACACAATCCCGCCCTGCCTTCTTGGCCTGGTATAGCAGCGCATCGGCCCGAGCCAGTGCCTGCTCGAAATCCTGTGCGGAACTGAGTGCAGCGATGCCAAAACTGGCTGTTACCCTGAGTTGCGCAGCCAATCCTCCGAGCACCTGGCTTTGCAAGCGCTCACGCACACGCTCCACAATGGCTTGCGCTTCGAACAGCTGTACTCGCGAGAGCAGCAAGACAAACTCTTCTCCGCCGAAGCGGGCAACCAGATCGCAGTCTCTGACCTGCTGAGTCAGCAACTGTGCCAGTTGCTGTAGCACCTGATCGCCGGCCGCATGGCCCCAGTTGTCGTTGATGTATTTGAAATGATCGATGTCCACGGCAACCACGGCCCAGGGCACCAGCCGCTGATCGGCCAAGCGCGACTCTGCGGCCTCCATGAAGGCGCGGCGATTGAGCAGGCGCGTCAAAGAGTCACGGTTGCGCTCTTCGCGCAATGTCGTCATCACATCCCTGACCGAGCAGGCCAGCAGTCCTACCGCAAACCACATCGCAAACAGAAGCGCTATGGCCTGGGTGAGCAACCAGTATCCAGATCGGGTCAGCTCCTGCACTTCGTGAACGGGCAACAGACTTACGGCCGCCGGCCTGAACAAGGCATAACAGACGTTGAGCCCATAGGCCCAGCGCACGCCACGCTCCAGCCAGTCCTTTGACGAATCGGCCTTGAGAAACGCCGGCATGGCCAGGGCCAGCTGCAAGGCCATGGCCAGAGCCAGGCACTGCACGCGGACCCACAAATCATTCTCGATCCGGGAAAAATAGAACAGCGCGGACAGGGCGACGACAGCGATCAACAGGCCGCAGGGCACACTCGCCCCTGCAGCCCCCTGCCTCAGGGACACCCCTTGCGCCAGCGACCAGGTCCCCAGCAGATACAGACATGCCGTGGCTATTGCAAACTGGCTCAGTTGCGCATTGCTCATCAGGCTTTGCGCAGCCAGAGCCGTCGCAAGCAGCACATAACCGCCCACCAGCCAGAGCAGGAACAACGCACGCGGCTGTCGGCGCTGCACATACCAGCAAGCCAACAAGGCAAACCCGAACAACACCACGCAAGCCGGCGCAATCAAGGCAAAGTACAAATCTGCAGGCTGGCCCAATTTAGGTTCTCCGCGCAGGAAACTGTGAATTCAACGTCGTCCATTCTCCGGCGAGAAGTATCTCCAATATTCCGATACAGCGCTCGCTTTCACTCTGGCATAAGCACATAGCCATTAGGTCGTTCTCCTGAGTCAGCGTCCTGCCCATAATCAATGACGCCAAAGCCCGGGCTGTGGCGTTCGAATAACTTTCCAAAGAGACACACATGCGCATAGAGACACTCGCCGTACATGCCGGCTATTCCCCCGACCCCACCACCAAGGCTGTGGCCGTGCCCATCTACCAGACGGTGGCCTACGCGTTTGACAGCGCCCAGCATGGCGCCGATCTGTTTGATCTGAAGGTCCCTGGCAATATCTACACGCGCATCATGAATCCCACCACCGACGTGCTGGAAAAGCGCGTCGCGGCGCTCGAAGGCGGCATTGCCGCACTGGCCGTGGCATCGGGCATGGCTGCCATCACCGCCGCCATCCAGACCCTGGCCGAAACGGGTGACAACATCGTGTCGGCCAGCACGCTCTACGGCGGCACCTACAACCTGTTTGCCCACACCTTCCCGCAGCAAGGCATCGAGGTGCGCTTTGCCGATCCGCGCGATCCGGCCAGCTTCGGCAAGCTGATCGATGCCAGGACCAAGGCGGTATTCATCGAGTCCATCGGCAACCCGCTGGGCAATGTGACCGATATCCGCGCTCTGGCCGATGTGGCCCACCGGCACGGCGTGCCGCTGATCGTCGACAACACCGTGCCCTCTCCCTACCTGCTGCGCCCGTTCGAGCATGGCGCTGACATCGTCGTGCATTCGCTGACCAAATACCTGGGCGGCCACGGCACCAGCGTTGGCGGGGCGATCGTGGACAGCGGCAAGTTCCCCTGGGCGGAGCACAAGGCCCGCTTCAAGCGCCTGAACGAACCCGACGTCAGCTATCACGGCGTGGTCTACACCGAAGCACTGGGCCCCGCCGCCTTCATCGGCCGCGCCCGCGTCGTTCCGCTGCGCAATATGGGCGCCGCCATCTCGCCGCAGAACGCCTTCCAGATTCTGCAAGGCATCGAAACCCTGGCCCTGCGCATGGACCGCATCTGCGAAAACACGCAGAAGATTGCAGGAACGCTGCAAAAACACCCCAAGGTGGAATGGGTGCGCTATGCAGGCCTGAAAGACCACCCCGACCATGCCATCGTGCAAAAACAGTCTGGCGGCCGCGCATCGGGCATTCTGTCGTTCAGCCTCAAGGGCAGCGAAGGCCGTGCGGCCGGAGCACGCTTCCTGGACGCCTTGCAGCTGTTCACGCGCCTGGTCAATATCGGCGATGCCAAGTCGCTGGCCACCCACCCCGCTTCAACCACGCACCGTCAGCTGGATGCGGACGAACTGGCCAAGGCCGGCGTGACCGAAGGCATGGTGCGCCTGTCCGTGGGCATCGAGCATATTGACGATCTGCTGGCCGACCTGAACCAGGCCTTGGAACAGGTCTGAAGCGGGCTGAGACTCCGGCGCGCGACCTCAGGCATCGCGCGCCAGTCGCAGCCCCGTCATCTGCCAGCGAGCCGTTGCAGGAAAGAAGTTGCGATAGGTCAGCCGCGCATGACCGGCAGGCGTGAGGCAGGAGCCGCCGCGCAGCACATACTGGTTGACCATGAACTTGCCGTTGTACTCCCCCACAGCCCCCTCGGCCACGCGAAAGCCCGGGTAGGCGGCATAGGACGAATGCGTCCACTCCCAGACCTGGCCGATTGCGGCTCCCGCACGGGTGCCTGCTACCTCGGGGTGCAGACGGCCAGGCTCGCCGAAGCGGGACGCAGGCCAGGCCAGCCTGCCCATTGCCACCTCCCACTCCATCTCCGTCGGCAGGCGCGCACCGGCCCAGCGCGCATAGGCATCAGCCTCGAAATAGGAGATATGGCAGGCAGGTCTCAGTGCATGCAGAGCCGTCACGCCATACAGGCTGAACTCCTGCCAGCCCGCATCACCCGCAGCATCTTCAGCTTGCCTCCAGTACCAGGGGTGGCTCAGTTGCTGGGCCTGGCACCAGTCCCAGCCTTCGGCCAACCACCATTGAGGCTGGCTGTAGCCGCCATCCAGCACAAAGCGCAGAAACTCGCCATTGTTCACGGGCCTCGATGCAATCTGCGCAGCTTGCACATAGACACTGTGCCTGGGCATTTCATTGTCAAACGCAAAGCTGCCCCCGCCATGACCCATGCTGTAGATGCCCGCCTCAAGTGGCAGCCATGTGAGATCAGCATAGGCCTGCACGCAATTCTCCTCTGCCACCCCATCTGACGCATAAGCAGGCCAGAGCGGGTGACAAGAAAGCAAATGCTTGATATCGGTGAGCATCAACTCCTGATGCTGCTGCTCGTGCTGCAAGCCCAATGCGACGAGCTGAGCAACGGCCTGCTGAGTCGCCGGACTTTTCTCTTTCATGGCGGCCATCAGCGCCAGCATCTGCTCATCCACCACAGCGCGATAGGCCATGACCTGCGCCAGAGCCGGTCTGGTCAACAAGCCCCTCTGGGCTCTGGGATGGCGTGCACCCACCTGCTGGTAATAGGAGTTGAACAGCATGCGAAAACTGCCGTCAAAAGCCTGATGCCCTGGCTGGTGCACGGCCAGTACAAAGGTTTCGAAGAACCAGCTGGTATGGGCCAGATGCCATTTGGCAGGACTGGCATCCGGCATGGATTGCACGCAGGCATCTTCTGCAGACAAGGGCGCAGCCAGCTTTTGCGTGCAGGCCCTCACCAGCTCGAACTGCTGCGCCAGCACTATCCAGTCCCCGGCAGCAGGTGTCATGCAAAATGGCCGCGCCATGGTTTCAGGCATGGGCATGAATGACGGCAAACCATTGCTGCTCATCGGTCCAGACCCTGGGCTCGGCAAATCCCGTGCAAGCCAGCATGGAGAGGAAATCGGACAGCGGGTATTTGTAGCTGTTCTCCGTATGGATGGTCTCGCCCTGAGCAAAATAGCGCAGGCCCTGAGGCCAGCACACCATAACGGGGCGACGGGCGCGCAAATGCATCTCTATCCGCGATGTCCGGCTGTCGAAGCGCGCCTCATGCGCCCAGTCCTGAAGATTGAAATCGCTGCCCAGCAGACGGTTCACATGATTGAGCACATTGAGATTGAATTCGGCTGTGACGCCCTGCTCATCGTCGTAAGCGGCTATCAGAACCGGTACCGGCTTGGGCAGATCAATGCCAATCAGCAGCCCGCCGTCGCCCCCCAGAAGTGAATGCATATGTCCGAGCATATGCAAAGCCTGCTGCGTATCGAAGTTGCCGATCGAGGAGCCAGGATAGAACAGCTCACGCCGCGTCTGTGGCACGCCTGACGGCAAATGCCAGTCCCCCGTGAAATCCGCCGCAACTGCACGAGCCGTAAGTCGCGGGAAGTCGTGCTCCAGCCTGGCCACAGCGGCCTGCAGAAACTCGACCGCAATATCCACTCCCAGAAACTGCTGCGGCCCCACGCTGCGGCACAGGCGCCGCACTTTTTCGCAATTGCCCGCGCCCAGCTCTATCAACACCTGGCAACCCGCCATGGCTTGGGCGATCTCCAGGTCATAGCGGGCCATGATGGCAGCCTCGGTTCTTGTGGGGTAGTACTCGGGCAGCTCGGTTATCTGCTCAAACAGGGCGCAGCCATGCGCGTCATATAGGAACTTGGGAGAAATCTGCGCCTGCCGCTGCATCAGCCCCTGCGCCAGCTCATAGCGCAGATGCGTCGGGGGGGTATACGCGTCCAAGAAGCTGCAACCATCGTCCTGAAGCGGTGGCGGTCTCAACGAGGACGCCAGAGGCAATGGAATGCGCCCTGCGCGTGATGCAAACTCTATCGATGCTGCCTGCCTGTCCGGTGTCGCGCGCATGCTGATCCTCCTAATGAGCTGATCGCGCGATGCAGCCATTGCCCGCGCCATCACTGCCAAGCCTGCTTTAGACCCTCAGCCTAGCGCGGCCGGCAATCGGCAGAAGTAGGACTGAAGCCAGCGATCCTTTTACTGCATGCGCATGCAGCAATGCTGACAAAGTCAATACTGGCCAAAGAATTCAGCAAAAAAAATCGGTACCCCGCGCTGGCGGAATACCGATCTAAACATACACCCTAGCCTCCGAAGTCATCAGGCCATGCCGACCTGCTGACTCCGATGCACCGCAGAGCCTGCGGTGCGTGCCTCGCCTGCGGGAAGAAGGCCGCAGACAAGAACACTCTTTGCCGTGAAGCTATCAGAAGCGATAGCCCACACCCACACCCACCAGCCATGGGTCAACCTTGAACTTGGTGTTTTCAAACACGCCTGCACCTGTGACCTTGGTACCCAGATACACCTTCTTGATGTCGAAGTTCAGCGACCAGTTCTTGTCCAGCGCATAGTCGAAGCCGATCTGCAGCGCGCCGCCAAAGCTGTTCTTCTTCACGGTCACGGCACCATCCAGGATGTCCACGTTCGAGAAGCGTGTGTAGTTCACGCCTGCCCCCACATAAGGCTTGAAGGCCCCGAAGTTGGTGAAGTGGTACTGCGCCAGCAAGGTGGGGGGCAGATGCTTGAGCGAACCGATCTTGCCGCCATTCAGGCGCACATCATGCTTTTGAGGATAGGTCAGCACCAGCTCAGCCGCAATGTTGGGCGTGAAGAAGTAGGACACGTCCAGCTCAGGCATCCACTTGTTGTTGATGCTCACGCCTGCGTCTCCGGCAGCGCCACCGTTGTCGCTGTCCAGATGCAGAGCACGCACGCGAACCTGCCAAGGGCTGGAGCCGTCAAACGAAGATTGGGCAAAAGCGGTACCGGCCGTCAGGGCGCTGGCAACAGCAGCAATCGCGATCAGAGTCTTTTTCATGGGTTCTTTCCTTGAAGAATTGGGTGAGAGCAATGCTTTGCATCCCTTGGCATCCCTTGGCATCCATTGAAACAAAGCCACTGCCACACGGGTTTGTCCCAGGTCAACCCGCACACCAACACCGCAAAGAAAAAAGCGGACGTTGCCCATCGGCCACGTCCGCCCAGGATACTGATGAAGCGCAAAAATTTGCGTCAGCAGTGATGGTAGTCGTCAATTCGGATGAGCCACCCTGGCTGGTCGCAGCTTGTGCCACAACTCCACGCACACCACAACCGCACCGCCAATGACGGCCCCAACCAGCACATGCACCAACACCGGTCCCAGCGCTGCAACAATACCGCCCGTGGGCACAATCACCTGCTCTATCCAATGTTCGACCGGCTCTATGCCGTGCACCAGCAAGCTACCGCCCACCATGAACATGGCAGCCGTACCCACGATGGACAGCCCGCGCATCAGCCACGGGGTAAAAGCAATCAGACCACGGCCCATGGCCTTGGCAGCGCTGCTGCTCTTGGCCATCAGCCAGCCGCCCACGTCATCCATGCGCACGATCCCGGCCACCAGTCCATAGACGAACACGGTGATGGCCAGAGCTACAGCGATCAGCACCGAGGCCTGCTCCCAGATGGGTTTGGCGGACACCGTACCCAGCGCAATCGCCATGATTTCGGCCGACAAGATAAAGTCCGTGCGCACGGCCCCCTTGACCTTCTGCTTCTCGTACTCCATCGGGTCCATCTGCTTTTCACGCGCGGCACGCACCGATGAAGGCGCAACACCTTTATGGGCCGCCTCCTCGGCATCCACCACGGCGTCATGCGCATCATGCTTTTGATGCTTGTGAAACAGCTCCAGGATCTTCTCCACGCCCTCAAAGCAGAGAAACGCGCCCCCCACCATCAGCAAGGGCGTGATCAACCAGGGCACAAAAGCGCTGATCAACAGCGCCGCCGGCACCAGGATGGCCTTGTTCATCAACGAACCTTTGGCCACTGCCCAGACCACGGGCAGCTCCCGGTTGGCCTTCACTCCCGTAACCTGCTCGGCATTGAGCGCCAGGTCATCGCCCAACACGCCGGCCGTCTTCTGCACCGCAACCTTGGTCTGGGTAGCCACATCGTCCAGAATTGCCGTGCTCTTGCCTGCCGCGGTCTTGGTCATCAAGGCCACGTCGTCGAGCAAGCTAGCAATATCGTCTAGCAACATCAAAAGGCCGGCACCTGCCATCGCTTCTCCCGCTGGTTTGCAAAATCGCCATCATGCCTGCAAACCGTGCCACGATTGCGACAGGAAATTGCCAATCAGCTGCGCGCTCGGCACGGCACTGGCTTTGCAGCGACAATGAGCGCCCTCATCGAACGGAAACCCTGTGACTCAAGCCATCGCCCATGCCGAACTGATTGCCAGCTACCGCAAACTTGCCGCAGAGGCCGCCAAGAAGGCGGAACTGGTCAAGGCCGCAGCGGGCAAAGGCCCCAAGACCATTGCAACGGTCAGCGAAACCGCTGCCAAGGCCGCGCGCCGCCGTGATGTGATGGCCGCCAGGCTGGCCAAGCTCGGCGTCGTTCTGCCCGACTGAGCCTCAACAAGCAGTCTTCTTCGGGCAGTCTTCCTATTTGCTGGTCTTGAAGCCCTGTGTCGCCGCCCAGGCAGCCACATCGTCGCGACGGATGGCCGCTGCCATGAGCTGCGGAAAGGCATCGGGGGTGCAGGCAAACGAGGGCACGCCCAGTGCCGCCAGCTTGGCCGCCAGTTCCGCGTCATAGGCCGGAGCTCCCTCGTCGCTGAGCGCCAGCAGCGTGATGAACTGCACGCCTGCTTCCACCAGCTCGTTGGCGCGGCGCAGCAGGCCCGACTCCACACCGCCTTCGTAGAGGTCGGAGATCAGCACCAGAATGCTGTTGCGCGGCTCGCTGATCAGCCCCTGGCAATAGCCGACCGCACCGTTGATATCGGTGCCGCCACCCAGTTGCACACCAAACAGCACATCGACGGGGTCGTCGAGCTTTTCCGTCAGATCAACCACGGCCGTATCAAACACCACCAGCTTGGTGGCCACGGCCGGCAGACTGGCCATCACCGCACCAAAGATGCTGGAATAGACCACCGAGTTGGCCATGGAGCCGCTCTGGTCAATGCACAGAATCACCTCGCGCTGCGGGCGGCGCGCCTTGCGTCCATAGCCGATCAGCGTCTCCGGAACAATGGTCTTGTACTCGGGCTGCCAATGGCGCAGGTTGGCGCGTATGGTGCGATTCCAGTCGATTTCTGCATGGCGCGGGCGTCGGTTGCGCTGGCTGCGGTCCAGCGCCCCGGCCACGGCACTGCGCATGGGCTCTTCGAGCTTTTTCATCAGCTCGTCCACCACCTTGCGCACCACCAGCCGCGCCGTGGCCTTGGTGTTCTGCGGAATCACCGAGCCCAGCGAAATCAGGTCCGCCACCAGATGCACATCGGGCTGCACATTCTCCAGCATCTCGGGCTGCAGCAGCAGCTCGCGCAGATTCAGACGCTCCATGGCATCGCGCTGCATGACCTGCACGACCTGGCTCGGAAAGTATTTGCGGATATCGCCCAGCCAGCGCGATACCGAGGGCGAGGAGTTGCCGCGTCCGCCCTTGCGCGATGCCAGCTTGCTGTCTTCCTCATACAAGGCGGCCAGCGCCTGGTCCATCTCCTGCAAGCGACCCGTCACACCACCGCAACTGGCGTCAGCGGGGCTGCCCAGCACCATGCGCCAGCGCTGCAGCCGCGTGGTGGGCTGCAGCTCTTCGGACTCCTGTTGCGGCTCGGTCGCCAAATTTGCTGTTTGATTCATCGTCACACCTTGGCCGCAGCCGCATCAAAATCGGTAGCTGCCTGGGCTTGTCCCATCAGCGCCTGGGGCAGATTCAATCCCAGCAACTCATTGAGCACGGGCAAGGCCCGCAAGGCACGCGACTCATCCCAGGGCGCGGCGTCGTCCGCAGCACCCACGGCAGGACCAGGTGCCGCAGCGCCCCCCACAGGAGTTCGCTTGACCTTGTCGCCCAGGCTTTGGCGCTCGTGATTGCTGAAGGTCGAGAAGCTGCGCCGCACCAGCGGCAGAATCTGGGCAAACTGCAGCTCGCCCAGACCGCTGAGCCAGGCATCGACAGCACCCCAGATGGACTCGTCATGCAGCAACACCAGCGCCTGCTGGTTCAGGAAACCGTCCAGCCAGGCCGCCACATCCATGGGCGCCGCGCCCAGCGAAAGATTGCGGTTGAACTGACGCACGATTTCAGCGCTTTCCAGCAACTGCTCGTCCAGCAGCAAACGACAGGCCATGCCGCGCAGCAGCGCCGCTGCGGCATCCCCCATGGCCAGGCTGCGCAGTGCCAAGCGCCAGGCATCCACCGCCTGCTGCGCCTCGCCGTTGCTGGTGCGCAGCCGCAGTGCCTCGTGCGCCGCCAGCACCTTGGTCTTCATGGCGGCCGCAGCCTCCTCATCCATGGCCATGCAGGCCACAGGCAGGCCGATGGCGGCGCGCAGCACCAGCGAATCGATCACGCCTGCCAAAAGGACGGTATCCGTCTGGCGCACGCTGCCATAGCGATAGACATTGGCCAGCGGCGGCAAGGCCTGCAGCAACTGGGCCACATCACCCGTGGTGGCTGCACGCTGGGCCAGTGTGGCAATCAGGGCCTCGACCAGCTGCGGCAAATCGGCCAGCAGCGCATCGTCGATGGCCTGCGCGATTTCGGGCAGCGAGGTCTCGGGCGTCAGGCTGGAGCGCAGCCTGGCCGTGGCGGCCTGGGCCACGGTCGCGCCGTGCACGCTGGCCTCGATGATGCGCACCGCCAGCTCGGGCTCCCACTGCAGTTGCCAGCTTTCGCGGAAGGTACCCCGGTTGCGCTGGGCATCGGTGGCGCGCACGCCCCAGTCAATGCCGAGCAGGCGCAGACGGTGCAGAAAATGGCTGCGTGCCAGATCCATGTCCTTGCGCAAATCCAGCGCCAGCAGCTTGCTTGCCGCCTCGGGCTTGAGACGCAGCGACTTCTGCTGCTGCTCGATATCGCGCTGCAGCGGCACCTGGGGTACATCGGCGGGCACCTGGCCCAGCACATGACCGACGGTCAGCTCCTCATCGATCAACCTGAGCGGCGCGTCCTCGCCCATGCAGATCACGGTGACTATGGCCTCGTTGATCTCCTCCAGGCTGGGCATGGGCTGGCCGCGCAGCGCCGCCAGGCCCTCGGCCAGACGCGTGGCCTCGATGATGTGGGCGCTGGAGCAGTCCAGATCCTTGTCGCGCAGCAGATGGGCCACGCGCGTCAGCCAGCCAGCTGTACGCAGTGTGGCCGGAGAAACCTCTTTTTTGATAGCTGATTGCGCTTTACCATCAATCGTTTGAGGCTGATTGGACTCCAAATTCGAGGACGACTGATAACACTGCCACAGATGCTGGTACCAGCCCGGAGAAGTCACACCCGCGCCATAGCCGCTGCTGCTGGCCAGGTTGCGATAAGTCCAGGGGGCCCAGGTCGCCATCACCTTGGCCTTGGGCAGGCCCTTGAGCAGGGCGCTGTCGGCCTTGGCCGTCACGCTGGCCTTGAGCGCCGGCACATGCCAGGCACCGCAGACCACGGCAATGCGCTGGTGACCGGCCTTGATCGCCTCGCGAATGCACTGGCGCATATGGGCCTCGCGCAGTGCTTCGCGCTTCATGTATTCCTCGCCGCGCCAATGTTCGCCGTCCTTGGACAGTTCTTCGCGAGCTGCCGTCATCACCTCGCCAATGCTTTCAAACAGTGCTTCGCTGTCGCCGCGCTCCTCGACCAGACGGTTCCACCAGCTCTCGCCATCGTCAAAGCCTGCGGCATGGGCCAGCCAGTCCAGCGGATCGCGGTGCAGGTGTTGAGGGGCCGGCGCCGGAAGGTCCAACTGCAACTCATGCTCGTCGCCATCCTGCATATCGGCCAGCGTCGCGGCCTTCGCGTCATCTGGCGCTTGTGCGCCATCCTGCTCCGAGTCCGAGACAGCCGCCGCCTGCACAGCATCCTCTGCCGCCTTCTTCAGCGCTTCGCGTCGTGCAAACTCGATGGCCATGCCATGGGTCTGCGGCAGGTCGATAAAACGCGTGGCAACACCCTGGCGACTGGCCCACTGCAATGCCTGCCATTCGGGTGAGAACTCGGCAAACGGATAAAACGCGGCCTGGCTGGGCTCGTCCTGCATATAGACCAGCATGGCCACGGGCGGGCGCAGCTCGGCATTTTGCAGCATGGGCAGCAGCGCCTCCCCCTCGGGCGGGCCTTCCACCAGCAGGCAATCGGGCTGCAAGGCCTCAAGCGCCTGCAGCAGACTGCGAGCGCAGCCCGGGCCGTGATGGCGTATGCCAAAGAAATGAACAGAATCAGCGGAAGTGGCCATGGGCTGGGTCAATCAGAAATTCTTGAGGAGCGACTGCATTTCAATGCGGTTGGCACAGCCCAGCGAATCGAAGATTCGCGCTTGAGACGAGGCGTCTTTGTCGAAGACAGTAGCAGCGCTACGGCGAGACAAAGCAACGAAGTATCAAGGGCTGTGGCAGCCGCTTGCCGAATTACAGTTGCTCGCGGCAGGCGCGGTACAGATCCTTCCAGTCGCTACGTTCCTTGACCACGGTTTCCAGATATTCCTTCCACACCACCGTGTCCTGCACCGGGTCCTTGATCACCGCACCCAGCAGGCCCGAGGCCACATCGGCCGCGCGCAGCACGCCATCGCCGAAATGGCCGGCCAGCGCCATGCCGCTGTTGATGACCGAGATGGCCTCCGCCGTGGACAGCGTGGAGCTGGGCGACTTCAGGCGCACGGTCTTGCCGTCCTCGGTCTGGCCGTGGCGCAGCTCGCGGAAGATCTGCACCACGCGGCGCACTTCCTGCAACGCAGGCGGCTCGGTTGGCAGCTGCAGCGCCCGCCCCTGCTCGGCCACGCGCTTGGTGACGATTTGCACCTCCTCGTCCTGCGAGGCGGGTACAGGCAGCACCACGGTGTTGAAGCGGCGCTTCAATGCGCTCGACAACTCGTTGACGCCCTTGTCGCGGTTATTGGCCGTGGCGATGACAGAGAATCCCTGAACGGCCTGGAACTCCATGGACAGTTCCGGCACGGGCAGCGTCTTTTCGGACAGCACGGTGATCAGCGTGTCCTGCACATCGGCGGGAATACGTGTGAGCTCCTCGATGCGCGCGATCTTGCCCAGCTTCATGGCGTTGACCAGCGGGCTGGGAATCAACGCTTTCTCGGACGGGCCGTGGGCCAGCAACTGTGCATAGTTCCAGCCATAGCGCAGTTGCTCCTCGCTGGTGCCGGCCGTGCCCTGGATCAGCATGGTCGAATCGCCGCTCACGGCCGCAGACAGATGCTCGGACACCCAGGACTTGGCCGTGCCGGGCACGCCGTACAGCAGCAAGGCACGGTCGGTGGCCAGCGTGGACACGGCAATCTCCATCAGGCGCGGATTGCCGATGTACTTGGGGCTGAGCTCAAACCCGTTGCTGAGCTTGCCACCCATCAGATACTGGAGCACGGCCCAGGGCGAGAGCTTCCAGTTGGGCGGGCGCGGACGGTCGTCCACCTTCTGCAGGGCATCGAGTTCTTCGGCAAATTGCGCCTCGGCGTGCTGACGTAGTACTTGGCTCATGATGACTTTCGGGTTGAATGCAGAAAAATTCGAAGGCTTAGGCGCGCAGCGCGGCATGCAGGGCCAGGCGCAGATCGGCGATACGGTTGAGTTGCTCGAGCACGCGCTCGTCATCCCAGGGGCGCAGGCGGGCGCGCTCCAGCCGCGCCTGTTGTTCGGGAGTCAGGCTGCTTTGCGCAGCAACGGTAGTGGCCTCTTCGGCCGCATCAGCCACCTTGGATACCAATTTTTGCCAGAGCCCGGCCAGCCCTGACGGGGCTGCTGCCTCGGGCTGCTGCTCTGGCACGGCAGGTTTCTCAGCCTGTGAAGGCTGACGCCAGAGCCGCACAAAGCGCGGCAGAACGGCCGGATGCAGCCGGCGCGCGCAGGCCAGCACGGCCTGATCGGCCTGCCAGCTATGCCAGCTGCCCGTGGCCTGCTTGCCGCCCAGCGCCTTGTCCAGAGCGTCCATCAGTTGCTCCGACATGGACTGAGAGAACACGCCAACCACGGGCATACTGCTCTCGATGGTGTTGATGCGGTCCACCAGGTTGCCCTTGGCCTGCTGCAACTGCGCCTGCCAGAGCGCCTCGCGCTCCTGCTGGCTCAGCCGGTCCAGCAGGGCCGGCAGCAGCGCTTCGGCCCGTGAATCGCGCTCCATGGTCTGCAGCAGCGCAATCCAGCGTACATCGGGCTGATCGCGCAGTGCCGCCAGCCAGCCCTGGCGCAGGGCGGTCTTCCAGTCGCTGCGGCGGCTCCAGTCCCAGAGCTGCTCGGGCGTCATCTCCAGGGTCTGCAGCCAGAAGTCAATCGGCGCGAGCTCCACCATCTGCTGCAGCCACCAGGCTTTCACACCCTTGATATAGGCCGGCGGCTGCAGCGCAATGCCGTCGCGCTCCCAGTCCTTGCTGCCCTCCTCGGGCGGCTCGATCTGCCATTCCCCCTTGGCATTGCGGCTCAGCATGGACTGCAGCCAGCCCAGGATGCGCAGGCTGTGCGCGCTTTGCGGCAGACGCGACAGCAGACGAGCCGCGTTCTCGCGCACCTCCTTGCTGCGATCGGTCAGCAGCTTTTCCAGCAGCGGCTCATCCGCCATCGACAGCCCTACACCCAGGGCCAGCACCATGGGCGCCCGCTCCTTGGCATTAAGTTCCTTCAAGCTGGCTTCCAGTCTGGCGCGGGCCTGGTCGGCATCGGTCTCACGTTCGCTGTGCAGCAGCGCCACGCGCTGCTCGATGGAGCCCTCCTGCCAGATCAGCTCGGCATTGGCCGTCTCCTGCACGCCGCTGGCATAGCTCCACTGCGGGTTGAGCCCGGCCAGCCAGCGTCCTCGCTCGCCCAGCACCGGCGTCAGCCAGGTACGCAGTTCCACCGAACGGCGGCCTTCGTTCAAAGCATCGACCAGGAGCGCATGAGGCAAGCGCTGTCCGGCCTGATCGAGTGCATCAAACATGGGAGCCAGCAAGCTCTCTGGCCCATGCTGCAGCACATCACGCATCAGGCCATGCAAGCGCTCATCCTCGGGCGCGCGGCGAGACTCGTCGGCAGGCAGTGCCGGGGGGCTCAAAGGTGCGCCGAGCCTGACCTGCGCACCGGGTTGCCAGCCCGCCCGCTCCAATACGGCGGCGACGGCGCTGGCTCTGAGCAGCTGTGCAGCCGTTGACGCAGCCGGCTGCAGCCAGGCGGCTTGCATGGCTTGCAAACCGGGGCTGGCTGCGGCATCGACCTGCGCGGTCAACACCGCAGGTACGGCCAGCCTGTCCGCGCCGACCAGACTTGACTGCTGCAGCGCAGCCCATAAATTGGCGCTGCTCATCGCATCTCTCCTTGGTTCTGCCAGATGGAGGACAAGTCCTGGCTGTGGGCACCCTGCTGCCAGGCGCTGAGCAAGCGCCAGCGCCCCAGTTGCGGCCCGGACTCCCACTCGCCGAACAGTGCCAGAGGCGTGCCGCCGCTCAGCGCCAGCAGCCGCCAGGCTTCGTCGTCGGCAATCACCGCAGGCACGGGCGCCGGCTGGCTCTGCCCTGTGGGCCAGCCCACCAGCCATTGCCCCTCGGCATACAACAGCTGGGCATTCGCACACCACAGCGGCTGCACCGGCTGCAGCGCATTGGCGGCAATGCGCTCGCCCAGTTGCTGCAACGGTTCGCCCAGAGCCTTGAGCGTCAGGGCTGCGGCATCGGAGCTGTCGAGTGCTTCAACCCCATTGACGGCAACCGCCCGCAGGCTCGCCCTGCCCGGATAAAAGCTCAAGGCTGTGCGGTAAGCGCCGCCGCTCACCCAGGCCGTCTCGAACCCGCGACCGCCCTGGGCATAGTCCAGCATCAGGGCCGAGCGGCCGGTATTGAGGCCCTGCAGCCAGACGCGACGCTCCAGCAGACGACCCTCGCGCTCAATCAGGCGCTGGCCCAGTACGCGCCAATCGTCGCTGATGGTCTCGCCACGGGCCTGTACTTCGGCCTTGTCCATGGGCCAGCCCAGGGCAGCCATGACGTCGGCCTTCACCTCGGGGCTCAGCGAGTCACGCCGCTGCACCGCGTCCACCAGCAGTTGCCAATGGCCAAGCTGCACCAGCAGGTCACGCGGCCAGGTTGGGTGGCTGTCCACCAACTCCCAGGCTTCCCTGATACGTGCGGCCATGCCCGTGGCCTGGGCATCCACCATGCGTGCCGCCATGGTGTTCCAGTGCTGGCGCGTCTGGCTGTCGCCGGCCTGATTGGCCAGGCCGGTGCGCACCATGTCCTGCATCCATAGCGACAGCTCCTGCATGCCGCCAGCAACCTTGTCCCAGCGCTTGTCCTCGCGCTTGGCCTGCTGTCTGGCCAGAGCCTCCTGATCCGCCACTGGCGCAGCGGCAATGGCGGCCGCCTTGGCCTCTTTCTGCTCGGCTTTTTGCTGACGCCCACCCAACCAGTTGCTGACCCATTCCGGGGGCTCGCCGCCCTCCGGCACCTGGCCGCCTGCGCGCAACAGCATCAGCGCCAGCCCGTGCTTGCAGGGGAACTTGCGGCTGGGGCAGGAGCACTTGAAGGCCGGCCCGCTCAGATCGACCTGAGTCTGATACGGCTTGCTGCCGCTGCCCTGGCATTCCCCCCAAACCGCAGCATCATTGCTGCCTGTGTTCGGCCATTTGCTCAGGGACTGCAGTCCCTTGGCCGCCTTGGATGACGCAGCATCCGGCGACAGCGCCAAAACTTCCGCTTCCGTTGCTAATACACGCGACACCAATGTCTCCCGTCCCGAATCGACGCAATATCTTGATAGTTCGAGGCGTTTACGCACCAAGGGCGAGTGCGAGACTACCCTCGGAAAACCTCGTCCGCACTTTGCTGAAACAGTGCTTTCAGCGCGGCAAAAACTGTGGTTTGACAGACCGCGCAAACCGTTGCGCGCAATGCGTCAGCCTATCATCGCCATGGCACTGTGCCGATGAAAACGTGCAAAAAATCAGAACATAGAGAAGCTGGGTGACATGCATCAACCGGCTTCCTCGTCAAGCTGCGGTACCGCTGTTCCCGGTGAACATTCAGCCCACCGACGCTGCTGCAGATGCAAGTACCGACTCCGCCGCAGCCAAGCCACGACATTCCCGCTACTTTTGCTTACCAATGGCTCGACCCGGCTTCGGTGCTCATGCCGCGCCAGCTGCCCGCAAGTGCACCTTGCTGCCTATCTGGCTGTCAAATTGCTACCGAGGGTCTGAATGCTCTGGGTCAAATCGACCAGCACACCTTCGACGCCATACACGCCCTGTGTCACAGCCTTGGAAGTCGGCTCTGGGTCGGAGAATTAGCCACGGACGATGCTTCGGCTGGCAAGCCCGCGGCCAACAACACAGAAGACTGCAAGAGATTCTGTCTGGCAGCTAACGAACAGCGTCGAAAGTTCTCCAGCAAGAGCTGTTCGCTGGCATCCCCCGCTGGAAGATCTGACTGGCGCCGGCCTGTCAGCACAAACAGCACATCAACACCTGCTGCGGCAACCGCAACAAGGTAATCGCTATCCGGCTTTCGTTCGTCTTTCTCGTAGAGCAGTTGCGCCTGCTTGCGCACACCGCCAAGTTGGCCAAACCCTTCCTGATTTAAGCCAAGGCGTTCTCGTTCCTCACGCAAACGCGCACCAATACCCATATGTGTAACTCAATATTGACAAATATACGCATTTGCGTACCATTGCCATACCAAAGCCAAGCTAGCGCCGCTTCACAGCACCGCACTAGAGGCAAAAAGCAGCAGCCCTTTGCACAGAGCTGCTGCACCTATTCACATCAATCGATAGATTTTGACATGAAGCAGCTACATCCTCACGCGCAGGCCCGCACATGACTTGAGAGCCAAGGCCTACGGTCGCCCAATGGACACGGAACAGTCCAGATAGCCGCTTCCCGATCAACAGCCGGTGCAGTGTCGGCAACGGATCTTGCCTGCTCTGACAGCAGGCACTCTACGAATGTGTTCTGTAGCGCTCGACAATTTCAGCCTTTGTCTGAGTCCGGCGTTTACGGACTTGATACTGTCAAAGCATCAGCTATCCATGCGCGACTGTCGCGGGCAAATCGGTGCAGCTGAAAGCATGCGCTATTCAACACCAACGCCAGGACCTGCAGATCAGGCCCGACTGGAGTTTTGAGTCATGAGCCAGGACATTTTCGATCAGCGTGCCGATGGCAAGGCTTTTACGGCAGCAGCTTCGTTGGTGCCGGCAACCGTGCCGCAAGCCCAGATTGCCTGCCACCAAGCGCAGTTGATCGGCTATGCGTTGAGCCACCATGTGCCGGACATGCGGCGAGGCTTCGATATCCTTACCAGCTATGGCCGCTGGCATATAGATGCGAAGCCAGCCGCGCAGATGGCCGAGTTGATGCGCCAGCATCTGATGCAGCAACTGGAGACGATCTAGACCTACGCTTCCGACAGGACGCGGAAAGCAGTTCATCCGATCCTTGAAATCGGCCTCCGGGAAGACCATGAACCATGAAAAAAGGCTCTGCAGAATGCAGAGCCTTTTGATTGCACTAGCAGTGCCAGGGAATCAACCCAGCCACTTGCGGGCGTTGCGCCAGACGCGCATCCAGGGGCTGAATTCAGACTTGTCGCCCGAGGTCCAGCTCATCTGCACATTGCGGAATACGCGCTCGGGGTGAGGCATCATCGCCGTGAAACGGCCATCGGCCGTCGTCACTGCTGTCAGGCCACCGGCCGAGCCGTTGGGGTTGAACGGGTACTGTTCGGTAGGCTGGCCGTGGTTGTCCACATAACGCATGGCCTTGACCACTTGCTCTGCATTGCCACGGAACTGGAAGTTGGCATAACCCTCGCCATGCGCCACGGCGATGGGCAGGCGGGAGCCGGCCATGCCTTGCAGGAACAGGCTGGGCGACTCCAGCACTTCGACCATGGACAGACGCGCTTCGAAGCGGTTGCTCTGATTCTGCGTGAAGCGCGGCCAGTCCTGCGCACCGGGGATGATATCGGCCAGCTCGGCAAACATCTGGCAGCCGTTGCACACGCCCAGACCGAAGGTGTCGCTGCGACCGAAGAAAGCCTGGAACTGCTCGGACAGACGGTCGTTGAAAGTGATGGAACGTGCCCAGCCAATGCCCGCACCCAGGGTGTCGCCGTAGCTGAAGCCGCCACAGGCCACCACACCGGCGAAGTCCTTGAGCTGCGCACGACCGGACTGCAGGTCGCTCATGTGCACGTCCACCGCATCAAAGCCGGCTTCGGTGAAGGCGTAGGCCATTTCCACATGGGAGTTCACGCCCTGCTCGCGCAGCACCGCAACGCGGGGCTTGGCAGCCACGTTGATGAAGGGCGCTGCCACGTTCTCCTGAGGGTCGAAGGTCAGATGCACATGCATGCCGGGGTCGGCAGGCTCGCCCGCCGCAGCATGCTCGCTGTCGGCGCAAACGGGGTTGTCGCGTTGCTGGGTGATCTTCCAGCTCACGGCATCCCAGACCTGGTGCAGATCGGACAGGCTTGCGCCGAACACCTTGTTCGCATCGCGCCACACCTGCAGCTCGCCCTTGCCGGCGTCCACAGGAGAAGCAGCAGGACGGGTCTTGCCGATGACATGGCTGCACTGGATCAGGCCATGTTCGCGCAGCACCTGCAGCACTTCGGCACGGTCCTCGGTCCTGATCTGCAGCACGGCGCCCAGCTCTTCGTTGAACAGCGCGCGCAAGGTCAGGTCTTCGCGACGGCCGGAGACCTGCTTGCCCCAGTTCTTGCCTTCGCCGCTATCCATGCGGCTGTCGGAGATGCCATCGCCTTCGGTGATCAGCATGTCCACATTCAAGGCCACGCCCACATGGCCGGCAAAGGCCATTTCGGCGGCCGTGGCCAGCAGGCCGCCGTCGCCCCTGTCGTGGTAGGCCAGGATCAGTCCCTTGGCGCGCAGTGCATTCACTGCATCCACCATGGCGATCAGATCCTTGGGGTCATTCAGATCCGGCACTTCGTTGCCCGACTGATTGAGCACCTGGCCGATGATGGAGCCGCCCATGCGCATCTTGCCGCGGCCCAGGTCGATCAGCACCAGGGTGCTGTCTTCCACCTCGGCGTCGAGCTGGGGCGTGAGCGTGGAGCGCACATCGTCGATGGCGGCAAAGCCGGTGATGATCAGGCTCACGGGCGAGGTGACCTTCTTGGTCTGGCCGTTCTCGCTCCACTGGGTGCGCATGGACAGGGAGTCCTTGCCCACGGGAATCGAGATGTTCAGCGCGGGGCACAGCTCCATGCCCACGGCCTTGACGGTGGCGTACAGCGCAGCGTCTTCACCGGCTTCGCCGCAGGCGGCCATCCAGTTGGCCGACATCTTCACCTTGGACAGTTCAATGGGGGCGGCCAGCATATTGGTGATGGCTTCGGCCACGGCCATGCGACCCGAGGCGGGAGCGTCGATGGCGGCCAGCGGTGTGCGCTCGCCCATGGCCATGGCTTCACCCTTGAAGCCCTTGTAGTCGGCCAGGGTCACGGCCACGTCGGCCACCGGCACCTGCCAGGGACCGACCATCTGGTCGCGATGGGTCAGGCCACCGACGGCGCGGTCGCCAATGGTGATCAGGAAGCGCTTGGAAGCCACCGTGGGGTGGGCCAGCACTTCGATCACGGCCTTTTCCAGCGGCACGCCGGTCAGGTCCATGGCGGGCAGCTCGCGCTCCACGCTGGTCACATCCTTGTGCACCTTGGGCGGCTTGCCCAGCAGCACGTTCATGGGCATGTCCACGGGGAACTTCTGGTCGCCGGACTCGACCGCCGTGTCCTCCAGCACCAGCTGGCGCTCTTCGGTGGCCGTGCCGATCACGGCAAACGGGCAGCGCTCGCGCTCGCAGAAGGCCGTGAACTGCTCCAGCGACTCCGGAGCAATGGCCAGCACGTAACGCTCCTGCGATTCGTTGGACCAGATTTCCTTGGGCGACAGGCCGGACTCTTCGAGCTTGACGGCTCGCAGGTCAAAGCGTGCACCGCGCCCGGCATCGTTGGTCAGCTCGGGGAAGGCATTGGAGATACCACCGGCACCCACGTCGTGGATGGCCAGAATGGGGTTGCCTGCGCCCTGCTGCCAGCAATGGTTGATGACTTCCTGCGCACGGCGCTCGATCTCGGGATTGCCGCGCTGCACCGAGTCGAAGTCCAGTTCCGCAGCATTGGTGCCCGAAGCCATGGAGCTTGCCGCACCGCCGCCCATGCCGATGCGCATGCCGGGACCGCCCAGTTGGATCAGCAGCGTGCCCGCCGGGAACTCGATCTTCTTGGTCAGCTCGGAATCGATCACGCCCAGGCCGCCGGCGATCATGATGGGCTTGTGGTAGCCGCGGGTGATGTCGCCGACCTGCTGCTCGTACTCGCGGAAATAGCCTGTCAGATTGGGGCGACCGAACTCGTTGTTGAACGCCGCGCCACCCAGAGGGCCTTCGATCATGATCTGCAGCGGGCTGGCGATGTGCTCGGGCTTGCCCACTTCGCTGCCCCAGAGCTTGGAGACGGTGAAGCCGGTCAGGCCGGCCTTGGGCTTGGAGCCACGGCCTGTTGCGCCTTCGTCACGGATTTCGCCGCCGTTGCCGGTCGAAGCGCCGGGGAAGGGCGAAATTGCCGTGGGGTGGTTATGTGTTTCCACCTTCATCAGCACATGGTTGGTAGCAGCCTGCTTCTGGTAGCTGGGGGCGCTGACTGCGTCTGCCTTGGCATCGAACTTGGCGACAAATCGCTCGACCTCATGGCCTTCCATGATGGAAGCGTTGTCGGCATAGGCCACCACGGTGTGCTGGGGCGAGCAGGCTTCGGTGTTGCGGATCATGCCGAACAGCGACTTTTCCTGCTCCACGCCGTCGATGGTGAACTTGGCGTTGAAGATCTTGTGGCGGCAGTGCTCGGAGTTGGCCTGCGCGAACATCATCAGTTCCACATCCGTGGGATTGCGCTTGAGATCGTTGAAGGCGTTGACCAGATACTCGATCTCGTCTTCGGCCAAGGCCAGGCCCCATTGCTTGTTCGCGGTTTCCAGCGCTGCGCGGCCACCGCCCAGCACATCCACAAACTCCATGGGTTGTGCCGCCAAGGTGGTGAACAGTTGCTCGGCTTCAGCACGTGTCGCAAACACGGACTCGGTCATGCGGTCGTGCAGCAAGGCGGCAATCTGAGCCGTCTGCTCTGTCGACAGCTCGGGCTTGCCGCCCAGCAGGCCCGCCTTCACGTCCACGCGATACTCGGTCATGCGTTCCACACGGAACACATTCAGGCCGCAGTTGCGGGCGATATCGGTGGCCTTGGATGCCCAGGGAGAGATGGTGCCCAGACGGGGGGTGACGATGAAGGCCAGGCCTTCAGCGCTGCCCGTGTAAGGGTCTCCATAAGTCAAGAGCGCCGAAAGGCGCTCTTGCAATGCGGGCGCAACTGCGCCCTCGGTGGCAACCAGGTGCACAAAGCGTGCAGATACGCCGGTGATCTTGGGGTGGATGGCGACCAGATCGGTCAGAAGCTGTTGGGCGCGGAACGAGCTCAGGGCGTTTCCACCCTCAAACTGTGTCAGATGCAATGTCACGTGGCGGCCTGTTTATGTGAAGGCTGTTGAAAAGCGTCCTGGCCAATCCCCTGCCTGAGAGGACCGGGCCAAAGCGCTGAATTCGGTGAGCCTCGGATTTTACCGTGCCTCGGGGTTAGTCCGAATGCTCACACCCACAAGCCCTGCATGTTCAAGCGCGCAATGGGATAATTGCGCCCATGAGCATCACACTGAAGACCCCCGAAGACATCGAGCGCATGCGCGTTGCAGGCCGCTTTGCTTCGGATGTGCTGGACTACATCACCCCCCACATCAAGCCCGGCATCACCACCCAGCAGATCGACGATCTGTGCGCCAAGCGCATGGCCGAGCAAGGTACCAAGACGGCCTGCCTGGGCTATCAGCCTCCGGGCATGACGCCCTACCCGGCCTACGTCTGCACCTCGGTCAACCATGTGGTGTGCCACGGCATCCCCAACGACAAGCCTTTGAAGAAGGGCGATATCGTCAATGTCGACGTGACCATCATCACCGAAGACGGCTGGTTCGGCGACAACAGCCGCATGTTCATCATTGGCGAAGGCACGATTGCGGCCAAGCGTCTGTCCAAGCTGACCTTCGAGGCCATGTGGAAGGGCATTGCCCAGGTCAAGCCCGGTGCCACGCTGGGCGATATCGGCCACGCCATCCAGACCTATGCGGAGAGCAACAACCTGTCCGTGGTGCGTGAATACTGCGGCCACGGCATCGGCAAGGTGTTCCACGACGAGCCACAGGTGCTGCACTACGGCCGCCCCGGCGAAGGCGTGGTGCTGGAAGAAGGCATGGTCTTCACCATCGAGCCCATGCTGAATCTGGGCAAGCGCGACATCAAGGCCATGCCTGACGGCTGGACCGTCGTCACCAAGGACCGCAGCCTGACTGCCCAGTGGGAGCTGATGCTGGCCGTCACCAAGACCGGCTATGACGTGCTGACCTGGTCCGAGGGCTCGCCCACCCCGCCCGACTTCATCACGGCCATCCGCACCTGAGCGCACTGCTGCCGCTGACCTGCATGCCGCACCGGCCAAAGCCGGATGCGGCATATTTTTTGCTTGTAGACCTTGTGCTGCAAGCGCCATGCGCTCATCTTTTTGCCATCACAGGCCTCAAGCCCAAGTCAGTTGGGTTAAGGTGACGCTCAAGCACTTGCCCTGTTGAAACGCTTTTTTCTACTGCGCATGACCTCCTCTGCCCACTCCTACGCCAACTCTGCCGACGTCTCCGACCTCTCCTCGCTACAGGGCCTGCGCGAGCAATACCGCGAGGCCAAGGCCCGGCAGATGGACTTGCTGCGCAACCCCACGCTGGGCAGACGCAGCGTGCGCGGAGTGCTGCACCATTTCAGTGAACTGGCCGACGGTCTTCTGCGCACCCTCTGGCAGCGCGCGCAGATGCCGCAAGGCGCGGCCCTGCTGGCCGTGGGAGGCTATGGACGCGCCCAGCTCTTTCCCTACTCGGACATCGATGTGCTGGTGCTGCTGCCCCAAAGCAGTGCACAGCCGGCTGCGGAACTGGCGGCCAGCATCGAGAAGTTCATCAGCAGTTGCTGGGATGTCGGCCTGGAAATCGGCTCCAGCGTGCGCAGCATTGCCGAATGCCTGCAGGAGGCTGCGCAGGACCTGACGGTACAGACCGCCATGCTGGAGTCACGCCGCATCACCGGCAGCAAGGCCTTGTTTGCCGACTTCGAGCAGCAGTTTCGCGCGCAACTTGATCCCAAGGCTTTTGTCGAAGGCAAGCTGCTGGAGATGCGCCAGCGCCACGCCAAATATGACTTCACGCCCTATTCGCTGGAGCCCAACTGCAAGGAATCGCCCGGCGGGCTGCGCGATCTGCACACCATGCTCTGGCTGGCCAAGGCCGCTGGCTTCGGCAACAGCTGGCATGAGCTGGCCGAGCAGGACCTGATCACCCATTTCGAGGTGCAGCAGCTCGAATCCAACGAATCCCTGCTCAGCCTGATCCGTGCCCGCCTGCATGCCGCTGCCGGCCGCCACGAGGACCGGCTGGTCTTCGACCTGCAGACCGCCGTGGCCGAAGCCTTCGGTTATCGCTCCACCACGCCGGAGGGCCGCAAGCTGGCCATGCGGGCCGGCGAGACCCTGATGCGCCACTATTACTGGGCCGCCAAGGCGGTGACCCAGCTGTGCCAGATCGTGCGCATGAGCATCGAAGAGCGCCTGAACCCCGGCTCGCACGAGCTGATTCAGCTCAATGATCGCTTCTGTGAGAAGGCCGGCACCATCGAGGTGGTCAGCGACGATCTGTACGAGCGCGATCCGCATGCCATTCTCGAAACCTTTCTCATGTATGAGCAGCATGAGGGGCTGACAGGTCTGTCGACACGCACGCTGCGTGCGCTGTATGCCAGCCGCGACGTGATGGACAGCGCCTTCCGTCGCGACCCGGTCAATCGCGCCACCTTCATGAAAATCCTGCAGCAGCCGCGCGGCATCACCCATGCCATCCGGCTGATGAATCAGACCTCGGTACTGGGCCGCTATCTCTGGCCCTTCCGCCGCATCGTGGGACAGATGCAGCACGATCTGTTCCACGTCTACACCGTGGACCAGCACATACTGATGGTGCTGCGCAATGTGCGGCGCTTCTTCATGGCCGAGCATGCTCATGAGTATCCGTTCTGCTCCCAGCTCGCCGCAGGCTGGGACAAGCCCTGGATTCTGTATCTGGCTGCCATCTTCCACGATATCGGCAAGGGCCGAGGCGGCGATCACTCCGTGATCGGCGCCGTCGAAGTCAAGCGTTTTTGCCGCGCCCACCAGATCGACAAGGCCGATGCGGAGCTGGTCGAGTTTCTGGTACGCGAGCACCTGACCATGAGCCAGGTGGCCCAGAAGCAGGACTTGTCCGACCCCGATGTGATTCGTGCCTTTGCCGAACGCGTTGGCAACGAGCGCAAGCTCACTGCCTTGTACCTGCTGACGGTGGCCGACATTCGCGGCACCAGCCCCAAGGTCTGGAGTGCCTGGAAAGGCAAGCTGCTGGAAGACACCTACCGCCTGACCCTGCGTGTGCTAGGTGGTCGCGCCCCGGATGCCGCCGCCGAAATCGAAGCCCGCAAGCGTGAGGCGCTGGTGCAACTGGCCCTGTCTGCTCAACCCTTTGAGTCCCACAAGAAGCTCTGGGAGACACTGGATGTGAGCTACTTCATGCGCCATGAAGCGGCCGACATCGCCTGGCATACCCGCCATCTCTCGCGCCATGTGGGCCTTGGCAAGCCCGTGGTGCGCGCCCGGCGGTCGCTGGCCGGCGAAGGCCTGCAAGTGCTGGTCTATGCACCCGACCAGCCCGATCTGTTTGCCCGCATCTGCAGCTACTTCGACCGGGCCGGATTTTCCATTCTCGATGCGCGCGTGCACACGGCCAACAACGATTACGCGCTGGACACCTTCCAGGTCGTCGCCCCCACCATGCAGGAGCAATACCGCGAGCTCATGCACATGGTGGAAAGCGATCTGACGCAGACACTGCTGCGGGGCGGCCCGCTGCCCACACCCTCGCAAAGACGGCTGTCGCGCCGCGTCAAAAGCTTTCCATTCGCCCCGCGCGTCATCCTGCGCCCCGATGAAAAAGCCCAGCACTGGCTGCTGTCCATCTCCGCGTCAGACCGCGCCGGGCTGCTCTACATCATTGCCCGCATTTTGGCCCAGCACCATATCAGCGTGCACCTGGCAAAGATCAGCACCCTGGGCGAGCGCGTGGAAGACAGCTTCCTCATCGAAGGCCCTGAGCTGCAGGACAACAACAGCCAGTTGCGCATGGAGACCGAGCTGCTCAAGGCCCTGGCCCAGCCCGGTTGAAGCAGGCCCGGCAATTCGTGCTTTAGTTTGATGATTCGCTGCCGATAAGCAGTCACCACTACTACGGAAAGCCCATGCAGCTCGCCTCCAATGAAGTTGCGGCATCGCCGCCCACCACACGCAGTGGCCTGTTTCATATGCCGTTGTTTCGCCCCGGCACCGAGGTCACTCAGAATGGCCGACGCGAAATCGTCAGCCATGTCATCTTGCGCAGACGCGAACTGATGGTCTACCTCCGAGGTCACGACGACCCGGTCAAACCTGATCGCCTGAGTCTTGCCCCCACGGTGTTCACCACCGAACGCCGGCCTGAACCACTGACCTGGTTTCTTTGATCCCTCGAAACAAGAAAGCCGCTGACGCTCATGGCATCAGCGGCTTTTTCCATGGAACCCGGCTATCAGCCCAGCTTGGCCTGTGCATTGGCCATGATCTGGCCCAGTTGCACCGGCGCCGCCGGTTGCCACTGCGGATTGAACTGCAGGCCTGCAGCCTGAGGAAACAGCATGACCACCGTGGAGCCAAGCTGAAAGCGGCCCATCTCCTCGCCTCTAGCCAGCGTCACCGCTTCGGCACCTTCGTAATTCCAGGTCTTGATATGGCCTGGACGCGGAGGATTGATCAGGCCGTGCCACACCGTTGCCATGCTGCCCACTATCGTCGCTCCCACCAGCACCAGCACGAAGGGCCCATGATCGGTATCGAACACGCAGACCACGCGCTCGTTGCGCGCAAACAAGCCGGGTACGCCACGTGCGGTAACCGGGTTCACCGAGAACAGATCCCCTGGCACATAGGTCATGCTGCGCAGCTTGCCGGCACAGGGCATATGAATGCGGTGATAGTCGCGCGGGCTCAGATAGATCGTGGCAAAGCTGCCGTTATCGAACTGACGGGCCAGAGCCGCATCCCCTCCCACCAGCGCAGTCGCACTGTATTGATGCCCCTTGGCTTGAAAGATCTGCTCGCCTTCTATCCTGCCGAACTGACTGATCGCACCATCTACCGGGCAAATCCAGTCCGCCTGCGCCAGAGGGCGAACACCGTCCTTGAGCGCACGAGTGAAAAAGGCATTGAAGGTCTTGTAGGCTGCGGGGTCGGGATTGGCTGCCTCGGCCATGTTCACCTGGTAGCGCAGGATAAAGCGACGAATGACTGCCGTCGTCAATCCGCCGGCCTCGGCTTGCGCCAGTTTTCCCATCAGCGCGGTCAGCGCCTGCTTGGGCAAGAAATATTGGGAAAGTACGGCGAGTCGATCAGACACGATGGAATTTTGCTATCAAAGTTATAGAGCTGTCGAACAGGATTCTAGCCAAGACCACGGCAGCGGCGGCTGTCTTTGGGGGCTACAGGCGTTTTACCCCATCCAGGCCACCGCCCAGGCGCGACATCTCAATGATGCAAGCGTCATGACAAAGACCCATGTCCCCGTCTCATCGCTGCGACGCTTTACCCCTTTATAAGGGCATAAGCGAAGGCGAGACGCTACAATTCCAATGTTTAGCTGAATGCTGTTTCACAGCACGGCTTGATTGGATATCGGCCTTTTGTTCGGTCTGCGCAAACAGCGCAGCGCCCTTGCCACATTGAGGCCTGAGCAGTTGTTCTGCTCAGGCCTTTTCCGTGGTGATGACGAGCAAGCGCCGCAACTGACCTTTTCTAAGAGATTGAACAAATGGCCAAGGAAGAACTGATTGAAATGCAAGGTTCCGTGACGGAAGTCCTGCCTGACTCGCGTTTTCGCGTCACGCTGGACAACGGTCACCAACTGATTGCCTACACCGGCGGCAAAATGCGCAAGCACCACATCCGCATTCTGGCTGGCGACAAGGTGTCGCTGGAAATGTCGCCCTATGATCTGACCAAGGGCCGTATTACCTTCCGCCACCTGGCCAACCGTGGCCCGGCCCCCACGACACCTCGTTCAAAATAAATAGCGCCTCATCATCAAAAATTCGCCACTTTCAAAAGATGCGCAATTTTTTGTAGTTAGAATAGAGGCTTCGGAGCGTAGCGCAGCCTGGTAGCGCATCTGCTTTGGGAGCAGAGGGTCGCGAGTTCGAATCCCGCCGCTCCGACCAAATGACAAGGGGTTAGATCGAAAGATCTAACCCCTTTTGTCTGTCTAGGCTTCTCGACCTTGCCGGCTTATACGCGCCATCATATCTATTTGCGGCTTGGCAGACTAAGAACCGCCTTAACCCCCCTTGAGGCCGGCACGAAGCATCGATGCTTTGCGCCCTCATGGCAAGAAGGCTGACGCCTCCCTCCTCATTCGAGCTTGCACTCCTTCGGCCCAAAGTGACACATGCAAGAGCTCTCCGTGAGCGATGAAGCAGCCCGCATCATCCGCGCGACATGCCACCCGGGCGCGGCCTTGGCTGGCTCAAGGGAATAAGAAAAGCCGTCGAGACAGAACCTGGGCCGCAGCAACCAGCTTTCGGCAGGCAGAAGACAAAAGAAAAAGCCCCGGCTGCTACGGCCAGGGCTTTGGAATTGGCGCCAGGGGTTAAGCCATCTTTCAGTGCTACAACCTGAACCTAGCGATGCGTATCTTGCTCTCGAAATATGACAGACAGATGGCAAAAAGCCCTGACCGTTTCCGGCCAGGGCTTTATTGGTTGCGAGGGCCGGATTTGAACCAACGACCTTCGGGTTATGAGCCCGACGAGCTACCAGACTGCTCCACCTCGCGATATTCCGCGCCGGGGGCCGACCACCATTCCTAGGCGCCTGCATGATTTCCCCGACGCTTGTATTATAGCACATATGTATAAATTTACAGCATGAATAGATATTCAGTAATGAATCCCCTCGGGAAGCAGCACAAAAGTCAGTTGGCCAACCTAGCGGACTTTGCTCGTTAGAGCTCGTGCAGCTTACTTTTTGGCCGTCTCTTAAATCGCTTCTTTCAGATCACCTATCTTCTTCTGAGCGGTGCCTTCAACCTGCGTTGCGATCCCCTGGCTTCTTGCTCAGGACTGTCTATGTGTTCACCAAGCCTTTCCTGAATCCTGCCTGCCACATCCTTCAACGTGCCCTTGACTTGATCAGTATTCATGACGCCCTCCTTATGAACAAAGCCGCGAAATGCGGCTTGAGTCAAAGTTAAGCGCTAGTGAGGCCTACGGCCGTGGGACCTGCCAGGGCATCCATGTGATGCAAACCCTTGCGCGCCATCAATTGCTCACAACGGCAAACGCAAAACAAAGGCGCCCGCTGATCATGCTTGAAACTATGGTCACGCCGCTGGCTACCCCAGGCAGCCTGGGCATACGCCTCAGTATTGCGATGAATGGCCGCTATCGGACATTCCTTATCAAGATACGTCAGCAGCATCCGAAATATCGACCAGAGGGAACGCAAACCGTGGATTCGACATCATGCCAGCCCTGACCAGACGCCAGCGCACAGAGTTCAAGTGCTCCTTCTCCAGGACATAGGCTGCAAACAGCACGTGATGGAGCTTCATGGACGCGGCTTGCAGCACAAGCTAAGCCTGTCCAGCGCCCAGTCCGGAATTGAAGGCAATGTCTCATCTTCCTGCCGCAGAGGCTGGTACCGCTCCTCGGCACTGACACCTCGCAGCCTCTTCCAACCGCCCTGAACCCAGCGCCCGCATCTATCCGGCAACTCTTGGTGCCATTCAGTTTCATGTCTCCAGGCATCGATCCTCTCTTTTTATAGTCCTGAGAATTACACGGTTATTTGCAAACGATTCTCAATTGCGTTTATGATTCATCCCATGGTGCAGCGAGTCGCTGTACCGCCTCTTCATCGTGGGGCGCTGACAAGCAGGGGCTTGCAGCGTTTTAGCTAGCCAGCGGCCCTCTCCTATTAGCCAAGCCTTTTTTCCACGATCGAGCCAATCAAGTCGTCAGCCACAGCAGCACGGCCAAATACCGTTGCGCAGCCACAAGCCTGTGTCCCGGCTGGAGCACCGGCCAGAGCTTCTCGACTGCGCCATCACGCACCGCATATGGCCGGCAGAGTCCTGCACCAGATTGACGGCAAGCATCCTGCAAAACCCGGCCATCGCCGCTACTGATCCACCGCCCTGCGTTGCGGCAACGATCCCGAAGAGGATGAAAACCCATGGCTAAACCACTTGGCACCATCGCGCTTGCTGCCCGCCCCTCCGCTGCCGCGATACCCTGAGCCACTGGCCCGGCTTGGGCGGATGCCCCCTTCCGCAACTTCATTCCTCTCTGGCAGTGCAATCCGAATCGCTGCACGCACTGCCTTTTCCTGCCCGTGCAAACAGCCTAGCGACTGGACAACAAGACCGTGCAATGCATGTTTGAGAATTCGCGAGCACACCTCACAACTTACATTCCTGTCAACGAACTGACACAGTCAAGCATTAAAAAGGGACTCATCAGCTTCCATCCCCCCTGCAAGGAGTAGCCATGACCTACCTGTACGCCGCCTATCCCGAACTCAAAGCGACGAATCAAGAGATCATGACGCCAATGCCTGACCCCCACTCTCCCGAAGAGGTTCTGCGGATACTGTCCCAGACCCCACCCGAAGGCGAGTACAGCGCCGACGCCTTCTAAACGGTCTCCAGATAAACCAAGCCACCCGAAGGTGGCTTTTTTGTTTGCGTTTCAAGTCTAGCGCCGACCGTTCCCACGCCCGCCGTGGTGCTTATGCCCACCTCCATGACCACCTGACCGATGGCCATGATGCTTGTGGCCGTGCGGATGCCCGTAGTACCCATCATGGTGACGGTGCCCATAACCATGCCCGTGATGCGCATAGCAGCCAGACAAGAACAGCGCAAATGCAGAGACTCCAAGTAACTTTTTCATAGCAATAAGTCTAGGTTATTCAATCGCTTGCGGGTATTCGATGTGTAAGCAAGTGAAGCTCCTGCCATGCCTAGCCAGCCTTGAACTGGCTGTTGTTTCTGTAGCCTCATGTGGCCTCGAATTTAGTGAACCCCAACAGCCCCTCTTTCCAGGACCAGGATGGCTGCGATACGAGCCAGGAATGAGGCTCAAGCGTCAGAAGTGCCTTGTCACCAGGTCCGATACCGCGCCCCTTGCGCGTCTCGGGTATCACGCCCTGGAAGCAGGAGGACAAAAAGCATGCCCAAGAGCGGCGTTGCCGGATAGTCCAAAGGACAGCTGGAGCAAAAGGCTGATTGCAGATGAAAGCCCTTTGTGACGGCTATTGCAATTCCAGAAATCGAGAAGATGACCGCCTGGAACCGAAACCGGCTCGCGTCATGTTCGAGCCAGCTGATATGACCAACGCATTCATCTGCCGGGTAGCCAGACGCAAGAAAGTTAACTCATCAGATAGAGAGCCCCATAGAGTTTCGACCTCTCCATACAACAAAAAGCAAAAGGCGAGAGGCATGCCCGGCCAAATTGCAATCTCCAAATATTTTTAAAATTCGACTGTCTGTAAACAGGGTTTACTCCTGTTTTTCCCTATCATCATTACGTCAAAAATAGAACGAAGATTCATTCTATTTTTACGATGCAAAAAGAAACTTGGACATTCTTTCCAAATTCCAGCTCCCGTCATATTCAAACGCTTGGTGTGGCTCTGAGGCTTTTTGTAAGAAATGGCTTCTTTAACACTTCAATCCAAGAGTTATGCACCGAGGCCGAAGTTTCTATCGGATATTTCTACAACCACTTCACTGATAAAGAAGGCATTGCCAGGGAGCTTTATCGACACCTGCTCTCCCGCATGAATGCGCTGCTGGATGAAATTGAAGTGCAGCACGCAAGCAGCCGTGAACGCTGTGAAGCCGTACTGCGCATGCTGTTCGCCTTGGCTGAAGCCGAGCCTGATGCAATGGGTTTTGTGGTCAACGCACGCCACCGCGAGTTTCTGCCAGAGGAGCAAGCGATCTGTTCCGCTTCCGCATTTGTCCGTATGCGCGGCTTTGTGTTCTCCGGCATGAAAGACGGCGAGATTCGCTCAATGGAACCCATGGTTGCCGCCAGTTTGATGTATGGCAGTGCCATCCGCATTATCTGCCTGCACCTTGACGGATTGGTGGACACACCGCTCGAACAACTCTTTGACTCCTTGTGGGAAGGAGTATGGCGCTCACTTCGGCCCGATTGAGTTTGGTTTCACGAACCGACACCTATCAGGTGCCGGCCATTTTCCGACTGAATGTTAAAAGGAGTAGCAGGATGGCGCATCACATATTGATCATTGGCGGCGGCATTGGCGGAACCATGACAGCCAATCATCTGGTCATCAAGTTATATCCGGAATTGCTAAGCGGCAAGGTGCGCATCACCATGCTCTCCAATTCTCCTTGGCACTATTACAAGCCAGCCTTTATGTATGTGGCTTTCAATGCATTCTTCCGGGATGAACTGAGACGTAAACAGCGCGGGCTGCTGAGGCCTGAAATCGACTTTCAAGTCGAGGAAGTAGAGAGCTTTGATTTTTCGGCTCAATCAGTCCAATGCAAAAGCGGAAAAAGCTTTAACTACGACCATCTTGTGATATCCACGGGCTGCGTTCCTTCCCCAGAGCGCATTGCCGGCTTGGCCGAGGGCGGCGACCATTTCTACCAGCATGGGCCTGCCCGCAAATTGGCCGACAAGCTGACTCGTATCGAGAAGGGTCGAATATTCATCACCGTGACCTTCCCCAAGACCCCGAACGTCCCCCACCAGTGCGGCATCGCACCGATCGAGACAACTCTGATGCTCGACGATCTGTTGCGCCGCCGCGGAGTGAGAGACAAGGTGGAGATCATCTATACCTACCCCACGGTATCGCAATTGCTGCGCAACTGCCTGTTCCTTCAGAGGGATACCTGCGAGATCCTCCCCACGGTGTTCGAGCAACGCGGTATACGTTATCAGCGCGGGTTCACGTTGTCGCACGTGGACCCCGACGCAAAGATCGCCTATTCGGAAGAGGGCGAATCAGAAGACTTCGACATTCTCATGGCCACACCCCCCATTCGCGCAGTACAGGCCGTACGCGATAGCGGTATGTCCCAGGCACAGGATGGCGAAGGTTGGCTCCCCACTGACCACGAGACGATGCAAATGCTGGGCACCTCGAATGTCTACGTGCTCGGCGACACCGTGGATCTTCCTGTCAGCAAGGCCGGTGGCTCCTGCCACAGCCAGTCACCTGTTGTCGTCAACAACATCGCATCGCAAATCCGCTTCGACCGTACTTGCGATGCATACGACGGCCGAGTTGTGGCCATCGCGCAGATGGGACTCGATGACGGAATGCCTCTTTGGTATGACTACAAAGTAGATGTCAAGCCAACGCCTCCCACCAAGATCGGCGGAATGATGCGCAAGGGCTTCAATCGAGGCCTGTACTGGGCGGTAGCACGCGCCCTGGTCTAAGCCAGCTTCATGGATGTACACAAGGAGATTCGAGATGAATAGCACTACCGATATTCCGATGGCCGAGCACGAATCTGCCATGAAACTCAGTGCAGGCCTGCTGAACGACGATGCCGCTCTTCAGGGTTTGGAAGAACTCATGAGCAAACTCGAGCCTCTATTGGCAGGGCGCCGCCTGAACCGTGTCGTAGACATGCTTTCCGCGGCTGCCGATGCGGTCGATATGAGCGATGCGTACATGGTCGAAAAGCTGGCCAGAGCTTTTGAAGAAAGCGTATCTGCAGCATGGTCAGCCGGAAACGCGGCCCGCATGGCCGCAGCCCGCATGGAGCGACTCGAGACAACACCTACTTTAATTGGCCTTCTTCGCATGGCGGGTGAGCCAGATGTGCGCCGTGGGTTGGCGTTCCTGCTATCCATGGCTGGAGCATTGGGCCGGCAACATGCCTATGACCCTATCGACTACACAGCGGACTGAAGCCAAGTCCTTAGCAGTTCTGGCCCCAGCCCCTCCGCCGCAGCCGGTCTTTCTTTTCTGGAGAGGCAATCAATCTATGAGGCCTTGCCTCCTGAATAGTTGTGCCGCCTGCGCAACGCCAATCCTTATCCCCCGAATCCCTTGGACAGATCAGCAAGGCACTGGAAGAGCACTTTGCACCATCAGTTGCAGTCGTGAAGCAGATGAGCCAAAAACCTTTGCAATCAAGCCGCCATGTCCACCGATTGCATTCGCCGGGGTGCTGCCACACATTCACAAATCCACCACGGATGACGGGCCAGCGCCCCTCGGGGCCGCAGGAAAGGATGGCTGGCACGGCGCTGCTCTTGCCGTAGTGATGCCGCACACCGTCTGCTGGCGAGGCAGCCGCAGCTCTGTCCTGACAGCACTTGAAGGTGCGCGCCGCTGACTGCATGCAGGTAGCTCAATGCAAAAGCCCGACCACTATCACGAGGCTCTCAAGCACCGGGCAGCCTGTTTAGCGAGAAAGTAGAGCCTCAAAACAGTCTGCGCTCGCTGCATAGCAGCGAGCTGCAAAAAACAAAAATGCCCCACAAGCAAACCTGTGGGGCATTTTATAAACTGGGGTGGCTGATGGGACTCGAACCCACGACAACAGGAATCACAATCCTGGACTCTACCAACTGAGCTACAGCCACCGTAGAAGTCTCTATTCTACTTCAGAATTTGAGCCATCAAATCAAAATTGAGAGCAATAAACACTGAACTAGCAACGATTCAAGGCAAACACCTCTCATCAAATAAAAACGCTCTGCGCTGCAGAGCGTTTTTGAAATTCTGGGGTGGCTGATGGGACTCGAACCCACGACAACAGGAATCACAATCCTGGACTCTACCAACTGAGCTACAGCCACCGTAGAAGCATCTATTGTAATGCATAAATCAGGCCGGAAATAAACTCATGCCTGATTTAAATGCCTTACTGAGGACGCGGCACCTTGATCTGGACCTTGAAGGTCTTCTTCAACTGTTCATAGTAGGCCATGACTTCAGCCATGGAAGACCACTGCGTGAACTGCGCCTTTTGCTGCTCCAGCACCTGAGCATCTTGCGCAGGACGCTGGGCAATGCGATTGACCTTGATCACGGCATAACCTGCATTGCCAAGGTCGACACCCTCCCATGCAGGCAGGGCATTCGTGGGGGCACGCAATGCCGCATCCAGCACTTCACGCGGCAGGTCCCTGGCTTGATCGCGACCCACCTCGACAGCCGCAGGCAGTTGAGCTGCTTCAGGCTTGGCCTTCCATTCGGTCATCTTGGCCTTGCCTTCCTGCTTGGCCAGCTCTGCGGACTGGTGCGCCACATATAGCTGCTTGAGTTTCTCACCCACTTCATCCATGGACTGGGTGTGCGCAGGAGCATAGCTCAGCACACGACCAGCCACCAGGTTGCTGGGGGCCAGTTCCACTGCGTCGGTATTGCGCTTGTTCTCCAGAGAGTCTGCGGAGAACAATGCCTCAAGGAAACGCTTGTTGGCCAGAGGACCTTGCGCATCAGGGGCTGGCTCACGCGTCACGTTCTCGACCTTGTGAATGCTCAGCTTGAACTTCTCGGCCACAGGCTTGAGGCTTTCGGACTGCTCGTAAACGGCGTTGGAGAAGGCTTCGGCCGCCTCTGCAAACTTGCGCTGAGCCTGTTGTTGCTTGAGATCTGCTTCCAGCTTGGGGCGCATTTCCTCGAACGAGGGCACCTTGGGCTGCTTGATGCCGGTCAGCTCGATGATGTGAAAGCCAAAGTCAGACTCGACCACATCGCTGATGTCGCCCTGCTTCATCTTGAAAACGGCTTCTTCAAATGGCTTGACCATGGCCTCACGGCCAAAGTAACCCAGATCACCGCCATTGGCAGCAGAGCCGGGATCCTGCGAGTTGGCCTTGGCTACCTGGGCAAAGCTCTTGGGATCTTTGCGCACCTGGGCCAGCAATTGCTCAGCCTTGGCCTTGGCTTTTTCACGCTCGGCAGCCGGAAGATCCTTGGCCGCATTGATCAGGATATGGCTGGCACGACGCTCTTCGGGTCCAGCAAGACGGGCAGCATTTTCCTTGTAATAGGTGCGCAGGTCGTCTTCGCTCAGAACAATGCCTTGCTGTACAGCGGCCAGGTCCAATTGGACATATTCCACCGTTGCTGCCTCGGGCTGTTTGAACTGGTTGGTGTGTGCTTCATAGAAAGCCTTGAGCTCGGCCTCCGTGGGCTGGACCTTGCCTGCAAAGGCACTGGCATCAAACCGGGCAACTTGAATTTCTCGGCGCTGATACAGGGCGTCCATGGCCTGCTGCAACTGCGCGGCAGTCGTGAAGCTTGTCGAAGAGACGGAACCCAGTACCTGATTGAGTGCCAGTTCACGACGCAGATTGGCTTCAAACCCTTCGGGAGTCATGCCCTGCGAACCGACCAGAGCCTTGTAGGCTTCAGCATCCAGCGAGCCATCGGGTTTTTGCAAGGATGCAATCGCGGGGATTTCACGCAAGGTACGCACCAACTGTGCATCGGGCGTTGTCAGGTGCATCTTGGCGGCAGCAGCTGCCAGCACGCGATCACGCACCAGCTTCTCCAGCGTGGCATAGCGCGCCTCTGGCGAGTCGAGCAGCTTGGCATCCATGGTCGGATTCTGCGCACGCAGGCGGTCGCTTTCAGCCCTGTGAGCGTTGTCCCAGTCCTGCTGGGTGATGTCATGCCCATCCACGCGGGCCACAGTCTGGCTGGACTCGGTGAAGTAGTTCTGGTTGACTCCGACAAAAATGAAAGAGGGAATGATCAGCAAGAACAACAAGATCATCACGAACTTGGAATGCTTGCGGATGGATTCGAACATGGTCAATCTTTCTGCGGCAGCAAAAATAAAGGCGAACTTGCGTTCGCCTCATTAACAATGGTGAAAGCCGTGCGACCCGCTTGCGCCACCGACCGGGCCTCTACAGGGCACTGATGCTCTACAGAACTGCCATCCAACCTCCACCAACAGGGTTAGGCTAATCCTGTCCATTCTAACTGCCAGCTTTTCCATTGCCGCTGTCTAGCCAGGGCATCTTGCATAGAAATACCCCGAACAACCGTCACCTCCAGTAGCAATAGACGCCAAAACTCAAAGAAGGCTTTGAGCTCTCCAAGCCTTCTTTGCGCTGTAGCGGCGGGTACTGAATGTCTCGAACCGCCTAGCCACTCTGCGCAAAGGTTTATATCTTCATAAATATCCGCAACTTGCAGTGGTCTCCAGCTTTCCTTCCCAACCACACTCGAGGATGACGCACATGCACATGCACACGCACACGACTGCTGCTGCATGCGCTGTTTGACGCCCGGTCCAGGCACCGGAAACTGCTTGCAGATCCCCTGATCCAATACCGTCCGGCGTCCTCCTTGACCTCGTCGTCGGCATCTCAAGGACGACACCCTGACAACCCGATGCGAAGAGCTGGCTTCGACAACGTGATCCTGCGCAGTCTCTACGACACGTTCTCCCAGCAACTACCCTGGGAATGGCTCTTTGACCGCGACATGCGAGCCATCCTTGACCTTCACCCCGCAGCAAAAGCTGTGGGCGGCTTTGTGGACGTAAAGCACTACGCCCTGCATGAAGCAAGCCATGAGGCCAAGCAACTGGCAAAGTCACTCACCCTCCTCCAAAGCCTGATTGCCAAGGGGACCTGTGAAATGGCCGCATACCCGCACCCTAGCCCTCGCGCTTCTGATAGCACCGCCCCTGAAATAAAGCCACTGATCGCGCTGACCCTCTTTGGCTTCTTCTGCCTGATTGGCGTGCCCGTGGTGAACGCCAATACGCCAGATGCCTGGCCGATGTGAGTGCGATCGACTCAATTGAGATAGCTGCTTGCGCTTTACAGACAAGTGCTACGAAGCGAAACCATGAAAAATCTCGTTGCAGGACTGCTCCTGACCGCCGCCATCTGCATGGGCCGACCAGCACTCCCGCACAAGCAGATGAGCCAATCTTTCCCATCAAGACGCTGAGCGATGAATGCACGTGCCCCGGCATGCACACCGAGCGGCTGGATGAAAAGACCGTTCAATGCCTGAAAGTGAAACAATGACCAGAATCCCCAGTGAAGCAAGGTGCTCGGCTGGCCAGTCCTGTCACCTGGAGAGCCTGCAGAGCGCTACATCCCGCCCAGGACAGCTATGACAGCAAAGAGCTGCGGCGCACACTGGGCATTCCTGATAGCCGCTTCCGTGTGTTTGAGCTGCCAAGCCGCACCCATGTCTACCCCAACGGCACGCGGCTCCCCCTACCCCACCTCAACGACAACACGACCCGCTGCTCAGCGGGTTTCGCTTTTCTGGAACTCAGGTGCTCAAGAGCATGATCATTTACCGCATTGCCAAGAGCTGGCAAGACAATCTGCAGGTGTTGGACGACGCCCTGCAAAGACAGTATTCGAGGAGTGCTGCGCGCCCCACGAACGCGCCGCTGGCTGAGCAATGGGCCATGCGCTTCATGACCGAGACCAAAGTGCTGCCAGCCAGCGTGCTCAACCGCAAAGTCAACGAGAAGGCCAACCGCCGCAAGCCTGGCAAGAAAGAGCTCCGCGATCTCAAGGATGAGCCTAAGCTGAACCTGCTGCCCATGGTCTTCGCCAATGGCCGACATGCGCGCCCAAGGAGCGGAGTTCTAGCGCCAGCGTCGCCTGGCATCCAAGGCGAAACCTGTGTCTGTTCACAAAGGCTGGCGGGTCTCCGGCATCCGGCCCGGGAAGCTGGATGAGGCAAGGCAGGCCCATGAGCGGCTTTGTCAGATGGCACAGAAGGCAGACGACAAGCCACCAAAGCCCTTCGACAAAGCCTCATGGCTTCGCACTGCAGTACGCAGCAAGCCAGCCGTACATCCTTCAAAAGGGCGCCCAGCAATGCAAGGAGCTGACCATAAAAGCAGACTGGCATTCAGATTCAGGAGATTAAAAAGATCACTGCATAAGCTTCAAAAATCGCACGGAAGTTGCATGCCAGCGATGAATGCGAATCAATAACCTGGAACGATTTTCATTCATGGAAGAAAGTCTTGGCATTGACAATTTTTGACTGATTTACCACTCCAAACAAGAAGCAGGCTGACATGGATGAGGGAGGACGCACGCTGTAATAAATTGTGACGCCAATAGCGGAACACATTTGCGGTGCAAGTAGATTGTCGCTTTGCGCTCAAGGAACAGGCGTTACCGCTCTTCGATCGAGGAGGCTCTGGTCATATGTTCGCGAATAACGACCTCTTGGTTCTGACGCCACCTTTGGCGATCTTTGTTCTGGCAGTCATATTGGTCGCTGCCTGGCTCGCCCAACGATCTCAGCGCTTTCTGCTCTGGCAATCTTGCGCCTATTCACTCACTGCACTGCCTCTCGCCGCTCAAACCTTGATGCCCCTGGAGGAGCTCACTCGCTACGCACTCCTGCTTGGCAGTTTCTACCTGCTGAGCGCTTGGTGCCTTGCGAAAAGTTGGGCAGAGAGATGGCGTGTATCGGCCCAGCCACTTGTAGCGCTACTGATTGCCGGTATCACGTTAGCTGCGCTGTATTACTTTAGCCGGATCAGCCCCAACGTCTGGGCACGAGTGAACTCCTTCAGTGTTGGTTCAGGCCTTGTTTTACTGCTACCTATCCTCCAGGTCTATTCAAGGAAGAACTCATTTGACTGGCTCGACAAGTCACTGCTCTGGCTGAGCATGATTTTCACAGCCTACACCCTTACTCGACCCATGATTATTTCGCTGCTGGGATACCCGGATCCGCGGTCATTTCCAAGATCGCCGTATTGGCTCTTGACACTGGTGAGCATATTGAACTTCGCGATACTCTTTACCTTGGTCATGACCGTCATTGCCGCAAAGGAAACCGTTGGCAAACTACAGAAAGAACGTGACCTTGATACTTTGACCCAGATATTGAATCGCAGATCCTTCCATGAATATGCCCTGAAGCTTTTAACCGACATGAGGCTCTATCCCATGGCGGTGCTGGCCTGTGATATAGACCACTTCAAACGAATCAACGATACCTGGGGCCATGAATATGGCGATAAGGTGCTGCAGCTTGTCTCCGCGACTCTGCAAAACCATGTACGAGAGCGCGACCTCGTCGCACGGTTCGGCGGTGAAGAGTTTGTGATTCTGTTGATCGACATCGCACTGCGAGATGCAGAAGAAATTGCTCAACGCATCCGACAAGACCTCCGGTCGAATAAAGACCTTCTTCTCTCTGGCACAAAATTGACCATGAGCTTTGGGATTTCATCGATCACCGATCCGTCCCAGCTGGACCATGCCTTGAGAGAAGCCGATCAGCTTCTTTACCAGGCAAAAAATGCTGGACGTGATCAAGTGCATGTATCGGGAGTGAGTTATCCAGATATCTCTATCGAGAGCACTCATCCCAGCCTCGACCCATAGTGGCAAGATGACCTGCCGCAGCGCTTTATGAAAACCCTGTAGCGGGAGCTTTCCCAGCCGCCACTGAGCGGACTTCTGGCGTTCCGGGGAGCGATGCTCAAGAACATGATCATCTAGTGCATTGCCATCGGCTGGCAGGGCGATCTACAGGTGCAGGAGGATGTACCCCGCAACAGACTTTCTTTGCCGACTGCGGCTCCACACAGGAACGTTCGGAGGTCGCCCATCTTTGCAACCGCTTGGCGGTCAAAGCCAGGAAGCCAGCATCACTTCAATATTCGAGCGTATTTTTTCAAGCGTCTCCTTGAAGCGCTTGCCCTCCTCGGCCAGCTGCTCGCAATCGGACTCTTGCTTGCTCTTTAGGGCCGCGAGATGCAGATCCAACTTAGCGCGCTGCCTCATGGCTTGATCCAAAAGCCTTTCAGCTTCCACTTGATCGGCTGCGTTCGCACTCATTTTCTGTGCACGCTTCATCAACACATCGATATGAACCAAGTCCGCTTCAAACTCGCGGATGTGTCTTTCAGCCATCTGTTCTATCGTTTCCATGGCGACCTCCTAGCTAGGGACCGTCGCGTGAAGAGTCCTGCCAAATTGGTTGATATTCCGATCTTCTCGGAACACCCCCATCAAATCAGCCATCCCCTCGCAATTGCCCCAATCTATAAGGTACCGCATCTGCCCAGCCCGCAACAAGTGAGCGCCACCCAACACCATGAGCCCCATGCGCAAAACCGCTGGACTGGAATCTTCAGCACCAGCAATCTCCAACTTCTCAAGCTGAACAGCCAGCCACCAAGCGGGCTCGTTTTCTGGAGCTCATGCTTACACCTCAATTCGAGCGGGCACTGCCTGCCAAGCTGATGATTGGCCTGTTGATCGGTGCCTGTGATGCCTGCACAGGCATTGAGCATGCCAGCGGCCGCTCCATTGACACAGGGATCAACCATGACCCCGACGCAATCGGTGCGCACGATGCCAACACGCCCCCCCCGAAGACCTGCCACTATCGCCCGGACATTCGGGAGATATGCCGCGCGAAGCTACAGGCGGGTAGCCGTAGACCTGCTGAACGTATCCGGCCCAAGGGCGAGCGCGAGGTAGCCGCAGGCATGGTGCTGCGCATGCTCATGCAGCGTGAGCGCCATAGCGTCCAGGACTTCCCGCCGGGCTACATCATCGATCACCCGGCTGCAGACTAGCCTTCCACAAAAACGGCCCGGGAGCGAGCGGCCGGCAACAGCATCAACCCTCTGGCTGATCGTGGCCGGGAACAGCAACGAAGCGAGCCCGCACAAACAACCAAATGAGCAGACTCCTAGCAGTCCTATCCAAGTCCCAGTCTTTAAGGCCGTGGATTTGGATTCGCAGGAGATGGCTCAGGCCTCGGGACTGCTGCTCCAGGATCTGGCTGTGGTCGCTGTATTCCCTCCATTGCCGGCGGCCGCGTTTCCAGTTCAGGCTTTGGTGCTTTGTCATCGCAGGCGCTCAGCGCGCCAGCGGTCACCAGCAACGCGATAGCAGATAGAGATTTCATGATTGGCCTCCTGTCATCGAACACATGAGCATGCTAGGCCGAGCAGTTACGCGAAATGGAGCCAATTTTGCAAAACTCACACCCAGAGACACTCATCGGCATTCGCTCTGATTTCACCTTATTTATGCCCGTCCGATGAGCGAGACACCAATCTAGAAAGCTCCAGAGACACCTGAAAAGCAGGTATGAGAGCGAGAGCGTAAGAAGCCCGAAAAGATGTAACCCCGGCCCGCCGCCGCGGGCTTTTCTCAAGCGGCCATGAGCTCTCCTGCCGGGCGCCACGCCAGACTCAGGCAGCTTGGCAAGCAACGATTTTCGGTTGGTAGAGGCGGCTTGTGGCGGCTATTCGGGTTGGTAGAGAGGGCAAAGAAAAAGGGCTTAGATCGCTCTAAGCCCTTGATTTCTTTAGTTTTTTAGTGGTGGGTCCTGACGGTCTCGAACCGCCGACCTACTCCGTGTAAAGGAGCCGCTCTACCAACTGAGCTAAGGACCCACTAAAACTGGGTGTCAGTTCAGAGCATCTTTCAATGCTTTGCCCGGACGGAATTTAGGCACCTTGGCCGCTTTGATCTTGATGGAATCGCCGGTGCGAGGATTACGACCGGTGCGAGCTGCACGCTTGCCAACAGCAAATGTGCCAAAACCAACAAGCGATACTGTACCACCTTTTTTCAGTGTTTTCTTCACTGCGTCGATCGTGGAGTCCAGTGCACGCGCAGCTGCGGCCTTGGAAATATCGGCGTTGTTAGCGATGTGCTCAATCAGTTCGGTTTTATTCACAAGATGCCTCTCGAGAAATAAGTGAATGGAATGTCTCTGCAAACGCAGACCTTGCGTAGCAAGAAACCAGTCGCGATAAAGACGGAAGCCAGCCTATCAGTTTCTGCGTATGGGCAAGCCCATTTCTACCTGAAGCCGCTGACATTTTTGACGCCAACTCGCGCTGCGCATTCCAGCGACAGAACCAGATTCTATGCGGTTTTTGAGCGGGTTCGGCCATCCACAGCGGCTTTTTTCAAGCTTCTTCCGTGTCGGCTTCACCGATTGACAACAATTGACAAAATCTGCAGTCCGATCAAGTCATGCGATGCGCTGCCGCAAAGTCTTTTTGCTGCTCCGAAAGCAGCCCGCCAGATAGCAAAAAGCGCTTGATGAACAAGCGCTTTCAGAAAGCTCCACTTCGGATTTCAGAGCCTGGCACGAATTTCGGGCAATGCCTTTTGCAGGTAGTAGACCATGGACCAGACGGTCAGCACCGCTGCAATCCAGATCAGCCACTGCCCCCAGACGCCGGTATCGATCACTCCGAACGCCACTCCGTCATAGAGCAGAAAGGGGATGGCCACCATCTGGGCCATGGTCTTGGCCTTGCCGATCATGTGTACGGCCACGCTCTTGCTGGCACCGATCTGAGCCATCCATTCACGCAGCGCCGAAATTGCGATCTCGCGACCGATGATGATGAGGGCCACGAACACATCGGCGCGTTGCAGATGAACCAGTACCAGCAGCGATGCACAGACCAGGAATTTGTCGGCAACGGGATCTAGAAAAGCACCGAATGCCGATGTCTGATTGAGCTTGCGCGCCAGATAGCCGTCAAACCAGTCGGTGGCGGCAAACACGATGAACATCACGGTGGCGATGAGATTGCGGGTCGCCTGATCCAGCGGCGCGTAAAACACCCCCACGATGAGCGGAATCGCCACGATCCGCGTAAGGGTCAGCACAGTAGGGATGGTGAAGAACATGGGTGTCATTGTGTCACGAGCACGCAGCGCCAGCGCGGATTTGCGCTCGCGCAGCCTGCATCAATGCAGTGCCTTGTAGATTTCTTCGGCCAGCGTTGCGGAAATGCCCTCCACGGTCATCAGATCGTCCACACTGGCATCGGCCACGCCGCGCACGCCGCCAAAACGCTGCAGCAATCGCGCCCGTTTCTTGGGCCCCACGCCCGCAATATCTTCCAGACTGCTGCTGCCTGTGCGCACCTTGGCGCGAGCCGCGCGCATGCCGGTGATGGCGAAGCGGTGCGCCTCGTCGCGAATCTGCGCCACCAGCATCAGCGCCGCCGAGTCATGACCCAGGTAGACCTTGTCGCGCCCATCGGCAAACACCAGCTCTTCCAGGCCGACCTTGCGGCCCTCGCCTTTTTCCACGCCCACGATGCGCGACAGATCAAGGCCCAGTTCCGTGAAAACCTCGCGCGCCATGCTGACCTGGCCCTTGCCGCCGTCGACCAGCACCAGATCCGGCAGATGCGGCTGCTTGCCGGTCAGCTCGGCGCCGCCCGCCTCGCGCTGCGCCTCGGCCACGGGCTTGTAGCGACGAGTGAGCACCTGGCGCATGGCCGCATAGTCGTCGCCGCCGGTGATGCCTTCGATATTGAAACGGCGGTAATCGCTGCTCTGCATCTTGTGGTGATGGAACACCACGCAGGACGCCTTGGTGCTTTCACCGCTGGTGTGCGAGATATCGAAGCATTCGATGGTCAGCTCGTCGAGATTCTCGACCGGCAGATCCAGCGCCTCGGCCAGGGCGCGCGTGCGCGCCTGTTGCGAGCCTTCCTCGGCCAGCAGGCGGGCCAGCTGGATGTCGGCATTTTTCTGTGCCATCTCCAGCCAGATGCGGCGCTGCTCGCGTGGTTGCTGGACCACGGTGATGCGCACGCCAGTCTGCTCGGTCAGCAGTTCCACCAGCCGCTTCTCCACGGGATGGCTGACGACAAGCGTGGGCGGCACGGCCACGCCGACATAGTGCTGGGCGATAAATGCCTCCAGCACCAGCTCCTCCACGGGCCGCGCCTCGGCTGCGGCGTCCACCTCTTCCTCACTGGAGTAGACCGATGCGGCATCGCCCAGATTCGCCGGAAAGTAAGGCCTGTCGCCCAGGTGGCGGCCGCCGCGCACCATGGCCAGGTTGACGCAGGCACGGCCGCCCTGCACGCGCACGGCCAGGATGTCCACATCCTTGTCGTCCGTGGTTTCGATCGCCTGCTGGTGCAGAACGCGCGACAGGGCCGTGAGCTGGTTGCGCACCTCGGCCGCCTGCTCGAACTCCAGCCTGTCGGAGTGCGCCATCATGCGCGCTTCAAGCTGCTGCAGCAGCTCGCTGGTTTCGCCGCGCAGCATGGCCTCGGCATTGCGCACATCCAGCGCATAGGCCTCGGGCGATATCAGATCCACGCAGGGGCCGGTGCAGCGCTTGATCTGATAGAGCAGACAGGGGCGACTGCGGTTGGCGAACACCGTGTCCTCGCAGGTACGCAGCCGGAAGACCTTCTGCAGCAGCTGAATGCTTTCCTTGACCGCCCAGGCACTGGGATAGGGGCCGAAGTAGCGGTGCTTCTTGTCCACTGCGCCCCGGTAGTAGGCGATGCGCGGGAACTCCTGAAACGCCGGTTCGCCCTCCTTGCCGTCGCGATGGGCCACACCGGTGATCTTGAGATAGGGATAGCTTTTGTCGTCCCTGAACAGGATGTTGTACTTGGGGTACAGCGTCTTGATGAGGTTGTTTTCCAGCAGCAGCGCCTCGGCTTCTGAGCGCACCACCGTGGTCTCCAGCCTCGCGATCTTGCTGACCATATGGCCTATGCGCGTGCCGCCATGCTCCTTCTGGAAATAGCTGGAAACGCGGCGCTTGAGGTTGATGGCCTTGCCCACGTAGAGCAGGACACCGGCAGCATCGAAATAGCGATAGACGCCCGGCAATGGCGGCAGCGCGGCCACCTGGGCCAGCAGTTCGGCGGAATGCGTGGAAGACATGGGCGCTATTGTCTGCGCATGTGGACGAATCCGGCAGCAAGCGGTGCAAACGACCAGACAGCCTGTAGCACCTCAACAAAAGGAGCTGCCAGCGCTTTATCACATTTAATTTCAGATAGTTTTCAACCTGAAATCCTTGTTAAACAAGCGATAGCAGCTCCTATTTTAGAGCAAAGGGATTCGAGGCAACCCCTGCAGCCCGCCGCTTACTCGGCTTCGATTTTGGACGACTTCACCACCTGCGCCCAGTTGCCGTATTCGGTCTTGACCATGGCCGCCAGTTGCTGCGGGCTCATATAGTCCGCCGTGGCGCCCTGCTCTTCGGCCTTTTTCCTGAAGCCAGGATCCTCCACCACCTTCTTGATATCGGCAGCCAGCTTGTCGATCACGGGCTGCGGCGTGGCCTTGGGCGCAAACACGGCAAACCAGGACGTGGCGTTCACGCCCGGATAGCCGGCTTCAGCCGTGGTGGGTACATTGGGCAGGCTGGGCAGGCGCTGCTTGCCCGTCACTGCCAACACGCGCAGCTTGCCGCTTTGCACATGGGGCATGAAGGGAGGCGCGGTGCCGAAGGTCAGGTCCACCTGGCCGCCCAGCAGGTCCTGCAGCGCCGGGCCCGTGCCCTTGTAGGGCACGTGCACCATCTTCACGCCGGCCTGCTGCTCCAGCATGGCGCCCGTCACATGCTGCAGCGAGCCGTTGCCCGACGAGGCATAGTTGAGCTTGCCAGGATTGGCCTTGGTGTAGTTCACCAGTTCGGCCAGCGTCTTCACCGGCAGTTCGGAGCGCACCACGATGATCTGCGGAGCCGACAGCACATTGGCGACGGGGGCAAAGTCGCCCTGCTCCCAGCTCTTGGCCTTGGTCAGATGCGGGGAGATGACGTGATAGCCCGAGTACTGCATCAGCAGCGTGTAGCCGTCGGCATCCGCGCGTTTGACCAGATTGGCCGCAATGGCGCCGTTGCCGCCACCCTTGTTGTCCACCACCACCGATTGCCCCATCACCGGCGCCAGCGCCTGTGCGGCCATGCGGCCGGCCAGATCGGTGGTGCCGCCTGCGGCTGCGGGCACGATCATCAGCACGGTTTTGCTGGGATAGCTGCCCTGGGCCATGGCCGGGGTGCTGACCAGACCGGCGGTAGCCGCAGCCGCAGCCGCAGCCGCAGCCAGCATGAAATAAAGGCGTTGACGTTGAACAGTCATGTTTGTCTCCTTGTTGGAATGTTGAACCGCACCAGCTCCTTCCCCCGAAAGAGCCGCTGCAGCGGGGGCGAAAACCGTCTCAGGCCCTGGCCTGGGCGCGTTCCTTGATCTCGGCAAAATCCGCTGGCGGCCGGTGCAGATCCCAGCGCGCACCGGCCTTGACGATCTGGCTGGGCGTCTCGTGGCCTATCAGCGCCGGCAGGCTGCGCGCGGCCGCGACGATGCGGTCCAGGTCCGTGCCCGTGTCATAGCCCATGAGCTGCAGCGCATGCACGATCTCTTCGGTGCAGGCATTGCCCGATGCGCCCGGCGCATAGGGACAGCCGCCCAGACCGCCAATCGAGGCGTCGAAGCGATCCGCACCCGCAGCGATGGAGGCCAGCACATTGGCCAGCGCCATGCCGCGCGTATTGTGGAAATGCAGGGTCAGGCCCAGCTGCGGCCAGCGCGCCTTGAAGGCCAGGACCATGGAATGCACCTGGCTGGGATAGGCCATGCCCGTGGTATCGCACAGCGTGATGCCCTGCACGCCCAGATCGGCAAAGCGCTGCACCCAGGCCAGCACTTCGGCCTCGGCCACATCGCCTTCCATGGGGCAGCCGAAGCAGCAGGAAAGCGACACGTTGACGGGCGTTGCCGCCTGCTGCGCCGTCGCGATCACCTGCCTGAGTGCCTCGAAGGACTGGCTGCGCTGCATGCGCAGATTGCAGAGGTTGTGCGTCTCACTGACCGACATCACCAGATTGAGTTCGTCGGTCTGCGCATCGATCGCACGCTCCGCGCCGCGCACATTGGGCACCAGCGCCGTATAGACCGTGCCCGGCCGGCGCGCGATCTCGCGCATCACGATCTCGCCGTCGCGCAGGGCCGGTATGGCCTTGGGCGAGACAAAGGCGGTGACTTCGATCTTGGACAGGCCCGCCTCGGACAGCGCATTGACCAGTGCGATCTTGTCCTCGGTGGGGACAAAGGCCTGCTCCATCTGCAGACCGTCGCGCGTACCGACCTCGTTCATATGGATGCGGCGACCCGCACCGGTCCACACCTTCGTATTCAGGTCGGCGGCCATCATTGGACAATCCCCTTGGCGCGCAGCTGCGCGATCTGCTCGGCGCTCAGGCCGATCTCGGCCAGCACGGCATCGGTGTCGTCGCCCACATGGGGGGCGCTGCTGCGCACCGTGCCCGGCGTCAGCGAAAGCTTGGGCACCACGCCGGGCACCTGCAACTCGAAACCATCGCGGGTGCGCTGGGTCAGAATCATCTCGCGCGCCCGGTAATGCGGATCTTCGGCAATATCCTTGGCCGTGTAGACCTTGCCGGCCGGCACACGTGCTGCGCCCAACTCGTCCATCACCGTCTGCACGCTGCGCGCCTGCGTCCAGGCGCCAATCGCGGCATCGATCTCGGCCACGCGCTGGACGCGGCCCGCGTTGTCGGCCAGATCGGGCGCATCGGCCAGATCCTGGCGGTCGATGGCCGTCATGAGTCGCTTGAAGATGGAGTCACCATTGCCCGCCACCAGCACCCAGCCATCCTGGCAGGGATAGGCATTCGAGGGTGCAATGCCTGGCAGCGCACTGCCGGCGGCCTCGCGCACGGCGCCAAAGGCGCTGTACTCGGGGATCAGGCTTTCCATGATGTTGAACACGGCCTCATGCAGGGCCACATCGATCACCTGGCCGGGACCGCCGTTCACCTTGCGGTGGTACAGAGCCATCATCACGCCGATCACGCCGTGCAGGGCCGCCAGCGTATCGCCGATCGACACGCCCACGCGCACCGGCACCCTGCCCGGCTCGGCCGTCAGGTGGCGCAGCCCGCCCATGGCCTCGCCGATCACGCCGAAGCCCGGCAGATCGCGATAGGGGCCGGTCTGGCCGTAGCCAGAGATGCGCAGGATCACCAGGCCGGGGTTGATGACGTGCAGCTCCTCGGGCGACATGCCCCAGCCTTCCAGTGTGCCGGGACGGAAGTTCTCGACCAGCACGTCGGCTTCGGCAATCAGCTGGCGCGCCACGGCCTGCGCCTCCTGCTGGCGCAGATCGAGAGCGACCGAGCGCTTGTTGCGCGACTGCACCTGCCACCAGACGGAAGTGCCTTCCTTGATCAGACGCCAGTTGCGCAGTGGATCGCCCGCACCGGGCGCCTCGATCTTGATGACATCGGCACCAAATTCGCCCAGGGTCTTGCCACAGAAGGGACCGGCAATCAGCTGGCCCATTTCCACCACTTTCACCCCTTCCAGCGCGCGCGGCGTGACGGTCTGGGTTGCAGGGTCTTGGATATTCATCGTCGTCATCCGTTTGTCTCTTGATTGCTCTCTTGCTGTGCCGCTTTGCGTTGACCAACGCCAGGCAAAGCGGCTTTTCAATCATCTTGCCCTTGAAGAGCAGTCCTGCAAAACGCTGAAATGCGAAGCTGCCATCGCATTTGGGCATAGCCAGGACGGATAATGCAGTCCTCATGAAACTGGACCCGATCACCCTGCGTCTGTTTGTGGCCGTGATGGAAGAGAACGCCATCGCGCGTGCCGCGGCACGCGAGCACATTGCCCCCTCGGCCGCCAGCCGCCGTCTGGCCGAGCTGGAGGGTCAGCTGCAGCTTGAGCTATTCACACGCAGCAACCGGGGCAGCCAGCCCACGGCCGCCGCCTACGCACTGCTGAACATGGCGCGCGGCGTGCTCAACGAGCTGGACGGCATCGCCACGCAGATGAAGGGCTATGCCCAGGGCGGCGAGCAAGGCCTGCGCGGCCATGTGCGCGTGATGGCCAATATCTCCAGCATCACCCAGTTTCTGCCGGCCCAGCTGCAGAGCTTTCTGAGCCGGCACCCGCTGGTGGACGTGCGACTGCAGGAGCGCGTGAGCACCGATATCGCACGTGCCGTGGCCGACAACGAGGCCGACATCGGCCTGCTCAACAACGGCAGCTACGGCAGCAAGATCAGCCTGCGCCCCTATCGCCGGGATCGGCTGGCCGTGGTCATGCCCCAATCCCATCCGCTGGCCGGCGAGCACAGGCTGCGCCTGGAGCAGGTCATCGAGCATGATCTGATCGGCATGCATGCCGACAGCGCGCTCAACCATCTCATCACCCGCTCTGCCGCCGACCAGGGCCTGCAGCCGCGCCTGCGCATGAAGGTCACCGGCTATGACGCCCTGTGCCTGATGGTGGCCGCCGGTCTGGGCGTTGGCATTCTCCCCGAGGGCAGCGCCCATATCTACATGGGCGCACTGCCCTTGCGCTGCATCCGCCTGGACGAAGTCTGGGCCGAGCGCCAGCTCATGCTCTGCGTACGCTCGCAGGACGCACTCTCGCCCGTCGCGCAACTGCTGGTCGAGCACCTGTGCCAGAGCGCCTCAACCGATAAAAACTGAATCCATGCCTGATTTTTCACCCATGCCTCTGCCCGCCCCCGGGGCGCCCCATCCGTCGCTGTGCTGGGACATCTTCTGCCAGGTCATAGACAATTTTGGCGACGTGGGAGTGTGCTGGCGCACGGCCGCAGAACTCGCCGCACGCGGCCAGCAGGTACGCCTGTGGATGGACGATGCCAGCGCCCTGCAATGGATGGCTCCCCAGCCCTGGCCGCCCGGCCTGAGCGTCCATGCCTGGCCCGCGCAAGCCGCAGACGTTCCGGCGTCGATTGGCGATGTGGTCATCGAGGCCTTCGGCTGCGAGATTCCCGCGGCATTCGTGAGCGCCATTGCAGACAAGGCGTCGAAGAGCAAGCCTGCAGTCTGGATCAATCTCGAATATCTCTCGGCCGAAGACTATGTGGAGCGCTGCCATCGCCTGCCCTCACGCATCATGAGCGGCCCCGCCTCAGGGCTGACACGCTGGTTCTTCTACCCCGGCTTTACGGCAGCCACCGGCTCGCTGGTGCGCGAGCAGAACCTGGCACAGCGCCAGCAGACCTTCATGGCGCAGCGCGAATCATGGCGCCGCGCAGAAGGCATTCAGCATGACGAATGTGCCGTCTCGCTGTTTTGCTACGAGCCTGCCGCCCTGCCCCAGTTGCTCGCGCAGCTCTCGGACAAGCAGGCGCTCAATGCCAGGCTGCTGGTGACCCCGGGACGCGCAGCGACTGCCGTGCAGGCGCTGCCCCAAGCGCAGCAGATGCAGCCGGTCTATCTGCCAGCCCGCCCTCAGGCCCGGTTCGACGAAATGCTCTGGGCCTGCGACCTGAATCTGGTGCGTGGCGAGGATTCCCTGGTACGTGCGCTCTGGGCCGGCCAGCCCATGGTCTGGCAGATCTACCCTCAGCATGACAACGCCCACCACGACAAGCTGAATGCCTTTCTCGACTGGCTCCAGGCCCCGGACAGCCTCAGGCGCTTTCACCACACCTGGAACGGCATGACCGCACCGCAAACATTGCCTTTGCTCACACGCGAAATGCTTGATGAATGGGCCTGTTGCATCAGGGCTGCGCGAGCCGGATTGATGGAACAAACCGAGCTGATTGCGCAGCTTCAAGCTTTTGTCGCCGAAAAAAGCTAAAATCCACGTTTTGCCTCTCTGAGGGCAGTCGCAGCCGGTATGCCGAGCGATCTTGCTTTCGGGGTCGCGCCCCGCCGCGGTACATGCGGCAGGCCCCGCCGCCGCACCTTTGATGCGTTGCTTTCTCCAGCGACCATTGCGAACAGCTTGCCTGCCGTGTAGAGCGGCTCCAACCTTTCAAACGCAAGCAAGCCATGAAAATCGCTCAAGAAATCCGCGCAGGCAATGTGATCATGTTCGGCAAGGACCCCATGATCGTTCTGAAGACCGAATACGCTCGTGGCGGCCGTGGCGCTGCTACCGTGCGCATGAAGCTCAAGAGCCTGATCGGCAACTTCGGCACGGAAAACGTGTTCAAGGCCGACGACAAGATCGACAACGTGATCCTGGACAAGAAGGATTGCACCTACTCCTACTTCGCCGACCCCATGTACGTGTGGATGGACGAAGAGTTCAACCAGTACGAAGTCGAAGCTGAAAACATGGCTGACGCACTGAACTACCTGGAAGACGGCATGACTGCCGAAGTGGTGTTCTACGACGGCAAGGCCATCTCCGTCGAACTGCCCACCACCATCGTGCGCGAAATCACCTGGACCGAGCCCGCCGTCAAGGGCGATACCTCCGGCAAGGTTCTGAAGCCCGCCAAGATCGCTACCGGCTTCGAAGTGGCCGTGCCCCTGTTCGTGTCTCAAGAAGACAAGATCGAAATCGACACCCGCACCGGCGAATACCGCAAGCGCGTGTAATGTGGCGGCAGCTGCCGCAGCTGCTTCCCGGCAAAAGGCTTCCTTCAGGAAGCCTTTTTTCATTTCCGCCTCCGACAGCGGGATTACGCCAGCCCCTTCGTCTGCCGCGACACTCAAAACCGCTTCAGTCTGTGCAAGACTAAGGGCAGTCCATCCACTCCCACTGCCAATGACGCACTCCCTGCCCTGGCTGCAGCCCGAACAAGAATTTCCCCCCATCGATCAGACCTGGGGCGAGCGGGACCCCATTCCCGGGCTGCTGGCCGCCGGCAATACGCTGGATGCAGCACGTCTTCGCACTGCTTACAGCCAAGGCATTTTCCCGTGGTTCAGCGAGGGACAGCCGGTTCTCTGGTGGTCCCCCAACCCGCGCATGGCCCTGCATCCCGAGGAATTCCGCTTGCACCGCAGCCTGCGCAAAAGACTGCAGAAATTTCGCAATGATCCGCGCTGTGAAATTCGCATCGACAGCGCTTTTGCCACGGTGATGCAGCATTGCGCCCAGACCCCGCGCGATGGACAGAACGGTACGTGGATTGTGCAAAGCATCGTCGATGCCTATACCGAGCTGCATCAGCAGGGCGCTGCACACAGCGTGGAAACCTGGATCGACGGCCAGCTGGTCGGCGGGCTTTACTGCGTGGCGCTGGGCAGAGCGGTTTTTGGCGAATCCATGTTCGCACTGCAGACCGATGCCTCCAAGATTGCACTGTCGGCGCTGGTGGCCCTGTGCAGGGCTCATCAGGTGCCGCAGATCGACTGCCAGCAGGCCACAGCACATCTGTCTTTCATGGGCGCTCGAGAAGTCACAAGAGCGCAGTTCGCCCGGACCGTTCAAGCCCAAGCCCGGCTGCCCGATATGCAGTGGCAATTCAGCCCCATATACTGGGAACAGTTGCTAAGCCATACTGAGGCTTGACGCACCGCATCTGCAGCCGAGTCCGATCATGACGCACCCGAACGACCTCCCGCTACATGCCCTGCAGTTTTATGCCACGGCAGCCTATCCCTGCAGCTATCTGCCTGGCCGGCTGGCACGTTCTCAGGTCGCCACACCCAGTCACCTGATTCAGAACACCACCTATTCGGAACTGGTCACGCTGGGCTTCAGGCGCAGCGGCATGTTCACCTATCGCCCCTATTGCGACGGCTGCAAGGCCTGCGTTCCCCTGCGAATTCTGGCCCAGGAGTTTCGCCCCAGCCGCAGCCAGCGGCGCGCAGCAAAACAGCATGGGCAACTTGTCGCCTCCATTCAGCGCCTGCACTACTCCGACGAGCACTACCAGCTCTACCTACGCTACCAGCAGCACCGCCATAGCGGTGGCGGCATGGACAACGACAGCGTGGACCAGTACACGCAGTTTCTGCTGCAAAGCCGGGTCAACTCACGATTGGTCGAGTTCCGCGAGCCGGGCGCGAACGGCCAGCCCGGCACACTCAAGATGCTCTCCATTCTGGACGTACTGGAGGACGGGCTGTCGGCGGTCTACACCTTCTACGATCCGGAGGACCACGCCAGCTATGGAACCTTCAATGTGCTGTGGCAAATTCAGCAGGCCAAAGCCATGAACCTGCCTTATGTCTATCTTGGCTACTGGATCTCCGAGAGCCAGAAGATGCGCTACAAGGCCAGCTTTTTGCCCCATGAGATTCGCCAGGGCGAGCTATGGCAGCGCGTAGACAGGCAAAGCATTGTGCGCTCGCAAATTGAAGAGTGACGCTGCAAAAAACAGCACATGGATATATGAGCGGATGACATGGCTGCACGGCTGCAGCACCGCTAGAATGCCCTCATCCCGCAAAGTATCTCCAACGCATGAAAAAAGACGACCTATCGGCCTCCGCAAAGCCCAGCGTCCAGGTTCTGGAACGCATGTTCACGTTGATCGACGTGCTGGCATCGCGTGAGGAAGCGGTTTCTTTGAAGGAGATCAGCGAACGCACGGGCCTGCATCCATCGACCACGCACCGCATACTCAATGACCTTGCACTGGGCCGCTTTGTGGATCGCCCCGAATCGGGCAGCTACCGCCTGGGCATGCGCTTTCTGGAACTGGGCAACCTGGTCAAGGCCCGGCTGAACGTACGTGAAGTGGCGCTGACCCCCATGCGTCAGCTTTACAAGCAGATTCAGCAACCCATCAGCCTGTCCGTGCGCCAGGGCGACGAGATTGTCTATGTGGAACGCGCCTACAGCGAGCGCTCGGGCATGCAGGTGGTACGCGCCATTGGCGGCCACGCGCCTTTGCACTTGACCTCCAACGGCAAGCTGTTTCTGGCAGCTGACGATTCCCAGCAGGTGCGCGCCTACGCCATGCGCACTGGCCTGCCCGGCAAGACCCATTTCAGCATCACCCAGCTGGGCGACCTCGAACATGAGCTGGCCAAGGTACGCCAATACGGCATTGCCCGCGACAACGAAGAGCTGGAATTGGGCGTGCGTTGCATGGCAGCCGGCATTTACGACGACCAGAGCAAGCTGATTGCGGGCCTGTCCATCTCTGCCCCCGCAGACCGCCTTGACGAGAGCTGGGCCCCCAGATTGCAGGCCACGGTGCAGGAAATTTCCGTGGCGCTGGGTTTCAGCGGCACACGCCCTGCGCCGGCTCAAGCACCGGCCAACCCCTATAGCCGCAGCCAGCACGGCTGAATCTCTTCGCTCCAATGACAGGAGCGAGCTCATCTCGCAATCCGCAAAAGCGGCTGGGAAGGCCATTTCAGGTATTGATCCAATAAAAAAGCGCTACCGAGGTAGCGCATTTTTTGCTGACGGGCCTGGCCCTCTCGCCAGGCTCAACCACGGATACGGCTGGCAATCGTGTTGCTGGCCGTGGGGCCCTTGCTTTCCATCCAATGGCGCACTCGCTCGGCATCTGCCAGGCGGCTGAACTTGCCTGCGGAATCCAGGAACACCATGATCAGCTTGCGCCCGGCCACATGGGCCTGCATCACAAGGCAGCGTCCGGCTTCGGAGATATAGCCGGTCTTTTGCAGGCCGATATCCCAGTTGTCGCTCTTGACCAGACGGTTGGTGTTGTTGAACTGCAGCGTGCGGCGACCGACGGCCACTTCATAGCCGGGCGATGTGGAGTACTCGCGCATCAGCGGATCGGCATGAGCCACCGCCACCAAGCGCGCCAGATCGCGTGCGCTGGACTGGTTGCTGCTGGACAGGCCGGTGGGCTCCACATAACGCGTGTCCTTCATGCCCAGTTGCAGCGCCTTGGAGTTCATCAGTTGCACAAACTGCGCCAGACCGCCGGGATAAGTGCGTCCCAGGGCATGGGCAGCACGGTTCTCGCTGGACATCAGCGCCAGGTGCATCATCTCGGCACGCGTCAAGGTGGTACCGACACGCAGGCGGGAGCTGCTGTGCTTTTCGGTATCCACATCGTCCTGCGTGATGGTGATCATCTCATCCATGGGCAGGCGGGCCTGAGAGATCAGCAGACCGGTCATCAGCTTGGTCAGCGAGGCAATCGGCAGCACTGCCTGATCGTTCTTGCTCAGCAGCACCTCATGTGTGTCCTGGTCAATCACATAAGCCACGCTGCTTTGCAGATCCAGGGGATCCGAGACGGAGTGAAGACCCGCCATCTGCCCGTAGGACAGGCGTGCGGGCTCGACTGCCGTGGCAGCTGCTGCTGCCGCAACCGCAGCACTGGTGGCTCCTGCTCTGGCCAGACGCTTCTTGCCGCCGGTCTTCTCGTCTCTTTCGGCCTTGGCTGCTAGAGAAGTCTTTCCGCCCTTCTTGCTTGCAAGCTTGGCGTCTGCCTTTTCCGGCTTGCCTTTGGCGACCTTTGCGCTTTTGGGCTGCGCTGCGGCACGAACCTTGCCAGCCGGCTCCTTGGCCGCTTTCTTAGCCGAAGCTGCAGCAGCCACGGGCTTTTTGGAGTCTTTTTTGGGCGTCGCCGCATGCGCTGCCGGAGCAGCCAGAGCGCAGCTCAACAGAGCCAAAGACACCACCTGGGTGAGTTTTGCAAGGCGAAATGGACGCAGCAGCTGCATGCGATACTCCAGACAACAAGGTGTAAGGATTTAATTCAATCAAAAAAGTTGTGCAGCGACAAGCACTTACACAACCTTCTCGATAATCTGAGTGAAATTATAAATCCAGCAGTCAACCTTGTGCTGCAACAACTTCCTGATTGCTATGCAATTTGTTCAAAGCGCTCAGATATGCCTTGGCCGATGCGACCACAATATCGGGGTCAGCACCCACTCCGTTGACGATGCGACCACTGCGCTGCAGGCGCACCGTCACCTCGCCCTGACTCTCGGTTGAGCCGCTGATGGCATTGACGGAATACAGCACCATCTCGGCACCGCTCTTGACTTCGGACTCGATGGCCTTGAACGAGGCATCGACCGGACCATTGCCCTCGGAGCTGGCCTTGATTTCCCGGCCTGCATTGCTGAAGACCACGCTTGCATGTGGGCGCTCACCTGTTTCACTCTGCTGGGCCAGCGAAATGAACTGGAACTGATTGTCCTGGTGCTCCGCGCCTTCGGCATTCACCAGCGCCAGAATGTCCTCATCAAAGATCTCGCTCTTGCGATCCGCGAGCTCCTTGAAGCGCGTGAAGGCTTGGTTGATGGCAGCTTCGCTGTCCAGCTCCACCCCCAGCTCCTGCAGACGCTGCTTGAAGGCGTTGCGACCACTGAGCTTGCCCAGCACGATCTTGTTGGCCGCCCAGCCCACATCCTCGGCACGCATGATTTCGTAGGTGTCACGCGCCTTGAGCACGCCATCCTGATGAATGCCGGAGGCATGGGCAAAGGCATTGGCTCCCACCACCGCCTTGTTGGGCTGCACCACAAAGCCCGTGGTCTGACTGACCAGGCGGCTGGCGGCCACGATATGCTGGGTATCGATATTCACGTCGAGACCAAAGTAGTCCTTGCGCGTCTTGATGGCCATGACCACTTCTTCAAGTGAGCAGTTACCTGCACGCTCGCCCAGCCCGTTGATGGTGCATTCGATCTGGCGCGCGCCGCCGATCTTCACGCCCGCCAGCGAATTGGCAACCGCCATGCCCAGGTCGTTGTGGCAATGCACGGACCAGACGGCCTTGTCGCTGTTGGGAACGCGCTCGCGCAAGTTGCGAATGAACTCGCCATAGAGCTCGGGAATCGCATAACCCACGGTGTCGGGCACGTTGATGGTGGTTGCACCTTCCTTGATGACGGCCTCGATCACGCGCGCCAGAAAATCGGGTTCGCTGCGATAGCCGTCCTCCGCGCTGAATTCGATGTCTTCAATGAGATTGCGCCCGAAGCGCACCGCCTGCTTGGCCTGCTCCAGCACCTGCTCGGGTGTCATGCGCAGCTTTTTCTCCATGTGCAGCGGACTGGTGGCGATGAAAGTGTGAATGCGAGCGCGGTTGGCCCCCTTCAAGGACTCGGCCGCACGCGCGATGTCGCGGTCGTTGGCGCGGGAGAGCGAGCAGACCGTGGAATCCTTGATGGCACGCGCAATGGTCTGGATGGACTCGAAGTCACCATTGGATGCCGCGGCAAATCCTGCCTCGATCACATCGACCTTGAGGCGCTCCAGCTGGCGTGCAATGCGCAGCTTTTCATCGCGCGTCATGGAGGCGCCGGGCGACTGCTCGCCGTCACGCAAGGTGGTGTCAAAAATAATGAGCTGATCGGACATGGTGGGGACTCTCTATGTGATGGCGCCGGTAGACGCCTGTTTTGACTGGAGGATTGCCGACAAAAAAGCCGGTGCGCTTTTGGCGACACCGGCTTTGAACCTTTTATGCGGCTACCGCCTCTTCGGCGACAGCAGGGACGCGCTGCACTCCCGAGATGATGGCGCGCAACGAGGCAGAAACGATATTGGCATCGACCCCGACGCCATAGCAGACCTGAGCGTCATCCACGCGCAGCTCCACATAGGCAATCGCCTTGGCATTCGCTCCCTCGCCAATCGCATGCTCGGCATAGTTGAGCACGCGCACATTGCGACCGACGTTAGCCGACAGCGCCTGCACGAAGGCATCAATGGGGCCCGTACCTTCGCCTTCCAAAAAATACTTTTCTCCGGCGATCTCGATGTGGGAAGTCATATTGACCACGCCATCTGCCTCGCTCAGACGATATTGAGGCGGCTTGACAGTGTTGACCCCATATTCGCGCTGGAACAGCTCCCACAGATCCGCAGCCGACAATTCCTTGCCGCTGGCATCCATCTCGCGCTGCACGACCTGGCTGAACTCGATCTGCAGGCGACGAGGCAGCTGAAGCCCATACTCGCTCTCGAGCAGATAGGCAATACCACCCTTGCCCGACTGGCTGTTCACGCGAATCACGGCCTCATAGCTGCGACCCAGGTCCTTGGGATCGATGGGCAGATAAGGCATATCCCAGATATCGCCCTCCTTGTGGGCGGCGAAAGCCTTCTTGATGGCATCCTGGTGGGAGCCGGAGAAGGAGGTGTAGACCAAGTCACCCACGTAAGGATGACGAGGATGCACGGGCAACTGGTTGCAATGCTCAACCGTTGCACGGATATCGTCGATGTCGGAGAAATCCAGACCGGGGTTCACGCCCTGGATATACATATTGAGCGCCACATTCACCACGTCCAGATTGCCGGTGCGCTCGCCGTTGCCGAACAGACAGCCTTCCAGACGGTCCGCGCCAGCCATCAGGGACAACTCCGCTGCTGCCGTCCCCGTGCCGCGGTCGTTATGAGGGTGAACCGAGATCACCACGCTGTCACGGCGCTTGATGTTGCGATGCGTCCACTCCACCATGTCGGCAAAGATATTGGGCGTGGAATGCTCCACGGTGGTGGGCAGGTTGATGATGCACTTGTTCTCGGGCGTGGGCTGCCAGACGTCGGTGACGGCATCTATCACGCGCTTGGAGAACTCCAGCTCGGTGTCCGAATACATTTCGGGCGAGTACTGGAAGGTCCATTTGGTGTTGGGGTGCTGGGCCGCGATGTCCTTGAACATCTGGGCATTGGTCACCGCCAGTTCAACGATCTCGTCTTCACTCATATTCAGCACCACACGGCGCATCACGGGAGCCGTGGCGTTGTAGAGATGGACGATGGCGCGGGGCACGCCTTCGAGCGCTTCGAAGGTGCGGCGAATCAGATGCTCACGCGCCTGGGTCAGCACCTGCACGGTCACGTCGTCGGGAATGCGGTTTTCCTCGATGAGCTTGCGCATGAAGTCAAACTCGATCTGCGAGGCCGAAGGAAAGCCGACTTCGATTTCCTTGAAACCGATCTTCACCAGTTGCTCGAACATGCGCACCTTGCGCTCGATGTCCATGGGCTCGATCAGAGCCTGGTTGCCGTCACGCAGATCCACGCTGCACCAGACCGGAGGCTTGGTGATGACCGCGTCGGGCCAGGTGCGATCGGTCAGACGCACGGGGGCGAAAGCGCGGTATTTGGTGGAAGGGTTTTGCAACATGGTGAGTCTCTTTAGTCGAAATTAGAGGAAATTGAACCCAGCTCCAGCGACGCCCAAAAGCAAAAACGGCCCGTCGCTGATGCTACGGGCCGCCAAGTAGGGTGTGTTTGTACGCGCGCGCTACTTTCTCTGCCCGTTGGACATTAGTAGTAGAGCTAGCGACAGGTTTTGCATGCGGCTCACTTTAACACAAGAAAAGTTGACAGGGCCAGGATTTTTTGGGGCCGCGCTTCAATCGTCGTGCAGACCACGCTCATCGGGCTCGTCCTTGGAGGTCGCCACAATGCTGACCTGCTCCCCCTTGGCACGGCGCCAGACATAGATCACATAGCCCGAGACCGAGTAGCCGACAAACACCAGGAAGAGCATGGTTGCAGGCTCGATGCTGACCACGGCCATCAGCAGGGCCACCACCACCAGCGAGACGAACGGCATACTCTTGGCGCCGCCGATGTCCTTGAAGCTGTAATAGGGAATATTGGTGACCATGGTCAGACCTGCGAACAGCGTGATGGCGAACATGATCCAGGACAGATCGGCCCTGTCCGTGGGATAGCCGCCGAACCAGGAAATCACATCGCCGAAGATGGGCACATCGCGGTGGGAAACCATCAGGGCACTGGTCAGCCAGATAAAGCCCGCAACCAGGGCCGCAGCCGCAGGCGAAGGCATGCCCTGGAAATAGCGCTTGTCCACCACGGCCGTATTCACATTGAAACGCGCCAGGCGCAATGCGGCGCAGGCGCAATACACAAAGGCGGCAATCCAGCCCCAGCGCCCCAGGGGACGCAAGGCCCATTCATAAGCAATCAGCGCGGGCGCAGCACCAAAGGACACCATGTCGGAGAGCGAGTCCATCTGCTCGCCGAACGCGCTTTGCGTGTGCGTCATGCGCGCCACGCGACCGTCCAGGCTGTCGAGCACCATGGCGCAGAAAACGCCCACGGCCGCCAGTTCGAACTTGTTGTTCATGGCCATGACGATGGCGTAGAAACCGCCAAACAGCGCTGCCAGCGTGAACAGATTGGGCAGCACATAAATGCCTTTGCGCGGCTTGCGCGGCATTCCACTCAGATCGGCAGAATCATTGCTGTTTTGCATCAAACAGACCTCCAGTGCTTGCATGTCAAATGCATGCAGCTATTAAAACGATAGTATTTCAAGCATGGCCATCATGACCATGTCCCTGCCACCAGTGTACCCGCCACACAGATCGCCTCCGGAATGAAAAAAGGCCACCTCGAAGGTGGCCTCTTGCCCAAGCGCAGTCATCCGGCTCGCGCCGAATGACTTGCCTGCATTAGTTGCGGGTCTGGTCGACCAGCTTGTTCTTGGAGATCCAGGGCATCATGGAGCGCAGCTGGCCGCCCACTTGCTCGATGGCATGGTCGGCATTCTGGCGACGACGGGCAGTCATCGAAGGATAGTTCAGACGACCTTCGCTGATGAACATCTTGGCGTATTCACCGCTCTGGATGCGCTTGAGGGCGTTGCGCATGGCCTTGCGGGATTCTTCGTTGATGACTTCGGGGCCGGTCACGTACTCGCCATACTCCGCGTTGTTGGAGATGGAGTAGTTCATGTTGGCGATGCCGCCTTCATACATCAGGTCAACGATCAGCTTGAGCTCGTGCAAGCACTCGAAGTAAGCCATTTCGGGAGCGTAGCCAGCTTCGGTCAGCGTCTCGAAGCCCATCTTCACCAGTTCCACGGCACCGCCGCACAGCACGGCCTGCTCGCCGAACAGGTCGGTCTCGGTTTCTTCCTTGAAGTTGGTTTCGATGATGCCGCCCTTGCCGCCGCCGTTGGCGGAAGCATAGGACAGGGCCACGTCACGAGCCTTGCCGGACTTGTCCTGGTAGATGGCGATCAGGGAAGGCACGCCGCCGCCCTTCAGGTATTCGGAGCGCACGGTGTGGCCGGGGCCCTTGGGGGCAACCATGATCACGTCCAGATCGGCGCGGGGCACGACCTGGTTGTAGTGCACGTTGAAGCCGTGAGCGAAAGCCAGGGTAGCGCCGGACTTGATGTTGGGCTCGACGTTGTTCTTGTACACCTCGGGGATGTTCTCGTCGGGCAGCAGGATCATGACCACGTCGGCAGCCTTCACCGCGTCGTTCACTTCCATCACGGTCAGACCGGCCTTGCCGACCTTGTCCCAGGAAGAGCCGCCCTTGCGCAGACCGACCACAACCTTCACGCCGCTGTCGTTCAGGTTTTGAGCATGTGCGTGGCCTTGGCTGCCGTAGCCGATGATGGCAACAGTCTTGCCCTTGATCAGGCTCAGGTCACAGTCCTTGTCGTAGAAAACTTTCATGATGGCTCCAGGTCTCTTATCTTGAGGGGGTTAAAAAGGTTTGTTCAGATTCAAAAGTGGTGCAACGCAGCCATTAGACACGCAGAATGCGTTCGCCGCGGCCAATACCCGAGGCGCCCGTGCGAACGGTCTCAAGGATGGCAGTGCGATCAATGGCTTGCAGGAAGGCGTCGTTCTTGGACTGGTCGCCGGTCAGCTCCACGGTGTAGCTCTTCTCGGTCACGTCGATGATGCGGCCGCGGAAGATGTCCGCCATGCGCTTCATTTCCTCGCGTTCCTTGCCCACGGCACGCACCTTGACCATCATTAGCTCGCGCTCGGTGTAGGCACCTTCGGTCAGGTCCACCACTTTAACCACTTCAATCAGTCGGTTCAGGTGCTTTGTGATTTGCTCAATCACATCGTCCGAGCCCGTGGTCAGGATGGTCATGCGCGACAGCGAGGGGTCCTCGGTCGGTGCGACAGTCAGGGATTCGATGTTGTAGCCACGGGCGGAAAACAGGCCCACGACGCGCGACAGTGCTCCAGGCTCGTTCTCGAGCAGCACGGCAATAATGTGTTTCATTGGGAGATTCCTCTTTTCGCCGCCCTCCCCCGACACCGGTAAGTGCCAGGCTCGGCGGACAATAGATTCGTCAAAACGCTATTTAAAATATAGCTGCTTGTGCTTGATATGTAAGTGCTTGAAGCCGATTTCTTTCAAAACCGGCTACCCGGCATCACAGATCGTCGGCGCCCAGCAGCATTTCCGTGATGCCACGGCCGGCTTGCACCATGGGGAACACGTTCTCGGTCGGATCGGTGCGGAAGTCCAGGAAAACCGTCTTGCTTTCCTCGCGCACGATACGGCGCGCCTCGCGCAGCGCAGCCTCGACATCGGCAGGCTTTTCGATCAGCAGGCCACGATGGCCAAAGGCCTCGGCCAGCTTCACGAAGTCGGGCAGCGAATCCATGTAGCTGCTCGAGTAGCGACCCGAGTATTCAATTTCCTGCCACTGGCGCACCATGCCCAGGAAGCGGTTGTTCAGCGCACAGATGACCACCGGGGTGTTGTACTGCTTGCAGGTGGCCAGCTCCTGGATATTCATCTGGATCGAGCCTTCGCCCGTGATGCAGAAGACTTCGGAGTCCGGCTTGGCCAGCTTGATGCCCATGGCGTAAGGCAGGCCCACACCCATGGTGCCCAGACCGCCGGAGTTGATCCAGCGACGGGGTTCATCAAAGCGGTAATACTGGGCAGCCCACATCTGGTGCTGACCCACATCGGAGGTGATGTAGGCGTCGGCATCCTTGGTCATGTTCCACAGTGTGTCGACCACGTACTGGGGCTTGATGACTTCGGTGTTGGACTTGTCGTAGCTCAGGCAGTCGCGGCTGCGCCAGCCTTCGATGGTGTTCCACCATTGGCCCAGAGCTGCCTCATCGGGGCGCTGTGCCGACTCGCGCAGCATAGCGATCAGCTCATTGAGCACGTCCTTGACATCGCCCACGATGGGCACATCCACCTTCACGCGCTTGGAGATGGAGGAAGGATCGATGTCGATATGGATGATCTTGCGCTCCACCGACATGAAATGCTTGGGATTGCCGATCACGCGATCGTCAAAGCGCGCACCCACGGCCAGCAGCACATCGCAGTTCTGCATGGCATTGTTGGCTTCGATGGTGCCGTGCATCCCCAGCATGCCCAGGAACTTCTTGTCACTGGCCGGGTAGGCGCCCAGGCCCATCAGCGTATTCGTGACCGGGTAGCCCAGCATGTCCACCAGCTGACGCAGTTCGTTGCAGGCATTGCCCAGCAGCACGCCGCCGCCGGTATAGATGTAGGGGCGCTTGGCCGTCAGCAGCAGCTGCAGAGCCTTGCGGATCTGGCCCGCATGTCCCTTTTTGACGGGGTTGTACGAGCGCATTTCCACTTTTTCAGGATAGCCCGTGTACAGCGCCTTCTTGAAGGACACGTCCTTGGGAATATCCACCACCACGGGGCCGGGACGGCCGGTGCGGGCGATGTGGAAAGCCTTTTTCATGGTCTCGGCCAGCTCGCGCACATCCTTGACCAGGAAGTTGTGCTTGACGATGGGACGAGTGATGCCCACGGTATCGCACTCTTGAAATGCGTCGGTACCGATGTAATTGGTCGATGTCTGTCCCGCGATCACCACCATGGGGATGGAGTCGGTATAGGCGGTGGCAATGCCCGTCACCGCATTGGTCAGACCGGGGCCGGATGTCACCAGCGCCACGCCCACTTCACCGGTGGCACGCGCAAAACCGTCGGCTGCATGCACGGCCGCCTGCTCGTGGCGCACCAGCACATGCTGAATGCTGTCTTGCTTGTAGAGCGCGTCGTAAATATAGAGAACTGCCCCACCAGGGTAACCCCACAGGTGCTTGACACCTTCAGCCTGAAGAGACTTGATGAGGATTTCGGAGCCCATCAGTTCCTGGGCGCCCTTGGGGGACGATGCGGCGGCTGCAGAGGCCAGCTCGGCTTTGGAGATTTCCATGATCAACCTTTGTGAATTTCTCTAACGAAAAACCTTCGGTGCCCTTAGCCTGAAGCCCTTGTGAGGCCGGTTTAGGACTTAAGACCACATGCCATGGACGTTTGTGTGTACGCCGGACCGTGATCCGTTTGCTTCTTTAAGTTGAAGATCATTATCGCACTGCAACAAGACCTTCAAATGCAGTACACAAAAAAACATCATCGGATGCGATAATCTGCCGCTTTCGCCACTACCTAACTCCCGCTTTCTCCAGGGTTACTCTCTCTTGGCCACAGAACAAGAACTGTCTGCATTCCTCAAAGACGTTGAAAAGCGCGCCTTCAAACGCAGCGTTTTCCATGTCCGCGACGAGGAGGCCGCCCTGGATATCGTGCAGGACAGCATGCTCAAACTGGCCCAGCACTATGGGGACAAACCGGTCAATGAACTGCCCATGCTGTTCCAGCGCATTCTGTCGAACAGCACGCTGGACTGGTTTCGCCGCCAGAAGACCCAGAAAGCCGTTTTCACTCACTTCAGCGACCTGGAGTCTTCCGTAGACGGGGACAGCGACTTCGACTGGCTGGAAACCTATGCCACCAACAGCGACGAATCCGCCGCCAGCAACGCCGAGAGCCTGACCGAACGCAAGCAGACGCTGCAAAGCATAGAAAAAGAGATACAGGAGCTGCCTGCGCGTCAACGCGAGGCCTTTCTCATGCGTTACTGGGAAGAGATGGATGTCGCAGAGACTGCTGCCGCCATGGGTTGCTCTGAAGGCAGCGTCAAAACCCATTGCTTCCGCGCCATTCAAACATTGAGCAAGGCACTCAAGGCCAAAGGAATCGAGTTATGAAATCCGCGCCCACCCTCCGGCAAGAACAGACCGCCGACCGCATCGCCCGTCAAATCACTGCCCGACTGAGCGAGGGCGAAGCCTTGCTCCCTTACGAAATCACCGAGCGCCTGCGCGCCTCCCGCGAGCAAGCCGTGTCTGTACGTCGCCGCGAAGCGTCTGTGCTGCGCGTTCAGACCAGTACTGCAACATCCGCCCAGGGCAGCACCCTGACACTGGGCAGCCCCGATGAGGGTAGCGGCTGGTGGCGCACTCTGGTCTCGGCCATCCCCGTTTTTGCACTCATTGCGGGCCTGGTAATCTACAACTCCGACACCGAACAAAGTATGCTAAGCGAAGTCACCGAGGTCGATACCGCCTTGCTGACCGATGATCTGCCCCCTGCCGCCTACTCTGACCCTGGTTTCATCCAGTACCTCAAGACCTCGGCAGCCACCCCATCAGAACACTAAACAGCCTGCCACCTCTGCCTTGATGCCCACTGAGAAGCGCTCCCTCCTGAAACCCGACAACACCGCCGCCATCATGGCGGCGCTGTTGTTGGTGGCCTTGAGCTGGACAGGATGGAATGTCGTACAGCAAGTCAGGCTGGCGCCCAGCTCCGTGCCCCCCGCCACGGTAGCTGCATCCAGATCCATGCATGCAGACCCGTCCACGCGCCAAAGAGCCTCAGCACAGGCCTCGGGCCCACGCTGGGGCGAACTCAGCAGCCACCAGCGCGAGATTCTGCTGCCGCTGCAAGAGCGCTGGGCCATGATCGGCTCGGTACAGAAGCGCCGCTGGATTGCCCTGGCGGATGGCTTTGACAAACTCAGCGAGCGCGAACAGCAAAAGCTTCATGACCGCATGGAAGCCTGGTCCGGCCTGAGTGCCGCCCAGCGCAACCAGGCCCGGCTGAATTTCGCCATTACCAACAAGCTCGCGACTGACAAGCAGGCCCAGTGGGAGGCCTACCAGGCTCTGAGCGATGAAGAAAAGCGACTGCTGGCTGCCCGCGCCACTCCCAAGGTGGTAAGCGCCGCACCGGCCATCAAGCCTGTGCCCTCCAAGAAGCTGGCGCGCATTCCTGCTGCCACGGCCTCCCCCAATACGGTGCCGAATCTGCCCAAGATTCCACCCGCAACCATTCATCACCCACCACCGCCCGTGCCCGCAACACCAGCCATGGTGGAGACGCACCCCATCCGTACGCCCTCGGTGATTGTGGAGACGGCTCCCGTGGACATTCCTCGCGCCACCCCGATCACCCTGCCTCCGCTGGATGCTCCAGGTCAAGACGCGCACCAATGACAGTGTCGGTGCGGCAACCGAGCGCCAAGCCCGCTGACCTGAGCCCTACAATGCCCTCATGCAGCAAGACACCCGGCCGGCAGCCTCATCGACTCCTGACTTCATAGCACCAAGCCTGCGTCGCCGTATGGCTTGCTGGCTTTATGAAGGCATGCTTTTGTTTGGCGTGGTGTTCATCGCCGGCTATTTGTTCGGCACGCTGTCGCAGACGCGCAATGCACTCGACAATCGGCATCTGCTGCAGGCCTTCATGCTGGTGGTGCTGGGGATTTACTTTGTCTGGTTCTGGAGCAAGGGCCAGACACTGGCCATGAAGACCTGGCATATCCGCGTGGTCGATACCCAAGGCCGCCCCCTGACGCAAACCCGCGCCCTGCTGCGCTACGCAGCCAGCTGGATGTGGTGGCTGCCACCGCTGGCCCTGCTCTACCCGCTGGGCCTGCCGCCACTGGAGGTGCTGGTGCTGCTCATGGGCTGGATTCTGATCTGGGCGCTGCTGAGCCGCTTTCACCCGAGAAAGCAGTTCTGGCACGACGCCTGGGCCGGCACCCAGTTGGTGCATCAGGCCCCCACTCCCAAACGCATCCGCTGACCCATCCTCCCCCATGAGCACCTCCTCACCCGACCCCGTCAACCCGCAAAAAAGCCGCACCGGACTGTCCCGGGTGCTGCATGCCGGCGGCTACTCGCTGGCTGGCCTCAAGGCCGGCTGGCATGAAAAAGCCTTCCAGCAGGAAGCCGTCTGCGCATTTGTCATGATCCCGCTGGCTTTCTGGCTGGGCCAGAGCTGGGAGCAGACAGCGCTGCTGGCTGGCACCGTCATCCTGGTGCTCATTGTGGAATTGCTCAATACCGGCATAGAGGCAGCCATAGACCGTATCGGGCCCGAATGGCACGAGCTTTCCAAGAAAGCCAAGGACATGGGCAGCGCCGCTGTATTTCTGGCCCTGTGCCTTTGCGGAGCCGTCTGGGCTGCCGCTCTTTATCACCGTTTCATCGTATGACTCAACCCGCTTTTTCCATTTGCGTGTACTGCGGCTCACGCCCCGGCACCAACCCTCAATTCACCGAAGTCGCCAAGGCCGTGGGCCAATGGATAGGCTCGCGCGGCGGCCAGCTGGTCTATGGCGGTGGACGCAGCGGCCTGATGGGCGTGGTGGCCGAAGCCACGCAACAAGCTGGCGGCCGCGTCGTCGGCATCATCCCTCAGGCACTGGTCGACAAGGAACTGGCCAACCAGGCCTGCGACGAGCTGCACATCGTCAAGAACATGCACGAACGCAAGGCCATGATGGCCGAGCGCAGCGATGCCTTCGTGGCCCTGCCCGGCGGCATCGGCACGTTTGAAGAGCTGTTCGAAGTCTGGACCTGGCGCCAGCTGGGCTACCACGACAAGCCCATCGGCATTCTCAATGTGGATGGCTATTACGACGCCATGCTGCAGTTTCTTCAGTCCTGCGTGGGCAACGGCTTCATGGGCGAGTGGCAGATGGGCCTGGTCGAAAGCAGCAGCGACACCTCGGCCCTGCTGCAAAATCTCGTCCAGAATGCCGGCAGCCAGCTGGATACACCGCCTCTGCGCTCGGTAATCTGAGCCCTGGAAAACACTGCAGGGAGGCATCCGCCGACCCGTAGCGCTGCCTGCAGTGCGCACACCCGGCCCCGGACCATGAAAAAAGCCAGACTCAAGGTCTGGCTTTTTGCCTGGGGCGCATGACTGGGGCGCGACATGGCGACTTAGACAGCAGTGTCGTCCAGCTCGCCCGTACGGATGCGCACCACGCGCTCCACGGGAGTGATGAAGATCTTGCCGTCACCAATCTTGCCGGTGCGCGCGACGTTGACGACGGCATCCACGCAGCGGTCCACGTCCTCATCTCGCACCACGACTTCGATCTTCACCTTGGGCAGAAAATCGACCACATACTCCGCGCCACGATAGAGCTCGGTATGGCCTTTCTGGCGGCCAAAACCCTTGACTTCGGTCACGGTCAGACCATTCACCCCACACTCGGCCAGGGCCTCGCGCACTTCCTCTAGCTTGAAGGGCTTGATGACGGCAGTAATCATTTTCATGGGGCTGGTTCCTCAATGGATTGAAATCGGCAAAACACCGGAGGCAGAACCTCAGGCGCGAAATTTGTTGGTGATGGGGTAGCGCCAGTCCTTGCCAAAGCTGCGCATTGTCAGACGTGGACCGACCGGCGCCTGGCGACGCTTGTACTCGTTGATTTGTATCAGACGTGTGACCCGCTCCACATCCGCAGACGCAAAACCCTCGGCGACGATGGAGCTTATGCTCTCGTTGTTTTCCATGTAACGGGACACGATGGCATCCAGCACCTCGTAGTCCGGCAGGCTGTCCTGATCCTTCTGATCGGGGCGCAGCTCGGCGCTGGGCGGACGCGTGATGATGCGCTCGGGAATGGGGTCGAGCCCCGTGCCGAAGGGATCGTTGGCATTGCGCCAGCGTGCCAGCGCAAACACCTCGGTCTTGAACACATCCTTGATGACGGCAAAACCGCCGGCCATGTCGCCGTACAGCGTGCAGTAGCCGGTGGACATCTCGCTCTTGTTGCCCGTGGTCAGCACGATGGAGCCAAACTTGTTGCTCATGGCCATCAGCAGGGTGCCGCGAATACGGGCCTGCAGGTTTTCCTCGGTCGTGTCTTCGGCGCGTCCGGCAAAAGTGCCAGCCAGCGCGGCCTTGAAGGCTTCGAACTGCGGCGCGATATCGATCTCTTCGTGCTGCACGCCCACGCGCTCGGACATTTCGCGCGCATCCAGCCAGCTGATATCGGCCGTATAGGGCGAAGGCATCATGACCGTGCGCACCTTGTCTGCGCCTAGAGCATCCACGGCAATGGCCAGTACCAGGGCCGAGTCCATACCGCCCGACAGGCCGATGAGTGCGCCCGGAAAACGGTTCTTGCCCACATAGTCGCGCACGGACAGCACCAGCGCCGACCAAAGCGCATGGTGGTGGTTCAGCTGGGGCTTGACTTGCCCCATCAGCGTCACGCATCCATCCACCAGCTGCGCGGCAACCATGGGCAGCTCTTCCTCGAAAGCTGCCGCGCGAGCCGACACCTGACCGCTGGCGTCCACCGCAAACGAGCAACCGTCGAACACGACCTCGTCCTGGCCGCCCACCAGATGGGCATAGACCAGGGGAACCGCGTTTTCCATGGCGCGCTGCGCAATCACCGCCTCGCGCTCCAGGGGTTTGCCGCTATGGAACGGCGAGGCATTGATGACGGCCAGCAACTGGGCGCCTGCGGCCACGGCCGCCCGCGCAGGGCCGGCATGCCAGGCGTCTTCGCAAATCAGCAGTCCGATCTGGATGCCGTCCAGCTCGAAGACACAGCTTTTCTCACCGGCCGCAAAGTAGCGCTGTTCGTCAAACACGCCAAAGTTGGGCAGCAGTTGCTTGAAATAGCGCGCAATCTGCTGACCATCGCGCAGCACGCTGGCAGCGTTGAACAGTTTCTCACCTTGCTCATCGCGCTGCGGGTGACCGATGACCAGCGCCAGCCCCGGCCATTGGGCACTGGCTTGCTGCAACTGCTGCAGGGCCGCATCGCAGGCTTCCAAAAATGCCGGACGCAGATACAGGTCCTCAGCCGCGTAGCCACACAGGGCAAGCTCGGGCGTGAGCAGCAGGCGGGCACCGTTGGCATAAGCTTCAGCAGCAGCGGCGATGATTTTCTGGACATTGCCAGAGAGGTCTCCCACAACAAAATTGCGTTGGGCACAGCAAATGGAAAGCGTCATGAAAAGCAAGCTAGGCGGTGAGGCCACCAGCCCCCGCGACAATCAGGGCATGGCCGAAAACAAGATTATCACTCGCGTGCTTGCCAGCTTGCAGCAGCTGGACGCACAAACCTGGAATGTGCTGCTGGCCTCTCAATCCACGCCCACGCCCTTCATGCGCCACGAATACTTGGCAGCCATGGAGCAAAGCGGCAGCGCCACGCCCGATACCGGCTGGATCGCCCGGGTCATCACCGTCTGGGACGGCGATGAGTTGCTGGCGGCCTGCCCCCTCTATATCAAGACCCACTCCTACGGCGAATATGTGTTTGACTGGGCCTGGGCGCGCGCCTATCAGCAGCATGGCCTGCCTTACTACCCCAAGGGATTGCTGGCCGTCCCCTTCACGCCCGTGCCAGGCTCCCGCCTGCTGGCACGCAGCCAGGCACTGCGCGTGGCGCTGGTGCATGCCGTCCAGGCCTGGGCAGCCGAGCAGCAGCTGTCATCTCTGCACCTGCTGTTTGGCGATGCCGACGATCTTGCTGCCTGCGCCGCAGCCGGCTGGATGCAGCGCAGCACAGTGCAGTTTCACTGGACGAACACGCCGCCCGCGCCCCCCGCTGCGGGCGGCACTCTGCCCGCCAGCATGCAGACCTGCGCCGGCACTGCGACAGCACCGTCCCGCTGGAAGGACTTCGACGACTTTCTGGGCTCGCTGAACCAGGAAAAGCGCAAAAAAATCCGCCAGGAGCGACGCAAGATACGCGAAGCCGGCGTGAGCTTCAAAGCCATGCAGGGTAGCGACATCGGTGCGCAGGACTGGTCCTTCTTCTACCGCTGCTATGAGCGCACCTACCTGGAGCATGGCAACCCGCCGTATCTGACACCGGAGTTCTTTGCCTCCATGGCCTCGGCCATGCCCGAGAACTGGGTGATGTTCATCGCCGAGCGCAACGGACAGCCTGTCGCCTCAAGTTTGATAGCTATTACCGATTTTCAGCAAACGATTTCGGAATCAAAACCATTGTTTTTTGAGGATGGACAATCGCAAGCAGCTATTAATAACAAGGCGGCCTATGGTCGCTACTGGGGCGCTCTGGAGCGGGTCGACAGCCTGCATTTCGAAGCCTGCTACTACCAGCCCATCGAATGGTGCATCGCCAACGGCTTTACCCGCTTCGAAGGCGGTGCCCAGGGCGAGCACAAGATGGCCCGCGCGCTGCTGCCCGTGGAAACACCGAGCGCCCACTGGGTGGCCCATCCCGCTTTTGCCGATGCCATCGAGCGCTTCCTGCTGCGCGAGAGCGAAGGCATGGCCCAATATGTGGAAGAGTTGCAATCCCATAGCCCGCTGCGCAAGGCCTGAAGGTGGAGACAAAAAAAGGCCGCTTTGCAGCGGCCTTGAAGCTCAGACTCCAGGAGACATTCAGAAGGTTTCCCAGTCATCCTCATCCAGCGAGGACTTTTGCACATTACGGGCAGTAGCGGATTCGCCAGCAACCGCGCCCCCCATCAAAGAGCGCGGGGCTGCCGGCATGGGGGCAGGACGGGCAGCCACACGACGGACAGGTGCCTGACGCGCCGGGGCGGCGGCGGCGACCACGGCCGGCGCCGCAGCACGGGCTGCAGCCTTGGGTGCCTGGTCATAAAGCGCACTGGCAGGCAACTGGAAGACCGCCACAGCCTGAACCAGATCCTGCGCCTGCTTGCGCAGCGCACCGGCGGCAGCAGCACTTTCCTCCACCAGCGCCGCGTTTTGCTGCGTCGTCTGATCCATCTGCGTCACCGCCTCGCCAACCTGGGCCACACCCTGGCTCTGCTCCTGGCTGGCGGCACTGATCTCGGCCATCAAATCCGTCACCCTGCTGATCGCCGACACGATGTCGGCCATGGTGGCACCGGCCTTGTCCACCAGTTGCGTGCCCTGCTCCACCCGCTGCACGCTGGTGCTGATCAAGGCCTTGATTTCCTTGGCTGCCTCGGCACTGCGCTGGGCCAGGGTACGCACCTCGCCCGCCACCACGGCAAAACCACGGCCCTGCTCACCGGCGCGCGCTGCTTCCACGGCCGCATTCAGCGCCAGGATATTGGTCTGGAAGGCGATGGAGTCGATGACGGTGATGATGTCGGCAATCTGCTGGCTGCTGTTGTTGATGCCCTTCATGGTTTCCACCACTTCGGCCACCACGGCACCGCCCTGCGCTGCCACCTGGGAGGCATTCATCGCCATTTGATTGGCGGCACGGGCGTTGTCGGCGTTCTGGCGCACGGTAGAGCCCAGCTGCTCCATGGAGGCGGCGGTTTCCTCCAGCGCACTGGCCTGCTCCTCGGTGCGACCGGAGAGATCAGCATTTCCCGAGGCAATCTGCGAACTGGCCGAGGCCACGCCTTCCGCGTTCTGGCGTACCGAGCGCACGGTCTGCACCAGACTGCTTTGCATACGCTCCAGGGCGCCGAGCAAGCGGCCTGTTTCGTCCTCTCGCTCCACGCGGATGACGCCGCTCAGATCCCCATTGGCCACACGGTCCGCGGCCTGCACCGCCTGCTCCAGCGGCGCACGGATGGAACGCACCAGCCAAATGCCAGCCCCTGCAGCCACCAGCACCGCAATCAAGGCTGCCAAGGCAAGCATGCTAACAGCCCGGTCGTAAACCTTCTCCGAAGCCAGAGTCTCGCCCCTTGCCACATCGCCGTTGAACTTGATCAGCTTTTGCAGAGTCGCCGAAGACTGGTCATAGAGCTTGAGAGATTCGCCTCCCAGCAATTGCTTGGCCTGCTCTTTATCGCCTCGACGCGAAATTTCGAACAGTTGCTTGTTCAACTCGACGTAGCGCTCCCGTTCGCGCAGGAACTGCGTGTAGAGCTCGCGCTCCTCGGCAGTGACAATCAAAGGTTCATAGAGCTTTTTTGCCTCCGCCAAGTGTTTCTGCAATTGCTCGAATTGAGCTTCCACCTGAGCCATATAGCCGGGCTCGTCATTATTGACATGCCGCAACTCGAGCAAGCGGGTACGCGCCAGGTCGGTATTGAGTGTATTGATCACTTCCACACTGGGCAGGGCATTGCCGGTGATGGTTTCGGCGCTGGAGCGCATGGAGCGCAGCTGCAGCAATGCCATGGCAACCACCACGACCAGCAGCAAGACCAGAACCCCGAACGTACCGAGAATCCGCGTGGAGATTTTGATGCTTTTCATTGATTGCACCTCCCTCTATTACCAATTAGTTTTTATAAATACTTCTTTTGAATCCATGCCCGCGAAGCGCAAGGATTCAATTTTCTGCTCGATCGGGAAATATCTCTTTGAATGACATACCAGAGATGGAATGGTCCTTGATACCGGTTTATATGTTTTCAATTGTTTCCAGTTTCATATTCCTTGCCTATCTTCACGAGCCTACAGTCATGTAGGCAGCCACTTACGCAGCACTTGAGTTACTGAAAGTTACCAATCAGTGACAACAGAGATTCTCGATGCCATGGCAACCTACATAGCCTTGAAAAAGCATCAAGCCACCCCTCTTCTTGATCAATATCAAGACAGTTTGAAGAAAGCTTGTAAAAAAACCCCGACAGCATTCGCTATCGGGGTTTTGAGACGGAAGTCGTTGAAACCGGCAATACCTCGACCTCAGAACTGCTCCCAATCCTGGTCATTGCTCAAAGCGGGCTGAGCCGTTTTGACCGGCGCAGGCACAGCCTTGCCCGGGCCTTGACCGGCTAACGCCGCAGCCCGCTGGCCAGCGCTCATGCCGGCCTTTGCAACCGGCTCGACCCGATTTTTCAGCGCTGCAGCGGCAAAGCTCTGTGCCTGATTCCCCAACTGAAAAATCGCCACCGAATCGACCAGCGCCTTGGCCTGGCGCTGCAAAGAATCGGCGGCCGCCGCGCTCTGCTCCACAAGGGCCGCATTCTGCTGCGTGGTCTGATCCATCTGGGTGACGGCTTCACCCACCTGGGCCACGCCCTGGCTCTGTTCGCGGCTGGCCGCGCTGATCTCGCCCATGATGTCGGTCACGCGGCCTATGGCCGTCACGATTTCAGCCATGGTGTCACCGGCCTTGTCCACCAGCTGCGAGCCTTGCTCCACGCGCTCCACGCTGGCATGGATGAGCTGCTTGATTTCCTTGGCCGCCTCGGCGCTGCGCTGGGCCAGCGTGCGCACCTCGCCCGCCACCACGGCAAAACCACGGCCTTGCTCGCCGGCACGCGCGGCTTCCACGGCCGCATTCAGGGCCAGGATATTGGTCTGGAAGGCAATCGAGTCGATGACGCCGATGATGTCGGCGATCTGGCGGCTGCTGTCGTTGATGCCCTTCATGGTGTCCACCACCTGGGCAACCACATCCCCGCCTCGACCCGCGACATCGGAGGCATTCTTTGCCATTTGATTGGCTGTCTGGGCGTTGTCGGCGTTCTGGCGCACGGTCGAGCCCAGTTGCTCCATGGAGGCCGCCGTTTCCTCCAGGGCGCTGACCTGGCTTTCGGTGCGCGCCGAAAGATCCGCATTGCCCTGAGCGATTTCGCTGGACGCGAGGGCCACGCCATGGGCATTGCCGCGCACATCCTGGACCACGGAGGACAGTTGCCGACGCATGTCTTCCAGCGCATTGAGCAGCAAGCCCATTTCATCGCGGCGCTGGTTCTTCACCACCATGCCCAGCCTGCCGGCAGCCACGGCCTGCGCCAGCTCAACTGCCGTGGCCACGGGAGCCGTGATGGCACGTGTCATCGCAATGCCGACCACGGCGGCAAACAGCACCACCAGCGCCAGCGTACCGAGCAGCCAGTAGCGGGCCAGCTCGAAACTGGACTTTTCGGCCTGCTGGGCCTGAGCCGCGTTCTCGAGCTGCAGCGTCATCAGCTTGCCCGTGCTTTCCGCCAGCTGGCTGAAGGCCTGTTCGGACAGCCCTGCAAAAAAAAGCCCCAGCTCGTCGGCCATACCTGCCTGGCTGTCCACGGTGTTGTAGTCGCCATCGCGTGCCCGCGCCAGCAACTGCTCGTGCAGCTTCAGGAAATTCGCCTTGTTGGCCTGATAGCCCTCGTAGGCCTCGCGCAGCGGCTGGCTGGCAATCAGCTCGTTGACCACTTTCTCCTGCTCGGCAATGGTTTTCAGGCGCTGCTGGATCTGCTGCTCGTAACCTTCGATCTCGACCAGGGTGCGTGCCGTGGCAATGCCTGCCTCGTGGCGGCGCAGCCGGTTGTACTCGGAGCGCATGGAGGCTGCGTTGTAAACGCTGGGCAGCGCCACTTCGGAAACCTCGCGGCCCGCTGCATGAATGCTGGACAGCTGCAGCCAGGCCACCAGACCGAGCAATGCAGACAACAACACCAGCGCCGTAAAGCTGATGCCCAACTTGGTCCCCACGCGCCAGTCCGAAATCTTCCAACTCATGCGCACCCCCTCGTATATATCGATACAGGCAATAAAAAACGCACCAAGCGATGTCCGCCGGGTGCGTTTCAAATTGTATAGATGCAGATAGCGAGGCTTCTCTGCAAGTAAAGGTTAGAGACCCTTTACTAGTTTGGATCAGCCCTTGTAGTTGGCGATACCGTCCACGATTTCCTTGTGTGCCGCGTCCACGCCCTTCCAGCCCAGAACCTTGACCCACTTGCCCTTTTCCAGATCCTTGTAGTGCTCGAAGAAGTGGGCAATCTGCTGCAGGGTCAGCTCATGGATGTCGCTGAGGTGGTTGATCTTGTCGTAGGAGGGCAGCAGCTTCTGTGTGGGAACGGCCAGAACCTTGCCGTCGACGCCGGACTCGTCTTCCATCTCCAGAATGCCGATGGCACGGCAGGGCACGACCACGCCGCTGGGCAGGGGGAAGGGAGTCATCACCAGCACGTCCACGGGGTCGCCGTCGCCAGACAGGGTCTGGGGCACATAGCCGTAGTTCACGGGGTAGTGCATGGCAGTGCCCAGGAAACGATCCACGAACAGGCAGCCGGATTCCTTGTCCACTTCGTACTTCACGGGAGCCGAGTTGGCCGAGATTTCGATGACGACGTTGAAGACTTCAGGCGTCTTGGAGCCGGGGGTCACATTGTTCAGAGACATGATGGTTGGGAGAAGTAATACAAAAAGCCCGCCAGAGCCAACAAAGCATCGGCACCTGAGGGTCAGCCCGCGATTTTAGGCGCATGACCCTAACGCTGGCATTACATGTTTGAAAGATGCGCGTGCAGTCGTGTATTCCCGCCGGGCAGCCTCACCCGTTGCAGCCATGAAGACCCACTCAAACCAATACCCATAAAGCGGTTTCAGCTCTCAGAACAAGAGCATTTCAGGCGCTCACCGTATGCCGGCGACGCACGGGACCGCTGCGCTGCTCCACCGCCGCCTGCACCTCCTTGCGCAGACCCAGAGCAAAACCCAGCTCGGCCGCCACAAACAGCGGACCTATCAGCAGACCCATCACATCGTCAAGAAAAGCGGGCTTGCGTCCTTCCCAGTAGTGACCGACGAACTGGATCACCCAGCCCAGCACAAACAGGCCCAGCCCCCAGGCCAGCCAGCTCCCCGTGGGCTGCACGGCGACAGGAGTCGCCAGCGCCAGCATGGCGGCCAGCAACACGCTCATGAACAGGCCGTAGCGCCCGTCGAGCCGCCAGTAATACACTGCTGCAGCAACCGCTGCCAGCAGGGCCAGCGAGATCGGCATGCCGCCAAGCGCTCCCCATTGCAGCCTGGCCAGCAGAATCACCACCGCCTGCATGATCATGGGCACACCGATGTAGTGCGTGACGATATTGCGCGGGTCGCGGTGGTAGTCGGCGTAGTTGGACAGTTGATCGATTAGGGTTTTCATCGCTGTATCTCCTGGTCGCTTGTCAGAGCATGGTGGCGCAGCATCAACCTTGCCGTCTGTCATGCCACCGACACAAGCGCTAAACCCCTCACCCAGGCCTGCACTGGCCTCAGTGCCCACTGCACGCAAGCGCGGCAGCTTCGAGCATGTCAACGCCAATGACCTCTGGGCCATCGTGCAGGCCGGCCGCTGGTTCCGCTCGCTGCCGCCGGAATTGACCGCCCAGATGCAGCAACTGGCCCAGCCAAGGCTGCTGGCCGCCGGCGAATGGCTGTTTCGCCGCGGCGATGCCCCCTGCGGCCTGTATGCGGTGGCCAGAGGCTCGCTCAGCATCTCCGGCACGGCAGCGCTTCAGGAAAACACCCGCACAGCCTTGCTGACCTTGATCGAGCCGCCGAGCTGGCTGGGTGAGATCGCCCTCTTCGATGGCGAGCCCCGCACCCACGACGCCTGCGCCAACACCGCCTGCGCCCTGCTGCATATCCCTATACCGCCGCTGCGCGAATGGCTGGATGCCAACCCGCATTGCTGGCGCCACATGGCCCTGCTGCTGACCCACAAGCTGCGTGCCAGCCTGATCGCGCTGGAGGAGCAGACCGTGCTGCCTGCACCGCAGCGCGTGATGTGCCGTCTGGTGCAAATGGCCATGGGCCACGAGCAGTGGGCCGACCGCATGCGCACTCACCGCGAGCTGGCCGTCTCCCAGGAGCAGATCGCACGCATGCTCGGCCTGTCACGCCAGACCACCAACCAGATCCTGCAGGAGTTGCAGCAGGCTGGCTGGCTGCAACTGCGGCGCGGCAAGCTGGAGGTTCTCGACCTGGCTGCACTCAAGGCCGCAGCACTCACCGGGCAAATCCCCACGAGCAGCTAGGCGCTGCCGGCCTGGCTCGGGGTCCCCCGTCCCGCCCCGCTGTCCGCTTGGTGCTGGACAAGCCTGCTATCTCTTTGATAATGAAATCGGGTCTGATGCACCAGACCCGGCTCAAGATCATCGCGGGCGACCCAGCCGAGTTCCGACATGCCGTCGTTGTCGCCCGCCATAACAACGGATACCCCATGCCCCTGTCTCCCAGTGCCAGCCGCAAGCCAGTCCCCATCAATATGCGCGACGTCAAATACCGGGGCTATGCCCGTGATGACGGCATGTGGGACGTGGAAGCCGAGCTGATCGACCAGAAAACCTATGACATCGAGCTTCATGGCCGCCGCAAAGTGCCAGCGGGCAAGCCGATTCACCATATGTGGATCCGCCTGACCATCGATGCCGACATGGTGGTCCACGGCATAGAGGCCGCCATGGACGACCACCCCCTGGGCCACTGCCCCCAGGCCACAAAGTCCATGCAGAAGATGGTGGGCTGCTGCATAGCCCGCGGCTGGCGCCGCGCCATTGCCGACAATCTGGGCGGGGTAGTGGGCTGCACGCATCTGCGCGAGCTGCTGTTCAATATGGCAACGCCCGCTTTTCACACCGTGCTCAACCAGTTCGGCCCCAATGGCTCGGGCCTGCCGCCACGCCATCTGGGTCAGTGCCTGGGCTGGGACTTCAACGGCCCCGGCGTGGCCGAGTTCTACCCCGAGTTCAAGGGCTGGAAGCCGCTCTCTCAGCAACCCGTGGAAACCACTACAAAAGACTGATCCACAATACCATCAAGCACCACCAGCTATCAATTTTGATAGCCCACAACAAGCCCGCAGCCGGCCCGGACTTCGCTCTTGCGGCACAATCGAGCCTATGGCAGAACGTGTGATCCCCTTGGTCGATGAGCGTGCGGCATCCCGCAGCGCAATCGTCCCCAGCCCCCTGCAGGCCCCTACCGGGCTGCTGCAGGATCAATGGGGACGGCCTTTGCGCGACCTGCGCATCAGCGTCACCGACCGCTGCAACTTCCGCTGCAACTACTGCATGCCCAAGGAAGTTTTTGACAAGAACTACCAATATCTGCCCCACAGCTCGCTGTTGAGCTTCGAGGAAATTACGCGCCTGGCCAGGCTTTTTGTCGCCCATGGCGTGCGCAAGCTGCGCCTGACCGGCGGCGAGCCACTGCTGCGCAAGAACATCGAAGCCCTGATTGCCCAGTTGGCCGAGCTGCGCACGCCCGACGGCCAGCCGCTGGACCTGACACTGACCACCAACGCCTCGCTGCTGGCGCGCAAGGCCCGCGCCCTGAAGGAAGCCGGCCTGAACCGCGTGACCGTCAGCCTCGACGGACTGGACGACGCCGTGTTCCGGCGCATGAACGATGTGGACTTTCCCGTGACCGATGTGCTGGCCGGTATCGAGGCTGCACAGACCGCAGGCCTGTCGCACATCAAGGTGAACATGGTGGTCAAGCGCGGCACCAATGACGACCAGATCCTGCCCATGGCCCGCTACTTCCGTGGCACGGGAATCACGCTGCGATTCATCGAATACATGGACGTGGGGGCCACCAACGGCTGGCGCATGGACGAGGTGCTGCCTTCGGACGAGGTCATAGCCCGTCTGCGCGCCGAGCTGCCGCTGATCCCGCTGGCACCCAGCGCCCCTGGCGAGACCGCCGTGCGCTGGGGCTATGCCGACGCCAGCGGCCGACATGATCCGCAGCTGGGCGAGGTGGGCGTCATCAGCAGTGTGACCCACGCTTTCTGCGGCGACTGCAACCGTGCACGCCTGTCCACCGAGGGCCAGCTCTATCTGTGCCTGTTCGCCAGCCAGGGTTGGGACTTGCGCAGCCTGCTGCGCACCGGTGCCAGCGATGCCGAGATTGCAGCCGCCATTGCCCCCATCTGGCAACAGCGCGACGATCGCTACTCGCAAATGCGCAGCGAAATGCCCCCCGATATGGCGCCAGTCCGGCAAGGTCGGCGCATCGAGATGAGCTATATCGGTGGCTGACTCACGCATCACCCCCGAGCAGATCACCGGTTGCGTGCTGGCCGGAGGACGCGGTGCGCGCATGGGCGGTGTTGACAAGGGCCTGCAGAGCTTTCAAGGCTTGCCACTGGCACTGCATGCATTGCAGCGCCTGGCTCCGCAGGTCGGCCCCTTGCTCATCAATGCCAATCGCAATACAGCAGCTTACGCCGAGCTGGGCCTGCCACTGGCTGCCGAGGTCTGCGCCGACAGCCTGCCCGACTACCCCGGCCCGTTGGCGGGCTTCATGGCCGGTCTCGCGCATTGCCGCACGCCATGGCTGCTGTGCGTGCCCTGCGATACGCCGCTGCTGCCCCTCGATCTGGCTGCGCGAATGCTGGCGTCGCGTGGCGATGCCGATATCGTCATCGCTCACGGCAGGGATACCGAGCATGCCCAGCCGGGACAGCCGCCGCAACTGCGCCCCCAGCCCGTGTTCTGCCTGTTGCGGGCCGGACTCGCCTGCAGCCTTGAGCGCTTCATCACCAGTGGTGGCCGCAAGATAGACGCCTGGACCAGCCAGCATCACAGCGCCCAGGCCGTATTTGACCGCCCCGGGGACGAACAGGCCTTCAGCAACGCCAACACGCTGGCCCAGTTGCTTGATCTGGAGCAAATCGCCCCCGAACGCCAATACTGAGTCACCGGCACCACCAGCCAAAAGCGTAAAGTGCCACGCAGCCCATGGCCGCATCCTGTCATGAGGTTTTCTATTTTTTTGCTGTTATGACTGCGACTTTTCAACCTGCCGCCTCCACCAGCGCCCAGACGCTGACCACTGACCAGGTACTGCAACAGCTGCAAGCCTTGCTGCAGCCGCTGGGTGCGGTCGCCGAGGTGGAAGCCGTCGCCCTGCCCGATGCCCTGGATCGTGTGCTGGTAGCCGATGTGATCTGCCCCGTCAACGTACCACCCCACGACAACAGTGCCATGGACGGCTATGCCTTTGCCGGCAGCGAACTGGAGCAGGCGCGGCCCGGCCAGCCGCTGATGCTGCGTGTGGTGGGGACGGCTCTGGCAGGAGGGCCTTGGCAAGGCCGGCTTGGCGCGGGCGAATGCGTGAAGATCATGACGGGTGCGGTCATGCCGGTGGGTGCGGATACCGTAGTCGCCCATGAGCAGGCCAGCTCTGGCGAGGAGTGCATTCAGTTTGACGGCAGTGCCCTGCGTGCAGGTGCCAATCGTCGCCTGCGCGGCGAAGACCTGGAGCAAGGCTCTGTGGCACTGCAGGCAGGCCAGCGCCTCACACCAGCCGCCCTGGGTCTGCTGGCCAGTCTGGGACTGGGCCAGGTCAGCGTGCGACGCCGCCTCAGCGTGGCTTACTTCTCCACCGGTGACGAGCTGCTGAGCCCAGGCGCCGAGCCGCGCGAGGGAGCCATCTACGACAGCAACCGCTTCAGCCTGCAGGCGCTGCTGCGCCGTCTGGGAGCCCATGTGCTGGACCTGGGAGCAGTGCCCGATGAATCGGCCGCACTGGAAGAGCGCCTGCGCGAAGCAGCCACCCTGGCCGATGTGGTGCTGACCAGTGGCGGCATCAGCGCCGGTGAGGCCGATCACACCCGTGCGATGCTGCAGCGCCTGGGCACTGTGCAGTTCTGGCGGGTGGCCATGCGTCCCGGTCGGCCGCTGGCGGTGGGCCTGCTCGCTCCCGCCGGTGGAATCTCATTGACCAGATCAACAGGCATCCCGATCAAGACAAGCGCAAACCGCTCCCAAGATCTGAGCAATCCACCGCCCACTCAGCGCCCGGCGGTGCTGCTGGGACTGCCCGGCAACCCGGTGGCCGCCATGGTGAGCTTTCTGATGTTTGTGCGTCCGGCCCTGGCCATGCTGGCAGGCGAACGCAGCACCCCCGTGCCATTGCTGCAGGCGATCAGCAGCGAGCGCCTGCGCAAACGCCCGGGCCGCACCGAATATCTGCGCGGCGTGCTCGAACTCAATGAGAAGGGCCAGGCCGCCGTGCGCACCACGGGACCGCAAGGCTCGGGCGTGCTCAGCTCCATGGTCGCCGCCGACTGCATCATCGTGCTGAACGATGCGCGCGGCGACGTCCTGCCCGGAGAATCCGTCAACGTCCTGCTGCTGCAGGGGCTGATCTGAAAACGGGCTTTCTGCCTGGTCTTCGACCCTCGATCCATTCTGGGAAATATTGCATGCCATACCAAGCCACCCACTGGGCCACAGAACCCACAAGGCAGGCCATCGATGCGCTCAAGGGCGCGAATTTGCTGGAATTCGGCACCCCCTGGTGCGGCCACTGCCAGCGCGCCCAGCCGCTGTTGCAGGCTGCGCTGGCTACCCAGCCAGAAGTAGCGCACATCAAGGTGGAAGACGGTCCCGGCCGGCCGCTGGGCCGCAGCTATCGCGTCAAGCTCTGGCCCACGCTGATTTTTCTGCGTGACGGCAAGGAAGTGGCGCGCATCGTGCGCCCCGAATCCGAGCAACAGATCCAAGAAGCGCTGGCACAAATCACGAACTGAGCCAGCGCATCTGCCCCGGCTCCTGGCTCAGCCCTTCTTGAGTGCCAGCTCCACACCCTTGTTGGCCAGCGCATCGGCGCGCTCATTGCCAGGGTCTCCGGCATGGCCCTTGACCCAGCGCCAGTCGATGCGGTGGCCGCTGCCCTGCACCAGCGCGTCCAGCTGCTTCCAGAGTTCGACATTCTTGACGGGTTCCTTGGAAGCGGTAACCCAGCCCTTGGCCTTCCAACCCTGTATCCACTCGGTAATGCCTTTGCGCACGTACTGGCTGTCCAGATACAACACCACATCGCAGGGACGCTTGAGCGCGGACAGCGCCTCGATCACGGCCTTGAGTTCCATGCGGTTATTGGTGGTTCCCAGTTCACCACCGAAGAGTTCTTTCTGCGCCGATCCGGCCTGCAGCAATGCGCCCCAGCCGCCAGGGCCGGGATTGCCCTTGCAGGCACCATCGGTATAGATCACAACTTGATTCAATTTTCTTCCTTGTTACGCCAGGACATGTCCGGCGGCTGCCTCTGGGTCACGGGCGCCTTCATGCCGGCCGGCACGCTGCTCTTGCGCCAGCTCGGGCTCATCAGCCGCATGCCCTGCACACGCTTGACGGCCACCACGCAATAGACGCCTCCCATCACCGGCCAGCAGCGGTGGCCCAGGCCTTCCATGAACTGCCAGCGGCTCAGCCACTTTTCACTTTGAGTGGCAGGACGATAACAGCCAAATTGCACTGCTTCGATCTCGAAGCTCAGCAATCGCAGCCAATCGCGCAAACGCCAGTAGCCCACACCCAGGCTCAGGTCCGGCAAATAGCCCGCACTGCGCTCCACCCGGCGCTGCAAGCCCAGCAGGCTCGAGGGGTTCAGCCCGCTGATCACCAGTCTGCCTTCCGGCACCAGCACACGCGCAGCCTCGCGCAGCGCGGCATGCGGATCGTTGCAAGCCTCCAGCGTATGCGGCATCAGCAGCAGGTCGAGGCTGGCCTCGGCAAAAGGCAGGGCTTCCGGGGCGGTTCTGAGCGCCGGCATCAGCGGAGCAAAATTCTGTGCTTCATCAGCGGGCGGCAGCGGCGGCGACACTGCGGTCGCCTTCGCTTGCGCTACAGTGCCTGCTTTTGCATCCGGAACGGGATCGAGGCCCTCCAGCGCCAGCCAGCGATGAGGCATGCGATTGCCGCGCAGGCCTTGCAGCTGCGGCAAGCCCAGCTGCAAGGCGTGGTAGCCAAAGATATCGGCCACCGCCTCGTCAAAGCGCTGCTGCTCCCATTCCAGGAGATAGTGCCCGAGGGCTGAATCCGTCCAGTGATGCATCTCTATAATTTTGCAGCTCATGAACCTGTTGCCCATTCCCGCTTTTTCCGACAACTACATCTGGATGCTCCACGATGCAGAACATGCCGTGGTCGTCGATCCAGGTCAGGCCGAGCCTGTGCTGGCCACCTTGGCACAGCGAGGTCTGAAACTGCAGGGCATTTTAGTCACCCACCATCATGCCGACCATGTGGGCGGCGTGGACGCCATTCGCGCGGCCACGGGTGCTGCGGTCTGGGGCCCCGCCTACGAGACCCTGCCCGAGCCCGTGACGCGCGTGCGGGGGGGCGACCACGTGGAGCTGCTGGGCGGCCCCTGGCAGGTCATCGATGTGCCGGGGCATACCAGCGGCCATATCGCCTTCTTCAGCACCCTGGCACAAGACCAGCCCCTGCTGTTCTGCGGCGACACGCTGTTCTCGGGCGGCTGCGGTCGCCTTTTCGAAGGCACGGCAGCGCAGATGCAGGCTTCGCTGGACGCACTGGCCGCCCTGCCCGGCAACACGCTGGTGTGCTGCGCACATGAGTACACAATTTCCAACCTGCGATTTGCGCAGGCCGTGGAACCAAACAACCCGGAACTGGCTCAGTATCTGGAATATTGCCAGCAACTGCGCAAGAACGGGCAGCCCACGCTGCCCTCCACATTGCAGACCGAGCTGGCCGTCAACCCGTTCATGCGAAGCCGCGCTGCCGATGTGATCGCAGCCGCCATGCACCATGATCCTCAAACCAGGCCCGAGGAGCCCGCCAGCGTGCTGGCCACCCTGCGCCAATGGAAAAACGTTTTCTGATGAAGCTGCTATCCACCCTGCTGCTGACAAGCGCACTGATATTGACCGGCTGCGCAACCACCAGCAGCGTCGACCCCATGTATCCTAATGGCCCGCTCAAACCCCTGGGCCAGGGCAAAGTCGGCAGCTCCGAAGTCGCTGAGCTTGAAGCCACGGGCGATCTCTGGGTTCGCATCCGCAAGGGCTTTGCCATGCCCAATCTTGAGCAGGACCTGGTCCAGAACCAAGAACAGTGGTATGCCACGCGCCCCGACTACATCCAGCGCATGACGGAGCGATCGAGCAAATACCTGTTCCACATCGTCGAGGAACTGGAGCGCCGCAACATGCCGACAGAGCTGGCGCTGTTGCCCTTCATCGAGAGCGCCTTCAACCCTCAGGCCGTCTCCAGCGCCAAGGCGGCCGGCATGTGGCAGTTCATGCCGGCCACGGGCACCTATTTCGACCTCAAGCAGAATGTCTTCCGCGATGATCGCCGCGACGTGCTGGCCTCGACCCGCGCCGCGCTTGACTATCTGCAAAAGCTCTACAACATGTTCGGCGACTGGCATCTGGCCCTGGCCGCCTATAACTGGGGAGAAGGCAGCGTGGGCCGCGCCATCAAGCGCAACGAAAAGCTGGGCCAGCCCGCCGGCTACCTCGACCTGCAGATGCCGGCCGAAACCCGCAACTACGTGCCCAAGCTGCAAGCCGTCAAGAACATCGTGGCCGAACCCGAGAAGTTCAACACCGAGCTTCCCATCATCGAGAACCACCCCTATTTCCAGGCCGTGGATCTCCCGCACGACATTGACGTTGAGCTGGTGGCCAAGCTGGCCGATGTGAGCGTCAAGGACTTCAAGGCGCTCAACCCCAGCTTTCACAAACCGGTGATCTTTGCACGCGCCACACCACAGGTGCTGCTGCCCTGGGACAACGCCAAGGTTTTCCGCCGCAATCTGCAGGCCTATAGCGAAGGCCAGTTTGCCAGCTGGACGGTATGGACCGTGCCCACCACCATCACCGTGGCCGAAGCCGCCCAGCGTGCAGGCCTGGGCGAAGCCGACCTGCGCGCCATCAACAACATCCCGCCGCGCATGCTGATCAAGGCCGGATCGGCTCTGATGGTGCCGCGCGATGCCAATGTCAAGACCGATGTGCCCGGCCATGTGGCCGACAACGGCCAGATCTCCTTCGCCCCCGAAATCGTGACCGTGCGCACCACGGTCAAGGCGCGCAAGCGCGATACCCTGGTCAGCGTGGCCAGCCGCTATGGCATCAGCGTCTCCAACCTCGCGGACTGGAACGACCTCAAGTCCACGGCATCCTTGCGCCCCGGCCAGTCGCTGATTGCCTACCTGCCCAGCCGCGCAGCCCGCAGCGCACGTGCCGAAGCCAACGACAGCCCACGCGAGTCAGCCCGCAACACCCGTGGTGGCAGCAAGGTGGCAGCCTCCAGCAAGAACGCCAGAACCAGCAGCGCGCCCGCTCCCCGTGGCGGCAAGAGCGAACCCAAGGCACGTGGCGGCACACCAGCCAAGAAGCGCAAATAAGCTTCGCCGCCCGCCAAAAAGCCCGCTGTTCGTAAAAACCGGCGGGCTTTTTTTATCTCTGCTCATTCAAAGAAATCAATAGCAGCACACGCCTGATATAAAAGCGCTGGCAGCCAATTCAAGCGATATTTTCAGCGCCTGTCCACCAGCGCATGGGCAATCGTGCCGAGATCCACATATTCAAGTTCGCTGCCTATCGGCACGCCACGCGCCAGCCGCGTGACCAGAATGCCACGCGACTTGAGCGCCTCGCTGACAGCATGGGCCGTGGCCTCGCCCTCTGCCGTGAAGCTGGTGGCCAGAATCACCTCCTGCACCACGCCATCACAGGCACGCTCCAGCAACTGCTTCATGCCGATTTCCTTGGGGCCCACCCCGTCGAGCGGGGACAGCCGCCCCATCAGCACATAGTAATAGCCCTGATAGGCCCCCGTGCGCTCCATCGCAGCCAGATCGGCCGGAGCCTCGACCACGCACAGCCGAGCCCCGTCTCGCCCGGCGTCATCACAGATGCTGCAGATGGCGCCTTCGGTAAACGTATGGCAGCGCTCGCAGTGATGAACAGAGTTCACCGCCGAGTCCAGCGCCCGCGCCAGCTGCAGCGCACCAGCCTGATCACGCTGCAGCAAATGAAACGCCATACGCTGCGCCGACTTGATGCCCACACCCGGCAGTCGGCGCAAGGCCTCGATCAAGGTGTCCAGAGATTGCACATCAGACACAGGCTTGTCCTTTCAGTCACCAGAAAAAAGGCGACCCGGAGATCGCCTGATATTTGAATGCAGGATTTCGCACACTGCACTCAACGCTGGCATGCCCCAAGCCAGAGGCAGCAAGCAAGCGCCGCCGCGCAGCGAGGCTGCCGTCCCCCTCAGGGGGAAGCGGCTTCGCCGCACAGGGGGAGCCGTTTAAAACGGGAACTTCATCCCGCCGGGCAGGCCGGGCATACCGGCAGTGATCTTGCCCATCTTCTCGTTGGAGGTCTCTTCGGCCTTGCGCACAGCCGCGTTGAAGGCAGCAGCCACCAGGTCTTCCAGCATGTCCTTGTCTTCGGCCAGCAGACTGGGGTCGATGGTGATGCGCTTGACGTCATGCTTGCAGGTCATCACGACCTTGACCAGACCGGCACCGGATTCGCCTTCGACTTCGATATTGCCCAGCTCTTCCTGAGCCTTCTTCAGGTTGTCCTGCATGGCCTGAGCTTGCTTCATCAAACCGGCGAGTTGTCCTTTGTTGAACATGAGAATTCCTTCTTTTGTTGAAACGCCTTATTCAGGCTGAATAGATATGGGCTTGATGCTACCGGGCACGATTTTCGCGCCAAAGTCTCGCATCAAGGTTTGCACCTGCAGATTGCTTTTGACAATGTCCTCGGCCAGCAACTGGCTGGCTTTTCTTTCCAGGGCCAGTCGGCGGGCGGGACTATCCGTCACCGGCCCCTGCTCAACCTGCAATTGTCGCGCATGACCGGCCGCTTCCAGCGCAGCACGCAGACGATCACGTGTGCCAGCCTGATTGAGCGAGTTGGACTCCACGCGCAGCCGCCACAGATCGCCGTCGCGGCCCAGAAGTTGAGACTGCAGCGCCAGCTGCCGCGCCACGGCCACCACGGCTTCGCTCTGCAGCAACTGCTGCACCACGCCAAACCACAGATCGCCCTCGGGGGTACGTTCCACAGGGGCTGCATCCTGGGCCGTGCTGACATAGCCGCCGTTTGCGCTCTGGGCCGCCGGCTCGTCAGACTCCATGGGCGGCATGGCATGCGGGGGCTGTCCGATATCCAGGTCGGCATCATCGCCCCAGCGCCCATCGTCAGACCAGCCCTCATCGGGCATGCCTGCCCAGGCCGCCTCGCTGGCATCCTGCTCTTCGGGAGCATCAGCCATATCGCTGCCCTCTGCACTCTCGGAGGCATCGTCGACAGGCCTCTGGTCTGCCTCGGCGACGGCCTCCTGACCCTCAGCAGGCAGGTTCTGCCGAACCGCAGCAGGCTCAGGCGTCACTGCAGGAGCAGGCAAGCGGGTCGACTCCGGCACTGCCTGCATCACCGGCCTTGCGACGGAATACTCTGCTGAATCCGAGCGATCGGCAACAACTTGAATATGTTCTGGCTCGGCCATGCCGGCCACTGACGCAGGCTCCTGCACCGGTGCGGACTCCAGTGCGGATTCCACCACCGGCTGCACGGACTGAACCTTGGCCGGTGGCGCCTCCATCGCCGCTGGCGTTGAAGCCGGAGACTGCTGAATCGGATCCGGAGCCTGGACAACAGGCCGGCTAGGCCTCAGCGCCGGAGTTTTTTTTTCAGCCATGCCGGCTTCGGCGTTTTCCGGCTTGAAGGCCAGCAGCCGCAGCAGTGCCATGGTCAGCGCAGCGTACTCATCCGGGGCCAGCCCCAGTTCGGCACGGCCGTGCAGGCAGATGCTGTAGAGCAGTTGGGTCTCGTCGCGCGGCATCAGACTGGCCAGTCGGTCTACTTCGGCAGCCTCCGGGTCGCTGGCATCCAGCGGCATATCGGGTACGGCCTGCAACACGGCCATGCGCTGCAGCACGGCGCACATTTCTTCCAGAGTCGATGCAGCAGACAGACCGTTGTGGCGCAGCTCTTCGGAGACTTCAACCACCATACGCCCGTGACCCTGCGCCAAGGCATCGATCAGGCGAAAGACATGGCTGCGATCCACGCTGCCCAGCATCTGGCGCACCGTCGTCTCCTGCAACTGCCCGCTGCCAAAGGCAATCGCCTGGTCGGTCAGGCTCAGCGCATCGCGCATGGAGCCACGCGCAGCACGCGACAGCAATCGCAGCGCCTGAGGCTCTGCCGGCACGCTTTCCTTGTCCAGCACATGGGTCAGGTGCTCCAGAACTGTCTCGGGCGCCATCGGACGCAGATTGAACTGCAGGCAGCGCGAGAGCACAGTGACCGGCACTTTCTGCGGATCGGTTGTGGCCAGCACGAACTTCAGATACTCCGGAGGCTCTTCCAGCGTCTTGAGCATGGCGTTGAACGCGGTGTTTGTCAGCATGTGCACCTCGTCGATCATGAAGACCTTGAAGCGCCCCTGCACCGGCTTGTACACCGCCTGCTCCAGCAGGCTCTGCACCTCATCCACACCCCGGTTGGACGCAGCGTCCAGCTCGGTGTAGTCGGGGAAACGCCCGCTATCGATTTCAGTGCATGCTGCACAAACCCCGCAAGGGGTTGCGGTGATTCCACCGTTACCGTCCAGGCCCTGGCAATTCAGAGACTTGGCCAGAATGCGCGACACCGTGGTCTTGCCCACGCCACGTGTGCCCGTGAACAGATAGGCATGGTGCAGGCGCTGCTGGGTCAACGCATTGGTCAGAGCCTGAACCACGTGCTCCTGCCCCACCATTTCGGTGAAGGTACGAGGCCGGTATTTGCGAGCAAGCACTAAATAAGACATAGCCTCTGATTCTACGGGGCCGGGACATGCCAACAAGCCTGCTCCTGGAATCTCATTTCACAGCTCGCGGGGCTGTGTCGGTTTTGCATCTATAATCGAGTGTGACGGGCCTCCTCGCATGGGGAAGCAGCCAACCGGGTCAGGTGGGGAACCAAGCAGCCCTAACTGTGGATACAGTGCCGAGATCAGGCTCGTCACCTTTCGATGGAAACCTCTTTACAGACAAGAGGCTGTCTTCCGAGAAAGGCAATTCCTCACATGAACAACAAATGCTGCAGTGCTTCTCCCTGGAAAAGTACAGGAAAAGTGTTTCGTGCTGACGTCATGTCCTGGATCTCAAATCCACCTCGGAGGCGATGCCGCCCCGATCAGAGCCGAATCTGAACCCTTCATTGCATCAGGATCTCCCGCAGGCCATTGGCAGACAAGAGCGGCAACCAAGAGGCCAAGAGATCAGATGCAAAAAAGGCCGCAGTCGCGGCCTTTTTGTCTCTACCGGATTGAAATGGCGCCGCACAGTGACGCCATGAAAATTCAAACCGGAACGCCCACCAGATCATGCCCCTGCGTGCCCACGATGCGCACGCTGATCAGCTCGCCCACCTTGTAGGTCTTGCTGGCCTTCTCGGGCGGCTGGATGTGAACCACACCGTCGATCTCGGGAGCATCGGCATAGGTCCGGCCCATACCGCCCTTTTTGCCCAGGCTGACAGCCTTGTCCACCAACACCTTCATGACCTGGCCTACGCGGCGCTGCAGACGTTTGGTGGAGACCTCCTCGGCCACCTCCATGAAGCGCGCACGACGTGCTTCGCGTACTTCTTCAGGCAGCATGCCTGGCAGTTCGTTGGCTGTGGCGCCTTCGACGGGGCTGTAGGCAAAGCAGCCGGCACGGTCGATCTCGGCTTCGCGAATGAAGTCCAGCAGATGCTCGAACTCCTCCTCGGTCTCGCCGGGGAAGCCGGCAATGAAGGTGGAACGAATCACCAACTCGGGGCAGATCTTGCGCCACTCGCGGATACGGTCCAGGTTCTTTTCGCCCGATGCGGGTCGCTTCATACGCTTGAGCACATCGGGGTGGCTGTGCTGCAAGGGCACATCCAGGTAAGGCAGGATCTTGCCCTCGGCCATCAAGGGCAGGACCGCATCCACGGTGGGATAGGGGTAGACATAGTGCAGACGCACCCAGGCACCGTGCTGCTGCGCCAGCTTGCCCAGCTCGTCGGCCAGTTCCAGCATGCGGGTCTTGACGGGCTTGCCGTCCCAGAAACCGGTGCGGTACTTCACATCCACACCATAGGCCGAGGTATCCTGGCTGATCACCAACAGCTCTTTCACGCCCCCTTCGAACAGCGCCTTGGCCTCCTTGAGCACATCGCCGATCGGACGCGAAACCAGATCGCCACGCATGCTGGGAATGATGCAAAAGGTGCAGCGATGGTTGCAGCCCTCGGAAATCTTCAGATAGGCATAGTGCTTGGGCGTGAGCTTGATGCCAGCATCGCCAAAGCTGCCAGGCACCAGGTCCACGAACGGGTCATGCGGCTTGGGCAGGTGGGTGTGCACCGCATCCATCACTTCCTGCGTCGCATGGGGTCCCGTGACTGCCAGCACACTGGGGTGCACTTCGGCCACCATGGTGGAGCCGCCCTCTTTGCCTGCCTTGGCACCCAGGCAACCGGTCACGATCACCTTGCCGTTGGCTGCCAGAGCTTCGCCAATGGTGTCCAGGCTTTCCTTGACGGCATCGTCAATGAAGCCGCAGGTGTTGACGATGACCAAATCCGCGCCTTCAAAGGTCTTGGAAGTCTGGTAACCCTCGGCGCTGAGCTGCGTGAGAATCAGCTCGCTATCAGTCAAGGCCTTGGGGCAGCCCAGCGAAACAAAGCCCACTTTGGGGATTGCGGTTTGCGTGGGGCTAACGGAGTCGATTGATTTCATTTGATTTTTCCAGCAGCGCAGCGTCTACGCGCCAAGCAGAAATTTTATTTCAACGGCCAAATCAGCAGACTCGACTCTGTTGTTCGAGTCAGCCACACGCACGATGAAAAACTGGTAAACGAAAAAGGCGCTACCGCTTCTATAGCTGTAGCGCCTGTATTCTGGCTGGTTCCACGAGATTCAAGCTCGCGACCAACGGATTAAAAGCACGCGTCATCAACAAGCATTGACACGGCCCAAAACAGGTTAATCGACTGATTTTACCAGCTGCGCACCCAGGCTGCTCGCGCCCTCCAGGCCTTCCCAGGGCTAAGGTATGCGATGGAAGCTTGAAACCACCCTGCCCTGCCTAGCAAGAGGCATCCAATAGTCGCCCTCAATGCTTGTTGGAGCGAGCCCAGTCAATATGAGCAGATAAAGGAGCGGCAGCAAGGCATTGCTCACTAGAGAAAAGCCGTTAGCAGAGGATTTCCGACATGCACTGGACAAGCCAACAACCCTGACGATTGTCGAGTGCCAGGGCCACGCCGAAATTTGCTGCAATCGCGCCATGGGATTGCCGTAAATTCGCACGATGGCTCCTGACAAGGCCTATGGCCGTGAACCCCTTGTCACGACCACTCGAAATTCATGGGTCAACAACTCCCTCAACACATTCAAACGACTCCAAGCATTCATGCACCCTGAGCCAACAGCACTTTCAGCAAGAAAGATACATACTGCCAAGCGCACGGGAGTCACCTATGCGTATCGGTGAACTCGCCGCACTCACAGGCTGCACGCCCAAAGCGCTACGCCTGTATGAGGCGCACGGCTTGCTCGGCACCGTGGCACGCCGGGGCAGCTACCGCCACTACGACCTGGAAGATGTGCAGCGCGTGCAGTGGATCCGCCAGGCGCTGTCTCTGGGTTTTCGCCTGGCTGCGCTACAGCCGCTACGCAGCATCGACACTCCCTCCGGCGCTGCCGCCGTCCAGACCCTGCTCCAGACCCGGCGACGCGCCATTGCCGACGAACTGGCGCGGCTGCAAGCTGCCGACATCGCCCTGGCAGCATTGTCCATGGAGCTGAGCACATGCGACGGTGCAAAGACATGCCGTTCACCAGAGCCACTCTCCATTTGACGTTGTAGGGCTTGACTCTGCCCCCAAGGACAAGGTGATGCTGGCTGCTTACGAACTCAGCCCGCCTCTATCACCATGTCCCGTCGCATCCTCATCATCCTCGGCCAGCCCTCCACCAACAGTCTATGTGCCGCCTTGGCGAGCACCTATGCCGATGCCGCGCGCCATGCTGGAGCCGAGGTCCGACTGTTGGAGCTGGGTGAAATGCAATTCGACCCCATCCTGCGCCACGGATACGAGCATAGCCAGCCGCTGGAGGCCGACCTGCAAGGCGCTCAGCTCGACATTACCTGGGCGCAACACCTGGTGTGGGTCTATCCGATATGGTGGGGCGGGCTACCGGCGCTGCTCAAGGGCTTTCTCGATCGCATCTTCCTGCCTGGTTTCGCCTTCAAATACCGAGCCAACTCTGCATTGTGGGACCGCCTGCTGGCCGGCCGCACTGCTGAACTGCTTGTGACGATGGATTCCCCTCCTTGGTACTACCGCTGGGTACAGCGCCAACCAGGTCATCGGCAAATGAAGCAGAGCATCCTGGAATTCAGCGGGATCCGGCCCGTGCATGTGCACAGTTTCGGCCCTGTGGTCAAATCCAGTGCTGCCAAGCGCGCCGTCTGGATGGAGCGCGTGCACACGCTGGGCACTCGTGCAGGCTTACGCTGACAGCGTCCTTCCTTATCCTTCATCCACCGCTCTTTGCTGCGACAGCAGGGGTCGGCAAGCCACCCCACTTTCGTTCCGTGAAGCCCCACGCGACCCAGGAATACGGCCACAGACTGCTGCAGGGCGGATGCATCGACCGGTTGAATCGCCGCCCACTGCAGTCATTCATTGAAGCTAAAAACCTGCCACCCTCCAAAAAACACTCGTCGCAGTTTTCACAAACTGCGCCGCAGCCGCTTCCCACTGGCCACGAATGCTGACTTTGCCACGCCAGTGGTGTTGCAAAACAGCGTCTGTTTCAAGCGGTGCCACCACATCCAGCACCACTCTGTAGACCGGACGCTCCGGGTATAGGGTGCCTTGCATGCTTCGGACCTGAATCATGCCCCCAGCTGCCGCAGACAGCGCAGCCTCCGAGAGGGTACGACTCGCATCCTGATCAACGCTGCGCACCGTCAAATCCAGTACCGGCCCCACACCCGCGTCAGCGATAAAAATTGCGCTGTCGCCGATGCTGATGCGTTGAATATCTTCTTCCTGCACATAGGCAAGAACCTCCAGCCGATCGCCGCCCACGACTCTACCCAGCAATTCATTCCGGGCCAGCCAGTCTCCCGGTCGAAGATCCGGATCCACGTCGCGCAGAACTCCAGTGCCCGAGGCATTCAGACGGTAGCGACTGGCTTCGGTTTCCACCGCCTGCTGTTGGATGGCCGCCTGCAGCTGACGCTCTTGCAGAACCTGCCAGTCCCTGCGCAGCTCAGAGTCGAAACCTGCTGCCGCTATTTGCTGCGAATACTGGGCCCTCTGCGCATCGTTTTGAGCCTGAGCGGCCTTGAGAGCCGGGGAGTCCAGCATAAAGACAGGGGCATCAACCTTGACCATGCGTGCGTCGCCAAACATTTGCTGCTGCAGCTGCGATGCATCAAGCGCATGCAAAGGCCAGATTTCGCTGGATTGCAACATACCCTCGGTGCGGATTGGGGCAGGCAGAGGCAGCCAGCAAAGTGCAATAAGTGCAAAGGCTCCAATGGCACTCCAACGTGCTCTTCGACTACGGACGATCTGAGGCCAGCGCAAATGCCATGCAGCAATCTCGGAGCAGAGGGGCTTGGCAATGAACCACACAATCTCCACAAGAAACAGCAAGATGCCCAGCGCCTTGATGAAGAAGTGATAGACCAAGGCGGCAATACTTAAACGGGCAAGAACTGCAAGGGCAATCACTGAAATCAGGTATTTTTTCTGCCAGAAGCACCATGCAGCCGCACTCATTTTTTGCCCCAATTGGTGCATTGAGTCCTTGGTGGTGACTGGTCAAGCGAGTCGGTTGTGGTGCAGTGTGTAGCTGCCTGAGGCTGCTTCCAGCAGGAGACTGCAAGACGCGCCATCGAGTTCTCTCGGAACCGTTGGCGCAAAGCTTGCTATTGGAGATTTCAGCCCTGAGCTGTGAATTTCAGATCAACACCGTTCGCAAGCGCGCTTGCCAGGCATTCCGAGGCATTGGAAGACGCACAACAACGCCCACCAGGCACATCAAACTGCTCCAGCAAAGCCAGGCAGTTCAATCGCGGCAGCGACATCGTCAAGCTTGAGGGATCTGGACGCCCAATGGAAATCGACCGCAACATCATGGGCGTGACGATTGCAATCGATGGTGTGGAAATGCCTCATGAGGGGTCCTGAAAACCCCGGTAGTCAATCCTGATCGCTTCCTTGCCTCAGGTCGTCCGCGACCGACGCGACAAAGCTGACGCAGAGCGTCAACACCATGAGCGCAAAACTGACAAGCAGCCACTTCATAGCGTCCTCGTGCAATTGATATTTGCAAACAGTATGCTCGCATTGATTGACAGCACTACATAGATGTTTACGCTAGGACCAAGCACAAACCAATCACCCGTCACCCGAGGCTCCATATGGGCTCAGGCCCTTTGCAAAGCAGTCACAAGAAGCGCCAAGGCCTGCTCGATGCAGGCGAACGAAGCGAGCCAAGCCACCCGTCTGCTGGACGAGATCGGTTGCCAGGCACTCAAACGATGCGACCGCCTATGTAGCGACACCTGCCGACTAGTGAAGCGAGAACACCGCCGCGGCATCAATCTCAAGCGGCCTGGAAAGCAAATACCCTTGGGCGCAATCCACTCCAAGCCTTTTCAGCATATCCAGCTCTTCCGCCCGTTCAACGCCCTCTGCAATCACCAGGCTTCCTATTTCGTGCGCGAAGCTGATGAGGCCTCTGGCCAGTGCACGCCGTTTCTCATCTGTATCGATAGAGTGAGTAAGACTCATATCCAGCTTGATGATCTCGGGCTCGAGATTGAGAATATGCCGCATGCTGGAATAGCCTGCACCAGCATCGTCAACCGCCAGTTTCGCGCCCCGGCGACGGTAAGGCTCCAGCCCAATGGCAAGAGCCTTGTAATCCTTGACCGCAGCATGTTCTGTAATCTCCAGGACCAGACGTGAGAGATCATCAATGCCATCAAGTAGTTGATGGAATTTGCTGCTGAGCAGCAATTGTGGCGAGCAGTTGACACTTACGCTGCTGTTGGCGGGCAGCCGCTCCAGCGCTGGCAGCACCTTGGAAACAGCGCACAACTCCAGGTCGATGCCCAAACCGGCCTTGTCTGCCACATCGAACCAATAATCCGGAGCATGCCTGGGTTCGACATCAAAACGCGAAAGGCTTTCAAAGCCGCAGATGGCCTTGTCACGCAAACTGCAGATCGGCTGGAAAACCATCCTCGGATCACCGTGCGCCAACGCGGATCGGACTTCACCGACCAACCGTGCCTTGACCTGCTCCTCGGCAGCCTGCTCTTCGATACGGTCTGCCAGGATCTCTGCAAATGCGCGCAGCAATTGCATGTCGCGCTCCCCTAGCGTTGGATTCGGGAGGTAGCTGAAGCAGCAAAGCGTCCCATACACATGCCCATCCGTGAGACGGACGGGAACACTCAAATGGGACCCAATTGGAATGGCATGTGTTGCAGAAATGTGCTGAGCAACCGGCACACGACTTGTGTCCGGAATGCATTCGGGCAGCTCGCCATGAACAACCTTCAGGCAGTATCCCTCCTGCATGGGAATGCTCTGGCCTTGATAGAGCGGCCCGCCCGAAACACTGTCCAAATGCTTGAGCACCCGTTCGGCCGCACCGAAGTGTGAGACAAAGGCGATATCCATTCCCAGATGCTTGCGAACCGCACGCAGTATGCGATCCACTCCTTCTGCGCACACACCTGATCTCATCAAATGATTGAGATGGCGATTCCCGTCAACCTCCAGATCGTTCATCTGCATGCCCCCTCTTACATACAGTCGACTCACACGGCTTTTGTCAATATTTAATCTGGAAAAGCATGCAATGTGAAGCGATGATCATCGATATCCAACAAGTGTCTCCGCATCGGCCGTGGCGAAAATGTCAATCGATCCACCAGTTTCGCCATCCACCTGGATTCCAGCTGCTGCTCCAGGAATGTTTCCGCGGGGAGTTTTTCTGTATGACGGCTTCGTGGCTTAAGTCGCCACTGTGGTCCGCTTTGCCTCCTCGAATCTTCGCTCCACTCAAAAGTAGGGAGCCCACCTCAGGGAAGTCTAGGCATGAAGATATCCAGAGTTAGTGAAGCGCAGATCTGCTACTTGCCCAGGGTAGTCCATTCTTGCGAATCGCTCTGCATCTGCTGCATGGTCATCAGAACCAATGATCCAAGCATGCCTGCTTAACGCTGGGGTAGTCTTGCCCGCACCAAGGACACGATGCGATTGCACCGCTCCCCATCGAAATTGAAGGCGTCGCTGAGCGCCATATCCAGATCCTGTGAAAGCCCTTCACGAAGCATGCTTCGTGCACGGAAGAAGCGCGTGCGCACCGTGGCCTCTGGAATTTCCAGTATCTGCGACACCTCTTCCGCACTCATCTCTTCCACCCCGCGCAACATGAAAACCCTGCGGAAGTCATCGGGCAGCAGGTCGATGCGCGCCTCCATGATTCGACGCAACTCCGAACGCATGACGGTTCGATCGGGGCTGCGGTCCATATCGTCTTGCTGCCAACTGGCATCCATCTGCTGAGTCGATACCATCGCGGACTCCAGCGGCACGATCTTCAACTGACGACGTCTGATCTGTCCAAGTGCTTCGTTGACGACAATGCGTACCAGCCATGTCGACAACTTGGCATCCGCCCTGAAATTCCCCAATGCCTGCCAAGCCTGCAAATAGGCCTGCTGCACGACATCTTCGGCATCCGTGTCACTTTTCAATATGGCTCGTGCGGTGCGGAACAACAAGCGATTGTGGCGTCGCATGATGGCCTCGAAAGCCACCTCATCGCCAGCTGCGGCTCTGAAAGCGAGCTCCAGATCCGAAGCATCAGCAACCGCAGGGCTGTGGTTCGAAGGTTGAGTGTGCGGCATGTACGCCTCCTTTGACCATTGGATGGTGTATCCGCGTCCAGCGTTCCCGTGTCGATCTGATTCTCGGCCCTGCTGCCAACAGGGGCGGAACGTGGTGACGCTCCGATCCATCCAATGGATGAGTGCTTGCCCTGGCCACCGGATTTTCGGTCTCCCAAAGCTGGCCTCGTCACCTACGAAGGAGTGCATCATGTCGTTTTTGCATATCGCTCATCCACAGGAGGCGCGCCGCCTCTTTCTTGGCCAATCCGGGCTGATGCTTTCAGGTGCCGCTGTTGCGCTACTAGCCGGCCGTGAAGCGCTAGCCGCCAAAACCGGCGATGGAAAAGCCCAGGACACTCAAATCCTGAACACCGCCCTGAGTGCAGAGCTGGAGGCCATCGCTGCTTATCAGTTGGGAGCCGAAAGCAAACTGCTGCAACACTCGGTGCTGGATCTGGCCCTGACCTTCCAGGGCCATCACAAAGCGCATGCTGAACTACTTGCCAAGACGGTTGAAAAACTGGGTGGCAAGCCGGTAGTCCCCAAGACTGCTTACAACTTCCCAGCAAATCAGCTGAAATCACAGGAGGATGTGCTGCGCTTTGCGGCACGACTGGAGCAAGGGGCCGTCAGTGCTTATCTGGGAGCCGTTCCCTTGTTCGGCAATCGAGAACTATCCAAGGCTGCGGCCAGCATTCTGGGTGATGAAGCCATGCACTGGGCAGTACTGCGCCAGGCAGTAGGCGAAGCACCGGTCCCCACGGCATTCGTATCATGAACACCGAACGGTGGCTGCTGCTTGGCATGCTGTCGTTCGCTGCGACAGTGCATGCAGCACCTGACAAACTTCCTGGCGAGCAGATATACGCTCGCTGTGCGGCCTGCCATGCGCTGGCATACGACCGAGTGGGACCGCATCATTGCGGCCTGTTGGGACGGCGTGCTGGCACGGTTCCCGGCTTTGCTTACTCGGATGCGATGAAGAATTCCGGCTTTATCTGGGACGAAAAAACACTCGATCGTTTCCTGACCCAGCCCATGAAGGTGCTACCAGGCACGACAATGACGTACGCTGGAATCCCTGACTCCAAGGAGCGTAGCGACTTGATTGCCTACCTCAAGCAAGCTAATGGTTCACGAGAGTGTCATTCACTTCGAGCACTCCCGCATTGAACGCATATACCCTAGCTGCGCGTCGCAATCGGCCTGAAACAGTTCACCAAGAAAATGCTCAGGCTGACCGCTTCAGGCGGTGGATTCAATCGGCCGATGCAACACCATGCCTCGCCTCCGGCGCGAGGAGTCGGCCCCCCCGGAATACGCGTCAAGGTAGGATGTGAACGACAAATCGCCGGCTGCATGTATTTGGGTCTAGCAGTCACAGTCGAAGGCATCGCTCACCTGGAATCCATCACCCTGCCCGTCTTCCAGAGCGGACTTTTCTCATTCCAGGGGCCAATATGCCCGACGAGAGCTCTGTTTGCAGCGTTTGAGCGGCCACACAGGGCTCAGGCCGCTTCAAGGCTGACGCCTTGACGGGAACACAGCCCCATCCTCCAAGCAGCAACTATCCGCATCCACCCTAAAAATACCGCCTAGTAGTCGTGATTCCAACGCAATCCAGGCGATCCGTCATTCATCAGGCGAATTCACTGGACTCGCCATCCCGGCAGCTGTACCGTCTTCTTTAGGTTCAGAAACTTGATTGAAGGCCGCCTTCCCCATGAGCAAATCCAAAGAGTCCACAGTCCATCGCATCGTGGATGCAAAGCAGTGGGAACTCAATCGCGAAAAAGAGCGCATCACCTATCCTGCCAACCACGCCGGCCCGATTCAAATGGACTGGCGCAAGCGTGAGAACTACTCGGCCACTGACCTGAACTACCGGGGAAGAAGCAAAACCCCATAACAGCAGCTCGGTCTCCGATCTCCTGACGAACCCCGCCACTGTTGAACTGAGCGGGGTTCTGCTTTTTCGACAAGCACACGGCGACCAGCGCCAGCACCGCTGGCCCGCCAGAAGACAAGGCCTGGCTCCACCATCACCTAAACTGACCGATCTGCTGAGCCGCTGCCTGCCCAGCGGAAAGCAGGTTCGCCACTCCGACGGACAAAGCCTTTGGTGAAGCACAAAACCTGGCTGCAGAGGCCACTCAGCCTCGCAAGAGTCGTTTCTGTTGATTGATAACCCGGCACAGAAATCGATACGGAGCGCTATCCGAACCGTAGGCCGACAGAGCAAGGGCCGCCCGTGTCCATGAACGCTCAGGAGAGCAAACCGCAATTCCTTGGAGCGATGAATGCTCCACCAAGGGAATAAAACATAAAAGCCGCTACAGCTTTAACAGCTGTAGCGGCTTATGCATTCTGGTGGGTCCTGCGAGATTCGAACTCGCGACCAACGGATTAAAAGTCCGCTGCTCTACCGACTGAGCTAAAGACCCTGCCACACATCAAAAGCAGTAGTTGCCTAATCAGTGGAATGACGTTATTGTAATCTATTTTTTCCGGCTCTTTGCCTAATTCTTGAATTAGTTGGATTAGCTTGGTTTGCGAGCCAACTGATCAAGTACCCAGCCTGCTGCGCACTGACCAAAGGTAGCTGTCACAGCCACGACCGAGCCATAGCCGTGGCAGTTGAGACTGCCATCACCGCCCTCGATTGAGCAAGATGCATCAGGTGGTGCGACAGCCTCGCGGCTGAACACACAAGTCACCCCCATGCGCTTGCCATCCTTGGGAGCGCCATGCTGCTTGCGCAGCCGGTAGCGCAGCTGCGATAGAAGCGGATCATGGGTTGTCGCACTCAGGTCTGCAATGTCCACCAAGTGGGCCATGCGCTTGCCACCTGCAGCACCGACGGAGATAAAGCACTGCCTGGTTTTGCGCGCATGCGCCGCCATTTCGGCCTTGGCCTTGATCTGATCACAAGCATCTATCACCGCATCGGCATCTGCCGGCAAGAGTTGCTGCCAGTTGTCTGGGTCGACAAATTCATCGATGCAATTGACCACGCAAGCGGGATTGATCTCGGCGATGCGATCACGCATGGCTTCGATCTTGGCCTGACCGACAGTGCTGGTCAGCGCATGGATCTGGCGATTGATATTGGACTCGGCCACATGGTCCATATCGATCAGAGTCAAGCGGCTCACGCCGCTGCGCGCCAGAGCCTCGGCCGTCCATGAACCGACTCCGCCCACACCAACCACCACCACATGGGCCGCACGAATCCGGGCTGCCCCCTGCACGCCGTAGAGGCGCTCCAAACCGCCAAAGCGGCGCTGCACATCTGCTTCTTCCATAGAAAAAACAGCGCCGGATCGGGGCGCTGTTTCCGCTTGAGGCTGAGAATATTCGGCCATTACTTGAGCGTCGCCAGCTTGGACTTGGCAATCCCTGCGGCTTCCGAGTTCGGATAGGCCTGCAGCAGCTCTTCCAGGGTCTTGCGAGCTGCCTTGGTGTCCTTGAGTTCCACCAGACAGTTGGCGATGGACAGGGCCGCTTCGGGTGCACGAGCATGCATGGGCGCATTGGTCATGACCGAACGGAAATTGGCGATGGCATTCTTGTAGTCGCGCGTGGCGTACTGCGAGTTGCCCAGCCAGAAGCGCACCGACGGCGTATAGCCGCTCTTGGGCCATTGACGCAGGAAAGCGGCGAAGGCCTGACCGGCCTCGGGGAACTTGCCCGAACGGAACATGCCCAGAGCCTGCTCGAATTCCTGCTGCTCATTGCGATCGGCAGTGAACTCCACGCCGTCCACGGTGACGCTCACGGGCTCGAACTGGCGCAGCCGCTCGTCAAAGCCTTTGGCCAGATCTTTCTGGCCACGCTGCAACTCCGCGGCGTCGCGCGTCAATTGCTCGTTCTGACCTCGCAGCTTGGCCTGGTCCGACTTGAGCGACTCGATCTGCGACTGCAGATCCAGCAGGCTGCGGCGGGTCTGCTCCTGCGATTGCTGCAGGCTGTCAACGCGCTGGCGCAGTTCGATGATGGCGCGGCGCGCCTCGTCATCACCAAACAGGGCTGCATGGGCGCTGATGGCAGAGCCGGCCAGCAGGCCGGCCGCCACCATGCGAGGCAGCATTGCGTGACGGAGAGTCAACAAGGCCTGCTTCATCATTAACGGTAGTTGATTTCAACGCGACGGTTCTGGGCGTAAGCGTCTTCGCTATGACCTTCAGCAGCGGGCTTTTCCTTGCCGTAGCTCACCGCTTCAACCTGAGCGTCGTTCACGCCCAGCAGGCCCAGAGAACGGCGCACGGCTTCAGCGCGCTTTTGACCCAGGGCCAGGTTGTATTCACGGCCGCCGCGCTCGTCGGTATGGCCTTCCAGCTGCACCTTGGCAGCGGGGTTGGCCTTGATGAACTTGGCATGGGCTTCGATCTGGGGCTGTGCATCAGCCTTGACAGAGTAGCTGTCAAAGTCGAAGTAGACGATGCGGCTGACACCCTGAGGGCCTGCCTTGGAAGCGGCGGAACCGGTCAGGTCCACGCCCGACACGCCACTTTGGCCCTGGCCGCTGGTGCCAGCACCCTGGCTGGACAGCGAACCGTCAACGGGCTTGTCGTCCAGCTTGACGCCAGAGCTGCAACCTGCGACCAGCGCGGTCACAGCCAAAGCCAGGGAAAGACGTTTGATAGTCAACATGAGATTTCTCCGAACAGTCCACAACGGACTTCATCACTAGAAAGAAAGAGGGAAAGCAAACTTCAGATCAGTGTTTTTGGAACGGGCCCCAGTCGGGCTCACGTATGTCTCCACTTGCACCGGCCAGACGCGCCTTGATCTTGCCGTCCAGCGTTGTGGTCATGAGTGCTTCACGGCCGCCCTGAATGGTGGCGTAAACAATCAGACGGCTATTGGGCGCAAAACTCGGGCTTTCGTCCGCCGTGGTGTCCGTGACCGAGTTCACTGTGCCTGTCGCCAGATCCATGACCTGGAGCTTGAAACCACCGCCTACGCGGGAGATATAGGCCAGCCATTTGCCGTCGGGGCTGATGGCGGGCGAGATGTTGTAGTTGCCGGTGAAGGTCACTCGCTCGGCGCTGCCGCCCGAGGACGAGACCTTATAGACCTGAGGTGCACCGCCACGATCGCTGACGAAGTAAATGGTGCGACCGTCACTGGAGAAGCAGGGCTCGGTATCGATGCCGCTGCTTTGCATGAGACGGCGGGGCTCACCGCCCTGGGCGCTGAGCAGATACAGCTGCGAGCCGCCGTCGCGGCTCAGCGTCACGGCCAGACGGCTGCCGTCTGGCGACCAGGCGGGAGCGCTGTTGGAGCCGCGGAAGTTGGCCAGCAGACGACGATGGCCGCTGGCTACATCGTGCACATAGACCACGGGTTTGCGTGACTCGAAGGACACATAGGCCAGTTGCGTGCCGTTGGGCGCCCAGGCCGGGGAAATGATGGGCTCGGGACTGGACAGCGCGGACTGGGCATTCTCGCCGTCCGCATCGGCAATCCACAGGCGGTAATGGGCACCGGCCTTGGTCACATAGGCAATGCGGGTGGAGAAAATGCCTTTCTCGCCCGTGAGCTTTTCATAGATGTAGTCGGCAATGCGGTGGGCCACGAGGCGCAGATCGCCGGTGGTGACTGCGAAGCCCTGACCACCCAGATCCTGGCCCTTGACCACATCCCAAAGGCGGAAGCGCACATCCCAGCGGCCATCCGCCAGACGCGTGATGCTGCCGGTCGCCAGCGAATCGGCACCCTTCTGACGCCACTGGGCCACATCGGGGCGTGAGGTCTCGTCAAGCGCCAGGCCCGAGGCATCCACGCCGCGGAACTGTCCGCTGCGCTCCAGGTCGGCCTGGATGATGGCGGAAATCTTCTGTGGGGCCGAGCCTTCTCCCTTGAACTGGGCAATTGCGATCGGCAACTGTGTCAGGCCCACGCCTGTTACCTCAACCCTGAACTGGGCCAGTGCCGGAAGGGCCGGCGTGGCGGCTAACGTTGCCAGCATGGCTCTGCGGGAAGCGCGCGGCCCTGCCGCCCAGGTTGTCAGGGATGGAAGTCGGTCAATAGTCATTGGCAGCCATCAAAATTTCCGGAATTGCCCGGTACAAACACAAGCGCGAATGTTACACACACTGACGGATTCCTGATGTAAGAACGTGCTCAGTAGGGTGATCAAACGCAAGTGCCACAAAACTTTCAGATCGGGAGCATGCCAGAGTCTGCATGAGCGCAGAGGCAATCCCCTCGCCGATTCTGCCGCAGGCTTGCGCTTTATATTCAAACAGGCATAGTTGGTTACAACTTCATCCAGAATTTCATCTATTGAGATCCGTGCGGACTCCAAAAGCACAAGCCCTAAAATCACGCGCTTATGCAAGCCACACCGTCCCCATCGCCGAGCGAGACCGCCAAGGCCGTCCCTGCCCCAGCTCCCGCCCAAGCAGCCCCCGTCAATCCATCCGAGCTGCCGCTGATGCAGCGCCTCAAGCGCCTGACGCCTTATTTCTCGGGCCAGCGCTGGGCCTGGGGTCTGGCCATCCTGGCCACGCTGGTGGGGGCAGCCACCGAGCCCGCCATGCCGGCACTGCTCAAGCCTTTGCTCGACAGCGGCTTTACGGCTGGCTCGCTTGCGCTGTGGACGGTGCCGGTGTTTCTGATCGGCCTGTTCGTCATTCGCGGCCTGGCCCAGTTCACGGGACAGTACGCGCTGGCACGCATCACCAATGACGGCATGCTGGGTCTGCGCCAGAAGCTGTTCGAGCGCCTGCTGGCCGCCGACATGAGCCTGTTTTCCAGGCAATCGGCATCGGCGCTGTCCAACACCATCGTCTACGAGGTGCAGACCGGTGCCCAGCAGCTGGTGCAGGCCATGATGAGCATCTCCCGCGACGGCTTCACGCTGATCGCCCTGCTCGGCTACCTGATCTATCTGAACTGGCAGCTCACGCTGATCGTGGCCTTCATGGTGCCGGGCGTGGCCTGGGTCATGAAGACGCTGTCGCGCCGCCTCTACCGCATCACCAAGTCCAGCCAGACGGCCACCGACGAGCTGGCCTATGTGGTGGAGGAGAACGTGCTGGCCCACCGCATGGTGCGCCTGCATGGTGCCCAGGCTTCGCAGCAGTCGCGCTTTGGCGAGTTGAGCCGTCAGCTGCGCGGCCTGAACACCAAGGCCACCATTGCCTCGGCCGCCATGACGCCGCTGACCCAGGTGCTGGCGGCGATTGCGCTGTCGGTGATTCTCTGCATCGCCCTGTGGCAAAGCCGCGAAGGCGCCGCCGCCATCGGCTCGGCCAGCGTGCAGGATGTGACCGTGGGCGGCTTTGCCGCATTCATCTCGGCCATGCTGATGCTGATTGCGCCCATTCGCCGCATGGCCGATGTGGCCAACCCCATCACGCGCGGCGTGGCCGCACTGGAGCGTGGCCTGGCCCTGCTCGAAGGCTCCACCGACGAGCAAGGCGGCAGTTTCAAGCCCTCCGCCAAGGTCAGCGGCGCGCTGCAGCTGAGCGATGTGAGCGTGCAGTTCGGCGCGGACAAGGCTCCGGCCCTCTCGCACCTGAGCCTGAACGTCAGGGCCGGCGAAGTGGTGGCCCTGGTCGGGCCGTCCGGTGCCGGCAAGACCACGCTGGTCAATCTGCTGCCCCGCTTTTTCTCGCCCACCAGCGGCCAGATCACTCTGGAAGGCGTGCCCGTGGCCGACTGGGACCTGAACACGCTGCGCCAGCAGTTCGCCATGGTCAGCCAGGACGTGGTCATGCTCAACGACAGCGTCGCGGCCAATGTGGCGCTGGGCAAGGATATTGACGAGGCCCGCGTCTGGTCCGCGCTGGAGGCGGCCAATCTGGGCGACTTCGTGCGCAATCTGCCTCAGGGCCTGCACACCCTGGTGGGCCACAATGCCAGCCAGCTCTCGGGCGGTCAGCGCCAGCGCCTGGCCATTGCGCGCGCGCTCTACAAGGATGCGCCCATCCTGATTCTGGACGAAGCCACCTCGGCGCTGGACAACGAGTCCGAGCGCCTGGTCCAGCAAGCCCTGAACCGGCTGATGCAGGGACGCACCACGCTGGTGATCGCCCACCGCCTGTCCACCATCGAGCATGCGGACCGCGTGGTGGTCATGGAGCGCGGCCAGATTGCCGAGCAGGGCTCGCATGCACAGCTGATGGAGCTGGGCGGCCTCTACGCCCGCCTGCACAACCAGGTGCGCAGCTCGACCCCTGGCGAGCCTCAAATTTAAGAGCTGCTACCGCATATAAATAAAGGACTTCAGAGTCAAACAACTCTGAAGTCCTTTTTCATTGGACGCTAGCAGCTATCAAAATAACTAGACCGGTACTGAACCCGTCCGCTACCAGCTCCCTCGGGGAGGCTGAGTACGGCGCTCATGCTGCAGCGCCTTGCCCAGCAGATCGACCATGTACTGCCGGTCCGCGAGTCTGGCGAAGTCCGCTGCCGTCATGTTGCGCTGGTTGCGCAGCGTGATGTCCGCGCCCTCCTCCAGCAGCAGCCTGACCACGGCTTCGCTGCTGTACTGGGCGGCCAGCATCAGCGGCGTGCTGCCGTTCGGCGATGCGGCATCGATATAGGCGCTTTCCTCCAGCAGCAGCTTGACGATGTCCAGCGTCTGCGGCGTATCGGCAGAGGCCGCGTAATGCAGCGGCGCCCAGCCCTCTCGATTCACATCGGCACCGCGCTTGATCAGCTCGCGCACGATGTCAAGGTGGCCCTTGATGCAGGCCATCATCAGCGGCGTCTCGTTCTGGCGCGAAGCCAGATTGACATCGATGCGCGGCGCCTTGAGCAGCACGTCGAAGACCTTGAGCGAGTCCTGATGCAAAGCCGCCACCAACCCCGGCCGCCCCCGCGAATCCAGGGTGTTGGCGTTGAAGCCGCGAAAGATCAGATTCACCATGGCACTGGAGTTGTCGCTGACCAGCGCCCGCGAATAGTCCTCGTAATCATTGGCTCGTGCCAGTCCTGGCAGGCCTGCCACCCCGACGACAGCAGCACCGGCCCAGCGCAGGCTCTGGCGGCGGTTCAATGACGATGCAATCGATGGGGCAGCAAAAAGACTCATGCACTCGCTCCAGAGTTCGCTGACAAGGTCACGCCCTTGAACAGGCGGTCAAAGTTGGCACTGGTGGCGGCAGCCACCTCCTCGATGGAAATGCCGCGCACCTCGGCAATCTGCTTGGCTACAAAGGGCACGTAGGAAGGATTATTGGTCTTGCCGCGGTAGGGCACGGGTGCTAGATAAGGGCTGTCGGTTTCTATCAACAGCCTGTCCAGCGGCACAAAAGCCGCCACGTCGCGCAGATGCTGGGCATTCTTGAAGGTCACGATGCCCGACAGGGAGATGTAGTAACCCATGTCCAGACCGGCACGGGCCACTTCGGCCGTTTCGGTGAAACAGTGAAAGACACCGCCGGCCTGGGTGGCGGAATCGGCCTCGCCGCACTCGCGCAAAATGCCCAGGGTGTCATCGGAGCTGCTGCGGGTGTGGATGACCAGCGGCTTTTGCGTGATCTGCGCAGCCCTGATATGCGTGCGAAAACGCTCGCGCTGCCATTCCAGATCGGCAATCGTGCGACCGCCCTTGCGGTCTTCCATGCCGTAGTAATCGAGACCGGTCTCGCCGATGGCCACCACGCGCGGCAGCGCGGCGCGCTCCACCAGGTCCTGCACGCTGGGCTCGGTCATATCCTCGGTATCGGGGTGCACGCCCACGGTGGCCCAGAAATTGTCGTAGTCCAGCGCCAGCTGGTGCACTTCGGGAAACTCTTCCATCGTCGTGCTGATGCACAGCGCGCGCGTGACCTTGGCAGCGGCCATGGCTTCGCGGATCTGCGCAATATTGGCGCTCAGCTCGGGGAAATTCAGGTGGCAGTGGGAATCGGTAAACATAGAAATTGGACCTCCCCTGAGCGGCTGCGCCGCTTCCCCCAGGGGTCGACGCCATCGCTGCGAGACGGCTCTTGCTCGGCGTCTCTGATGTGGGAGCGCGCCAGTGTTAAAAATCAGATTGTCTGAGTGGGCTTCTCGGAGCTCAGGGCCGTGCCCAGAATCTGCTCGATCTTGGCCTTGAGCTCGGCGGACTTGGCATCCTTGGGAAACTGGATGCCCACGCCCTGGGTGCGATTGCCGGAAGCACGCTCGGGCGTCACCCAGGCCACACGGCCCGCGACCGGGTAGCGCTGCGGATCGTCGGGCAGGGTCAGCAGCACATAGACATCATCGCCCAATCGGTAGTCACGCTGCGTGGGCACAAAAATCCCCCCTTCGGCGAACAACGGAATATAGGCGGCATACAGCGCCGCCTTCTCCTTGATCGCCAGCTGCATCACGCTGGGACGAGGGGTGGTAGTTGCGTTCATAGTGGATAGCAGAATTCTTGTGGCAGCCGGGCGGCTGTACTCGCGAGGTTAACACCCGGAAAAATTTTGACCAAACCCTTGCCTCATGACCTAGCGCACGGCTCTGGCGGCTTTGCCCGAGATCAGCACCGCCCGCGCCCTGGAAGCCAGGGCCTCCATCATCAACCCGGCATTGAAGGGGTGATCGGCCGTGCGCGCCGCCTGCACCAGCTCGCGCGACCATTCGGCCAGCAGCGCCATGGGCAGCGGCTTGCCCGGCAGATCGGCAGGCGAGAAATACCGGGGCTCGCCGCCGCCGGCCAGAGCCATCAGGTCGTGGCAGATTTTCTGCAGCGCCTGCACGGCATCCACGGGAGCAAAAGCCGCCAGCGCAGCCACATCTCCCTTGGCCAGCTGCCTTGGCAGTTGCGCCCAGGCGGCGGCCTTGCCCGCGTCCGCCGCCATGCGCAGCGCATCGCCGGGTCGGCCGCCGGCAGCCTGCAAGGCCGCTGCAGCATCCGGCTCGTTCAAACCCTGCGCCTGCAGCCACTGCGCGGCCTCGGCCGCTGCGGGCCAGGTCATGGTGTGCGTCAGGCAGCGGCTGCGAATGGTGGGCAGCAGCTGGTGCGCTGCCTCGCTGGCCAGCACGAAGCGGGTGTCTCCGGGCGGCTCCTCCAGCGTCTTGAGCAAGGCGTTGGCGGTAATCGCATTCATTTGCTCGGCCGGGTAGACCAGCACGGCCTTGCCGCGTCCGCGCGCGCTGGTGCGCTGGCAGAACTCCACGGCATCGCGCATGGCTTCCACGCGGATTTCCTTGCTGGGCTTGCGCTTTTTGTCGTCGATGTCGGCCTGGGCTTTTTCCGGCAGCGGCCAGCCCAGCTCCATCATCTGCACCTCGGGCATGAGCACGCACAGATCGGCATGGGCACGCACCTCAATGGCATGGCAGCTGGCGCAGTGGCCGCAAGCGCCTTGCGCAGACGGCTGCTCGCAAAGCCAGGCGCGCACCAGCGACAGTCCCAGTGCGTACTGGCCCAGACCCGAAGGCCCTTGCAGCAGCCAGGCATGACCACGCTGGGCCAGCAGGCGGCCACGCTGCTCGGCGATCCAGGGCGCTTCGAGATCGGATGCACTCATGGCTTGCTGCCCACCATGATGGCCAGCCAGCCCTTGCGCACCACGGCCTGGGTGATCTGCTGCCACACGGCGTGGCGGCTGGCATGGGCGTCGATACGCACAAAGCGCTGAGGCGCAGTCCGGGCTCGCTCCGCATAGCCTTGGGCCACGCGGGCAAAGAACTCGCCGGGCTGGGCTTCAAAGCGGTCGGGAACACGGGCCGTGGCCAGGCGCTCGGCAGCCACTTCGGCGGGCAGGTCAAACCACAGCGTCATGTCGGGCTCGCGCATGAAATCCGGGGCCTGCCCTGCCTGCAGCGCCGTGCCGGTCTGCGCCATGCGCTCCAGAGCCGACAACTGCTCCAAGCTGAAGCCGCGGCCCGCGCCCTGGTAGGCGAAAGTGGCATCGGTGAAGCGGTCGCTGATGACCACCTCGCCACGCGCCAGCGCCGGCTCTATGACCTGCACCAGATGGTCGCGCCGGGCCGCGAAGGCGATCAGCGCCTCGGTCAGCGGGTCCATGGCGTCATGCAGCATCAGGGCGCGCAGCTTTTCGGCCAGTGGCGTGCCTCCGGGCTCGCGCGTGAGCGTGACCACCCGGCCCTGATCGCGAAAAGCCTGGGCCAGTGCCTCGATGTGCGAGGACTTGCCCGCGCCATCGATGCCCTCAAAACTGATGAACAGACCCTTGGATAAAGCTGTACTCACTGATATTTCCTCTAGTGCGGCGCATGGCGGCACCAGTTGTTTGATTCGACACAGGGCTCAGACCACGGCCTGCCGCCCTCAAGGATTGCTTATTGACCGCGTTGGTAGCGGTTGACGGCCCTATTGTGCTCGTCCAGCGAGGCGCTGAAATGGCTGGTGCCATCACCCTTGGCCACGAAATACAGGGCCTTGGTCTGATCGGGCTGCACGGCCGCCATCAGCGCAGCCTTGCCGGGCATGGCGATCGGCGTGACGGGCAGACCCGCACGGGTATAGGTGTTCCAGGGCGTGTCCTCCAGCAGATCACGCTTGCGCAGATTGCCGTCAAAGCTGGCCCCCACGCCATAGATGACCGAAGGATCGGTCTGCAGACGCATGCCTATGCGCAGGCGGTTGGAGAAAACGCCGGCAATCTGCGCGCGGTCTGCGGCGCGGCCGGTTTCCTTTTCCACGATGCTGGCCAGGATCAGGGCCTCATCGGCGGATTTGAGCGGGGTATTGGCCGCCCGCATGGCCCAGGCATCGGCCAGACGACGATCCATGGCATGCAGCGCACGGCGCAGCACAGCCATGTCCGAGCTGCCCTTGGCGTAGGTATAGGTATCGGGGAAGAAGCGGCCTTCGGGCGGCACGCCCGCGCGCTCCAGTGCTGTCATCACGGCCTCGTCGCTGAGCCCTGCGCTGTCCTGCTTGAGGAATTCCTCACGCGCCAGCGCCGCACGCACCTGGCGCCAGTTCCAGCCTTCGACAAGCGTCAGCGCACGCAGGCTTTCCTCGCCGCGCGCCAGCTTTTGCAGCAGCACATAGGGCGTGAGACCCGTGCTCAGTTCGTAGTTGCCGGCCTTGATGGCGCGGTCCTTGCCCGAGAGGCGAAACCACGCATAGAGCAGGCGCGCATCGGTTTGCACTCCGGCCTTGACCACGTTCTGCGCCACGCCACGCGGCGTGGTGCCGGGCTCTATCTCCAGCTCCAGACTGGGCTCGGACAACTGCAGCGGCTGGTTCAGCCACCACCAGGCGCCTCCCGCCGCGAGGGCAGCCAGAAGCAGCAAAAATATCAGTGCTCGAATAAGGGCACGCACAAGCTAGATCCATCAGTACACAGAGCGACGATCATAATTCAGCCATGACCCAGCCCAAGACGCTGCCCCTGAACGGCATTACCCCCATTTCCCACCTTGGTGTCATCCGCGCCGTTGGCGCCGACGCAGCCAGCTTTCTCCACGGCCAGTTGAGCAACGATTTCGCGCTGCTCAAGTTCGATCAGGCCCGCCTTGCGGCTTTTTGCACGGCCAAGGGCCGCATGCTGGCCAGCTTCATCGGCTTCAGGCTCAGCGCCGACGAAATCGTGCTGATCTGTGACCGCAGCCTGCTGGCCCCCACGCTCAAGCGCCTGTCCATGTTTGTGCTGCGCGCCCAGTGCAAGCTCAGCGATGCGACGGCTGACTTCGCCCTCTACGGCCTGGCCGGCCAGGCCGCCGAGCAGCTTGCCGGCAAGAATGCGGCCGCCTGGGCGCTCAAGCAGCAAGGCGATGCCCATGTGATCGCGCTCTACCCCGCTGCAGGCAACCAGCGTGCGCTGTGGGTAGGCCCTGCGGGTCAGGCCCCCGAAGGGCAGTTGCTGAGCGAAGACCTCTGGCAATGGTCCGACGTCCAGAGCGGCGTGGCCACGCTATCGGCTCCCGTGGTCGATGCCTTCGTGCCCCAGATGCTGAACTACGAATCCCTGGGCGGCGTCAACTTCAAGAAGGGCTGCTACCCCGGCCAGGAAGTGGTGGCTCGCAGCCAGTTCCGCGGCACGCTCAAGCGCCGCGCCTATCTGGTTCATGCCGAGCAGGCTCTGAGCGTCGGCCAGGAAGTCTTCAGCGCCGAAGACCTCGAGCAGGCAACCGGCACCGTGGTGCAGGCAGCAGCAGCTGTGCAAGGCGGCTGGGATGCCATCGTCTCGATGCAGATTGCCTCTTCCACCCGCGACGATCTGTTTGCCCATGCAGCGCTGGCCGAAGGCCAGAGCGCCGATGCGGGCAAGGGAATCGCGCTGCAGACCCAGCCCCTGCCCTACGAGCTGCTGGCGGATATCTGAACGTCTCGGGCCGGCACTGCCGCAGGCCTGGCAGTGCGGGCCCGGCCACCGCTAAACTTTACTTGCACCCGGGTCATTATCTTTTCCTCAAAAAGATAGCAGACCCCGAAAGCTGGCTCTGCGTTCGCATTGATTACTCTCACTTGCTGGACGACAACGTCCTGCCGGATGGCAGTGGTCTGCGACGCCTCAACGGCCAGACTTTGCTGGAGCCCGCAGCGCAGCTCCAGCGACCGCCTCCACCCGCAACATTGCCAGCACCAGCGCCGTGCAGCTGGCCCGGCAGACCGTGGCGCCGACGGCTACAACGTCAGCGCCTCGGTGTGGACCGCTTTGGCGTGCTGCTGGCCATGGTGCGTGCCGGTGGGGCCGGTCCTCACACCGCTGAAGCCTCGCACGCCAAGACCTTCACCTCTACCCCACCAGCGGCCTCGCCAAAGCCATTCAGTCCAATCCCGATGCGGCCGGCATGGCGAATATCCCCGGCTTCCTGGTACTGGACGGCGGCGTGCCCCTGAAGATCGGCAATGAAGCCATTGATGCCATTAGTGCCATTGGCGTGGCCGGTGCGCCTGGCGGCCATCTGGACGAAGCCTGCGCCCAGAAGGCCATCACCGCGCTGAAGGATCAGCTGCAGTAAAGCTGCCGGCACGCAGGCTAGAAAGAACAGGCTTCGAGCCTGCGTGCGGCAAGGCCTGCGAAGCAGGCCGCCGCAGAGCGCTCTCGCCAGCGGGTGGCCCCCACCTTCAGCCGCCCGCTCACCTCTGTCCCGGACCTCGGCCGAACGGAATCAGAAGACCCCGTAGCGATAAGCCACATAGGCGGCCACCGCCACCCCGATCAGGCTGAGGACGGTCATGATTCTTGCCATGGTTGCTCCTTCACATCAAGCATCAAATCAGGCTTGAACGCTTACATATAAAGCGTAATAAGCTATCAAAAAAGATGTATCAAAGCACTTTGCACATCGTGATGTGGGGAATGCCGGCCTCCTCATAAGGCTCGCCTACCGGCGTAAAGCCTACGCGCAGATAGAAGGCTTCAGCATGGCGCTGCGCGTGCAGCACGATTTCCTTGTCACCGCGATCGCGCGCCGCATCCATCAGGCTCTCTAGCACCATGCGCCCCCAGCGGCCGCCGCGCACGCTGCGATCCACGGCCATGCGGCCGATACGCCCCACGCCCGGCGCATCGCTGACCAGCCGGCCCGTGGCCACGGGCTGGTTCAAGCCGTTGAACAAGACCACATGACGCGCCACAGGGTCGAGCTCATCGATCTCGATCTCGCGCGGCACGCCCTGCTCGCGCACAAACACGGCCAGGCGCAAGCGCTCGGCATCGCGCCCCAGATCGTTCCAGCTACCCGAGCGCAGCGTGACGACCTCCTGCCCTGCTTCATAGGCCGTGAGCAGATCCCGCATGGCCTGGGGTACGGGCCTGGGGGTCTGCGTCGCCGCGTCGGCAAACACATAGACCAGCTCCACGGTGTTGAGCAGCTCCATGCCCCGGAAGATGCCTGCCTCGAACTGCAGCGAGGTATTGCCTTGTTTGACGCAGCGGATGCCGACATCCAGCACATCGCCCAAAGTGGCCGATCCGTGATAGACCGTGCTGGCCTTTTTCACAAACAGCTCGCCGCCCAGCGATGCAAAGCCTGCCTCGTAAGGAATGGCCAGCTGGCGCCAGTAGTTGGTGATGGCCACATCGGCATACATCAGATAGTGGGCATTGAAGACGATCTTCTGCGCGTCCACTTCGGCCCAGCGCACCTCGATACGGGTAAAGCTGCGAAAGTCCTGTCGATTCATGGTTCTCACTCTGGTTTCAATTCAATCCAAACGCGCCGCGCAAGGCCTGCGCCATGTCCCGGTGCGCCTGACGCGCCTCGGCAATCACGCGGCCCATCTTGACGAACTCATGGGTCACGCCCTTGTAGATTTCCAGATCCACAGGCACGCCTGCCATGCGCAACTTGTCAGCATATTCCACGCCCTCGTCCACAAGGGGATCGCACTCTGCCAGGCCGATCCAGGCAGGTGCGACATCGTCGACATCGGGAGCCAGCAAAGGAGCGAAGCGCCAATCCTCGCGATCCTGGCCTCTGGCGATATATTGCGCAAAAAACCAGGTGATGGAAGCTTCTTCAAGAACCAGTCCATGGGCAAAGCGGCGATGGGAGTCGGTATCCTGGTGCGCCGTGGTGCCCGGGTAGATCAGCAGCTGCAAGGCCAGCTTGAGGCCGGCGTTGCGCGCTTCGATCGCACAGGCTGCCGCCAGCGTACCGCCGGCGCTGTCGCCACCGACAGCCATGCGGCTGCCATCCGCCCCCAGGCTCGCCGCATGGGCCGTCAGCCACTGCAGCGCATCCCAGGCGTCATCATGTGCAACGGGGAACTGGAACTGCGGCGCCAGGCGGTAGTCCAGCGACACAACCATACAACCCGCCAGGTGTGCGAGCTGGCGGCAAAGCTGGTCATGCGTGGCCACGCTGCCTACCGTAAAGCCGCCACCATGCAGATACAGCAGCGCAGGCAAGCCCGCAGCGGGGGCTTCATCGCGGGTCACAGATGCATAGAGGCGGGCCGGCAGATTCGCTCCGTCGCGTGCGGGAATCTGCAGGTCCTCCACACGGGGCAAGGCCTGCTTGGGGATTTCAAGCACGCCGGCGCCAGCTTCATAAGCCGCCTTGGCAGCTTCGGCACCGAGCTCGTGCATGGGAGTGCGCGCGGCCCGCTCCATGCGACGCAGCACATCGCGCATGGATGGTGTCAGACTGGCTGGCAAAGCCGCAGAGGAATCGGACATGATCACGACGATTAAAAAACACAGGCTGGCATTGTGCGTTGCAACTCCGAAGTCTGCAGGCCAATGCCGACAATTGTTGGTAATCGATACCGTCGCAGACGTTCCATGAAGCCAGCCCATGACAAGCAGCAGCACGGCGGCAGCCGCGGGATCCCGGTGAAGCAGGACCTGCGGCAGGAGCATCCAGACCATCAGTCCATAGAGCAGGCCCGACATGCCGACATCGTCGCTCACGTGAGCCGAGGTGAACCACAACAGCAAAGAGACCAGAACGGCCAGAGAGCCCATGCAGGGCCTGTGCATTTAGGCCCTGTAAGCCGAATCACAAATAAATAACAATCATTCTCAATTACATCTATAATCGGCTTTACATTTCTTCGCATGCCAGCATGATTTCCTGACACAAGCCAGCCAGCGAACCGACTGCATCGTTTGGTTGTCTGTCATGCTGAGCTCTCCGTATATCTGCTTTTCCTCGCCAAGGGTGATTCACCCGCGCTTCGTCGTTGCAGCTCCTGTCTGCGGCAATCCTTGCCGCCCAGCTCCAGCGCATCAGGAGGCGGTATGAAAGCCACATCGCCCCTTTTTCACTACCGCCTTGCGATTGCCTCGCGCAGTTTGGCTGCCGTCCTTGGAGGCTATGCGCTGGCCGCATTCAGTACGGCGGCCCTGAGTCTTCTGCTGAGTTCCCTGATGGGCCGCGTGGAGGCGGTGATGACCGCCACCTTGCTGTCCTGGGTCATCTACGCCATGGCTATTGCCTGGACCTTCTATGCACGCACGGCGTGGCTTGCCTGGGCCGGTGTACTCCTTCCTGCCCTAGCCCTAAGCGCAGCGCTGTATGGGCCATTGTGGTTGGGGGTGGAAGCATGACCACCCCTCAAACCAAGACAAGCGCCAAAACCACGCGCCAGCCCGAGCAGGAGGGTTTTCGCCAGGCCATGTCCTGGCTGCATACCTGGTCGGGACTGATTCTGGGCTGGCTTCTGTTTGCGATTTTCGTCACCGGCACGCTGAGCTTCTTCAAGAACGAATTCAATCTGTGGATGCGACCCGAGCTGCATGGCCTGCCACCGTCCGACAGCGACGTTGCACAACGCGCCCAGGCAGCGCTGCATGAGCACGCGCCGGGCGTCAGCAACTTCATCATGCGTCTGCCCGATGAACGCACGCCGGCCGTCAATGTACTGTGGCGCGACAAGCCCAACAGCCGCTTCGATACCTTGCTGCTGCACCCGCAAACCGGTGCCGCACTGCAGGCCCGAGAGACCGCCGGCGGAGAATTTTTCTACCGCTTCCATTTCGAGCTTCGCACCGCTCACAAGGGGCGCTGGACGATCCAGGGCCGCTGGGTGGTGGGCGCGGCGACGCTGATGATGTTCATTGCCTTGCTGACCGGCGTGGTCACGCATCGCCGCATCTTCAAGGACTTCTTCACCTTTCGCCCGCGCAAGGGCGGACAGCGCGCCTGGCTGGACGCACACAACGTCTCGGGGGTACTGGTGCTGCCGTTCTATCTGATGATCACCTTCAGCGGTCTGATGATTTTTCACGCCATGTATATGCCGGCCGGCATAGTCGCCGCCTACCCTGGCGCGAAAGGAACGGATTCGCAAAGCTATTTCTCCGAGTTGCAGGGCGATGTTCCCGGTGCGCGCAGCGCCAGGCGTGGCAGCAACGCACAGGCCGAACCCCTGCCCATGCTGGATCTGGCCCCCATGCTGAGCCAGGCCAGTCAGCTGTGGCGGGGCGGTCGTGTCGGCAGCATCACCGTGCGCAGCGACAGCCAGGGCCCGCTGGTGGAGATCACCCGCCACGACGGCGACAGGCTGCAATACGGACCAGCGCGGCTGCGTTTCGATGGCCGCACCGGCCAGCTGCAAACCCAGGTCGATCCGCAAAGCCCGGCCATCAAAACCTATGGCGTGCTCTATGGCCTGCACCTGGGGCGCTTCGCCGACATCGGGATGCGCTGGGTGCTGTTTGGCTTTGGCGTCATGGGTTCGCTGATGATTGCCTCGGGCCTGATACTGTGGTCGGTCAAGCGCCGCGCCCAGGCCCTGCGCAAGACACCTGCCGCCCCCCTGCCCTTTGGCGAACGGCTGGTGGCAAGTTTCAATATCGGCCTCATGGGTGGTCTGCCGCTGGCGATCGCGGCCTATCTGCTGGCCAACCGGCTGCTGCCATTGGAGATGCCAGGCCGCCCCGATGCCGAACTGTCCTGCTTCTTCGGCACCTGGGTGCTGGCCTTGCTGCTGGGTCTGATCCGGCCCACGCGCCAAGGATGGGCACTGGTGCTGGGCATGGCCGCCACCGCATACCTGCTATTGCCTTTGGTCAATGCCTTGACCACCTCAACGCATCTAGGCGTCAGCCTGCCGGCCATGGACTGGAGCTGGGCCGGCATGGATCTGAGTTTTGCGGTCACGGGGCTGATGCTTGCCGCCCTCACCCGGCATCTGCTGAAACACAGGCCCCAGCCCGCAGCCAGACATGCGCCCCCCGCCAAGGCCGCGGCAACCCCTGGACGCAAGCCCGGCTCCCAAGGGATCCCTGGCGACAACACTGCGCAGGAGGCATAGCAATGCTGCTCGACTTTCTGTTGTGCTTTGCCGCCTGGACGGCTCTTGCCCTGGCCATGGAACGACACCATGAAGACGCTTGGCCGGATATCGAGAGTGAAGCTCCCGCCGCAGTACTGCGCCGCCAGCGCCTGTTCCAAGCCGGCTGGCTCCTGCTGGCCTTGTCACTGGGCATTGCTCTGGGCTTTCCGGGCGCAACCACCACTGCCATGTCGGCCACCGTGTGGACGGCCGCTCTTTGCCTGGCGGCTCTGGCCGCCTCCAGCATGGCGACCTGGCAAGCGCAGCGCCTGCCTCTGTTTGGCTTGATGGCACTGGCGCTGGGAATACTGGTTTTTACCTTCGACCGCCTCGGTCCTTGACGGACTGCACTCAGAACCCGCAGGGGCCACGAATCAGAGAGTCGCTGAGCATCAATGACTGAGAACCCAGGCAGCTATTGATGCAACAGGCATCCCGATCATGACCGGGCAAGGACATTGCATGCGCATCGCGATGCAGCAGCCGCCTCGGCCCTTGCCTGGCTGGCCGTGGCCAATCGATTGAACAAGAGGTGCAAGAAAAGAGTACAGGGCCATACAAGAGATCAACAGGCTCTCTTTTCTTGGAGTCCAGACCGGTGCTTGAGTCTGGATATCGGGCAGAAGACCTTCACTCGTGCAGAGCAATTCATTCACCTATCCAGCACCCAAGGAGATTTTCATGCGCAATTTTTATCATCCCATTGCTCTCGCCACTCTGCTGCTTGCCAGTCTGGGCACAGCCCATGCTCATCAAGTCTGGCTGGAGAACGATGGCGGCCAGGCCCAGTTGTTTTTTGGTGAGTTCAATGACAACCTGCGCGAGACTTCGCCCGGGGCGCTGGACAAATTTCTGGCCACGCCCACGCTGGCCCAGCAAACAGCCGGCGGCACGCAGCAACTGAGCGGCCGGCGAAATGCCACGGGTTTCAGCTACAACGCGGCAAGCCAGGCCCAAACCCTTTTTGCCAGCGCCTCCTATCCCTTGATTGACCGCAGCAAGCGCAATGAGCCAGCTTTGCTGTGGGTACCTGCGGCCCGCTGGGTAGCAACGTCGACACAGGCCGTGGCCGTCAATGCCCAGGCCCTGGATTTGGTGCCCACGGGCCAGCCGGGCCAATTCATGGTGAGCTTCAACGGTCAGGCCCTGCCCAAGGCCAAGGTGCAAATCGTCGCCCCCTCGGGCTGGTCGCGCGAGGCACAAAGCGACGAGCAGGGCCGGGTCAACTTTGCCCTGCCCTGGAAGGGCCTGTACGTGGCCGAAGTACATCACAGCGACAAGCAAGGCGGCGAAGCACAAGGCAAGCGCTATGGCGAGGCCAGCTATGTGACCACGTTGAGCTTCAGCGTCAAGGACGGCATGCCATCCCCCGCCCTGCCGTCTGCCATCAGGCCCTGACGCAGCCCCCCATTCACTCCGGCAACCGCTCCGACCACCCCTGGTGGTCATTGTCCGTGACCATCTATTTGACAGCAGCACCATGAACCACCCATTCCCCGGCATACCCAGCCGACCATCGCTGGCCTTGCTCAGCGCCCTGGCCTGCCTGAGCCTGGGCACTCAGGCACAGACCTCGCTTCCCGCACACAGCGCAGACGGCAGTGCCGAAGTCATGCTGGCCCCCGTTACCGTGCAAGACAGCCTGGCCGGCGAAACAGCCACAGGTCCGGTCAGCGGCTTTGTCGCCCGGCGTGCGATCTCGGCCACCAAGACAGATACGCCCCTGATCGAAACGCCGCAATCCATCAGCGTAGTCACGCGCGACCAGTTCGAAGCCCAGGGCGTGACCACACTGCGCGAAACCACACGCTACACGGCGGGCATCAACTCCAGCTATTTCGACAACCGCGTGGACTCTTTCAAGGCCCGCGGCGGCGATGTCAGTCAGTACCAGGACGGGTTGCTGCGCACTTACGGCACCTACAACAACATCAAGGTCGAGCCCTACACGCTGGAGCGCGTGGAATTCCTGCGCGGCCCCTCCTCCGTGCTTTATGGCCAGGGCAGCGTGGGCGGTGTGCTCAACCTGACCAGCAAACGCCCCCAGGCCGAGCGCATGCGTGAGGTGCAGATACAGCTGGGCAGCCACGGCCGCAAACAGATTGCCAGCGACATGACGGGCGCCATGGACGACGAAGGAAAGTGGCTCTACCGACTGGTGGCCGTTGGCCGCGACAGCAACACCCAGGTCGATCATGTCAAGGACAACCGCGTGGTGATTGCGCCTTCGCTGACCTATCGTCCCAGCACCGATACTTCGCTGACGCTGCAAGCCCTGTACCAAAAGGACAAGAGCGGCTCCATCACCCAGTTCTTTCCCTGGCAGGGCACGCGCCTGCCCAGCCCCTATGGGCAGATTCCGACAAACACCTTTATCAGCGAACCGGGCTGGGACAAGTACGACTCCGAAAACAAGTCCTTTGGCTATCTGTTCAGCCATCGTCTGAGCCCTCAATGGACACTGCGTCAGAACCTGCGCCGCACCATCAGCGAGGTGGACTACCGCACGCTCTACACCAGCTTTGCAGCCAACGCAGCCACGGGCCGTCCGGCACGTCCGGTGTTTGACGCCAACGGCCGCACCGTACAGCGCGATGCCGTATGGCAGATCAATGGCGGACGCATGCTGCTGGTCGACACGCAGCTCGAAGGGCTGCTGCAAACCGGTGAGGTTCAGCACCAGCTGCTTGCAGGCATGGACTGGCAGCGCAACACCAGCAACCAATCCAGCTGGCGCGGGCCAGGCACGGCACTGGATGTCTACAACCCCGTGTATGGCACGTTCACGCCGCCCTCGGCCTCCCGGCTGCTACGTGCGCCCAACGTGTCACAGCGCCAGCTCGGTTTCTATCTGCAGGACCAGTTGCGTTGGGGCCCCTGGACCGCGACAGTAGGCTTGCGTCACGACAAGGCCAAAACCGAGACCGAAGGTCGCCCGGCAGCGGCTGCCGACGACTCTGCCACCACCAAGCGCCTGGGTGTGACCTATCAGGCCGGTGGCGGCTGGGCTCCGTATGTCAGCTACACGGAGTCCTTCCAGCCACTGGGCGGCGTGGACTTCTACGGCACGCCGTTCAAGCCCCAGCGCGGCAAGCAGTTGGAAGCCGGCGTGAAATGGATTCCCGAGGGCAAAGGCATTTCTGGCTATGCCGCGGTTTACGGCCTGCGCGAACAGAATCGCAAGACCAATGATCCGGGCAACCCGCTCAACAGCCTGCAACTGGGCGAGGTCAAAACCCAGGGCTTTGAAGCCGAGCTGATCGCAAGCCTGGCCAGAAACTGGGACTGGACGCTGGCCTATGCCTATACCGACGCAAAAATCAGCCGCAGCAACGCTGGCGACCAGGGGCAGCGCGTGGCCTCGGTATCGCGCCATATGGCCTCCAGTTGGCTGATGCATCGATTTGCCGCTCAGGGCCGCGGAGGCTGGAGTCTCGGCGCCGGTCTGCGCTATATCGGACCACAGTGGAGCGGCACCTCTGCCATCGACACGCCCTCGTCCCTGCTGGCAGACGCGATGGTGGCCTATGACGCCGGCGACTGGCGCCTTGCCCTGCATGCCAACAATATCGGCGACAAGGTGGTGATCACCCAATGCCTGTCGCGCGGCGACTGCTTCTACGGCGAACGCCGCAACTTTCTGCTGACTGCCACCTATCGTTACTGAACGGGCAGGCAATGCGAACAATGTCCAGCCGCCACCATGAAATCCGAGGCGAAGGCGTCAAAGACACCCTCTCTTCAGTTTGTGAGGTCGGCTGGCGAGGCAGGCTGCGCTTGATTGAAGTGCCGCACGCAAGCGGCTGGAGAACCTCATTTCAGCGCAGCAAATTCGTTTCTGAGCGCCTTGGTGCTGCGCTGATAGGCGCGCGGTGGCAAACCGCACCAGCGCTTGAAGGCGCGGGCAAAAACACGCTCTGACTCGTAGCCGCAATCCTCGGCGATCTGGGCCAGCGGCAAACCCGATTCCAGTTGCTGGGCTGCATGGGCCATACGCTGCTGCTGCAGATAGGCCATGGGCGATTCTCCAACCAGCGCCTTGAATTTTTCGGCAAAGAGCGAGCGTGACATGGCCGCCTCCCTGGCCAGGGCCTGCAAGGTCCAGCCATGGCTGGGGCGGCCGTGAATGGCGGCCATGGCCCGGGCAATCTGCACATCGGCCAGGCCGCGCACCCAGCCTTGACCGCGCTGCTGCTGTGCGGCGAAATGGTTGCTGAGCACGTGGATCAGGACCAACTCACCCAGGCGCGCGGCGGCCAAACGCCAGCCGGCGCGTCGCGCCAGCGAGTCCTCTATCAGAGTCTGCAGCATATTGCCCAGCATGGCCGGTGGAGCGGCCTGCGCTGCAGGTATGTGCAGCAGCGGCGGCAGCAGAGTCAATATGGAGTGCCGGCAGTAGGCCGATATCCAGAGCAGCACCGAATCGATGCGGGTCTGGGCCCCGCCTCCGCCATGCTCGAACGTCAGAGGATTCTCGTCCTTCGGACCCTGGGCATAGCGTTCGATCATGCGTGCGAACGGAACCGGTGCCAGGGCGAGGTCCGACGCAATTACGTGCGGACTGCCCAGCGGCAACACCACCAGATCGCCAGGCAAGACCTGCAACGGTGCCTGGCCTTGTACTTGCAGCCAGTACGGCTGCCCCTGGGCGATGCGGATCATGGTCCCCGGCACTCCCTCGGACGCCAGCGCCCAAGGCTCACCCAATGAAAAGCTGGCCGTCACCGCGCGCTCGGCTCGGCAGATGGCCAGCACGTCGCTTAAATGGTCGCTGCTTTGTTTCATGGAGGATTCCGGACGATTTGTGTCATTTTATGGATGCTTTGCGCTTCACGTGACAGGCGGCCTTGTCGACACTGGCTGGCACCGTATGCGGGCTGCCTGCGCAGCCCGGAACGAGCAAACCATACCCATATCAAGGAGCAAACATGTCCAAGACACGATTGAAAATAGGCATTGTGGGCGGCGGCATTGGTGGCCTGGCCGCCGCCAACGCACTGCACCGCAGCGGACACGAGGTGACGGTGTTCGAGCAGAGCCGGCAATACCTGCGCGTGGGCGCCGACATCAATCTGACGCCCAATGCCGTACGCGCGCTAGACGGACTGGGCGATGGCATTGCGGCTGCCGTACGGGCTTCGGCAGCCCGCCCAACGCACCGTATCAGCCGCACCTGGGACAACGGCGAGGAAACATCGCGCCTGACCATGGGCAATGAGGCCGAGCGTCAATACGGTGCGCCACAACTCACCATCCATCGCGCCGATCTGCTGGCTGCGCTGGCCGACGCCTTTCCCCATGAGCAGGTGAAGTTCGCCAAACGCGTCAACCGGATTGTGCAAACCGATGCCGGTGTTGCCGTGGAATTTTCCGACGGCGCGCGAGTCGATGGACTGGATGCGCTGATAGGCTCGGACGGGATTCATTCGGTGGTGCGCACATCCCTGTTTGGCGCAGAGAGCCCACGCTTTACCGGTGTGGTGGCGTTTCGCACCGTGGTGCCCACCGAGCGCGTGCGCCATATTCCCGATATCGGGGCCTTCACCAAATGGTGGGGACCGACTCCGGACAGCCAGATCGTGACCTTTCCGCTCAATCAGGGCCGCGACACCTTCATCTTCGCCACCACGGCGCAGGCATCCTGGCATGAGGAATCCTGGACCACCGAGGGCAGCGTGGCCGAACTGCGCGGCTTTTATGCCGGCTTTCATCCACATGCACGAGCCTTGCTGGATGCGTGTGACAGCGTGCTCAAGACGGCTTTGTATGAGCGCGACCCGCTGCCGCACTGGTCGCAGGGGCGAGTGTCGCTGCTCGGAGATGCCTGCCATCCCATGATGCCGTTCATGGCCCAGGGTGCCGGCATGGCGATCGAAGATGCCGTGGTACTGGCCCGCAACCTTGATGCACTGCAGGATGCCGAAGGCGTTGCGCAAGCCTTGCAGAACTACGAGGCCATGCGCAAGCAGCGCACCAGCCAGATCCAGATAGGCTCGCGAGGCAATAACTGGCTGCGTGCCGGAGGCAATGCCGACTGGGTCTATGGCTATGACGCGTGGCAAGTTGCTTTGACGGCCGAGCCGGTTGCCTGCTCTACCTGAACGGCAGTACACCCCGGCAGTGTTGCCCTGCGCAGCGCCTTCGGGGGTCGATGGTGCGGTCTTGAGCGGGCATCGTGGCGCTGTCGGCATCCGGCGAAAAGCCACGGTGCATGGCTGGCAGCCGCCCATGCCTGGCTTGGCCCATTGCATGAGCCTGCCTCTGCCCATGAGCAAGAAGACAGGTGTCTGCGGGAGCGCATCTGCCATGGCGGATCCGGATCTCGCCAAGCGCTGCTGACTTGCGAGACATGTCAGAGGACGGTGACGAGCGGCCTCGGAAGCCAGGCGAGAAAGTATTGGCCTGTGACTTCCGGCCGCTGCTTTGGAAGTTGCGGACCCCGGCCCTCATTCTCAAATGGCGCATCAACCGGCGAAGCACATTTAATGTGCGGATGACCCCGCCTGCAGCATGCGGAAATTCGTGCGTCTATATGTGTTGCAACAGCATCCTGGCGGTTGTCCAACACAGGGCCGCAGGAACTATTCCAGACCTGCTTCATCCTCGCCGGACAAAGCGCCTGCTTTCTCGCAATGTGCACGCAAGCGCATCAGCGCGTTGTACATGGCATTGCGCTCATCTTCAGGCAATGCCCGAATGGCGGCAGCCTGGCTGGCACGCGCCAAGGGCATGACCTGTGCATGCAGGGCCTCGCCCTGTTCGGTGACCTGACAAAAAATCTTCTTGCGCGGCGTATTGCCTTCACCCTGCAGATCCACCAGGCCTTTGGCTTGCAGCCGCTTGAGAGCGCGGCTCACCAAGGCCTTGTCCGAGGTGGACTGAATGACCAGATCCGAGAAGGCCAGCCGCTTCGAGTGGGCAATCAAGGCCAGCAAGCGCCACTCAGAGACCGTCAGATCGTGCTTTTCGGCGTAGGGCACGGTAATCGTGCGCCGCAGAGCATTTCCCACCTGGCTCATCAAGGTGGTGATGAAGTCGTCCACCGTCAGTCCGTCGCCTTGCGCATTGAGCTGCGACCAGGGCGTTTCGCATGTTTTCTTGTTCATGCGCCATTGTTCCATCCGAATTAACAAATTCAGATGTCAATAGTGAAAACGGCAATTTGATCGATCAACTATAAGCGTATAACTCCGTTTATTGTTTCTCTACAGATTCAATGTTTCATTAATGAAACAAAAAGATTGCGCACAAGATTTATACCCACGGCCCAAGGAGAGGCGACCATGTCAGTTGATAGACGCCAGTTTTGCTTTACCGCTCTTGCCTGCGGCACGCTGCTTGCGCAGCCGGTGCTTGCCGAAGAGAGTTATCCCAGCAAGCCCATCACGGTGATCGTGTCCTACCCGCCGGGCGGGGATACCGATGCAATCGCCCGCCTCTTTGCCGACAAGCTCAGTCACAGGCTCAAGCAGACAGTGCTGATCGACAACCGCCCGGGTGCCGGCGGGGCGATAGGCAACGGCATGGTGGGGCGTGCACGCTCCGATGGCTACACATTGCTGTTCACTCCCAACCCCTTCACCACCGCCCCCCTGGTCATGAAGCTGTCGGGCGCTGCAGCCTACGACGTACTCAAGGGCTACGAAGCCATCATCAACACCGCCACCCAGCCCCTGGTGCTGGTCACGAGCCCCAAGCTCGGTGTCAAAAACCTGCCCGAGCTGATTGCCCGGGTCAAGAGTGGCGCCACCGTCTCCTATGCCAGCCCCGGCGCCGGCTCACCCATGCACATCGCCGGCGAATGGCTGAACAAGGCCGCTGGCGTCAAGTTGTCCCATGTTCCATACCGCGGCGTCGGCCCCTCGGTGACCGATGTCGTGGCCGGCCATGTCGATACTGCCTGGGTCACTTTCGGGCCTGTGCGCCAGTATCTGGACTCCGGCAAGCTGGTGGCGCTGGCCATCGGCGATACCAAGCGCTCATCGCTGGCACCTGCCGTTCCGACATTGACCGAGCTGGGCTACAAGGATGTGGTGGTCAGCGCCTGGAACGGCTTCTTCGCGCCGAAAAAGACTCCGGCAGCGGTAATCAATCTGCTCAACGAGCACCTCAATGCCATTTTGCGTGAGCCCGAAGTCGTGGAAAAACTGGCTGTCTTCGGCGCCCTGCCTGCGGGCGGGTCGCCCAAGGTGCTCAGCGATCTCAATCAACGCGAGTACATGGTGATGGGCAAAGCCATCAAGGAACTCGGCATCGTGGCCGAGTGACACCAATGAATCGTTCAGGCCCAGTCCTGGGCGATTCCAACAGACCTCTATATGACTGAAGTGGCACAAGCCTCTGGTCCGCAGCGACCCGGGGCCTTCCGCTGCGAGGTACGGATATGACATCTGCTCTTTCATCTCGATCCACGCTGGGCATGGATACTCCACAGGTGACGGCCAAGGCCAAAGTGCTTGGTCGGGCCATCTACGCAGGAGATCTCAAGCTTGCCGGCATGCTGCATGGCAAGGTTCTGCGCAGCCCTTACCCGCATGCGCGCATCGCTCGCATAGACACCACCGAGGCGCGCGCGCTGCCTGGCGTCAAGGCGGTTCTGACCGGCGAGGATGCGCCCGCCAATCTTTGGGGGGCGCATCACAAGGAGCGCGCCGTCCTGGCCAAAGGCGTGGTGCGTTATTGCGGCGAAGAGGTGGCCGCCGTGGCCGCTGTTTCCGAAGAGATCGCACGCGACGCGCTGGATCTGATTCGGGTGGAATATGAAGAACTGCCGGCCATTCTGACGCCCGAGGAAGCCATGGACGAGGAAGCCTTCGGCATCCATCCAGGGCGCAACAATGTGGGCCACCATATCCAGTTCGAGCGCGGTGACGTGGAGGCAGGTTTTGCCGCTGCGGATCTGATTCACGAAGCCACCTACACCACGCATTCTCAATACCCCGGCTATATGGAGCCCATGGCTACGGTGGCCTCGCTGGACCCCGATGGCCGGCTTGTGCTCTATACCTCGACCCAGGCAGTGAATCTGGTGCGCATGCAGGTGGCCATGACCCTTGGTCTGCCCATTTCCCGCGTGCGCGTGATTCAGGCCGCGACCGGAGGTGGCTTCGGCGGCAAGATCGTGGAGGACGACAACCAGTTGCTTGCCGGCCTGCTGGCTCTGCATACCCGACGTCCGGTGCGGCTGGTCAACAACCGCCTGGAGGACTTCCAGGCCGCATGTGCCAGCGTGCCCGAGCGCATCACCCTCAAGCTGGGCATGCTCAAGGACGGCAGCATTGTCGCCAAGCAGGTTCGCATCATTGCCGAATGCGGTGCATATGCAGGCCTTGCCGGTGATGTGATGCACGTCAGTGCCATGCGCAGCGACAACATGCACCGCAATCCCAATGTGCGTTCTGAAGCAACGCTGTACTACACCAACAATCCGCCACGCGGTGCCTTCCGGGGCTTTGGCGGAACCCAGATGCAGTTTGCGCTCAACAGCCATATCCACACCATGGCGGAGAAACTGGGCCTGGACCCGGTGCAGGTGCACAAGATCAACGCGCTCAAGGCCGGTGATGTCTCGATTCACGGCTGGCATATCGGCAGCACAGGACTGCTGGAGTGCATAGACATGGCAACCGAGGCCATAGGTTGGGCAAGCAAACGCCAACGCGTCAAGGCCAGCGGCATCAAGCGCCGCGGCGTGGGCATGGCAGCGGCCATGCATGTGAGCGGCAACCGCACCATCGGCAACTGGGATGGATCGACGCTGGTCATCAAGATCAATGAGGACGGTCGAGTCTTCCTCATCAGCGGTGAATGCGATATGGGCCAGGGGGCGAGCACCATGCTCAGCCAGATCGTGGCCCATGAACTGGACCTGCCTCTGGCTGATATTCATGTGCTTGCGCCCGACACCGATGTCGCACCGGTGGCCGTGGGCACTCTGGCTTCACGCGTCACCATGTCGGGCGGCAACGCGGCCATCATCGCCGCGCGCAAGGCGCGGAAAGAGTTGCTGAGCCTGGCTGCCGAGCGCCTGGGTGCATCGCACGACGCGCTGACGCTGAAAGGCGGTGCCGTCTATGTGAGCGCGGAGCCTGAACGCCGCAGCACCGTGGCCGAGCTGGCGCGCCAGCATATCTGGCGCCATGGTGGAGGTGGTATCCAGGTCGCCGGGACCTGGGACCCCAAGACCGTCATGCATGACGACAAGCTCTACGGCAATATCGCCGCTGCCTACTCCTACGCCGCCCAGGCCGTTGAAGTTGAAGTGGATATCGAAACCGGCCAGGTCAGCGTCATCGACAGCTATGTCGCCGACGACTGCGGCAAGGCGCTCAACCCCACTGCGATTCACGGCCAGACCAATGGCGCCACCGTTCAGGCCATAGGCTGGACGCTGTATGAGCAGTTGCACTACGAGGGCGGGCGCCTGGCGAACGGCAATTTCGCGGACTACAACATGGCCACCGCCGATGCGGTTCCCATGCTGCGCGGCGGCCTTGTGGAATCCAACGATCCCAACGGCCCCTATGGCGCCAAGGGTGCCAGCGAAACAGCCATCCTGCCCGGCGCGCCAGCCATAGCCAACGCCGTCTATGACGCGATTGGCGTGCGCATCACCGATCTGCCCATCACCCCGGAAAAAGTGCTGGCTGCATTGCGCGACAAGCAGCGGCAAGGAGCAAGCCATGCGTGAATTTGATTTTGCGGAGCCCTGCTCGGTTGCGGAGGCCAGCCAGATGCTTGCCGAGTACGGTGACGATGCACGCATCATCGCGGGCGGGTCGGCGCTGATGCTGGCCATGCGCCAACGCATGCTTGCGCCCACGCACCTGATCTCGGTGGCGAGGCTGCCCCGGCTGCATGGCATCGATTTCGATCCGCACCAAGGTCTGCGTATCGGGGCCATGAGCCGCCACATCGATGTGGCTCGCTCCGAGCTCGTGAAAGCGCATGCCCCGGTGCTGGCCCGGATGGCTGCCCAGGTGGCCAATCCACAGGTGCGCAACCAGGGCACGATTGGCGGCAATCTCTGTTATGCCGACCCATCCACGGACCCGCCCGGCTGTCTGATGGCCCTCGACGCCTCGGTCGTGCTGGGCAGCACACGCGGAGAACGCGTGTTGTCGATGGAAGAGTTCCTGGTCGACTACTACACCACGGCCATGGAGAGCGATGAGCTACTGCTGGAAATCCGGGTGCCGCTGCAGGCGCCCGGCACCCAGGGGGAATACACGCGCTTTCTGCGCACGGCAGCAGAGCACCGCCCCCTGGTCAGCGTGGCCCTGGTCGTGCAAAGAGAAGGGCAGATATGTCACCAGGCACGTCTGGCTGTGGGCGCATCCACGCCCATTCCCACCAGGCTGCGCCGTGCCGAAGACTGCTTGCGCGGCAAGACCGTGAATGCGCATCTCGCTTCAGAGGTCGCAAGCATCGTGGCCGAGGACATCCAGCCGGTCTCCGACCTGCGCGGCAGCAGCGAGTTTCGCCGCGCCATGGTGCGCACGGTGACCCGCCGCACGGTGGCCACGCTGTTCGGAATCGATATCAATGAAGGAGTTGCCGCATGAGCACGCATCGCATCGAATGCCAGGTCAACGGCGAATCGCACAGCGCCGAAGTCGCGTCACGGCGACTGCTATCGGATTTCCTGCGGGACGACCTGCACCTGACCGGCACCAAGCGGGGTTGCGAGACCGGCACCTGCGGCGCCTGCTCGGTGCTGCTGGACGGTGAAGTCATCAAATCCTGTCTGATGCTGGCCGTGCAGGTTCAGGGGTGCAGCATCACCACCATCGAAGGGCTGGCCGCCAACGAGCAGCTGCACCCCCTGCAGAAGAACTTCATGCAGTGCGGCGGCCTGCAATGCGGCTACTGCACGCCGGGTTTCATCATGGCCTCCTGCGACCTGCTCAAGAACACGCCCCAGCCCAGCTGCGAGGAAGTGCGCCACGGCCTCAGCGGCAATCTCTGCCGTTGCACCGGCTACACCCAAATCGTCGAATCCGTGCTGCATGCGGCACAGGAGATGCATCATGGAAATTGAAAAAACCCTGACCGTTTCAGCCCCTCCCCAGCAGGTCTGGGATCTGCTCCTCAATCCCCAGATCATGGCCGGCGCCGTGCCCGGGATGAAGTCCATCGATGTCATCAGCCCCACGGAATACGTGGCGGAGATGCACCAGAAGATTTCCTTCATCAGCGCCAAGTTCAAGCTCAAGACCAGGATCGTCGAGCAGAAGGCTCCGGAATACATGCGCGTGGAAGGCACCGGCGAGGATGCCTCGGTGGCCAGTTCGCTCAAGCAGACCAGCGAAGTGTTCCTGACGCCTGCTGCCAACGGCGGCACCGATCTACGGATCAAGGTCAATGTCGACGTGCTGGGCCGCCTGGGCGCCTTCGGCCTGTCGGTCATGAAAACCAAGGCCGACCGTCTCTGGGAAGAGTTTGGCAGCAATCTGGCTGCTCGCATCGAGGCTGGTGGCTTGATCGTTGATGCAGCACCACATTCCTCCGCCTACCCCTCGACAGCGCCCACCATGCCTTCATTGGCCAAGCAAGCTGTTGCGAGCCCTGAGATCAAACCTGTCGCCGCATCGACCATCTCCTCTAGCGCAGCACCGCAGGGACAGATGGAAGCAGCCATCACAGCCTCGACACAGGACACATACAGCGAAGCCGGCTGGTGGGCCCGCATCTTCGGAGGTGCCCGCAATACACGCCGCGCCGGCCAGGTCATACGCGTAGAAGTGCGTCAGATGGACAAGACGATCTGTGTCGAGTGGCCTGCCACAGCTGCATCCGAATGCCGGGAATGGCTCCAGTCTCTGCACAAGTAAGCACTGCTTTTTTTTGCACCGACCAGCAAGGAGGCTCACGACTCAATAGCTCAATCACATCAAGCCACGCATGCAAAAAATACTGAACGACATTAAAAATTGGAGACATTCATGCTGAAGAAGGTAGCGAGCGCCATTGCGCTTCTGGGGGTGGGAGGATTGGCACATGCACAATCGTCCGTACAGATTTACGGCATCATGGACACGGCCGTCGAAACCATGAACAACGTGGGCGCAACCAAGTCCAGCCTCACACGCATGCCCAATCTGGCGGGCAGCGTTCCATCGCGCCTGGGCTTTCGCGGCCGCGAGGATCTGGGAGGCGGATTGAGCGCATCCTTCACGCTGGAGATGGGTATCGGCCCCGACAGCGGAGCTCTCAATCAGGGCGGTCGCGGTTTCGGCCGCCAGTCCTTCGTCAGCCTCAACGGCCCCTGGGGATCGCTGGGGCTGGGCCGTCAGTACACCATGCTGTTCTGGTCCGTACTCGACGCTGACGTGATCGGTCCGAGTCTGCACAGCATGGCCAGTCTGGACAACTACTTTCCCAATGCACGTGCCGACAATGCGATCTCCTACAAGGGCACCTTCTCGGGCCTGACGGTCGGCGCAACCTATAGCTTCGGCCGCGATGCCGTCAATGCGGGCCCCAGTCCCGGCGGTAC